>CAVVDR010000029.1:0-38673 GCA_963746955.1 uncultured beta proteobacterium | reverse complement strand
GCTCAACCGCAGCAAGGCCATTCCGCCCACCCGCATCGGCGTCGGTCTGCATGCAGGCCGGCTCATGACGGGCAATGTCGGCACTAGCCAGCGCAAGGAATACACATTGATCGGCGAGACGGTAAATCTCGCCTCCCGCATCGAAATGGCCACCAAGGAATACGACGCCGCCATCCTGGTGTCGCGGGAGGTGTGGGACTGCATCCCACGCAAGCCGGCCGGAGCTGAGGATCTGGGCCTGGTCAAACTTCGTGGTCAGTCTCGCGCGATGCGTTTGTACAAGCTGGCGCCGATGGGCGAGGCCTCAGGCCAGTAAGGTCGGCGCCTGCTGCTCCGGTCTGCTGCGCTTGGCCGCAAGGCCGCCGGACAACACAAAGCCCTTCAACAAGCCGGCGGGATTCTGCCAATTGATACTCCAGAGCTACTTGGTTCCGGGCCGGATTTTCTCGACGCAGTTCAGGTTAGCGGCCTGCACGGCTTGTCGCACGGCCTCAATCGCTCGCGGCCTCGGAAAGCTCTTGCGCCAGACGAGGCTGACAATCCTGCTGGGTGCTGGCTTGCTGAAGGGCCGATAGCTCAGCAGGCTGTCGGACGCAGTCTGCAGCCGGGTCGCAGTGCAGGGGAGCACGGTGATGCCCATCCCTGAAGCCACCATGTTGCGGATGGTTTCCAGCGAACTGGACTCCAGCGTCTTTTGCAGGCCATTCGTCGCCGAGCGGTTGAGAGCGGGGCAAGCCCGCAGCACCTGATCACGAAAGCAGTGGCCGCTGCCGAGCAGGAGCAGACTTTCCTTTTCAAGGTCAGCGCTGGCGACGGTTTTCTTACTTTTCCACTCGTGGTTGGCTGGTATCGCGACCAGGAAGGGTTCCTCATACAGTGGCAGGACCAGCAACCCCGGTTCGTCCACCGGGGTGGCGATTATCATGGCATCCAGTTCACCTTTCTTGAGCTTCTCCGTCAGCGCCCGCGTGTAATTCTCTTCCAGTACCAGGGGCATCTGCGGCGCTTGCCTGTGCAGTTCAGGTATGAGTTCGGCCAGCAGGTAAGGGGCAATGGTATAGATGGCGCCGAGCTTCAGTGGTCCCTGTAAATCATCCCTGGCCTCGGCTGCCAGATCCTTGATGCCGTCGACCAGTTCGATGATATGGGCGGCCTGTTCCGCAACACGTTCGCCTGCGGGGGTGACGCCAAGCTCACCCCCGCCGCCACGCTCGAACAGGATGATCCCCAGTTCATCCTCCAGCTTCTTGATCGCGACCGACAGCGTCGGCTGCGACACGAAACAGGCCTCCGCAGCACGCCCAAAATGTCTTTCACGGGTGACGGCAAGCACATACTTCAGTTCGGTCAGTGTCATGGATAGTCTGAAGCTATTGAGGAGTTTGGAAATGAATATTAGACCAAGTCTAAATCGTGCGCTTAAATAAGAGCATCCCAAAAGGGATTGGCAACCAACCCAATGAGGAGTTAACCATGTCTGACAACAAATGCCCGTTTGTCCACAAAGCCGGGAGCGGTAAGTCGACCCACGAGTGGTGGCCGAACCAGTTGCACCTCGAAATCCTGCACCAGCATACCCCCGAGTCCAGCCCGATGGGTCAGGGCTTCAATTACGCCGAGGAATTCAAGACGCTCGACCTCGCGGCTCTGAAGAAGGACCTCACCGCTCTTATGACCGACTCGCAGGACTGGTGGCCGGCGGATTACGGCCACTACGGACCTTTGTTCATCCGCATGGCCTGGCACAGCGCAGGCACCTACCGCACCGGCGACGGCCGCGGCGGTGCGGGCCACGGCAACCAGCGTTTCGCCCCCCTCAACAGCTGGCCGGACAACGTCAACCTCGACAAAGCGCGCAGGCTGTTGTGGCCGATTAAGCAGAAGTACGGCAGGAAAATCTCCTGGGCGGACCTCATCATTCTCGCGGGCAACGTCGCGATGGAGTCGATGGGTTTCAAGACTTTCGGCTTCGGCGGCGGTCGCGAGGACATCTGGGCGCCGGAGATCGACGTCTACTGGGGCAATGAAGAAAAGTGGCTGGACGACAAGGCGCGCTATTCGGGCGAACGCTACCTGGAAAATCCGCTCGCTGCTGTGCAGATGGGCCTGATCTACGTCAATCCGGAAGGCCCGGGCGGCAACCCGGATCCAGTCGCGTCCGGCCGTGACGTGCGCGAGACCTTCGCACGCATGGCCATGAACGACTATGAAACCGTGGTGCTCACCTGCGGCGGCCACACCTTCGGCAAATGCCACGGCGCCGGTTCGGCCACGCACGTGGGGCCGGAACCCGAAGCCGCGTCCATGGAGCAGATGGGCCTGGGCTGGAAGAGCAGCTTCAAGAGCGGCAAGGGTGGCGACCAGATCGCCAGCGGTCTGGAAGGCTCGTGGACGCCGACCCCGATCCAATGGGACATGAGCTATCTCGACATGCTGTTCGGCAACGAGTGGGTCGTGGAGAAAAGCCCGGCGGGCGCCTGGCAGTGGACGCCCAAGCGGGAGGCCGACAGAAACCAGGCGCCGGCCGCCAACGATGCCTCGAAGCGGGTCCAGATCATCATGACCGCCGCGGACATGGCGATGCGCATGGATCCGATCTACGAGCCGATTGCACGGCGCTTCCACCAGAACCCGGAAGAATTCGCCGACGCCTTCGCCCGCGCCTGGTTCAAGCTGACCCACCGCGACATGGGGCCGAAGTCGCGTTATCTCGGCCCCGAAGTGCCTGTGGAAGACCTGATCTGGCAAGACCCGATCCCGGCCGTCAATCACGAACTGGTAAACGACGCGGACGTGGCCGACCTTAAGGCCAAGGTGCTGGCATCCGGGCTGAGCGTTGCGGATCTGGTTTCGACCGCCTGGGCTTCGGCGTCCACGTTCCGCGGTTCGGACAAGCGTGGCGGCGCCAACGGCGCGCGCATCCGCCTCGCGCCGCAGAAGGACTGGGCAGCCAACCAGCCGACACTACTGGCCAAGGTGCTTGGCGAGCTCGAAACCATCCAGCGTGAGTTCAACGCTACTGGCAAGAGGGTCTCGATGGCCGATCTGATCGTGCTGGCCGGCTGCGCCGGTGTCGAAGATGCGGCCAGGAAAGCAGGCCATGCCGTGACGGTACCATTCACGCCGGGCCGCATGGACGCCTCGCAGGAACAGACCGACGCCGAATCCTTTGGCGTGCTCGAACCGATTGCCGATGCCTTCCGTAACTACCAGAAGGGCAAGTACTCCGTCTCGGCCGAGGAACTGTTGCTCGACAAGGCTCAACTGCTGACGCTCACTGCGCCGGAAATGACCGTGCTGATCGGGGGCATGCGCGCGCTGAACGCGAATGTCGGCCAGTCCAAGCACGGGGTCTTTACCAAGCGGCCCAGCGTGCTCAGCAACGACTTCTTCGTCAACCTGCTCGACATGGGCACGGTATGGAAACCCGTTTCGGATGCCGATGACGTGTTCGAGGGACGTGACCGCGAGACCGGCGAAGTCAAATGGACCGGCACCCGTGTAGATCTGGTCTTTGGTTCCAACTCCCAACTCCGGGCCATCGCGGAAGCCTACGGATGTTCGGATGCGCAGGGAAGATTCGTACACGACTTTATGACGGCCTGGACCAAGGTGATGAATCTGGATCGCTTCGACCTCGCCTGATGGCGAGGCTTGGCCCCGGAGGGCTCTTACAGGCGGCGTTCGCGCCAAGCAACATGCCGCGTGGCATAGGGGCTTCACCGGACGAGCTGTTGCAGGCCCGGCTAATGTCGTATCCGGATGCGCACCGCTACCGCATCGGCATCAATTACGGCGCGCTGCCGGTCAACAAGCCGCGCTGCCCGGCGATGCATTACCATCGAGACGGCCACATGCGCTTCGACGGCAACTTTGGCGGCGCGCCCAATTACCAGCCCAACTCATCCGGCGGGCCGGTGGATGACGCGAGTTATAGGGAGCCGCCGCTGCGGATATCGGGCGACGCAAGCCGCCATGACCATCGCATGGATGACGACTATCAGAGCCAGCCTGGTGCACGCTATCGAATGATGGGTGCAAACCATAAGACCCGGCTGGTTAACAACCTCATTGCCGCCCTCGAGCAGGTCCCGCGCGATATCCAGATGCGTCGGACTGGACATTTCTACAAGGCCGATCCGGACTACGGCCGTCGCGTGGCCGAGGGCCTCGGCAAGAACTGGGACGACGTGAGTGGGAAGGCTGCCCGACGAATCAGCCCATTTCTCGCGTCACGAAGAATAATGGACTAAACATAAGGTGATGATCATGAGGACCAAACTCTGCAATACCCACAAATCGCGCAAGCGGCAAGGCGCAAACCAGGCAACCCCCGCGTGCCTGGTGACTTTCCGCAATCGGCGAGGCCCCTTTTTGCTATCGTGGGCGCTTTCCAGGCTGGGATTGGGGATCGACGGTGCGTCGGCTCGGGCCGATGAACACATGCATGGCATCTGGCAGCAAGTTAACAAGTTGGCCGTATTCATTGTGTTGGGCTTGTCGGCCTCGGCGTGGATCTGGGGCCGCTAAATCAGGAGAAAGTCATGGCAAGAACTGCAAAGCAAAAGGCACAGGTATTCCTAACCGACATCAAGACGCTTCGTGCCAGAGCGCGCAAGCACATCGAACAAGGGGCGGTGACCGCCGGCTACCTGGCTGACCGGGGAACTGTCATCAAGCTGTTGAACGAGGCTCTGGCCACCGAGCTGATCTGCATCCTGCGCTACAAGCGCCACTATTTCATGGCCGGCGGCATCAACGCGGATGCCGTGGCGCAGGAATTTCTCCAGCATGCCAACGAGGAGCAGCAGCATGCGGACCAGATTGCGGCCCGCATCGTTCAGCTCAAGGGCGAGCCGAACTTCAGCCCGGAGGGTCTGGCCACGCGATCGCATGCGGAATATGTGGAAGGTGACGATCTGGTAAGCATGATCAAGGAAGACCTCGTCGCCGAGCGCATCGCCATTGACAGCTACGGCGAGATGATCCGCTATATGGGCGACAAGGATGTGACGACCCGGCGCATGCTGGAAGGTATCCTGGCCATGGAAGAAGAACACGCCGACGACCTTTCCAGCCTGCTGGAAGACTTGAAGGCCTGAGCACCGTACTTCGCGCTGCCCGCCGTCAGACTACGTTTCAGCCCTCGTCGTAGCCCTCGTCGGTCGGGTTGTCGGCCAGATGGAAAGGATGATCGATCGGAGTATCCAGGTAGGCCTGGCGGGTCTTCTCGGATTCGAAGTACATCGTGACGTTACCGTCCACGATGAAGGGATGGCCGGAGAGGTCGTCGATTCCGTTTCCGGTGATGGGATCGATGTAGGTCAGCATCTGGCTTGGTTCGTGCAGGCGCAAACTCTGGGTCCGATCACGCGGCAGAGGGTCGGTGGCAACGTAGTTTGTGGCATCGAGTTGATTGACGGCGGCGCCACGGCTCGTGGATTCCATAACTCACTCCTTTCGGTTGCAAGTCCGAAACTGTTGTATGGTTCCTTTATAGACCATCATGTATGGTACAAACACACGACGCAAGGATGGGATTAGTCGTTATCAAGCCTGAATTGCCGCTTGGCGCCAGACACGCGGCGTTGGAATGGCTGACCTTAATCGTCGGTTTTCGGATTTGGCATGAACATTCATGGCGCGCCCACACGAACCATACGCCCGCTGCCCGACCACCGCAGTGTGGAGATCATCGACCAGACGCTGCTGCCGCATCGTCTGGAATTCCGCACGCTGCACACGCTGGAGGACGCGGCTGAAGCCATCTCCGTGATGCGCGTCCGGGGCGCGCCTCTGATCGGCGCCACAGCAGCCTATGGCGTTGCCCTGGCCCTTACAGCGGATGGGTCCGAAAGCCGTCTGCAATCGGCCTGCGAATGGCTACTTTCCACCCGGCCCACGGCAGTGAACCTGCGCTGGGCACTCGAGCGCATGCAGCACCGTCTTGCGCCGCTCCCGGCAGGTCAGCGTCGAGACGCCGCCTGGGACGAGGCAGCCGCACTGTGCGACGAGGATGTGATGGTCAACCAGTCCATCGGTCGTCATGGCATGGAACTCATCAAGCAGCGTAGCGACCAGCGGCCGGGTGCCGTCAACGTCATGACCCATTGCAACGCAGGGTGGCTGGCCACGGTGGACTGGGGTACTGCGCTGGCCCCGGTTTACGCCGCATTCGAAGCCGGCATTCCGCTGCACGTGTGGGTCAGCGAGACGCGACCGCGCAACCAGGGGGCCGCGCTCACCGCATGGGAACTCGCGCAGCACGGCGTGCCGCACACGGTCGTCGCCGACAACGCGGCCGGCCATCTCATGCAGCGCGGCCAGGTCGATCTGGTCATCGTCGGCGCAGACCGCGCAGCAGCCAACGGCGACGTAGCGAACAAGATCGGCACCTATCTCAAGGCGCTTGCCGCCAAAGACAACGATGTGCCGTTCTACGTGGCGGTTCCCGGCCCCACCATCGGCTGGCGGACCGCGGATGGAGCCGGCATTCCCATCGAGCAACGTGCCGCCTCTGAAGTCACCCATATTCCGGGCCTGGCCGAGGATGGCCGCGTGATGAGCGTTCGCCTCACGCCCGCGCAAAGCGACGCGGCCAACCCCGCTTTCGACATCACCCCCGCACGCTTCATCACCGGGCTGATCACCGAGCTCGGTGTTTGCCCGGCCACAACCGAGGGCCTGTCCCAGCGCTATTCCGATGTCCGGTCTGGTGCCCGCTGGACTGCATAAGCAGGAGGCCATGAACGAGTCCGAGCTTCGCGCCACCCTGGCAGAGACTGCCCGGCAGACAGTCAGCCACGGCCTTAACAAGGGTTCTTCCGGCAATGTCAGCGTGCGGCTGCGCGACGGCTTTCTCATCACGCCCAGCGGTCTGCCCAACCAGACGTTGGAGCCCGGCCAGTTGGTAAATGTGCGCATGGACGGGCAGTCGACCGGCAATCTCAAGCCCTCCAGCGAATGGCGCATCCACCGCGACATCTATCGCGCGCGGCCGGAAGTTCATGCCATCGTTCACGCGCATTCGCCCCACGCCGTCAGCCTGTCCTGCCTGCGCCAGGGCGTTCCCGCCTTCCACTACATGGTTGCTGCTGCAGGCGGCAAGGACATCCGCTGTGCGGACTATGCCACCTTCGGCACCCAGGCATTGTCAGATGCGGTGCTGACCGCGCTGCAAGACCGCCGCGCCTGCCTCATGGCCAATCACGGTCTGGTTGCAGTCGGCGTCAGCCTCGACGCCGGCCTGGCGCTGGCAGTGGAAGTGGAGGAGCTTTGCGCGCAATACTGGCGGGCGAAGCTGATGGGCAAGCCGGTGTTGCTTAGTGACGCGGAAATCGACGAAGTGCTGCAGTGCTTCAAGCACTATGGACAGCGGGGGGATGATAAGGCGGGGTCTTAGTATAGAAGCTTGGCAGGAACGAATTCCTTCGGCCTGAAGCAGATTATTAGGGTAAGCGGCGTGATGGTCTGGCCATCGGCCTTTCCTGCCATTCAAAGCACCCAGAGTGATGACCACTTCTAGTCAACCGCGGCGGACCGTCCAACATTGGAAAGCACAGAATGATCTACGGACACAAGTCGGTACTTCTCTATACTTGTGCTCCGTTGATTGAGGCGGAGTAATAGATGGCGGCCGGGAAATACATTCAGTCATTTAGCAGGCGATCTTTCCTGACTGCGGCAGCCGCCGCAGCGATCAGCGCTGTTATCCCGGAGTATGGCAACGCGTTCTACGGGCGGCATAAGGCGGATGCCCGTTCGGTCATTCGCGAACGCGCCTGGCGCGAATTGCGACACCGCGTCTCGGGTCCGGTGCTGCGTCCCTGGGACGAAGCGTTCGCCTGGATTGCGATGCCCAACAATCTGCGCTATGCGGGAACAATGCCCCAGGGGATCGCGCGCTGTCGCAATGCCGGCGATGTCTCCCAAGCCATCCTGTGGGCGCGCGAACATCAGGTGCCGCTCGTCGCTCGCTCGGGGGGACATTCCTACGCCGGCTACTCCACGACGAACGGACTCATGATCGAGACAACGCTGATGGGCGGCGCAACATTCGACCGTAGCACGGGCGTGGTGAGCGTCGAGGGAGGTGCGCTGAATTCTGCTTTCTACGACGCGTTGCGTGTCGAGAACCTCGCCATCACCCATGGCCGCTGTCCCAGCGTCGGCGCGGCGGGCTTTCTGCTTGGCGGCGGCATCGGCTTCAACATGCGCGAACGCGGCATCGCCAGCGATTCGATGCTGGAATCCGAGATGGTCACGGCGGACGGAAAGCTGCTCATACTCGGCGACAAGCCTCACCAGAATCCCGACCTGTTCTGGGCGTGTCGTGGCGGGGGCGGCGGGAATTTCGGCATCAACACGTCCTTCAAACTGAAGACCTTCGCGGTCGATCGCGTGACGATTTTCCACATCATCTGGAATGCGAATGCCGAGGCCGTCGCCTCCGCATTGATGGAAACGCTCGGAAAGGCGCCGCTCGCACTGGGTTCGCGCATTTCGCTGCAGGCCGCGTCTCCTGAACAGCGCAGGGCCGGCAAGGACGTCACCGTGGATCTGCTCGGCCAGTTCAGGAGCGCCACGCCGCAGGACCTGCGCGCGCTGCTGGATCCCTGCTACAAGCTGGCGATGCCCTCTGGCGAAGAGATACGGGAGATGAGCTATTGGAAGGGGCAGGATTTTCTGAGCGAGAACCAGAATCCGGTCTACTTTCAGGAGCGCTCGGCATTCGTGAACAAGCCGTTCGGAAGCGATGCGCTGGCGACAAGCTTCAAGCACCTGCGCGCATGGCCGGGCACCTCGGAATACGGCGACCTGCGCTTCTTCCAGACCGGCGGCGAGGTGAACACCCTTTCGCCAACCGCGACGGCCTTCGTACATCGCAACAGCGAGTGGCTGCTGGTCGTGGGCCTGTACTGGACGCAACAGGACAATCGCAACGAAGCGCTGATCCGCGCGAACCATGAGTGGCAAAATGAATTCTACGGCGCGATGCTGCCGCTGGTCGGCGGCGGCGCTTATCAGAACTTCGCCGACCCGTCGCTCAAGGACTGGCGGCGCTCCTACTACGCCGATAATCTGTTCAAGCTGGCGCGCGTGAAGAAGGCTGTCGATCCGGAGAATGTGTTCACGTTCCCGCAGGCAGTCTAGCGGCCGATTGTGTTGAAAAACTCGCTTTTATTTTTGTGCTGCCACGCGGCTAATTGTTGATGTCTGATCATCGATTCGTTTTGGGCAGAGATTTCGGATGGAATTGATTGGTCTTATTGTTCCGAACTGCCCTTATGCAAGTATTGGCACTGCTTCCGGTGCTACCGGGGTGAGCCATTTGGCCATTCGCCTCAAATTCTGTGCCGTTGCGGCCAGCAGAAACTCATCCTGCACACCGCTTGGACCTCGTAGTCGAAGCTTATCGAATTTCAGGATGCGCTTGAGGTGGGCAAACAACATCTCAACCTTTTTGCGATCGTTGCGAGACTGTCTGTAGGCATCGGTCTTCGCGATTGCGCGTGCCACGTCGCGTGCAGGCTCATGGATGCTGCGAGGGACGTTGCGCCTTGGGGTAGTCGGACAACAATCGGCTTTCATCGCACAGGCTTCGCAGTCTGACTGGCTTGAGCGATAGATAATGGTGTCGGCCTTCGTAACATGCGTGCGCGGATTCGTGAATGGACGCCAGTTGCTGCGTAGCACGTGGCCCGCAGGACACCGGTATTCATTGGCCGTTTCATCCCACTGAAAGTCACTGCGCGAGAAGGTGCCGTCATCACGTTCCGACTTGTCGACCACAGGCACATGCGGTTCGATCTGTTTCTCTTCAACCAGCCAGCCCACCATGGCAGCCGACCCATAGTTGGTGTCCCCCACCAGGCGGTTGGGCTTGAGGTCGAATCGCTCCTCGACCCGATCGATCATGATCCGGGTTGCCTCGGCTTCCGCCATCTTGTTCACCGCAGAGGCTTCGACGTCAACAATAATGCCGGCGTTCAGATCAATCAGATAATTGGTGCAGTAAGCGAAATAAGCCGGCCCGTGCGCGGCCGTCCAACTCGACGCGGGGTCGGTCAGCGAAATCGACTTCGGCGGGTCATCGGATGGATTCGCTTCTTCCAGTGCGGCCAGGTACTCCCTGACAGGGCGTGTCGCTTCATCGGGATTGCCCCAGTCAATCGTTTCTTTACCTGGGACCGCACGCTGACGCTGTGCATCGGCCTTGATGACGCTGGCGTCCGTGGCGAATCCCTCGCCTCGCACCAGGCCTTCTTCCATACAGCGTCGCAATACCGTCTCGAACAGGTGCCGAAACGCACCGCTGTCACGAAACCGGCCATGTCGGTTCTTGGAGAAGGTGGAATGATCCGCCACCTTGTCTTCCAGTCCCAGGCGGCAGAACCAGCGATAGGCCAGATTCAGATGGACCTCTTCGCACAACCGTCGCTCGGAACGGATGCCAAAGCTGTAGCCAATGACCAGCATCCGAATCATCAGCTCCGGATCAATGGAGGGGCGGCCGGTGTGACTGTAGTGATCGGTGAGATGCTCGCGGAGGCTGCTTAGATCAAGATACCGATCAATGCCACGGAGAAGGTGATTCTGGGGAATGTGGTCTTCGAGCTTGAAGGAGTAGAAAAGGCGTTCTTGGCTATCGGTCTGAAACCCCATCATATCAAGGCTCTCCACTCATTCGACACGTGCAATTTTACCATCCTCTAATTCGAAATAGACGGGAGTATTTCAACAGAATCGGCCCAGACCAGCCATTCACCAACTCTCCGCGAACTGGCGCGTCTCGACCAGAGGAGACGGGCAGGCATGAACAGAGAGCGGGGTCGGCGACCGTCTGCTGACAGGCTCAGCGAATGAGTGCTCCCGCCCCAGGCTACGGGGGAACCACTCAGCGATAATACCGACGTAATGGACCCGATTGTTTCCGGCAAAGATCGAAGATGACGAGCGCGGAATGCGCGGCTATCATTCACTGCCGCGGTCTTGGCGGCGTTGCAAAGGTTCATTTCAACCAATTCACCGAGAGGACACCCGGCATGCGTTTCGCTATTATCATCGTCGCGTTCACTTCACTCACTGCCCACGCTGATAGCGCACTTGAACTCAACATCTTTGGGCTCTCGCATCATTGGGATCGGGCGGAGGCCCGAAGACTTCACACCGAACATGAGACAAACCCCGGCCTAGGCCTGCGCTACGAACTGGCTGCGCATAAGTGGTGCGCTACCCCGTTCGCCGAAGGCGGTATCTACAGTGATTCAGGTGCCAACACCAGTTACTACGCTGCTCTCGGCTGCAAGGGACTTAAGCTAACCGACAATATTCATCTTGGCCTGGGTATTGCCCTTATGCAGAGTGAGACCTACAACGACGGCAAGGCATTCGTTGCCCCGGTGCCTTTGCTCACCTGGCAGGTCTCCAAGGTGACGCTCAACTTCATCCAGTACCCGAGAATCAAAAGCCTGGGCATCATCAATACCACGGGGTTTTATCTTTCCGTCCCGCTCCCGTGACCCCATCATTTTGACCGGAACACGTCGGCGGGCACGCGAATCGCCCGTTTCAAGACAGGTCTTTCAGTGCGCTGCCAGGATGGAAGTCTGCATTCATGGCTGAAGTATTTTCCTCGCCCACGCCAGAATGGGCTGCAGGCGCGGCGGCAGCATCTTTTCAGCTTTGTCAAAATTTACCCAGCGCCATTCGTGATGTTCCGGGTGCCCGAGTTCCGGCGAGACTGGCAGAGTGACATTTTCTTGCTGAGTCTCGGCCAGGTAGTAGCGGGCAACCTTTCCCTGGCCGTAGGGTGCCGTTTCGCAGAATACTTCGCCCCAGCGAAAGACCGCATCGGTGATCGAGGACTCTTCCGCCGTTTCGCGGATCGCTGCTTCCAGCGGTGTCTCGTTCGGCTCGACCCGGCCTTTGGGAAAATCCCAGTTACGCCAGGCGCGAAGCACCAGCAGCCGCCAGCTATCATCTTCTCGGCGAACGACGACCACGCCGGCGGAGAAGGCGGGGGGCGTGGCGTTGGTGGGGATTTGAGAACCAGACACTTTGAACGGTAAAAGATCAACCTGGGATCGCTGGATCGCCACGGTGCCAAGCGCCCCGCAATGACGGGTGTTTCAGATGTTTCTCAATAGTCGCACACGACAAAATGTTCGAACTTTCGGGCAATCTCTTGCCCCACGGATGCCAGCCGGGTCGTGCGCGATATGGTGCGATTCAGGGATGCGTCCTGGCAACCCTGGCTGCGGAATGCCTGGATGACATAGTGCTGTACGCCTCGCTCAGCCAGGTCACCCGCCAGGCTGCGGACAGTTTCGTCATCAAGCAGGGCTGGATGCACGGTGGTGCGGATTTCATGCTCGACGCCTGACTGCAGAAGCAGATCGAGCGAGGCGAGCGCGCGTTCACCGCTGCCTCGCGCGCCGGTGATGCGAGCATAGTCTGAAAAGGGCGCTTTCACATCCAGGCCCACCCAGTCGAGCAGCGGCAGGATTGTCGCCAGGCGCTGCGGATACATTCCGCCGGTGTGCAGGCCGATCCTGAAGCCCAGTTCGCGCACTTCAGCTATGGCATTTAACAGGCCCGCCTGCAGCGTCGGCTCACCTCCGGAAAACACGACCGCGTCAAGCAGGCCGTGGCGGCGCTGGAGCAAGCCAAGAATGGATTCCCAGCGAACCTCGCTCTTGCCCTGCGCCGGAATAAGTTCGGGATTGTGGCAATAGCGGCAGCGCCACGGGCAGCCCTGGCAAAATACCACTGCGGCCAGCATGCCGGGCCAATCAGTCGTGGAAAGCGGCGTGAAGCCGCCGATCCTGAGCATGAGCGACTTACTCCAGATTGCTTCGGCCCTCGACGAAGAAGCGACGTTCCCTATGCTCACTCTGCTTGCCCCTGTTGAAGCTGGTCACCGGGCGGTGGTAACCCATGACGCGGGTCCACACCTCGCATCGGGTGCGTTCTTCATCCTTGCGGGCGAGAGTGTTTTCAAGGGCGAATGGAAGGGTCATGTCGTTCATGCGGGTCTCCTTTGGTTGAGATTAGGCAGCAGCAGCGCTCTTGCGGGCCAGGGCTTCCTCGTCGCAGCGCGGGCAGAACTCGTGCTCGCCAGCGAGGTAGCCATGTTTCGGGCAAATCGAGAAGGTAGGCGTTACCGTGATGTAGGGCAAACCGAAGCGCGTTAGCGCCCGGCGCACCAGGTTTCTGCAGGCGTCTGCTGAGGAGATATGTTCCGCCATGTAAAGGTGCAGCACCGTGCCGCCGGTGTACTTGCGCTGCAATTCATCCTGCCGCTCCAGGACTTCAAACGCATCGTCGGCGTAGCCCACCGGAAGCTGCGTCGAGTTGGTGTAATAGGGCGCATCCCGGGTGCCGGCCTGGAGGATGTCCGGGTAGCGCTTGCAGTCTTCCTTGGCGAAGCGGTAGGTGGTGCCTTCGGCCGGCGTGGCCTCCAGGTTGTACATGTGGCCAGTCTCTTCCTGAAAAGTGGCAATGCGGGTGCGAATGTGGTCCAGCAGCCGCACCGCAGAGGCGTGGCCCCATTCGGTGGAGATGTCATGTTCGTCGGCGGTGAAGTTGCGGATCATCTCGTTGACGCCATTCACACCGATGGTGGAAAAGTGGTTGCGCAGGGTGCCAAGATATCGCCTGGTGTAGGGAAACAGGCCGTTGTCCATCAGACGCTGGATTTCCTTGCGCTTGATCTCCAGGCCGTTGCGCGCCATGTCGAGGAGCGCATCGAGGCGACCGAGCAGTCCGGCCTCGTCGCCCTTGTATTCATAGCCCAAGCGCGCGCAGTTGACCGTCACCACCCCGACCGAGCCGGTCTGCTCGGCCGAGCCGAACAGGCCGTTGCCACGCTTGAGCAATTCGCGCAGATCGAGTTGCAGGCGGCAGCACATGGAACGGATATGCTTGGGTTCCATCTCGGAGTTGATGAAGTTCTGGAAGTAGGGCAACCCGTAGCGCGCGGTCATGGCAAACAGCCGGTCCGCGTTTGCCGACTCCCAGGGGAAATCCGGCGTCATGTTGTAGGTCGGGATGGGAAAGGTGAAAACCCGGCCTTTGGCGTCGCCGGTGGTCATCACCTCGATGTAGGCGCGGTTGATCATGTCCATCTCAGCCTGCAATTCGCCGTAGGTGAATGGCGTCTCGACGCCACCGATGACGGGCACCTGCTCGCGCAAATCCTCCGGGCAGGTCCAGTCGAAGGTCAGATTGGTGAACGGTGTCTGTGTACCCCAACGCGACGGCACGTTGAGGTTGTAGATGAGTTCCTGGATGCACTGCTTCACCTGCTCATAACTCATCGCGTCCTTGCGGATAAAGGGCGCCATGTAGGTGTCGAAGGAGGAAAATGCCTGAGCGCCGGCCCATTCGTTCTGCAGCGTGCCGAGGAAGTTGACGATCTGGCCGACCGCGCTCGACATGTGCTTCGGCGGCCCTGCTTCCACCTTGCCCGGCACGCCGTTGAGCCCTTCGTGCAGCAGGGTGCGCAATGACCAGCCGGCGCAATAACCGGCCAGCATGTCGAGATCGTGGATGTGGAGCGCGCCTTCACGATGCGCCTCGCCCAGCTCGGGCGGGTAGACATGATTGAGCCAGTAGTTGGCGACAACTTTTCCCGAGACATTGAGGATCAGCCCGCCCAGCGAGTAGCCCTGGTTGGCATTGGCATTGACGCGCCAGTCCTGACGCGAGAGGTATTCGTTGATCGAGGCTTCCACGTGCACCACTGTCTTGCGGTCTTCGCGCAGTTTCTTGTGGGTCTCGCGATAGACGATGTAGGCGCGCGCCGTCTTCAGGTGATTGGCCGCAATCAGGCACTGTTCCACCACATCCTGGATGCTCTCTATGCCGGGGGGCACTCCGCGGAATTTGTGTATCAGCACTTTGACCGCCTGGGCTGTCAGCAGATCAGCTTCGGCTTCGCCAAATTCGCCTGCGGCCTGTCCGGCGCGCAACATGGCCGAGCGGATCTTGCCGGCGTCGAATCCGGCCCTCCGCCCGTCGCGCTTGACCACCTCTCGCGGCAGCATAGCGACTGCTCCGTCCATCACCGTCTCCTTGTTTATCAATATTTGGTGTATCTGGTTAGTAACCATACAACATGTTGTGGACTTGTCAAGGTGAGTTTCAGGTGGCTTTATCGTGATACTGTACCTCACGTTGTGAGGTGACTTGCATCACGCGAGATCGACGGAGGACCGCAATGAGCACGATTCAGGCGGACGGAAGCGACGCTATCCGGATTCGCGCTCCCAATTCAACTGAGGGTACGCCGTGATTGCGCGGAATGCAGGAAACAAGTCCTGGTGAAACAAATCAGTACCAGTCTGGATCGTGGTGCGTGCATGCAAGCCGGCCTTTCGCCCTTGCTGCTGCAGGCAAAAATATTTCCGCCACGCGGCGCTGCCTGTGGCATGGCGGAAGGCCTGACCTGATTTGCTCGCATGCATAGAACAAGCAGCGAATTTACTAAGGCGATCCGGATCTTCCCGGTGTCATCCGGGTGGCGTATGAGTACAATTCTGCACTGAGCATTGAATCGGATTAGACAAGTTACTTCATGAGAACACGAAGGCGCTGGCCAGGGCGATCAAGAATTGTGCCAGACGCTCAAACGGTGACGAAGCCTGCAAACGGAAAGCAAAGGATGAGAATGAAACGCGTGGATGATTTCCGCCTGCGCTTCGGGAAATGGGAACTGGTGCCGATCGTCGTCGGCGGCATGGGGGTGGATATCTCAAGTGCCGAGCTGGCGCTCGAAGTCGCGCGCCTCGGTGGCATCGGCCATATCTCCGACGCCATGGTGCAGACTGTATCCGACCGGCGCTTTGACACCCGTTTTGTCAGCGACAAGCTCAAGCAGTACAAACACAACGTTGCCAGCAGCGACAAGTCTTCCGTGCACTTCAAGCTCGAGGTACTCGAGGAAGCCACGCGCAATCATGTGGGGCGGACCATGGAGGCCAAGCGCGGCAACGGCATGATCTTCATCAACTGCATGGAAAAGCTCACCATGAACTCGCCGCGCAATACGTTGCGCATGCGCTTGAGCGCCGCGCTCGATGCCGGTATCGACGGCATTACTCTCAGCGCCGGCCTGCACCTGGGGTCGTTCGCGCTTATCGAAGATCATCCGCGCTTCCGCGACGCCAAGCTCGGTATCATCGTTTCCTCGTTGCGCGCGCTGGCGATGTTCCTGCGCAAGAATGCCAAACTGCGGCGCCTGCCAGACTACGTCGTGGTCGAAGGGCCGCTTGCCGGCGGCCACCTCGGCTTCGGCATGGACTGGGCGAAGTACGACTTGCACGCCATCGTCGGCGAAGTGCTGACGTACCTGAAGACCGAGCATCTCGAGATCCCGGTGATTGCCGCCGGCGGTGTCTTCACCGGCAGCGACGCCACCGCTTACCTCGAACTGGGCGCAGCCGCCGTGCAGGTGGCGACGCGCTTCACTGTCACGCGCGAGTGCGGTCTGCCGGACAAGGTCAAGCAGGAATATTTCAGGGCCACTGAAGACGACATCGAGATCAACACCGTGTCGCCGACTGGTTACCCGATGCGCATGCTCAAGCGCAGCCCCGGGATTGGTTCGGGCATCCGCCCCAACTGCGAAGCCTACGGCTACCTGCTCGACGCCATTGGCAACTGTGCATACATTGATGCGTACAACCGAGAAGTCGCCCTGCATCCGGAGGCGAAGAAGCTATCAGTCAAAGACAAGACCTGCCTGTGCACCCATATGCGCAACTTCGACATCTGGACCTGCGGCCACTATGTCTACCGCCTCAAGGACACCACCCTGCGCCTGCCGGATGGAAGCTATCAGGTGCTGAGTGCAGAGCACGTGTTCCGCGATTACCAGTTCAGCACCGACCAGCAAATCGCACTGCCCGCCTGAGCGGCGTTTGCCTCGCCGGACGCTGGTGGAAACCGGGTCCCGTTGGTCGAAATCACGATGCTTGCATCCGTCACTGCGCGATCGGGGTGAATGCGGCTTCAGAAGTCGCCTTGTCGATGCTGACCTGCATTTCACAATAGGCATTCGTCGGCATGGGTTCGTCACCGCAACCGCAACTCACGATGATTTCGGTAAAGAACACGCCCACCTTCGCCCGGATGGAAGCGATGTCCTCAATACAGTGCAAGAGGGTGATCGTCACGTTCCTGTCATCGACGTATCCGCCTTGATTGACACCCTGATCCAGTGGCAGGGTGCCTGAATCGAGATTCGCGATCTCGGCCTGCAAGCTCGATGCAAATTCCTCGGTTTGCCAGCAATGCAGTGTGTTGGGTAATTTGGGCATTTCTCGTCTTGGGCGAAAAAATGGAAGGGAAGCCGTTTCCGTGCTTCGTAATGCTCTTGTTCATTGTGACAACCGCCACGCCATCATGGGGACAAAATCCGCCAAGCAACATACTCGACTACTTTAGTCGGATATGGGTGTATAAATAAGATTATGGCAACCGGCAAATCTGCCGCCACCTGCAATGTGGTACCCATTACGCAAAGGAAACACCATGCGAAACGTCCATATCGATCATCAAGGGAGTGCCCTCAATTTTCAAAGTGCCAGCATCCTCGCCAAAGGCATTGCCAGGGAAAACCAGATGCAGGATCCCACCATCATGTCGTGGCATCAATACAACAGCGCCATGCCTGCCTACTACGACGGCGCGAATCCTGATACCTGGTGGGAAAAATACGGAGCCGGCAATGGCGGCAGGCTGGAGATCAGCGTGGGTGATGACTACCGGTTCGTCATGATGGACGCGCGCGGCTATGAAACCCTGGGCGAGATGCCCCTCCGCAACCTGTCGGATAGTCACGGCAATCAGTATCTCTGCCACAGTTCCATGCTGGGCAAAGACTCCAGCACACCTACCCTGGAGGCGTGCGTTCTCCTGGATGGATGGCTGGCTGATCAGTACTGATCGCGTTCAAAGAAGAGGTTGAAACACTGCGCAGACTTGCCAAAGAGCGCTGGTTTGCGTCACTAGCAATATTAGGAGGCTAGAGATGGAAAAGGGCTACGTTTCCGATTTCACGGTTTTCATGAACCGCTATCTGAAGGAACATCCGGAAGTGGTCGAAGATCAGCAGCGTGGCTGGAACATCTATTGGAACCACGCGGTCGATTTCGAAGAACTGAAGGAGGCCGAGGAAGATCGGGCACCGGACGACACCTATGGATTCAACCCAGTTCGGGATTTATTGGTTCGGCACTAGTCAACCTGTCCTGGGCGCCTTGGCGAGATCTTCTGAGCAGATCCTTCAGGCGTGCCGAATGCCGCATCGACAACGTCCGGTTCTGAGCTGCTAATGGAGCTTCCAAGGCCGCCTTGCCGTGGGCCGATACGCCGCGCCTGGTTTCAACGAGGCGCGCGCCGACAGTGAGAACGAGGAGGGTCTGCGCCAGTTCTTCAAGGAGTTCTTCTTTCCCGGCGGCATCGGCAGCCATTGCACGCCAGAAACGCCGGGTTCGATCCACGAGGGCGGCAAGCTGGGCCACTCGATCTCCCATGCGTTTGGTGCGGCATACGGCAATCCCGATCTGATCGTCACTGTGATGGTGGGGGACGGTGAGTCGGAAACCGCGCTGGCCACCTCCCGGCATTCCAGCAAGTTCCTCAATCCCACCCGCGACGGCGTTCTGTTGCCTATCCTTCACCTGTGCCGTCAAAATGCTTACGAACACGGCATTGATCTATCGGAGGCGGATGGCTGGACCTGGCCGAGTTGACTGCCAAACAGGAGAACCCATGAACAAACGCGAGAGCAGCCTGGAGCAGATCCTGCCGCCAGCAGAACCTACCCGTACCGGCCTGTCCGTTGCGGCCATCCGTCAGGCCTTTCTCGACAACCTGTACTACATCCAGGGGCGCTCTCCGGCGGTGGCCACCGCCCAGGATCGCTACAACGCGCTCGCCTATACCCTGCGTGATCGCTTGCTGAAACGCTGGCTGGACACGGTGCAGACCTACAAGCAGAACAACTGCCGCACGGTCTGCTACCTGTCCGCGGAATACCTGCCCGGGCCGCAGTTGGCCCACAACCTGCTCAACCTGGGCATCATGGACAACACCCGCAAGGCCCTGGCCGAACTGGGCCTTGATGTAGACAGCATCATCGAGTCGGAGCAGGAGCCCGGTCTTGGCAATGGCGGTCTCGGCCGGCTGGCGGCGTGTTTCATGGATTCGCTCGCCACCCTGCAGATTCCGGCGACCTGCTATGGCATTCGTTACGAGTACGGAATCTTCGCCCAAGTAATCAAAGACGGCTGGCAGGCGGAAGTCACCGACACCTGGCTGCACTTCGGCAACCCCTGGGAAATGCGGCGGCCGAACATCGTGTTCGAGGTCAAGGTCGGCGGGTATACCGAGCAGTACCACGATGAAAAAGGACGGCTCCGTGTGCGCTGGCTGTCGGAGGACCAGTTTCGCGGTGTCGCCTACGACACTCCGGTCCCCGGCTACGGCGTCAACACGGTGAATCTTTTGCGCCTCTGGAGCGCCGAGGCGAGCGAGTCGTTCGACTTCCAGGCCTTCAATCAGGGCGACTATGTTGGCGCGGTGATGCGCAAGGTCCGCTCCGAAAACATCAGCAAGGTGCTCTATCCAAACGACGAGGCCGAGGGCGGCAAGCGCCTGCGCCTGATCCAGCAGTACTTCTTCGTTACTTGCGCGCTGCAGGACATGCTGCGCATCCTCTTCGCCACCGGCCAGCAGCTGGAGCGCTTCGCCGAGAAGTTCGCGGTTCAGCTCAACGACACACACCCCACCATCGCCATTGCCGAATTAATGCGACTTCTGGTCGATGTGCATGGCATGGAATGGGAGCCGGCCTGGGAGATCACGGCCAACGCCATGTCCTACACCAACCACACACTGCTTCCGGAGGCGCTGGAGAAGTGGCCCTTGCCACTTTTCAAGAGCGTGCTGCCACGCCACCTGGAGATCATCTACGAGATCAATGACCGCTTTCTTGACATCTTGCGTCTGCGTTACCCCCACGACCAGGAACGCCTCGGCCGGCTATCGATCATTGAGGAGGGCGCCCCGCCCTACGTGAACATGGCCAAGCTGGCATGCGTCGGCAGCATGGCCATCAACGGTGTCGCCGAACTGCATAGCAGATTGCTCAAGCAGACCTTGCTAAGTGATTTTTACGACTTGTGGCCGGAGAAGTTCCAGAACAAGACCAACGGAGTGACGCCGCGCCGTTTCATCGCCCTGGCCAACCCGCTGCTTGCTGCCCTGCTCGACGAAATCATCGACGGCGACTGGCGACGCGATCTGGACAAGCTCCGCCGACTGGAGTCCTATGCCGGAGACGGCGCCTTCCGGGACCACTGGCGCGCTATCAAGCGCATGGCCAAGGAACACCTCGCAGATCATATCCTTCTCTGCTGCGGCATCAGCCTGGATCCCGACACGCTTTTCGACATTCAGGTCAAGCGCATCCACGAATACAAACGCCAGCACCTCAACGTGCTGCACATCGTCAGCCTCTACCTTCGGCTGAAGCAAGACCCGTCGCTCGAAATCACGCCGCGCACCTTCATCTTCGGTGGAAAGGCCGCGCCTGGTTATCAAATGGCGAAGCTGATCATCAAGCTGATCAATTCGGTGGCCGAGGTCATTAACGGTGACCCCGGAGTCAACAAGGTACTTAAGGTGGTGTTCGTACCAGACTTTAACGTCAAGACCGGCCAGCGCATATATCCCTCCGCTGACCTCTCCGAGCAGATCTCAACCTCAGGCAAGGAAGCCTCCGGTACTGGCAACATGAAGTTCACCATGAACGGCGGGCTCACCATTGGCACTCTGGACGGCGCCAATGTGGAGATCCGTGCCGCCGTTGCCCAGGAGAACTTTTTCCTGTTCGGCAAGACCGCGAAGCAGGTGGACGAGACTTGGGCGGCGGGCTATCACCCCAGGGACATCTATCACCAAAACGAAACCCTTCGAGGCGTTATCGACCTGATCAACTCGGGTCTTTTCTCACGCGGCGATGAGTGGCTGTTTCGACCGCTGACCGACAATCTGCTGAGCAGCGATCCCTTTATGGTGTGCGCCGACTTTCAGGACTACATTGACTGCCAGGCCCGGGTGAGCCAGGCGTATGAAGATCCGGAGCAGTGGTCGCGCATGTCCATCCTGAATGTCGCACGCTGCGGGCAATTTTCGTCAGATCGTGCTGTCCGCGAATACAATGCAGATATCTGGCGCGCGACCCCAGTGTCGGTGAAAGTATCTGCGGCATGATAGCCACTGCACCGGCGCCGAACCATAGCTTCCTCGGCCGCATTCGCCCGGACGGCAGTGGCATAATTGTAACTATGTGCCGCTACCCTTTCATCGACTTCAGGTATAGACCATGAGCACCCGCATCCAGACCATCCGCGCCCGCGAAATCCTCGACTCACGCGGCAATCCCACCGTTGAAGTCGAGGTCGCCTTCGACGGCGGTGCCTTCGGCCGCGCAGCCGTGCCATCGGGCGCTTCTACGGGTGTGCACGAGGCTCTGGAACTGCGCGATGGGGATTCGGCGCGCTATGGCGGCAAGGGCGTGAAGAAGGCGGTTGGCCACGTCAACAGCGAGATTCGCGTGGCCGTCACAGGCATGGATGGCCTCGATCAGGGTGCGGTGGACCGGGCCATGCTGGCCCTGGACGGCACCGCGCATAAGGAAAAGCTGGGCGCCAACGCCATCCTGGGCGTCAGTCTGGCGGTGGCCCGCGCCGCCGCGAATGCCTGCAACCTGCCGCTATTCCGCTACCTGGGTGGCGCGGCCGCGTGCCGCCTGCCGGTGCCCATGTTTAACATCCTGAACGGCGGCGTGCACGCCAACTGGCAGGGCACCGACTTGCAGGAATTCATGGTCGCCCCGGTTGGCGCGCCCAACTTCGCAGAGGCTCTGCGTTGGGGCGCCGAGGTCTATCATGCGCTGAAAAAGGTATTGAAGGACGCCGGCCATTCCACCGGCGTGGGCGACGAGGGCGGCTTCGCGCCAGCGTTGAAGCGCAACGTCGAGGCGCTGGAACTTATCGTCCAGGCCATCGTCGCCGCCGGCTATCGACCCGGCGAGGACGTCGCCATCGCCCTGGACCCTGCCTCCAGCGGATTTTTCGAGGACGGCCTGTATCACCTGCGCACCGAAAACCGCAAGGTGGACGCCGCCGAGATGGTGGCAATGTATGCCGACTGGGTGGCGCGCTTTCCCATCGTCGTTCTGGAAGACGGCCTGGCGGAGGATGACTGGCCGGGCTGGAAGATTCTCAATGAGAATCTTGGCGACAAGATCGAGTTGGTGGGCGATGATCTCTTCGTCACCAACGTGACGCGCATCCAGCGCGGCATAGACGAGAACGTCGCCAACGCGGTGCTGATCAAGCTTAACCAGATCGGCTCACTCACCGAGACCGTGGCGGCCGTGAACCTTGCCTACGGCGCCAACTGGGGGGCAATGGTGTCGCACCGGAGCGGCGAGACCGTGGACAGTTTTATCGCCGACCTTACAGTTGCCCTCGGCACCGGCCACCTCAAGACTGGCGCGCCATGCCGGGGCGAGCGCGTGGAGAAGTACAACCAGCTGATGCGCATTGAGGAATACCTCGGCGATTCGTCAGTGTTTGCTGGGCGAAAGGCTTTCGTGCGGTGAACGCACGCGATTGCCCTCGGGGGACCACTTGTCCGCCTTTGGATTGATTGGGGCGATTTAGTTGCTTTATGTTGCACAGAATCGGATCGTTGGTAGATGCCAAGGGGTATCTCATAGCACAGTGCTTGGCATGCATGGAGCATGTTCACCAGCCGCCGCTTACCCTGTCAGAGCGACATTCGACCGAGCGTTGCGATGCCTTCTTGCGCCCCACCTATGCTCAAACCAGCGCGCAGGTTCAGAACCGACCATTCCCTGGCGTGTGGCAGATAGCCGCATCTGGCCGAATTGGTCCTATACTTGCTAGGCATGACTCCGCGAGACAGTTATTCATTGTTATTCATTGATAGTCACGCACAATGGCCAATACTGGATGCGCATCCACGAGCCAGGGGCGGCTTCCGGCGGCTATCTACGATGATTTCAGCAGGGTGCACGGTGACGCCTGGGTCCGAGTTGCCGGATGCTGAAGGCGGCCTGCAGTATTGCCCGACGTTCAATGGTTTCGCGCGATATCACAATTGTATTGGGCGCCATGAACCATCATCCATGATAACTCGTTATTTGTTGGCACCATTCGCGCTCAATTCGGTCCAATCACAACCGTTATTCTTGTGGCATGCGCATTGCTTATGCCATCACAGGCCCCCTATAAATCATCAGTTGGGAGTACGTCATGAGCTTGTTCCACCAATACATTGAACGATACCGCCGGGTAGAAGAGGAGTACTCGCTGGAGGAATTCCTCGACATCTGCAAAAACAACCAAATCGCCTACGCTACCTCCGCCGAACGCATGCTGGCGGCCATTGGCGAGGCGGAGCAGGTGGACACACGTCGGGATCCGCGCCTCTCGCGTATCTTTTCCAACAAGGTAATCAAGGTCTATCCCGCCTTCAAGGACTTCTACGGCATGGAGGAGACCATCGAACAGATCGTTTCCTACTTCCGCCATGCTGCTCAAGGCCTGGAAGAGAGAAAGCAGATCCTCTACCTGTTGGGTCCGGTAGGGGGCGGCAAGTCCTCTCTAGCCGAGAAGCTCAAGCACCTGATGGAGAAGGCGCCGTTCTACGCCATCAAGGACTCGCCGGTGAACGACTCGCCCTTGTCTCTGTTCTCCGCTGAAGAGGACGGCGACATTCTGGAGAAGGAATACGGCATACCCAGCCGCTATCTCGGCAGGGTGCTCTCCCCCTGGGCCGTCAAGCGCCTGCATGAACACAACGGCGACATCACCAAGTTTCGCGTGGTCAAACGCTGGCCTTCAGTTTTAGGGCAGGTGGCTATCTCCAAGACCGAGCCGGGCGACGAAAATAACCAGGATATCTCCTCGCTGGTGGGCAAGGTGGACATCCGCAAGCTGGAAAAATATTCCCAGGACGACCCGGATGCCTATAGCTACTCGGGCGGCCTGTGCCTGGCCAACCAGGGCCTGATGGAATTTGTCGAAATGTTCAAGGCGCCCATCAAGGTACTGCATCCCTTGTTGACCGCCACCCAGGAAGGTAACTACAAGGGTACTGAAGGCTTCGGCGCGATCCCTTTCGACGGCGTGGTGCTGGCCCACAGCAACGAATCAGAATGGACGGCGTTCCGCAACAACAAGAACAATGAGGCCTTCCTTGATCGTATCTACATCGTCAAGGTGCCTTACTGCCTGAGGGTATCCGAGGAAGTGAAGATCTACCAGAAACTGCTGCACCACAGCTCACTGGCCGAATCGCCCTGCGCACCCGGCACGCTGGAGATGCTGGCCCAGTTTTCGGTGCTTACCCGCCTGAAAGAGCCGGAAAACTCCAGCCTCTTCTCCAAGATGCGCATCTACGACGGCGAGAATCTCAAGGACACCGATCCCAAGGCCAAGAGCTACCAGGAATACCGGGATTTCGCTGGCGTCGACGAGGGCATGACGGGCATCTCCACCCGCTTCGCCTTCAAGATCCTGTCCCGCGTGTTCAACTTCGACCAGAGCGAGATTGCCGCCAACCCGGTGCACCTGCTCTACATCCTGGAGCAGCAGATCGAGCAGGAGCAGTTCCCGCCCGAGCTGGAACAGCGTTACGTGGCCCACCTGAAGGAATACCTGTCACCCCATTACGCGGAGTTCATTGAGAAGGAACTGCAGACCGCCTACCTGGAGTCCTATTCGGAATACGGCCAGAATATCTTCGACCGTTACGTGACCTACGCCGACATGTGGATACAGGACCAGGAGTATCGGGACCCGGACACCGGGGAGATCCTGAACCGGGGACAGCTCAACATCGAGTTGGAGAAGATCGAGAAGCCTGCCGGCATCGCTAATCCGAAGGATTTTCGCCATGAAGTGGTCAATTTCGTCCTCCGCGCCCGTGCCCAGAACCACGGCAAGAACCCGGCCTGGACCAGTTATGAGAAGCTGCGTGCGGTGATCGAGAAACGCATGTTTTCCAGCACCGAGGATCTGCTGCCGGTGATCTCCTTCAACGCCAAGGCGTCGAGTGAGGAACAGAAGAAGCACCAGGATTTCCTCCAGCGCATGGTATCCAAGGGCTACACCGACAAGCAGGTGAGACTGCTGGCCGAGTGGTACCTGCGGGCGAGGAAGGCATCCTGACGGGACAAGGTAATGAGCCAACTCGTCGACCGCCGCCTGTCCGGCAGAAATCGTAGCGCCGTCAACCGACAGCGCTTCCTGCGCCGCTTCAAGGGACAGATCCGCAAGGCTGTGACGGATGCCATATCCGGACGCAAAGTCGCGGACCTGGAACGGGGCGAAGAGGTTTCCATTCCGTCCAAGGACCTGTCGGAGCCCATCTTCAACCACGGCCCCGGCGGCCGCCGCAACGTCGTCCACCCCGGCAACAAGGAGTTTGTTGGCGGCGATAGGGTGGACCGTCCTGACGGCGGCGGCAGCGGTGGCGGCGGCAACGCCTCGCAGGATGGCGAGGGCATGGACGATTTCGTATTTGAGCTCTCCAAGGAAGAGTTCATGGACTTCTTCTTCCAGGATCTGGCCCTGCCGGATCTGGTGAAAAAGCAACTCGCCGCCGTGCCAGAGGTAAAGCGGGTTCGCGCCGGCTTTGTCAGCCAGGGCAATCCGTCCAACCTGCACGTGGTGCGCTCGATGAAGCAGGCCGTTGGCCGGCGCCTGGCGTTGGCCTCCGGCCCCCGGGAAGCCTTGCGCGAGGCAGAGGAAGCGCTGGAAGATCTGATGACCCGAGGCCTCGGAGGCAGCCCCGAAGCGGACGAGTTGCGCGAGGTCATCGAAACTCTCAAGACCCGCATCGCCGGCGTGCCTTTCATTGACACCTGGGATCTGCGCTATGCGAACCGCGTCGATCTGCCCCAGCCCAGCAGCCAGGCCGTGATGTTCTGCCTGATGGACGTGTCCGGTTCCATGGACGAAAACCGCAAGAACATCGCCAAGCGCTTCTTCATGCTGCTCTACCTGTTTCTCACCAGGAGTTATGAGCGCATTGACGTGGTCTTCATCCGCCATCACACCGTGGCCAAGGAAGTGGACGAGGAAGATTTCTTCTCGTCGCGGGAGAGCGGCGGCACCGTGGTGTCCAGCGCCCTGGACCTGATGCGCGAAATTATCCTGGATCGCTACCCTACCGCCAGCTGGAACATCTACGCTGCCCAGGCTTCGGATGGCGACAATTGGGAAGACGATTCACCGCGCTGCCGGGAATTGATGGTTCACGGGATCCTCCCCCTGATGCAGTACTTTGCCTATGTGGAGATCGAGTCCAGGGAGCCTCAGAGCCTGTGGAACGAGTATGAAAAGGTGAAGGCGGTCAGCCAGCACTTTGCCATGCAGCGTATTCTCACCCTGGAAGACATCTACCCGGTGTTCCGCGAACTGTTCAGGAAGAAGGCGGCTTGATATGAAAGAAGAAGCCCCGGTCAGCGCCCCGCGCCAGCCGCTGTCGGAAGGGTCAGAATGGACCTTCGAACTTCTCGATTTGTATGATCGGGAGATCGGCCGGGTCGCAGCCCTTTACGGCCTGGACACCTATCCCCGGCAAATCGAGGTCATCACCTCCGAGCAGATGATCGACGCCTACTCCTCGGTGGGCATGCCGGTAGGATATAACCACTGGTCGTACGGCAAACAGTTCCTGTCCACTCAGAAGAGCTACAAGCGCGGTCAGATGGGCCTGGCGTATGAGATCGTCATTAACTCCAGCCCCTGCATCGCCTACCTGATGGAAGAGAACACCATGGCCATGCAGGCTCTCGTGATCGCCCATGCCGCCTATGGCCACAACTCCTTCTTCAAGGGCAACTACCTGTTCCGCGCCTGGACCGACGCCGAAGGCATTCTGGATTACCTGGTGTTCGCGCGCAATTTCATTGCCGAATGCGAACAGCGCCAAGGCGAAGAGGCGGTGGAAAACCTGCTGGATTCCTGCCATGCCTTGATGAACCACGGCGTCGATCGCTACAAACGGCCCGCCAAGCTTTCCATGGCCAAGGAACAGGCGCGCCAGATCGAGCGAGAGGCGTATCTGCAATCCCAGGTCAACGACCTGTGGCGCACCTTGCCGGCCCGGCAAGAGGCTGAACAGGAAAGCAAAACCGTCCGCTTCCCCAGCGAGCCCCAGGAGAACCTGCTTTATTTCATCGAGAAGAACGCCCCGCGCCTGGAACCCTGGCAGCGCGAGATCGTGCGCATCGTGCGCAAGATCGCGCAGTATTTCTATCCGCAGCGCCAGACACAGGTCATGAACGAGGGCTGGGCCACCTTCTGGCACTTCACCCTGCTTAACCACTTGTACGAGGAAGGCAAACTCACCGACGGCTTCATGATGGAGTTTCTGCAAAGCCACACCAACGTGGTCTACCAGCCGCCCTACTTCAGCCGCGCCTACAGCGGCATCAACCCCTATACCCTCGGCTTCTCCATGTACCGCGACATTCGCCGCATCTGCCAACAGCCCAGCGAGGAAGATCGCCGCTGGTTTCCGGAACTGGCCGGCAGCGACTGGGTGAAGTCGCTGGATTTCGCTATGCGCAACTTCAAGGACGAAAGCTTTATCGCCCAATACCTGTCGCCCAAGCTGATCCGAGACCTCAAACTGTTCGCTGTGGTGGATGATGACCGCGAGGAAAAACTGGAGATCACCGCCATCCACGACGACGCCGGCTACCGTGCGGTGCGCCAGTTGCTCGCCGAACAATACGATCTGGGCAACCGGGAACCCAACATCCAAGTCTATGACGTGAATATCTACGGTGATCGCTCACTCACCTTGCGCCACTACATGCACAACCGCCGGCCCTTGGGCGAATCGACACCGGAAATGCTGCGCCATATCGCGCGTTTGTGGGGCTATACGGTGCGAATCGAAAGTCTGGACGAGGACGGGGAATCCCGCATGGTGGAGGTGTTCGAGACTTGACGCGCATTGCCGGGTTAAGTTTCGGGTGGCCTGACCCATAGGCCAAGAGAGGAGCAAATCCCTGATATAGGTCGGCAGGCGGATTTGCTTTCTTCGTGCGGCAGTTGAGGCAGCGCTGGTTTGTGTCGATGCGGACCAGAGCAAGCGGACGTTTCAGTCCGCCGCACCGCGCCGTCTGGCAGAATCCGACTCCAAGCAGACGATTAGCCCGGCTGTCGATTATCGCCCGGTCCTTGCTGGAGAGCAGGCATTCGCTCAGGGCCCGAACGGCGGCCATAAGATTTCTGACCCTTTGAGTCCGCAGTCCACCGGTCTGTCCCCGCCCCCGATAGGCCGTGGAAAGTATTGTTCGCTTAACCAGTTCAAATGGCGGGTCCAAAGAATACTGTTCAATTAAGCGGGACAGCTACTTTGAACAAAAGGCTTGCTATACTGGTTTTCTCGTTTTAGGTTAGGTTCCCCGGTCGGATTGCTGACCCAAGCCCTTGGCCGGGCTTTGTTCTGGTCCTTCAGGTTCGGCCAGGCACTGCCTGCTTCAACGTCGCTTGTTAAGAAAAATGGAGAGGAGATCATGAGATGAACAGGTTATTCCACGTTAAGTTGTCGCGCGCTTTCGCCATAATTTGTGTGCTCGCGTCCATGACTGTTTTTGCCGAGCGATCGTCCGCAGCATCGGCAGATCCCAGGATGTTTGGGCTATGGACCTTGGTGGATGCAGAACATATTGAAAACATCGGGATGCGCGTTTTCTTCTCTCCCGATGGCAACTTCTTCATGGTCGATCCAAGAACACAACTGGGTATCGTGGGAAACTGGACGATGGGACGGGCTGGGCTCCTGGTTGAAATTTCCGGAAACGGCAAGTGGGCTAGATTGTGGCAAGCCGAAGTGTCGTTTCCGGATGACTACCATATGGTTCTGGATGTGAAGGACAGCCAATTCTCGCAGCCTCATCGTGTCACCCTGCAAAGAATAATGATCCAATGAAGTATGTGAACCTGCAATGGTGTCGCATTTGGTTGCGACCGGTGCGCCGGCTCGAGTTGCCATTATCGGCAGTCGGATCGACATGTTTGTGGCCTGTTATTGTTGTGTCCTGAAATGATGGATTGATTTGAAGTAATTGACTATATTCATATGCCAACAGAGTAAATAATGAATTCGTTTCTCTTTACCCCCAACCGCTAGGAGAGTCCCAATGAAAGTCGCTAAACTGACCGCAGCTCTGATCGCTGCCGCTGTAATGGTTCCCGCTTTTGCCGATGGCACGGCCGCTCCGGCCCCTGAACCCGCCGCCGCCACCCCCGAATCCACCGCTGCCGAGATGATGAATCCCGCCACCATGGCCGAGCCCGCCAAGGAACCCCAGGCTGCGGCGAGGACCATCATCATGCTGATGGACCCCGCCACCCTGATGGCCATGATGACCCGCGGCATGAACCCCGCCACCTACACCCAGATGGGCCAGGCTGCGATGAATCCCGCCACCGCGCAGAGCTATGCCCAGTTCATGGACCCCGCCCTGTACGCCAAGTGGATGGCGGCGTCGATGAACCCCAACTTCTACACCGGCATGGCGGCCCCCTTGATGAACCCCAACACCTACCTGAAGTGGGGGATGGCACCCATGGACCCCCGCATGTGGAATGCCGGCATGCAGATGATGAACCCCGGCATGTATGCGAACTGGATGACGGCACCGATGAATCCCGCCAACATGAACCTGATGACGGCTCCCATGAACCCCAGCATGTATACCAACTGGGCGAACATGGCGGTTAATCCCCAGACCTACGGTCCCTGGGGCGGATTCATGAATCCCAGCACCTATACGAATGCAACCCAGGGCTTCAACCCTTTCAGCGCCATGATGCCCGTACCCGTACGGTAATCGCTGGCAGTCGCGTGAACGCCCCGGCCTATCCGGGGCGTTTTTATGTGCGGCGTTATTTGTCTTCGCTCACTAGGTCGTGGTATCCATCAAAAAAAGAGGCCCACTCAACTGCGGGCCTCATATGCGCGGCAAGCTGCGCGTGTTGCTTACTTTATCTCAACTGGCTTATTCGACACGTCCTTTACCCGTTGATGACGGTGATGAGGGCGGCGGCGATGATGGGTCTTTTTAATCGGTTTATTGGCCACGGTAGGGGCTGCGGGGCCCGGCTCGGCAGTTGAGGTCGGGGCTGGCGACGCTGCGCTTGCGGGAGGAATTGAGTTGGGGAACATCTTCATCCAGGCCGAAAGATCAAACATATTGGGCGTTGATGCCTGCGAGGAAGTCACCTGTTGAGGCATCGGCGCAGCGGGCACCGAAGCCTGCTGAGGCTTGGGCATCACGGTCATCGGATTCATCATGCCTATTGGAGCGGCCATCATGGGTGCCATCATGCCGCCCCATGGACCATAGGTGGCCGGATTCGCGGCGGCTCCCATCCAGTTGTTATACAGAGCCGGATTTGCGGGTGCCATCATCAGATTCATGTTGGCCGGATTCATGGCGGCTCCCATCCAGTTGGCGTACATGGATGGATTCATCGGCGCCGCCATCATCCCCATCAGGCGCGGATCCATCGGCGCCGCCATCCACTTTGCATACATCGCCGGGTTCATGGCGCGCATCATCATGGCCGTGTAGAGGTTGGGGTCCATGCTCGCTTGCATCCAGCGCATCGCCACGGCAGGGTCGATGAACTGCATGTAATTCTGCATGGAGGCCGGGTTCATCATTCCCGCCATCATGCGCGTATAGGCATAGGGATCCATACCGCGCTGCATGAGCGCCATGGAGGTGGCGGGATCCATCATGGCGCTGGCCCACGGCACGAAAACTCGGGGATCCTTGAAAGCCGACCCATTGCGGGTCGGATCGGTCATCTTGGCGGCCCAGCCCTCCGGGCTGGTAGGGGTTTGCTGGCTGGTATTTGCGTCCGCAGCATGGGCCGCAACGGACAGGCTGGCGGCGATGGCGATCAGAGTTGCTTGCACTTTCATATCTGCTCCTTGGAAATTCAATTCGATAATTTGGGTTGCACCCGCAAGCAGGAGACTGAAAATTTCGCTCTTATGCGGGCAAGCGCCTGCAAGGATAACCCATAAGGTTCGCTCCCAATAATCGAGCGGAAAAAACAGGAGCATGATTCACCCGCCACCTGCCCCGCTTTTCACAATGCAACTACTGGATCGAGCTTAAAAGATCGCTATAAAACATCAAGATAAGTCACCATGACTGCCATCTCTGCATTTAAAAACGTTTGAAGTCATGGCTCTTGCATAGCGATGAAATTGTGGAGATTCGGATGAGCATCGACTCTACCTGCGGCCCTCCCCCCTATGGGGCTCCGGCACCCGAAAGTCTGGCCAAACCGGCGACAGTTGCGGTGCCTGCGTCATGCGCAGCGAACTGAAAGCGGTCCCCACTTTGGACGTAAGTGCAACACGTGCGGCAGGCTTGTGAAGGCAGGCAGATGCCGGCGAGAGCAATGGCGTGATTGGGTATGAGATTAGGGACGTTCTGCGTTTGTGCCTCGGCACCAACGAGCAGTGCATCGCTTACTTTCTTACAACTGGCTTCTTTGACGTTCTTTTCACCTGGCGATGACGGCGGTAGCGTGGGTGGTGAACCTTCGCCGGGCCTGCGGGGATTGCGGCTGCGGGCGCAGGCCCAGCGACTGGAGCAGCTGCAGGAGATTGAGCCGGGAAGAAGGATGACACGAATTGGCCTTGCGCGGGCGCCGCGGGTATGCCGGATGCCGGAGCGCCAAACCCTGGTGCTGGCGCCTGCTGGGGCATGGGCATCGTGGATGCTGCATTCAACAGGGACGCCGCATTCATCAGGGTCGTCGGATTCAGCAAGTTCGCCGGATTTATCAGGTTCGCCGGATTCAGCGTGCCCATGAGGGCAGTCAACGCCGGCGCCGTCAAATTCATGAGGGCAGCGAGCATCGGCGCCGTCAGGTTCGTGGGAGCGGCCATCATCGGCACCATCATGTTGCCGGGAACGGCCATCATCGGCACCATCATGTTGGCGGGAACGGCCATCATCGGCACCATCATGTTGGCGGGAGCACTCATCATCGGCACCATGGAGTTGGCAGGAGGGGCCATCATCGGCGCCACGGTGTTGGCGGGAGCCGCCATCATGGGTGCCATGGTACCGGCAGGAGCAGCCATCATGGGCGCCATGGTACCGGCAGGAGCAGCCATCATGGGCGCCATGGTGTTTGGGGGAGCCGCCATAGTCGGTGCCGTTGTGCCCGCAGGGGACATCCAGGCCGCCGGATTCATATTGGTCACGGGGGTCGTCATCGATCCAGAACCATCTTGAGCCTGAACTGAACTGCCAGCCAGGATGATAGTGATAATGGGCAGGACATGAACTTTCATGACGTCTCTCCTCGGGGGTGAGTGTGTTGCTTGCTTTCCCGGGTTCCGCCCATTTCGCGGGTGCCGGGGTCTTGCGCAGGCGACGCAATTCACACGGCGCAAGCCACCTGCAATAAGAAAGTCCCGTCCTAATCCATATTGAATTTTCTTAACGTTCGACTCAGTATGAGGGGCCGGTTTGGTTCGCCCAGGGATGTGCCGCTTGGTGTACTTAAGCCTCTTCATCATACCACCTTCACGCACGCCATCATGCTCGGGGTACCGCCATCGTGCCTATCGCCACCAATATCTCCTGCGCGGCAATAATGGGCGGCCAGGAGTGCAATTGCTATTCATACCCATCATCTTCCTTGGACTCAATGAAGCTAAGTCTGTTATGTTTGATCCCGCTCTAATCCGCATAATGACGGTTAGACCCGGTCAGCGTCACTGGTGCCGGGTACGATGCGCCGGCCAGGAATTGGTTCGTTTCGTGGCCGCGCTACCCGTTACGACACACCAGCATCGGTAGACCGCATATGGCTTCCACCCCATCCCCTGACACTCCAACGGACGACGTTCGAATTGAACATGGGCAGGACTTGCCTTCGCCGGCGACCGTGCTGGCCGAACTTCCGCTGTCGGCTGCCGTCAAGGACACCGTAGTCTCCGCCCGCCATGCGGTGCATGACGTGCTGCGCGGCGCAGGCGATCGCCTGGTGGTGGTTGTAGGGCCGTGCTCCATTCACGATCCCGCCGCTGCAATGGAGTATGCGGCCAGGCTCAAGGCCGAGGCTGATGCGCTGCGCCAGGATTTGGTCGTGATCATGCGGGTGTATTTCGAGAAACCACGCACCACCGTCGGCTGGAAAGGTTTGATCAACGACCCGCGGCTCAACGAGAGCTTTGACATTCCGGCAGGCCTGCGCGCCGCCCGCGGCATTCTGCTGCGTGTCAACAGCCTGGGGCTGCCCGCCGCCACGGAATTCCTGGATTTGATTTCGCCCCAGTACATCGCAGACCTGGTCGCCTGGGGCGCCATTGGCGCACGCACCACAGAGTCCCCGTCGCATCGGCAACTCGCTTCCGGGCTTTCCTGTCCCGTCGGCTTCAAGAACGGCACGGATGGCAATATCCAGATCGCCGTGGATGCCATCAAGGCAGCCGCAGCCCGGCATCATTTCATCGGCATTTCAAAGACCGGCCAGGTTGCAGTTCTGCGCACGTCCGGCAACGAGGATTGCCACGTCATCCTGCGTGGGGGCAAGACGCCCAACTATGCCGCCACGGCGGTTCGGGCGGTTTGCGACGACCTGGCAAGATCCGGCTTGCGCCAGCAGGTCATGATCGATGCCTCTCATGCCAATTCCGGAAAGATCGCCGCTCGGCAAATAGACGTTACCCACGCTATCGCCACCCAGGTCGCAGCGGGGGACACCGGCGTCATAGGCGTCATGCTGGAGAGTAATCTGATTGAAGGCCGGCAGGACCTTAAGCCCGGCGTGCCGCTCACCTATGGGCAATCTGTCACGGACGCCTGCCTGGGCTGGGATGCAACGGTGCCTCTGCTCCACCGGCTGGCCGCTGCCGTGAGGGCGCGCCGTATTGTTGAAGCCAGAGAGGACTGACCGCCGCATGTGATGGCGCCTCCTCTGGTTTCCGGCCTCAATTGCCTTGGTCCGGTACCGCCGCGGCAAGGCGCTGCAGGACAGTCGCTCGTCGTCCTTTTGGCAGTGTACCGAGGTCTTTGACGGCGTGGTAGAAGCGCGGCAAATCTCCAGCCTCGCGGGCAAGGAGCATCTGAAATGCGGGCACCATCTGAGTGTAGAGGGATGCCGAGGCGAGCTGGGCGTTATTCAGTGGCTGGCTGAACCACCTGTCGTACCCGGCCAGGCCGCCAGATGCCGATTCGAGATTCGCATACTCTTCTTTCATGGCACGGAAGGCCTCGGCCTTGCGGACCCGTTTCCTGTCGTCGGACAGGCCGCTGGCGTAGATATCGGCTAGTCGCCCGCGGTACTTTTCCACCAGGGCGGCGAAGACCTGCCTGCGACGCCCGGACGCCTCGAAGGCGGCGCGCTGTTGCTCGGTACCTTCCCGGGCAAGCCAGCGGCGGGCGCCCTCTTGTCCCACCGTGACGGCGAATGACTCGTTAAACGGGGTGTCGCCGCGCACGTAAACGACCTGATGGGCAAGTTCGTGAAAGATGACTTCGGCGAGCCGCCCTTGCGGATAATGGACGAAGGTGTTGAGCACCGGATCGTCGAACCAGCCCAGGGTTGAATACGCAGGAATACCGCTGACATATGTGTCGTATCCCTTCTCCTGCAAGGCGTGGGCGGCCGTTTCGGCCTTGGCCTGGGAAAAATAGCCGCGGTAGTTGGCGCAGCCGAATAGTGGGTAGCACCACTCCTTGGGCTGGGTGGAAAACTCCGCTGCCGCGAACACGTTCCACACTACAAACGGCCGCTGCAGGTCGGCGTAGCGGCGGAAGGTTCCATTGTCGGGCAGCCCCAACTCCTTGCCGGCGAATTCCCGGATCCGGCGCACTTCAGCCAGTTTCTGTTTCAGGCTGCCCGCGGCGCTCGGGTCGGCAAGCACGCGTTCGATGGGCTGGGCGCGACGCAGCACGTCCATCTGGCCGTTGACGGCCTGCAGATAGTAGTCCACGGTCGTGCAGCCGCCAAGCAGCAGCATCAAGGCCAATGCAGCAAGGCGCTTCAAGAGCGGGGCGCTTCCCGGTGATCGAAGTGGCTGCTTTGGACGAAGGTGAAGACCTGACGGGCCACCTTGCGCGACCATAACATTTCGGTATGGCTGACTCGCAGGCGGATGAAGTCGGCCATACCCGGCACGCGCGTTTCTGTTTCCATTACCACTCCGTCATTGGGATCGGGCAGCCGGGCGACCAGCCGGCCGAGTCCAATATTTCGACATCCCGCCAGCACGCCGAGTTCATGGTTCCCCGGCTCCGGCTCCGGGCGGGGCCCTCCCAGCCAGTCCATCAAGGAGTGTCCGAGAATCAGGCGCCCAGCCGCTGTCCTCGCGAGCGTTTCGGCCGACCTGCTCCCGCCGTAGGGGCAGCCCAGAAGCACGGTCCGGCCGCGGCGCAGTTCGGGATTCGCCGCAAGCATTTTCAAGATCACCAAGCCGCCCATGCTGTGGCCGACAAAGTGGACCAGGGGCGTCGCAAGGGAAGCGGCGAAACGTGCGAGGGCTGCAGCATTGTCGGACAGTCCTGTGCCCATGGAAGAATAGGGGAAGACCCGCGTAGCGTAACCGCAGCGCCGCAGGCGCGCCGCAAGAATCGCCAGCGCCCAGCCCCCTACCCACAAGCCGTGAACCAGCACGATTGGCTCTGGCGGCGGAGGTCGTTTGTTTTTGTCAGCCACGGAGCCTCCCGCAAACAGATCAGCCGCGTGGCCTTGTCAATGCGGTTGTGATCGGGGCAACGCTAGCCCAACAGCATAATCGGCCGGTCCGGGAATGACAGTTGCTCGCGGTCACGCCAGCTTGGGCGGACGTAATTGATTTCCATCAGGCGGCGCACGCCAATAATTGGGCGCTTGTCGAAGCCATGCCAAGTGTTCTTGCCCGGGATAAATATGACGGCCGAATTGAACGTTGCCGAGGAGCGGCCCACCCATTTCCGGTCGGCATCATAGATGTCCGTGCCCCAGTTCTTGGCTTCGGGTCCCAGGCACAGGTAGATCACCATGGAGAAGAGCTTCTCCGGAATGTCACAGTGCGGTTGGAGCCAGGCGCCATCGGTGTCTTGGATATATTCGATGCGCAGATAGCTGCCTTCGATGTCGGTGGCAGGACGGGCAAGCGTTTGCGTGAACTGGCGCGCGACCTCGGGCCTTTGGAAGGCCTGGGTGAACGCGGCCACCGCGGGAAAATCCGCCTGCAACTGAGGCGTGAAGAAGGCCCGCTTCGAGTTGTTGTCGCGGAGATCGCGCACGCCGCCGCATTCGTCGATAAGCGGCGGCCGAATGGGCAGAAGCAGCACGCCGACGCACAGTTCTTCCGGCAGCGCGGCGGCGAGCGTCCAATGCGTATAGGGCTGCTCATTGCGGACCGAAGAGCGCAAGGCCTCGGTGAAATGTTCGGCGATCAGTTTGGGTTCGGGTACGCGGAGGCAATCCATTTTGCAGGCATCCTTTTCAGTTGGGGCATGTTGAGAGGTCCTAGGAGTTCTTGCTGTTCTGCCGCATGGCACGCGCGGTGGGGTTGTTGCGCGGCATCAATTCGATGATCTTGCGCAAGGGCGGAATCGACTTGGCCAGGGCACTCATCCTGTGGCGGAAATACTCTCGCTTCACATAGGCTTCAGTATCACAGTAGCAAAGCTGCAGGCTCAGGCAAGGCCCTTTCTGCGGCAGGTAGCCGTGCCATGAGGCGTCGCTGACGCGGAACATCAGCATGTTGCCGAAGACCGGCGCCAGTTCGAACGCATAGTCATCGCGATCCGCGCTGCGCAGGATCCTGAGGCGGCCGCCTTCATACGGCCACTCGCGGCTGAAGCCGAGGATGACGGTGACGATCTTGTGCCTCGAATCGGGATGGGCGTAACCCTCGTCGGACTGGCCATTCAGGAGGATGACAGGTGGATTGCCGCTCAGGTCCATGTCGAACTTGCGCTCGACCAGATTGCGGAAACGCGGACTGAGCAGATCGGCAATCACCTTTTCAAATCCCGGCCCATAGCGCAGGCTGGTCAGGTCATAGCTGCCTCGATGGGGAATGACGGGCGCGTCCGCCAGGACCGTGTCCTTGTCCAGCGCGATGGCGTGTTCGGCAAACGCGTAATCGTACGGATCATGGCGCAGCTCGGCGCCGGCAATCGCGTGCTCGTCAAGCGCCAGAAACGGTGGAAAGCTGTTTGTCATGTTCTCCTCGGGTTCGTCAGAATAAGGGGAGGGAGGGCTCGTGGTTGGCGGTGATTGCAATGCCTTCGATTTCAATCAGCCATTCCGGCCGGCAAACTGCGCCTTGCACGATGATAACCGGCAGATCGGGATAGCGCTTGCGAAACCAGGCATCGACCGAAACAAAATCGGCCGGGTCGCGCAGATAAACAATCAGGTGCTGCATGTCCTCGAAATGCGCGTTCCCCGAGCGCAGCAGCGCGTCGACATTTTCGACTGCGCGGTCCAGTTGTTTGATCACATCGCCGATATGCAGGACTTCGCCTTGGGAATCAATGCTTGCCGTTCCCGAGATGAAATGATGCACGCGATCGGCATAGGCGATGCGCGTGCCGCGTTCGAAGGTCACGTTGTAGTCCTTGGTCGGGCAGAGACGGCTGAAGTCGTTGAGGAAGGTGCGTTGCCCGGGCGCCAGGTCGAGGTTGGAGTAGGCATCCATGGACACGACGTCGTACTGATGGGCGCACGCGCCTTCAATACCGGTGGATGCAATGTAGAACGTGTCGCGTGTCAGGCCATGGCGGTCGAACACCAGCTTCCGGCTGTCCACCATATCCTTATAGAAGACATCCACGCCCTTCATGTAAATCCAGGTCCTGACACAGTGGTCGGCAAGCCGGCCACCCTGGCCGGTGAGTGTGCCGATCAGATCGTTGAAGATGTTGCGCGTTTGCCCGGTGGCATCGATGGACAGGTTATGGGCGCCGCCGCACAAGCGTGTGCTCCAGAGATGGCGCAGCCCGTTCTTCCTTACCAAGACATGTTTGGCCGACAGCCGTTCTTTCACGAGTTGGTTCGGGCTTTCAATGTGATACGCGAGCAAGGCGACCTTCGAGGCAGGCAAGGGCTGTTGTTGCACGATCGAGACCGCGACCGGATTGTCCGGCGTGTCGCGCACCAGATCGGTTTCACGCACCATGGCGGCCTGGTTGACCGCGTCACTGAGAAAGACGCGCCTGAATATCGCGGTTTCGGGGACGAGGTCCAGGGTTCTCAATGCTGCCGCATAGCGCTCCCGGACGAGGCCGACCTGCTGTTCCAGGCCAAGCATATGAGGAACCTGCACGGAGATGAAGTGCTCCGATCCTCCCTCTGCGCCGTGAAAGCTCTTGTGGGCAATGCCGCTGCTGTCATCCGTGGCCTGAACAGGGGTGTTGCTGCGTTCAGTCAGGCTCATGATCGAACACACCCGCGAAGCGGGGGACAGGGTGGAAGGCTCATGCAGGACTCATTCCGGGAATTGGCAAGTGTCTATGAGAGACAAGACCATCTTTCATCCAAATGAACATAGCAACGGATTGTCCAACTG
>CAVVDR010000028.1:0-20308 GCA_963746955.1 uncultured beta proteobacterium | reverse complement strand
TGGGCTGGAACGCCCGGATGAACTCATTGCTTACATCGTAGGGATGCAGTTCGCAATAGACGCTGGCCTCCCTGATGCGCCGGGCGATGAGCTGTGTATATTGGGAACCAAAGTCGAGGATAAGAATTTTTTCGTGTGACATGTTTGCTGGCTAAACAAAAAGGGGGCTCACGCCCTCTCTAATCCTGACCCGATCACTCCACCCGGTAATTAGGCGCTTCCTTGACGATCTGCACATCATGGACATGCGATTCCTTCACGCCGGCCGAGGTGATTTCGACGAATTCCGCTTTCTTGTGCATCTCGTCGATGGTGGCCACGCCCAGGTAGCCCATGGACGAGCGCAGGCCCCCCATCAACTGATGGATAACGTTGAGCGCGGTGCCCTTGTAGGGCACCCGGCCCTCGATGCCTTCGGGCACCAGCTTGTCCGCGTTGGCTTCGGTATCCTGGAAATAGCGGTCCTTGGAACCCTGCTGCATGGCGCCCAGGGAACCCATGCCACGGTAGGATTTGTAGGAGCGGCCCTGATATAGCTCCACTTCGCCCGGCGCCTCCTCGGTGCCTGCCAGCAGGCCGCCCAGCATGACGCAATGGGCACCCGCGGCGAGGGCTTTGGAGATGTCGCCGGAGTAGCGTATGCCGCCATCGGCAATCAACGGAACACCGGTCCCCGCCAACGCATCCGCAACATTGGCGACCGCCGTGATCTGCGGCACGCCCACTCCCGCCACGATACGCGTTGTGCAGATGGAACCGGGGCCGATGCCGACCTTTACCGCATCCGCGCCGTGGTCGACCAGCGCCCGCGCGGCATTGGCGGTGGCAATATTGCCGCCTATGACCTGGACTTCCGGGAAGTTTGTCTTGACCCACTTGACCCGCTCCAGCACGCCCTTGGCATGGCCGTGGGCGGTATCCACCACGATGACATCCACTCCGGCCTCGGCGAGGGCCGCCACGCGATCTTCGGTGCCCGCTCCCACGCCTACGGCAGCGCCGACCCGCAACCGGCCCTGAGCGTCCTTGGATGCATCGGGATGTTCACTGGATTTCTGGATGTCCTTTACCGTGATCAGGCCGCGCAATTCGAATGCGTCGTTGATCACCAGCACCCGCTCCAGGCGATGCTTGCGCAGCAGCGTGGTGGCTTCTTCCCGGCTCGCGCCTTCCTTGACCGTGACCAGACGATCTCGCGGTGTCATGATGTTCGATATTGCCTGGTCCAGATTGGTCTCGAAGCGAAGGTCGCGGTTGGTAACGATTCCAACCACTTTGCGACCATCCACAACCGGCAGGCCGGATATCCTGTGCAGACGGGTTATGGCAAGCACATCGCGCACAGTCATTTGCGGCGCGACCGTAATGGGATCCTTGACCACCCCGGATTCGAAGCGCTTGACCTTGGACGCCTCAACGGCCTGCTCCTGCGGGGTCATGTTCTTGTGAATAATGCCAATGCCGCCTTCCTGCGCTATGGCAATAGCGAGGCCCGCTTCCGTCACTGTGTCCATGGCGGCAGAAACCAGCGGAAGATTCAGGCTGATCTTCCGTGTAAGCTTGGTATTCAGGCTGACATCGCGGGGCAGAACTGCAGAATGGGCGGGGACAAGCAAGACATCATCGAAAGTGAGCGCTTTTTGCAGGACACGCATGTTGTTTTCCTAGGCCCAAATTCGGATTATACGTTCCCGAGCGCGCCATTCAAAGCGCGCCGTCCACCAAAGCGCCAAGGCCTGAAGCCTTCGGCGGCGTGCTTCAACTTGATCTAATAGAACATCTACCAGACAGGAGCCTATCCTCGTTCATTGCGCTGTCCGCACCCCGGCAAGACCGATTTGCGCGCGCCCTCATTTCCACCCGCGCAAGATGCCCTGCGCGTTCCCCGTGGTCAAAATCTACCAAGTCAAGTATTGCCTTTTCACATTGACGCAGATGCGAATAGGGGCTAATTTCCACGCATCCCGAATTCGAGGGAAATTTTCCAGGTTCGTCCTGATAGCCAAACCGATGAGGAGACTTGCATGCGTCAAATTCTGACCACCCTGACCGCCGCTTCCGTGCTCGCCCTGACAGGCTGTGCAAATCAACCTGCCGCCACGTCCTCTGCGCCCAGCGCTGCTCCAACCCAAACGCAAGCCCCGACCCAGCCTGCCATCAGCGCCGAGGCTCAGGCTGCATTGAGCAGTGCCCAGACCGCAGTAAAAGAGGCCGCAGCTAAGTATGCGCTGTGGACAACGGCCGAGAGCGCGATCAAGGCTGCCGAGGATGCCGCCAAGGCAGGTGACAGCGATGCGGTAATCAAGAACGCCAAGAGGGCTGAGCAGCAGGCACGTTTGGGGCTGGAACAGGCCAAGCTGCCGCCATTGGAATTGAAGAATCTGTAAAGGCCATAGATGTGGGCAAAGTTCCTTTGACCATGCGCGCCGCCGTGCTTGTCTTGTGTCTGGGTTTCGTGCATGCAGAGGCGGCTCAGGTATACAAGTGGACAGACGGCTCAGGCCAAGTCCATTACTCGGACCAGCCGCCGTCTGACCAGGCCATAGCCATCAAGGGAAATCCGGTTCCGGCGCAAGATGCCAACGCAGCCCTGCAGACGCTGGCCGAGAAGGATTTTGCCTTTAAGCAACGCAAGGCCGATGCGGCCAAAGCCAAGGAAAAGGCCGACAAGGATGCGGAAGCCGCCCGCATCAAACGGGAAAACTGCGATCGTGCCCGCAGTAATCTTGCCACCTTGGATCAAGGCGGACGCACCTACACCAGCGGCCCGAGCGGAGAACGCAATTACATGACTGACCAGCAGCGTGACAATGCCCGAGCCGACGCACAGAGGTACATGGCAGAGAACTGCCGTTAAGCCTGACCGTCAGACGCTGCTGCCTCTTTGGGCAGGTCGCCGCCGCCCTTTTTCATCACCTTGCCAAGCTCGGCCCGCTGCCGCCGAACCTCTTTCGGGTCGGCAATTAGCGGCCGGTAGACCTCCACACGGTCCCGATCCCGCAAGACTGTTTCCAGTTTGGATAACTTGCCAAACACGCCGACCTTATTGGCCGCAAGATCAATATCGGGAAATTTCTCCAGCAGGCCCGAGGCCCTGACCGCCTGCTCTATCGTTGTTCCCTCATCCACTTGCACGGCCAGGATAACCTGCTGGGCGGGCAACGCGTAGGCCACTTCCACCGTAATTTTATCCATGTTCGCAATAGACCTCTTCCGCCCGTCGCACAAAGGAATCGACAAAGGTATTGGCAATATGATTGAAGACCGGCGTCAGCACGGATTCCAGAAGCTTGCTGGAGAAACTGTAAATCATTTCGAAATCCACCCTGCAGGCGGTTTCGCCCAAGGCCTTGAAGCGCCAATGTCCACGCAAGTGGGAAAATGGACCTTCCCGCAGGTTGATCAGCATCTCGGTCGGGACAATCTTCTCATTTTCCGTCGTGAAGTTCTGTCTTACACCCATGTAATCAATTGTCAGCGTCGCCACCGTGATTTTTTCGTCCCGCCTGTGCAATTTCGTCCCTCCGCACCACGGAAGAAATAGCGGATAATCCTCTACCCGGTCGACCAATTCGAACATCTGGCCACTGCTGAATTCCACCAGCACGTTCTTGCTTACTTGGGCCATGTCCTCTACTCAAAAGAAAATTGCATTTTACGGAATCCCGGACCCATGACCATCGCCGACAACAAAAAAGCCTTCCACGACTACTTCGTCGAGGAACGCTTCGAAGCCGGCCTGGTTCTGGAGGGCTGGGAGGTCAAGGCGATAAGAGCAGGGCGCGTACAACTGAAGGAATCCTATGTTGTCGTCAAAAACGGCGAAGTCTTCTTGATAGGCTGCCACATCAGCCCCTTGCTTGCAGCATCCACCCATATACATCCCGATCCGACCCGTACTCGCAAGTTGCTGCTCCACGCCCCGGAAATAAGCAGGCTTATCGGCAAGATCGAGCGCGCCGGCTATACGCTTGTACCGGTGAATCTGCACTATGCCAAAGGCCGCATCAAGTTGGAGATCGGTCTGGCCAAGGGCAAGAAACAGCATGACAAACGGGCGGCCGAGAAGGAAAGGGAGTGGGTGCGCGAAAAAGCCAGGTTGATGCGTTCCGACAAGAAGACCAGTCCATAGCTCCGCCGCCTGCGGACTATTCGCTACTTGGCTCATCTGTAACCGCGGCAACGAGTTGCAGTTTGCTGTGTGCCCACGCAGACTCGAACCAGTGTGGGCCATGTTGCGCAACATTCACCACAAGCCGGATTACTTCTGACAGTTAATCCTTGTCCGAAAACGACAAGCTGAGGGATTGGCGGGACACCAACCCTGCAAGTGTGCGCAACGAAACACCATATTTAGGTCCAGATATGTTCTTCAGTACAATAAGTTGGGTGCCATTCATCGGGCAAACTTGAAAATGTGCCTTGATTTGACCTAGAATTAGTAAACCAGATCGTTAAGGGAAGCAATGTCGGTTGTGCCACTTGAAGGCTATGACGTGGAGTTTATCCCCTTCGAACGGCGCTTGTTTGATCGCCGTTTGACTTCACGTAATGCACCATTACCCCTTGGTCTGCAGAAGGATAGGCGCGGGGGTGAGGGCCGAAGGTCCCAAGACGCGTGCCAGGCCGCCCAAAGAATATCCGTCCAGTAGGGCGGATTTTTTTTAGGGGCTCACACTGATCTGCGGGGATCCCGGCACCAGAGTTCCTATCTGGGCAACGCCGCCAAACCCCCCCTTTCTGAACACGCCTAACACCTCATCCGCAATGTTTTCGTCGCACGCAACCAGAAGGCCTCCGCTGGTTTGCGGGTCGCATAGAATCTTGCGCTGCCAATCCGGCATGTTTTCGCCCAATACAACCTCGTGAGCAAAACTGTTCCAGTTACGTGTCGCCGCGCCGGGCCCAAACCCTTGTTGGGCAAGCGTTTCCGCCAGAGGGTGGATGGGCAGGCTGGAAAATTGGATATGCGCCGCAAGTCTTGAGCCGCGGCACATTTCCAGCAAATGTCCCAGCAGACCAAAGCCGGTGACATCTGTCATGGCATGGACACCGGACAAGTCTGCCAGAGGAATTCCTGGGGTGTTTAGCTGGGTAGTGGAGCCCAGCATCTGTGCATAAGCTTGCGCGCTTAGTTGACCTTTCTTCATGGCATCGGCAAACACGCCGATGCCCAAAGGTTTCCCTAGAATCAGTACATCACCCGCCTTGGCCTGATCATTGCGCTTTACCCGAGCCGGGTGCACCACGCCTATTCCCACCAGGCCATAAATGGGTTCAGGCGCATCGATGGAATGGCCTCCGGCCACCGGAATGCCAGCCGCCTTGCAAACCGCCTCTCCCCCTTCCAGAATGCGGCGTATGACTTCCACCGGCAGCTTGTCTATTGGCATGCCCAATATTGCCAGGGCAAACAGGGGACGCCCGCCCATCGCGTAGATATCAGCAAGCGCATTGGTTGCCGCGATGCGGCCAAAATCATAAGGATCGTCGACAATCGGCATGAAGAAGTCCGTCGTGGCAACGATGGCCTGCTCGTCATTAAGCTTATAGACTGCGGCGTCGTCGCTGGACTCGGTGCCCACCAGCAAAGCCTCCGGCACCAGTCCGGCGCTGACCATGCCGGCCAGCAATTCGCTTAGCACTGCGGGCGCAATTTTGCAGCCACATCCCCCGCCATGGGACAATGTGGTCAATTTGATGGTGTTCATGGGTTATGGCGTGAAGATTTTGGGCTCGGCAACCGTAGCACAGCTGACGGAGTTTGACGAGATCATTGATGCCCGCTCGCCGGCGGAATTTGCCGCTGACCATGTACCCGGCGCCATTAATCTGCCGGTCCTGAGTGACGATGAGCGCACCCGGATTGGCACCTTATACAAGCAAGTCTCGGCGTTCGAAGCGAAAAAAATGGGCGCTGTGCTGGTCTCCCGCAACATCGCCCGTCATCTGGAATCCCATTTTCTCGACAAACCCAAGAAGCATCGCCCACTCGTTTATTGCTGGCGCGGCGGCAACCGCAGCGGATCGCTCACCCACGTGCTGCAGAAAATCGGCTTCGCGGCCAGCCAGTTGGAAGGCGGCTACAAGGCTTACCGGAGCAAGGTCGTCGAAGACCTGGCAAGCATGCCGAGTCGATTTCGGTTCCGGGTGATATGCGGCCCGACCGGTAGTGGCAAGAGTCGTTTGCTCGGGGCGCTGAACGACGCCGGCGCTCAAGTCCTGGATCTGGAGGAACTGGCTGTCCACCGAGGCTCAGTGTTGGGGATGCTGCCGGATCATCCACAGCCGACCCAGAAGGCATTTGAAAGCGCCCTCTGGTCTCGGCTGCACGCGCTGTCCCCGCACGATTCGGTTTACATCGAATCGGAAAGCAAGAGAATCGGCAGTCTGCAGGTTCCGGAGGGCTTGATCGCTGCGATGCGGGCCAGCCCATGTGTAAGGTTGCATCTACCGCGCGAAGCCCGCATTCGCCTGCTTGTTGAGGAGTACCAGCATTTTCCCAGGCAGCCGGATACGCTGATCGCACAGCTCGACCAGTTGACCGCCTTGCGCGGCAGGGAAACGATAGCGAAGTGGCGCGCCTTGATCGATGATGGAAACTGGCAAGGCCTGGTTGGCGCACTTCTGGATGAGCATTATGACCCGGCCTACCACAAATCCCTGACACAAAACTATGCCATGACTGACCAGGACAAATTGCTTACGATGCATGGCGTTGGGGCCGCCGATTTTGAACAGGCGGCGAAGTCGATTATGGCGTAGGCGAGGAACTCAATTTCCATCGTCCCAGCAGCTGGTACACGGGTCCATGCTCCGTCAGGTCCGACGCCACCAGCACAAATTCTTCCGGACGCCAGTCTATGGGTTCGAACATCACCTGGGTCGTGCAGCGCGTATTGCGCAACAGAGTAACGTGAGGCTTGTAGGGGCGCTGATCAAACCTGAAGCCCTCGGCCTCCAAGCCATCCTCTAGTGCGGACACCAACTGAATCAAAGCCGGCGGCGTATCCTCCGGACTCAAAAACCCGACCTTGTTGTGCCGCCAGCAGGCTGCCTGTCTAAAGCTGAGGGCATGGACCTGGCCTTGCATGCGTGCCGCCAAGGTTCGCAATTCATCCAGACGCTCGGCGGGCGTGTCGCCCAAAAACACCAGGCTCATGTGCAAGGTGTCCGGCTTCATGCGCCGACCACCCCAGACGTCCTGCAGATGTGCGCCGGTCTTCCACATAGCGCGCCGAATGTCGTCGGTCGGCCAAAGCGCGAAGAAGAGGCGAACAATGCCCTGGCTCACGAACGATCACGCGCAATCAGGCAAACTGCCTGGGCCGCAATACCTTCCTTGCGCCCGACAAATCCGAGAAATTCCGTGGTCGTGGCCTTGACGTTGACGCATGCGCCCTCTACCCCGAGGTCGGCCGCAATATTGGCTACCATGCCAGGAACATGGGGTGCCATATTCGGAGCCTGAGCGATGATAGTGGAATCGACATTCATCACCCGCCAGCCCATGCCCGCCAGGCGACCAACCACATCGCGCAGCAGCTCACGGCTGTCGATGCCCTTAAAGCGCCCGTCGCTATCCGGAAAATGCCGGCCGATATCGCCCAAAGAGGCCGCGCCAAGCAGGGCGTCGCAAATCGCGTGAATCAGCACGTCGGCATCGGAATGTCCGACCAAGCCCTGCTCATGGGGAATCTCCACCCCTCCCATGATGAGCTTGCGTCCCTGGGCAAAGGCATGAACATCAATCCCCTGCCCCACTCTCAGTTCAATCATGCCGCCTCTCCATAACCAGGCGCGCCAGTTCCAGGTCCTGCGGATAGGTTACCTTGAAATTTCGGCTGTCCGCTTCCACCAGTCTTGGCTTGAGACCCAGCCTCTCCATCGCCGATGCCTCATCGGTGACCATGTCGCCCGCCTGTCGCAGCGCGTCAAGCAACTGGGCATGACGAAACATTTGCGGCGTTTGCGCCTGCCATAACCCGTCGCGGGATTCTGTCGAAATCACTCGCTGGCTGCCATCGGAACGCTTGAGCGTATCTGCCACCGGCACCGCCAGCAAGCCGCCCACCGGATCATGTGCAAGGGCGTTCAGCAGCCTGTCCAGGAGCAGATGATCGAGTCCCGGGCGGGCTGCATCGTGAACCAGCACCCAGTCCTCGCCGCTTACCTCCCGCGCCATCTGCTGCAAGCCGTGACTGACGCTCTGTGCGCGTGTACCCCCGCCACAACGAAGCACCGAGAGCTTGCATTCAAACCCGCTCCAGTCGAACGCATCCCAGTGGGAATCTCCCTCCGACAATACTACATACACGCGGGCAATTCGGGGATGGCTGAAGAACGTCTGTATGGCATGGTGGATCATCGGCCGGCCAGACAAGAATACGTATTGCTTGGGAATACCGCCCCCAATCCGGCTTCCGCTCCCCGCTGCGGGAATCAGGGCGTAATACTTGCTTTCCATAAGCGGGGGATTATCCCGTGCCCGCTGAGATTGGAGCAAGGCGAATCGACGGGCCGGTATAATCGGAGGTTTTATTCACTCCCTCTCCGTGCTCGGCAGTCTTCCCGAACCAGGTCAAAAAATGCGGATCAGCGGACTGGCTGGCGCCATGGACGCGCTTTTCCTCAGCCGCCTGGTCAGCCGCAAACCCTTGCTGGTTCTGTGCGCCACGGCTTGGGATGCCCAGCGGCTGGTGGACGAAATCGACTGGTTCAACCCCGATCTCAAACCCGCTCTGTTTCCCGACTGGGAAACCTTGCCCTACGATGCCTTCTCGCCTCATCCTGACCTGATTTCCGACCGCCTGGCCACGCTATATCAGTTATCCCGGGGTGACTTCCGCGTGGTTGCCGTTCCGCTGACCACCGCACTGACCCGACTGCCGCCCGCCGAGTTTCTCGCCGCTCATACCTTCTTCCTCAAACAGGGTGACCGGCTGGATGAAGCCGCCTTCCGCGACCAAATGCGTCTGGGTGGATACAGCCACGTGAATCAGGTGTATTCACCCGGGGAGTTCAGCGTCCGCGGAGGGCTGATCGACCTCTTTCCCATGGGAAGCCCCCTGCCTTACCGGATCGACCTGTTCGACAACGAGATAGAAAGCCTTCGCGCGTTTGATGTGGACTCCCAGCGCACTATTTACCCGGTCCAGGAAATCCGCCTGCTGCCCGCCCGGGAGTTTCCGCTGGACGAGGCTGGCATCAGCCGGTTCCGGCAGAATTTCCGCGCGCGCTTCGAGGGCGATCCCTCCCGATCCCGCCTTTACAAAGACGTCAGTAATGGTCTGGCGCCCGCCGGCATAGAATATTACCTGCCTCTCTTCTTCGAGCGCACCGCGAGTCTGTTTGATTATCTGCCGTCCGATACGATCGTCTGCCTGCACGGAAACGCCGATCAGGCAGCCCAGCAATTCTGGCGGGACACTCAGAGCCGCTACAAGTTGATGCGCGGCGATCCGGATCGCCCGCTGTTGCCGCCTGAAGAGCTGTTCCTCAGCGGCGAGGAGGTTTTTCTCCAGATCAAGCGCTTCGCCCGTCTCGACCTTGAGGCCACAGGCGCAGGGCCGGCCCATGCCTTGCCGCCGGTGGACGTGGATCGGCGTGCACCCCATCCATTGACCAAGCTGCAGGCCTTTGTCTCTTCCTGGCCTGGCAAGGTCCTGGTCGTTGCACACAGCCCCGGCAGACGGGAAACGCTGGCGGAGTTCTTTGCCGATCACGGCATGGTTTCCTCGCCCTGCGAGAACTGGGCCCAGTTCGTCGGCCAGGCTGCACGCCTGCAGCTTGCCAGCGCTCCCTTGTCGGCAGGATTCATTGCGACAGCGGAAGACTTTGCGGTCGTTACCGAAACCGAGCTCTACGCGCTGCCGCCTCGCAGCCGGCCAGGCCGGGCGAAACAGGTCACCCAGGTCGAGGGGCTGCTGCGCGATCTTTCCGAGCTGAAAATCGGCGACCCGGTGGTGCATGCCCAGCACGGCGTGGGCCGCTATATGGGGCTGATCACGCTGGACACTGACAGCGGCCAGAGCGAGTTCCTGCATCTGGAATATGCCGGCAGCGACAAGCTTTATGTCCCGGTGGCCAATCTGGGGGCCATTTCCCGCTACAGCGGTGCCGACGCCGAACATACGCCGCTGCACAAACTTGGTAGCGAACAGTGGGAAAAGGCGCGCCGCAAAGCCATGCGAGCGGCCCGCGACACGGCCGCCGAATTGCTCAATCTTTATGCCCGACGGGCTGCCCGGCCGGGGCACGCGTTTACGCTGAACCATCGCGACTATCAGGAATTCGCCGAATCCTTTGGCTTCGAGGAAACGCCGGACCAGGAAGGCGCGATCCATGCGGTAGTCGCGGACATGATTGCGGGCAAGCCGATGGACCGGCTGATCTGTGGCGACGTGGGCTTCGGCAAGACTGAAGTGGCGCTGCGCGCTGCCTTCGTCGCGGTCATGGGGGGAAAACAGGTGGCCGTGCTGGTGCCCACCACGCTGCTGGTGGAGCAGCACTTCCAGAACTTCACTGACCGCTTCTCCCCCTGGCCGGTCAAGCTGGCGGAACTGTCTCGCTTCCGAACCGCGAAAGAGCAGCAGGCGGCTCTCAATGCGCTGAAAGGCGGGACCATCGACATCGTCATCGGTACTCACCGGCTGCTGCAGAAGGATGTGGAATTTGCCCGGCTGGGCCTGATCATCGTCGATGAGGAGCACCGCTTCGGCGTGCGCCAGAAGGAGCGGCTCAAGGCCCTGCGTGCGGAAGTAGACATCCTGACCCTCACCGCGACGCCAATTCCGCGCACCCTTGCCATGTCCCTCGAAGGCATTCGTGATTTCTCCATCATCGCGACCGCCCCGCAAAAGCGCCTGGCGGTGAAAACCTTTGTCCGTCCGGAATCCCCCGGTCTCATCCGCGAAGCCGTCCTGCGTGAACTCAAGCGCGGTGGCCAGGTGTTTTATCTTTACAACGAGGTGGACAGCATCCAGCGCATGCGCGTAAGGCTCGAACAGCTCGTGCCTGAAGCCCGTATCGGCGTGGGTCATGGCCAGATGCCCGAACGCGAGTTGGAGCATGTGATGCGGGACTTCTACCAGGGACGCTTCAACCTGTTGCTGTGCACCACCATCATCGAAACCGGTATCGACATTCCCACTGCCAATACCATCCTGATCCACCGTTCCGACAAATTCGGCTTGGCGCAGCTGCATCAGTTGCGCGGCCGGGTGGGCCGCTCGCACCACCAGGCTTTTGCCTATTTGCTGGTCAACGACGATCAGACCCTGACCGCTCAGGCCCGCAAGCGCTTGGAGGCGATTCAACTGATGGAGGAACTGGGCGCGGGGTTTCAACTGGCCATGCATGATCTGGAAATCCGTGGCGCCGGCGAAGTGCTGGGTGAAAGACAAAGCGGCGACATGCTGGAAGTGGGCTTTTCCCTGTTCAATGACATGTTGGCCGCCGCAGTGGACAGCCTGAAAACGGGCAAGGAGCCGGATCTGGCCCAACCTTTGGGGGTCGTATTGGAAATCAATTTGCACCAGCCCGCCCTGCTGCCGGAAACCTATTGCGCCGACGTGCACGAACGGCTGATCATCTACAAACGGCTGGCAAACTGTAAGACCGCGGAGGAAATTACCCAGCTCGCCGAGGAACTCATCGACCGCTTCGGCCTGCTGCCCGAACCCGCGAAAACCCTGCTTGAAGGTCACAAGCTGAGGCTGGCCGCCAAAATGCTGGGCGTTAGCCGGCTGGATATCAGCCAGGACGGCGTGCTGCTGCAATTCATCAAGAATCCGCCGATCAATCCGGTTAAGATTCTGCACATGGTGCAAACCCGGACTGACCTGAAACTGGCAGGCCCCGATCGACTGCGCCTGCAATGCACGTTACCCGACCTCGCCGCAAAAGCCGGGACGGCCAGCCGCCTGCTCGCGGAACTGAATTCTCCATAGAAACCTTATCCACACCATGAGCCTTATTCGCCCTTTTCCCGCCCTGCGTCCCGCCGAAAACCGTGCTGCGGAAGTGATCGCTCCGCCCTATGACGTGCTCTTCACTGCCGAAGCGCGGGTGCGCGCGCAGGGCAGGCCTTACAGCTTCCTCCATATATCCAAGCCGGAGATCGACCTGCCGGAAGACACTGATCCCTATGCGCCCGAGGTCTATGAAAAGGCAGCGCAGAACCTCGAGGCGATGATCGCGGCCGGCGTGCTGAAACAGGATGAAGCACCCCGTTACTACGTTTATCGCATCAAGATGGGTGCGCACGTACAGACCGGGATCGTGGCGGCCGCGAGCGTGGCGGATTACGATACCAACCGCATACGCAGACACGAGTTCACCCGCCCCGACAAGGAGGATGACCGCGTGCGCCAGATCGAGGCCACCAACGCACAAACCGGCCCAGTGCTGCTTGCCTATCGCGACACCCCCGAGGTGGATGCGATCCTGGCCAAGACCGCCCGAGGCACGCCGGCTTCCGACGCGTTGGCGGATGACGGAGTGAGGCACAAATTATGGGTGATGCGCGACTCGGCAGACAGCAAACGTATCTGCGCGCTGTTTGACGCCATGACCGCCCTCTACATCGCTGACGGTCATCACCGTTCGGCCTCGGCCTCGCGCATTTGTGCAGCGCGCAGGGCCGCCAATCCAGAACACAACGGCACGGAAGCCTACAACGCCTTCCTGGCGGTGATATTCCCTGCGCATGAAATGCGCATCATGGATTACAACCGTGTGATTACCGATCTGAATGGCCTGACGGCAGAGGCTTTCCTGGACCGGATCAGTCGCGCCTTTGAACTCGAAGCTGCCGCCGCAGCGGTCAAGCCGACGCGACCCGGCGAATTTGGCTTGTATCTGGCCGGCCATTGGCACAGGCTCAGGATCAAGCCGGATTTGGTCCCCAATGGCGATCCAGTCGCGCGCCTGGACGTGAGCCTGCTGCAGAACAACGTCATCGCACCCATACTGGGTATCAAGGACCCACGTCGCGACAAGCGCATCGACTTCGTCGGCGGCGTCCGCGGTCTGGGCGAACTGGAGGAGCGCGTCAACAGCGGCAAGATGGCGCTGGCCTTTTCGCTTCATCCGACCCGGATGGAAGACTTGATGGCGGTAGCCGATGCCGGCGAAGTCATGCCTCCCAAATCAACCTGGTTCGAACCCAAACTGGCAGATGGCATGGTTTCGCACCTGCTTTGATTTTCATACCCAACGCCCACGAACCAGTCATTTACTTATAAACAATATGTTGTGCGAGAGATATTCTGTTGATGATTAACATAAGGGCATTCGCTGCACAAGCACTAAAGTTCCAATCAATCTTGCCGTAAAAGTCGTTTGGGCCAAAAAAATTCAAATGGAGAACCCATGAAGATCGGCAAGCGCATTACCCCCACCGGCACTCGTTCTGTAGCTGGCAGCCAGACCAAGAAGACCGCCGGAGCCCGAAAGCCCTCGGGCGCGGGCAAGGCTGGCGATCGGGCTGAAATTGCCGCGACTACATCGCATCTGCAGGCCACGGAAGTCGACCTCGCGAGCGTGGACATCACCAATACGGCCAAGGTCGCTGAAGTCAGGCAGGCTCTGGAGACCGGGACGTTTGAAGTGGATTCCGAGGTCGTTGCCGACCATCTGATCGAAACGAGCAAAGAAGCGATCCGCAAGCGGCCGGCCAAGAAATAGCCTGGCCCGTTTTGCCCCTTTGGTAAGATTCGCCTTTTGGGAGGAGGCCATGCGCGAACTAGTATTGACGATCTCAGGCATGACCTGCGGCGGTTGTGTAAACAGCGTTACCCGCGTGCTCAAGGCATTGCCTGGGGTGCAGCAGGTAGAAGTGACCTTGGTGCCGAGTCAGGCCAAGCTCATGATAGACGAAACCCTGGTGGACGTTCCCACACTTAAAAAAGTGGTTGTTGAGGCCGGCTATGGCGTGGTCGGTTAAGCCTTACGTATCCATAATCCGGAAACGAGTTCATTCACCGCAGAATCACAGGGAAATGCAAAGGTTTTCTGAAGCTCCCTTCAATATCCTCCTCCGGGTAATGCATCTCTTGGTCTTTTCCTTGACATTCAACTCTGCGATTCTGCGGCCGCCAATGCTTGCCACATAGAGCAGCCTATGGCGGTGTGACCAGCGCATAATTCCCGTAGGCATAATCCACACCGATTCGTTTCAGCACCTCCAGCGTCTGCTCCTATACAACGAATTCGGAATTCGTCTTCGGGCCCATCTACGGAGAAGTCCCGCGCATCCCGTTCCTTCATGGCACGGATTGGTATTACTAAACGTTTGGCATTCCGCGGTTGCCGTTCGCCACCGCTTACTCCCAGGCAAATGCCAAAGTTCGCGTCATGGCTTCAGCCCGATCGTGCGGAGACTGATCCAGGTCGGCAACCTTTCCCGCGGTCAGCAGACCGCATGGAACAGGCTAATAAACGCCGCAGTCCCGAATTCCATCCCTAATTACGACCGGCCGTCTCCTGCACGCGTTTCAGCAAGGCGGCCTCAGAGGGAAGCTCCAGGCCCAAAGAACGCGCCACATGCTCGTTGACCGAAATGGAGTAGTACTTGGGAAACTGCGCCGATGGCAATTTCACCATACCGGTGGACAGCGCCTTGAGCGCAACTTCTGCCGTCTGTTGTCCTATTTGGCTGGGGGACGAATACAGGGAAACGAGGGCTCCAGCGCGCGTCAGCGAGCGCGAATACCCCATCACCGGAACCCTGTAGCGGTAGGTGGTGAGGAAAATGGTCTGCGCCGTCCCGCGATTGAACACTTCAGGATCCGGCAAAGCCAGCAGCAGATCAACACCCGGCAGCACCTTCTCCAGCGACTCCACCAGACGCTGTTGCGGGCTCGCGATGACAACCTTGACGCTGAGGTGCAACGATGCGGCCTCGGATTGCAGTTCACGAAGCTGCCACGCTTGAGCATTGCTCAATACGACTCCAAGCTTCGATACTTCAGGCAAGGCTTCCCGCACCAGGCGCAACTGCCTAGAGAAGGGCTGATCAAGAAACACCGCCGTGGCCGGCCGCTGATCTGCCATCTGCCGACTCTGGCCATTATGGAGATACCAATCGCGCGGTACCAAGGCTGCAATGACGGGGGTTTTGGAGGATTTCTTCACAACCGCCTCCGCGGCCTTAACCCCTACGGTAATAATGAGCCTGGCTGCGGAAGCCGTTTCGGTTGACGCAAATTGGTCCGGCAATTGGCGAACCAGCGCATATTCAGATCCCAGCCGCGACTGAATCGCACTCAGAACTTCCTGGTAGGGCACAGAATCGTCACTCAAGACGACGGCGACGGTTGCGGCGGACGCACGGAAAGCAACGATGAGCGCCACGCAAAACGTCAACAGGGCCTTGGCAAGATACCCCATTAACGTTCGCAATTCCCTAGTCCGCGGCGCTATCGCCCGCCAGCCAAAGGCAAGCCCCCTTAGACTCATGGTTGATCGCGTCCAGCAAGGCGTCATGCTGGGTCAGTTCCTCAGCAGGCACCACAGCGCAAACAGGGCGAGGCCGGAAGCGGCCGGAGAGGGCTGCGGACTGGGCAGACTCGGCATCCGTCATGCTCATCATCAGACTTTCCTGGCCCCGGGTCATGCCCAGATAAACGGCAGCCAATAACTCGCAGTCCAGCAAAGCGCCGTGCAGGGTCCGGTTCGAATTATCCACCCCATAGCGCTTGCACAGGGCATCCAGGTTATTGCGCTGGCCGGGATGCATTTCCCTCGCCATAGACAAGGTGTCAACTACCCGTTTGCAGTGCTGGTCTATGGCTGGCAAGGCCAACCTTTCAAGCTCTGCATTCAGGAACCCGGTATCAAACGGCGCATTGTGGATCACCAGTTCCGAGCCACTGACATACTCAAGAAACTCTCCGACAATATCGGCAAAACGGGGTTTGTCCTGCAGGAAGTCAGAGGTAATGCCATGAACCTGCAAGGCCCCTTCATCAATCTGCCGGTCCGGGTTGAGGTAGCGATGAAAATGATTCCCGGTGAGCCGGCGATTGACCAGCTCCACCCCCGCCAGTTCGATGATCCGATGACCCAGCCTGGGTTCCAGCCCGGTAGTTTCAGTATCCAGAATGACTTGTCGCATGTTCTTCCTGCCGCAAGACGCAGCGTTCGTCCCTTATCGTGCCGAGCCAATTCCGGCATTCGCCAGTTCGTCTGCACGCTCGTTGCCCGGATGGCCGGCGTGGCCTTTAACCCAGATCCATTCGACCGTGTGCGCTTGGGCGGCCTGTTCCAGAGCCAGCCACAAGTCCTGGTTTTTCACCGGCTTGCCTGCGGCGGTTTTCCATCCCTTGCGCTTCCAGCCGGGCAGCCACAGGCTGATTCCGTTGTGCACATATTGGGAATCCGTATGCAGCCTGACCTGCGCAGACCGCTTCAGCGCACTCAATGCCTCGATGACGGCCTTGAGCTCCATGCGGTTATTGGTGGTATGTGCTTCCCCCCCGAACAACTCCTTCCGATGCTCCCCGCAGACCAGCAAGGCGCCCCAGCCCCCCGGTCCCGGGTTCCCCTTGCAAGCGCCATCGGTGTAAGCCTCGACGATTTCACGGCGGCTTGCCACGACGTACCCGATACTGTTTCAGATTGACGATCTTTCTTGCTGCCGGCGCCAACGTCTGCGCGGCATTTACCGGTTCTTTCCAGGATGGGGTCAACAGCCGCATGCCGTGCACTCGCTTGACGGCCTGGATGAAATAAACCCCACCCCCCATCGCCCACCAGCGGTCCCCGGCTGGCTCCATAAAGCGGAAACGCCGCAGCCAAGAGTCGCGGTTGATAGGGGGACGATAACAACACATACTGCCCGCCGCGAACTCGAAACCCAGCAGTTCAAGCCAGTCCTTGACCCGGGAAAGATTAAGAAAATTGCCGTTCCAGGGAAAGCGCCCATCGCCAGCCTTAAGCGGGCGCACAATGCCCCACAGGCTTCTGGGATTGAAGCCGGAAATTATCACCCTGCCTTCCGGGCGCAGTATCCGCTCCACCTCGCGCAGTACCTGGTGCGGATTGTCGCTGAACTCCAGTACGTGCGGCAGGAGGACCAGATCGATGGACTGCGATTCAAAGGGCAGGAACATCGGGTCGGCATAAATCTGAGCCTCCCCGTCCAAGCCGCACCTTACCCGTTGTGGGATGCGGCTGTTGCGCAAAAAGGCCACCGCCGGCAAACCCACCTGAACCGCATTGAAGCCGAATACGTCGGCCACCGCGCGGTCAAAATAAACCAGTTCCCGGCTTAGCAGGTAAGCGCCCAGCGCGCTATCAACCCATTGACCGTCAAATTTGGATACCATAGTTCGAGACCCCAACCTTCACTGCTCATGTTAAATGTTTTGGCCCTGCCGGCATTCACCGACAATTACATCTGGCTGATCCACAACCAGCATGTTGCCCTGGTAGTCGATCCGGGAGATCACCAGCCGGTTGCCCAGGCGATCGACCAACTGGGCCTTAAACTGTTGGCCATCCTCAATACCCACCACCACGCCGACCATGTGGGCGGCAACCTCGTCCTTTACCAGCGCTATGGCTGCTCTATTTATGGACCTGCAGCGGAGCCGATCCCCGGCCTGACCCATCCTCTTGCGCAAGATGACCAGATCAGCTTTCCCGAATTGGGACTGAGTCTCAAGATCATCTGCACCCCCGGACACACCTTAGGCCATATTGCTTATTATGGCGCGGGATATCTGTTCTGCGGCGACACCCTGTTTGGCTGCGGCTGCGGCCGGCTGTTTGAAGGAAGCCCTGGACAAATGCATCGATCTCTCTCCAGGCTGGCCCAGCTTCCCGACGATACGCTGCTCTGTTGCGCACATGAATACACCTTAAGCAATATCCTTTTTGCCATTACCGTCGACCGGGACAACCCGGCGCTGTTGCCGAGACAACACGCCGACCGCGACAAACGGGAGCGGGGCCTGCCCACCCTGCCCTCCACCCTGGGACTGGAAAAAGCCACCAACCCCTTTCTGCGCTGTCATGAAGCTTCCCTGGCTCAGACCGCGGAGACCCTAACTGGTGCTAAGCCTTTGAATGAAGTTGATATTTTTGCAGCGCTCCGTACTGCCAAAGACCGATTCCGGGCTTAAACGCAACCCCTGGGCCGGCTCGGCGCAAATATCCGGCTGCTTCGCCCAGCAAGCCTAAAGCCTGGTTGGGGGTCTGCTCAAGAAGGTTGACCTGCCGGCCGCATCGTTATAACATGACGGCAACCCCAGCGGAGATCAGTTTGAAGCAATTCAATGTGTTGCGAAGGTATAAGTGCGGTTTTCTTTGGCTGGGCCTGCTGCCGTCCAGCCTGTTAATCGGCCAAGCTGCCCAGGCCGAGCCTCCCGGCGACGCTCAAGTCAAGGTCGCTGCAAACCAGGGCAAAGCACTCGCATTCAACCAGATCGATTCCTCATTCGACCACCAGGACCTTATTCCCAACCAAACCTCCAGCCCCAATAACAATTCCGACAAGACGAAAGCCGCCTCCCCCGACAGCAATCCCAAGCAGCTCGTTAGCGAAACCGCAGAGCCCGCCAACGTCTGGGACAGGGTGCGCAAGGGATTTCGGCTTGGGCCTCTGGATTCCCCGCTGGTTGACGTTCATGTCCGCTGGTACGCGGAGCGTCCTGAATATGTGAACCGCATGCTGGAGCGCTCCCGCCGCTACCTTTATCACATCGTAGGTGCGGTGGAACAGCGCGGCATGCCGATGGAGATCGCCCTGCTGCCCATGGTCGAAAGCGGCTTCAATCCGCAGGCATTGTCGCACGCCGACGCGGCAGGCATCTGGCAGTTCATCCCAGCCACCGGGAGGACCTATGGCCTGCAGCAAAACGCCTGGTATGACGGGCGCCGTGACATTACCGCGGCAACCCAGGCAGCGCTGGATTACTTGCAGAAACTGTTCATGGATTTCGGCTCCTGGGAACTGGCGCTGGCGGCCTATAACTGCGGGGAAGGTTGCGTTTCCCGTGCGCAGCAAAGAAATGCGGCGCGCGGACTGCCCACCGATTATGCGTCTCTCGATCTACCTGTGGAAACCAAGCACTACGTTCCCAAGTTGCTGGCCATCAAGCAACTGATACTGCAGCCGGAAAGCTTTGGCGTATCCCTCAACGACATTCCCAACGAGCCCTACTTTACCCAGGTATCCCTCAATCCGAACAATATGGACATGCGCTCCGCCGCCCGGCTGGCCGGCATGAGCGTGGATGAGTTCCTGAGCCTCAACCCGGCCTTCCCGCGCAGGGTCATCCGCGCCAACTCCGAAGTGGCGGTGCTGGTGCCGGTGGATAAGGCGGCCCAGTTTCAGGACAATCTGCAAAAAGGACAGTGGGACAGCTGGCAACCGGTTCGTGCACACAGAGGCGAAACCCTTTCCCAACTCGCCGAACGGTTCAACACCACGATTGCACGGCTATCCGAGCACAATCATTTCAAGCTTTATCACGGCAGATTCGGTTCGAGCCAAGTCGTCTTAGTGCCAGCCAATTCCGCCTCTGAATCCGCCACGGACAAGGAACTCGCCACCTGGGCAGAAGCCGAAAAACACAGTTTCAACGACGACGCCCAGACCGTCGGCTACGCCAGCCGCGCGCATGCCGTACGCAAGGGAGAGACCCTGTCCGCCGTCGCACGCAAATACCACGTTTCTACGGCCAATCTCAAACGCTGGAACCACCTCAGATCAGCTCACCTGAAGGTCGGGCAACACCTCGTAATCAGACAGGTCAGCGCCATGAAGCGGTCGAAGGCCGAGAGCAGTGCGCATTCCGCTCAAGGTCACGCCAGAGTCGCGCGGAAACATGCCGCCAAGACCCGCTACTACACCGTGCGAAAAGGCGACACCCTCGCTGCCATCAGTGGCCGCTACAAAGTCGCCATGGACGATCTGCGCCGCTGGAACCAGATCAAGGGACACCGTCTTCAACCGGGCGCCAGGCTGGTCATCAAGTCTTAAACGGCGAGTCAGTGAACCTTGCGCTCTGCAAGAGCATCCAGCCTGAATAGCGCCAATCTGTTTGCTCTCGATTGCTTGCAAAGCCCCGCAAGTCCGATTGTGTCTGGCCCCATTTCTGGTCGAGAATTTCCATGCGTACTGCCGCTCGGGTTCGTCTTCCGGGATTCATGAAAAGCAATGACGCAGGCCAGACCCCTGCGCTACCTGCTTTCACGGTACCGCTCGGGCCATTCTGACATAACGGGGATCACGCGATGCCCGTAGCGGCCTTGTGACGCCTTTCAAAGTCATCTTGCCGTAAATCAGCTTCGCCTT
>CAVVDR010000027.1:0-105509 GCA_963746955.1 uncultured beta proteobacterium | reverse complement strand
GACTTGGAAAAGGCCACGGCGCGGCACATTGGTTTGATGTCTTCGGACAGATTTTCTTCCTCGCCGTCTTCGCCGACCAGCACTAGCCCGCGCTTGGATAACCCTTTCCAACTGCCCACGATCTTGCTGGCAAACCTAATGTCGATGGCTTTTTTCTCGTCGATCTTGTAGGCGTTGTTGAAGTTGTTGGCGAGCTTGGCCATCTCGCTTTCCTTCGCGGCCACGATCAGTACCTTGTATTCGGAAAGCAAATCGCGCTCGACGGCCTTGCCGAAGCCCAGCCGGTAAAACTCACGGCCGAAATCCGCCTCGTTGTCCATCGAGAAGATTTCCGCGCCGGCCTGATTGGCTTTGGTTTTCGAGGCGTCGCCATAGATGCGCGGTGTCGCAGTCATATAGACGCGCTTTTGGCCGCGCACGATGTGATTCTTATGCACCTTGAGGGATTCGGACGGGTCTTCACCCGGTAGCGTCAGGCCGGTGGTGCGATGGGCTTCGTCGCAGATGATGAGGTCGAATTCGCCGAAGCCCTGCTTTGCGCATCGGCCACCACCTGGATCGACTGATAGGTCGAGAAAACTACGGTGCGGCGATCCTTGCTGACTGCGCCGGCTGCCGCCGATAGCTTCCTTGCGTCGGTGGTGGCGGGGTAGGCCAGATCGTGGGTGTTGATGTCCTCCTCATCGCGGCCAACCTTGGTATCGGAACAAACGACAAAGGCATGAAGCGGCGACAGTGCCTCAGCCGTCCATTCGCGCAGCGATTGGGATACCAGCGAAATCGACGGCGCGAGAAACACACGCGCCCATTGGCTGGCGTGCGTTTGTTCCATCAGGTGCAGTGCGGTAAAGGTCTTGCCGGTGCCGCAGGCCATGATGAGCTTGCCCCGGTCGATTTCCTTGAAACCTGCAATGACGTTGCCGATGGCCTCGGCCTGATGCTCGCGGATTATCTTCTTTGGCTTGAGCCGGATGTCCTTGACGTTGGCGAGACTGAATTGGCTCCAGTCGATTGGACTGTCGGCCAAATCCTTGAACCAAAGCCGCGAAACCGGGATGGACTGATCCGCCAAGGCGTCCTCGGCGTGCTTACTCCATTTATCGGTCGTCGAAACGATGATGCGGTGACGGAAGCCGCTCTCTCCGTCCTTGGTCGGAAAGTGCTTGCCCGATGCCGTGAAAAACGAGTCGATGTCGTTTTTTTGGATTGAGTTCGCGGGGTCGTAAAACTTGCACTGAATGGCCCAATAGTCGCCTGTGCCGCGTTCGCGCGCCACCAGGTCAATGCCTACGTCGGCCCCGCTGCGATCCGGCCATTCCGACCACAGCCAAACATCGGCGAGGCGATCCGCGTATTGCGGATCGGTCATCAGCTAATTGGCTATCAGTTTCTCGAACTGTGTGCCTTTATCCCGATTGGTACGCGATGCCTCGGTCAGTTCGTTTCAGCAGGTCTTGAAAAGTGTTGGTCATGCCGTGGCCCATCGTTGGAATCGTAGTTCTTGGCACGGGAAACTATAACCCGCATTGGTGCCGGGGAAATATATCTGTCATGGGTCGGCAAGAGTCGGCGCTGGCGGGACGGTGCTATTGCAACCGGCGACCCTGACAGCGAAGCGCCAGCGTCTGAACCCGGTGGCCTGGCCGATCTCGATGCCTTGCTGGTCCACATGACGAATAAGCGCGCGGCGCGGGCCTGGCTGGTGCACAAATGTCATGCGCTCCAAGGTCGAGCCCATGAAGGAGGCTGCCCAACTGATCGGTCGGCACCTGTAGGGCATCATCGCTTGGCGCGCAGATCCGCAACGGCTTCCTAGAAGCCCTCGACGGCCTGTTCCAGGCCGCCAAGCGCAAGGCACGGAGTTACGGCAGGCTCACCACGATCCGTACCGTGGTCTCCTGCCCGCCGGCAAACTCGATTTCTCGAAACTCAATCCGCATGCCGCGTATTAACCCACCTGGAATTTCACAGAGCCACTTTTCTTTTCTACCTCCGACAACCGCCGAACCCAAGACTGTCTGTCAGGTGTCGCTCCGACGATGGCATCCCCGCCCACATGCGGAGTACCATTCCGGTCGAATAAGATCGGGCGGCGGGCGATGGAACGGGTGAAGGCCGACAGGGCGTTGTTCATCAAACTGGGCGAGGGCGGCACGTGGGAGGCCGAGTGCCTCCGCGAGGGCGCGCTCCGGTTCGGCTATAGCGAGGTTTCCCACGCCATCTGCGCCGCAGGCGACTGGGCGGAGGTGGAACGCGTTGCCGTCGGGTTCAGCCGGGACAGGGGATCGGCCACCCGGCACGTCAACCAGATACGGCAGTTCTACGAGGCGGACGAGACGGTGCTTTGGATCACGTTCCATTCGGATCGCCTCTGGTGGTGTTTCTCCGGCCGCGACGTCGCCCGCTGCCGAACAACGAGAAGGAGCGAAGGGCCGTCGGTGGTTGGAGGGACTCCGACATCAACGGCGAGCCGCTGCTCAAGGGGAAATTGAGCGGGCGTCTGCTGGCCGTGCAGGGGTTTCAAGGCACGATATGCACGGTCTCCGACCTGGACTACCTTTTGCACAAGATCAACGGCACGGTTGAGCCGCACGTCGCGGCGGCCCAAATCGCCTATGAGAACCTCCAAGCCGCCCTGATCCCGATCATCAGGAAACTGCATCCGAAGGACTTGGAAATATTGACCGACCTGGTGTTCCGCCAGTCGGGCTGGCAGCGCGTCGGCGTGTCCGGCGTCACCGAGAAGGACATCGACCTCGATCTCATATCGCCAGTCACGGGCGAGCGCGTCGCCGTGCAGGTCAAATCGAAGGCCAGCGCTGCCGTTTGGCGTGCCTACCGCGAAAAATACGCCGACATGCGCGGCTTCTCCCGGTTCTACTTCGTCACGCACTCGCCGAACGAGGACCTTCGGAAGGAGGCCGAGGCCGCCGACGATCCGGATTTCGTCCTGTGGGACGTCGAACGTCTGGCCGCGCAGGCCGTAAGGGGCGGACTGACAGGATGGCTGCTGGACAAGGCGGCATGAGCACCGCCTACGAGGACGGGCACAGAACGCTGTACCACTGGCAGGGGGTCGGCGCCGTGCGGCTGGCCAAGACGCTCGCGGAGAATGTCGTGTATTGCGCCAGTCCGTCGGACTTCAACGACCAATGGGACTGAGACTGCGGGAGCGACGCGGAAAAACAGGCGCGAGAAGCGACCGGGAAGGCACAGCCATTGAGGACGCGGTTTACGACCTGAAGGCGGTCAATCCGTGCGAGAAGAAGGTGACCGATACCCGCACGTCGGCGCAGTTACTGGAGGCGATAGCCGAAAAGGGGCGGGAAGATGCGGCTTCGGATAGGTTGCGCTCGCTGCTCTAGGAAATTCAAATGGCGGAGAAAACAGTGGAATTGGCTAATTCATCATGGTTGGCTGTTACCCCAAAAACCTTCACTGAATAGTGAAAGTCCGCGTCTATGGCTGAACTGCTTCTTCCCTGTTGTTGTTAAGGTGATCATTGCAGAGAATGCGAGGGTGTCCATAAATATCAGGATTCGATCCTTACGACTTTCGTCGGTTTGCGACAAGACTGGGAGGTTCAGGACAGTATGGAGGACATTCAATGATGAATCCGTCCTAAGCTGACGGTCGATTGGCACAGTATTCTCGACGGCCCGACCTTGCGCCCTGTCAGCCATGGCATTTCAGCGTTGACGCCCATACTACGTCCCAATATACTTTGGCGACCCAGCAACCTTGCTTGTCACTGCAAACACAAATACTTCTTAGGCCAATCATTGCCCCATGTTGCGAGCTACCTTTCAGCATCTTATAAGGGGTATCAGCGCGGACAAAGAAACGGCCCTATGGCGGAAAGGCATTCTGTCCTGGGAAGACTTTGAGAGAGCGCATATAACACAACAAACGCTTCCTGACAGCAGCGCAGATGCGAATTCACCCTTCACCGTCGCTCGGGCAGCACTAAACGAGGAGGACGCCAGTTTTTTTGGCGAGCGTCTCGGCCCTCGTGAGCAGTTCCGTATACCACTGGCGTTTCCAAACAGAACCATCTTCCTTGATATCGAGAGCACTGGCCTGAGCCGCTACTACGACGTGATAACGATGGTCGGGTGGTCGTATCAAGGCCGATATGGCGCGTGCATTCGAGGGCAGGATGACCGCGAATTGCGGAAAGCCATGCAGAACGCCCAAGTAATAGTTACGTTCAATGGCTCCCTATTCGATATCCCATTTCTCCGCATTGGATACCCCGATCTCAGGGTCCCGGCAGTCCATGTTGACCTTCGATTCTTGGCCAAGCGCGCGGGACTTGCGGGTGGTCAAAAACCAATTGAGGAAGCGTTGGGCTTCAAGCGACCAGCCGACGTCAAGGACATTCGAGGTGAGGCTGCGCCCATTCTCTGGCACAGGTATCGTCGAGGGAGCTTGGACGCCCTCAAGCTACTTATCGAGTACAACCGCAGCGATATCGAAGGGATGAAATTCATCTTCGACAAGGTGGTGGCGAGGCTACTCAAGGAACGGGCCGTGCCCAAGCGCATTCGTGAAGAGGTGCCACACTTCGCAAATATCGATAGACGCTCTGTGCTCAATGGCAAGGTGAAACGGTCAAGTGTTGACCACGCAATAGAGATCTTTCCTTACGAAGGGCCAAGAGGTCCAGCGATTAGGCTCAGCGATCTCCTTCCCCTGAGCGATAGCGAGGGGATCCGCGTTGTGGGTATCGACCTAACGGGGTCAGAGGCTCGACCAAGCGGGTGGTGCCTGCTCTCCGGCGATCAGGCGACAACCCGCACTGTTGCCACCGATGACGATCTGATTGCATTTACAACACAGGCCAGACCGCATCTGATCTCAATCGATTCGCCTTTATCACTTCCCAGCGGTCGAACCAGCGTATTCGATGACGATCCTGGCCGCGAGGAGTTCGGGATCATGCGCTTTTGCGAGCGCACTTTGAAGAAGCGGGGCATCAACGTTTATCCTGCTTTGATACCAAGTATGCAGAGACTTACTGCGCGTGGGATTCGCCTTGCAATGAGGCTCAGGGCGCTTGGGATACCGGTAATCGAAAGCTATCCCGGAGCGGCGCAGGACATTATGGGAATTCCCAGAAAGCGCGCCAGCCTCGAAATGCTGAGGGATGGACTGGTTGAATTCGGCGTGACGGGCGAATATCAAGACCGCGCAGTGACTCACGACGAATTGGATGCGATCACCGCAGCCGTCGTGGGTGTATTCTTTTGGGCTGGAAAATTCGAAGCCCTCGGGTCTCAAGACGAGGAGGCGCTTGTCATTCCCGACCTCAAAGTGGATGCGCGCCCATGGCTGGAAAGGCAAGTCATCGGAATCAGCGGGCCTATTGCCGCCGGCAAGACAACCGCTGCGCGACATCTGGAGACACTGGGATTCGGGTATGCACGGTATGGCATGGTGCTAGAGCGCATTCTTAAGGAGCGCGGCCAGAGGCCAACTCCAATTGACATTCAGACTCTCGGTGAGCAAGTTCACAACGAGTACGGGCAGAGATGGCTCGGAAGAAGGCTGCTTGACTCGCTTCCAAAGGCAGGGCATCTCGTGATTGATGGCCTGCATTTTCCCGATGACCACGCGTTTCTCTCGGAGGCCTTCGGCCCATCTTTTCATCACATACATGTCACTGCGCCAGAGGACATTCGCAAGGCTAGGTTGAGAAACAAAGGGGGGCGCAGTAAGAATCGTCGCAAGGCAAAAGGCGACCCAGTGATCGACGCCTTGCGGACCCTTGCCCATACTGTACTAGGCAATGATGAAACTCTGGGGAGTCTTTATGGCGAAATCGAAGCAAGGGCTAGATCCTGAACTGCGGAGGGCGCAGTGCCTGTCACGGTGATCGTCGGCGGGCAGTTTGGGTCGGAGGGGAAGGGCAAAGTTGCTCACTATCTGGCCAAGGAGATGGGGGCAACGGTGGCAATTCGGGTGGGCGGACCGAATTCGGGTCACACCGTAATTGCACCCAATGGAGTGCCAATCATCTTCAAGCAACTCCCTACCGCCGCATTACTACCAGATACCTACTGTGTTCTACCTGCTGGTAGTTACATTGAGGTCAGCATCCTTTTCGACGAAGTGCGTCTTGCGGGGCTCAATCCGTCCCGCCTTCTGATTGACCCTAACGCTGTCGTAATTACTGAACGCGAACTTACCGAGGAGAAATCATCGGCGCTGGGTGCGTCGATCGGATCGACTGGAAGCGGCACAGGTGCGGCCGTCATTGCACGAGCAGCCCGCCTGGGCAAAGCTAAGTTGGCGGGCGACGTGCCAGAATTGAGAGACTTTCTTACGCTTACGTCTAGGTTCTTACGGGATCGGCTTAGTAGGAAGGAACGCCTAATCGTTGAGGGAACTCAGGGTTTTGGACTATCTGTACTCCATTCTCCTTACTATCCCTTCGCCACAAGCAGGGACACGACAGCGTCTGCCTTTCTGTCGGAAGCGGGGCTATCGCCCACAGACGCCGACGATGTCGTATTGGTACTAAGGGCACTGCCTATACGCGTTGCTGGCAACAGCGGGCCGCTACCAAATGAAACTGATTGGGAGTCAGTCAGATTTTCGGCCCACAGCCCGCTAGATCTGACAGAGCTAACCTCCGTTACCCGACGCCCGCGGCGGATAGGGTGGTTCGATTCCCAAGTAGTGCAGGAAGCCGTTATGGTGAATAACCCTACACGAATAGTCCTCAATCATCTGGACTACGTGGATTGGACCGTTCGTGAAACGGGATCATCAGAGAAGGTATTTGCATTCATCAAGCGCGTGGAGGGAGAAATCACGCGTCAAATCGATTTCTGTGGTTGGGGTCCTTCGCACATGCAATCTTCGACCCCAATTCACGCATTGGCCACGACTAAAACGTCAGTGATGTGAAACGATACTCCTGGATTCTCAACTCATGCCTTCTATCCAAGAAACCATCGATGCTCTAGCCTATTCAAGAGATGAAGACGAAGCCAAGAGAAGGCATCTGCTTCACCGGTTTTTCGACCCCTTACCAGGAATCGATTGCGCGCTCCTGAATCGCGAAGATATCGCTCGATATGTAGAGAGAACCGGGATGATCCACCCATTCAACCCGGCGAAGCTCAAACCCGCCTCATATGAAGCACAGCTTGGCCCTGAGGTCCTGTGGTGGGACGAAAAGGGCAAGAAGAAACACTGCGAGAACCTTGCGCAACGGCAGGCAATCACGCTCCGACACAATTCCATAACTTATGTCGGCTTGAACATTCGGTTCCGCTTGCCGATCTATATTGCGGTGCGGTTCAATCTAACGATCACGCATGTTCATCGAGGGCTGTTATTGGGAACAGGACCGCTCGTAGACCCAGGCTACGATGGGCGGTTAATGATACCAATCCACAATCTGACACCTAATGACTACGTTGTGCGCCCAGGGGATGACTTGGTTGCAATCGAGTTCACAAAGATCAGTGATAATTCGCTTTGGGTATCGCCCGTTGAAGAGCAGCCCCAAAATAACGAGAGGGAACTTCTCAAGAACGTAAAGGGACCTGAGAAGACGTTTGATAGCTTTATTAGCGATACATTGCCAGCCAACATTGATTCGGTTAAGAGTTCGTTGGGGGAATTTATTGGCGATGCCGAACGCCAATTGAAGGAGATGCGAAATATATCCAGGATAATTTCCATATCGGCCGCCGCCGCAATTCTCTTCGGTGTCGTGTCAGTTTATAGCCTCGTCGACCAAACGCACCAATATGTAACTAATACGAAGACATTCACGCAATCGGATATTGCCAGATTGGATGCGGCTATCGATTCGTTGTCAAGAAGGGTTTCTCAGAACGCTGAAACTCTTCACACTGTCCAAATGGAAGATTTGAAAGGTGAGCACCCTAACTCCAACGGGGACCCACGTTTCCGACTGAATAGGGAATCATCGACCATGCGACCACACTGAAATCGCCTTCTAGTGTTGAATAAGACATTGCGCGTGGAGATATGTGGTGGCATTGCTTCTGGCAAGACAACATTAGCGCAATTGTTAACGCATGTCGGATTATCTTCGGTTCTGGAGGATTTCAAATCTAATCCGTTCTGGAAGCCCTTCTACGCCGATCCTATCGGGACGGCATTCGAGACGGAGATCAGCTTTCTTCTACAGCACTACCATGAGATAAAAGTCGCGGCGAGACGTGCGACCGCTATCGTGTGTGACTTTTCGCTCCTCCTTGACCTGGCTTATGCGCAAGTCACACTCAGTGGTGGCAAACGCGCTGCTTTCATTTCCGTTCACGCTGAGGCTCGCAAGGAACTCGCACCGCCTCAATTGCTAATTCACGTCGTTTGCGAGCCTGCTATCGAACTGGATCGAATTCAACGACGTGGCAGAGATGTAGAGAATTCAATTACCGTCGAGTATCTTCAAGCGATCAATCAGGCATTGGATGGGTTGGTCAAAAGGTCATGCGGCTCCTGGAGGGTGTTGACACTCGACAGCGGCGCAGTCAATTTTGCTGATGATGAGCAAGCCAGACAAGATGTGCTGAGGGTTATCCAAAGAGAACTGAGGACTCCCTGAGGTGATTGAGGTCCCCAGCTTGCCATCGTGTCCGATTGCCATTGACTTCGTCTATGCGAAGTCCAGTGGCAACCAGTCGCGACAAGTCGTGTAGTTCCTCGAAGATTCGCTGTGGTTTCGTATCTTCCAATGTTTGAGGTAGCAAGGCCAAGGGTGAGGGCTCTCCGAGGGGCCGGAGTGAAGCTCGTGTTGTTTGAGAGACTGGAAACCGTTGATTGTCTCGACAGCGACGACCCGTCAACGGTGACCTCTGACGCGGTGCGTGAGCAACGTGTCGAAGGCAAACGTCGTTTTCCTGAGCGCTACCAGCGCATCCATTGACTGGCAAAACCTACACAACGCCTACATGGACAAAATCAGTGCAGAGAGGAGACGGTTGTCTGGCTGGGAGAGTGGCGTGAATACTGGTGGCCAGGGGCAGAATCGAACTGCCGACACGCGGATTTTCAGTCCGCTGCTCTACCGACTGAGCTACCTGGCCTTGTTTGACAACGCTTCTACCACGCGGATCTTGCGTTCGGCAACGTCGCTTTCGTCGCGTCTAACGTTTGCAGCTAGTCACTCAGATTGCATTGCAACCCGCCCGCCGCTAGCCGGGTTGGCAATTGCGGCTTTGACGACTGGTCTGTCCGACTATCTCCAAAATTCACGCAAAGGTCGATTGGACTGTGAACAGTCATTCACAGAAAACCGAAGCCGCGCATTAAAACCTTAAACACAATATTAGTCAAGAATGTTCACCGATCTGGCCTCCAATGGCCATCTGGCTGCACAGCGATATTTCAAGGATGGTCGTACTTCGCCGACACTTGGCGTTCATGCGGTCTGCAACAGGAAGAAGCAATGGATGATTGGTTAATCTGGTTGGCGCGCGTGATGTACGTCGCCATTTTTCCACTCGGCATCGGCATGCTTTTCCGTGCCTGGAAGATTGGCGTACGCAAGGATTACCACTATGTTGCTGATTGGCGTGCCCGGCTGATCGACGACGGCGCGCGCTGGGCTTGTTCCGTCACGGCAATCAATGGCGTGAGCGGTGCGGGCTTGCTGGTCATAGGCGTTCTCGTCTTGTTGATCGGCTTGCCCTTCGTGGTGTGGTCGGGGGCGACGGCGCTCATTATCTGGACCTATTATTTCGCGCTGCGGATGGTCGCGCAGCGCGCCCGGAATGCCAAGGCAGTCGGTTGAATGGTAACTCGAACCCAAGCCGGTATGCGTCGGGATTCGGGGGCAAGGATTGGATTGGCCGGCGCCGGTCAAGCTGGTGGGCAACGGATCGGTGAAGGTGTAGAGTGGCCAAACGATAAAAATAACCTGATGTGTGTTTTAACCTATTCATAAGCACTCATGGCAAAGACAGGAGAACTATCAATGGCTGATCCACAGAACTTTGACTCCAAAGCGTACTGGAGTTCAACCCTCCGGTTACTCGTCATCACACTTGCAATCTGGTTCATCGTTTCCTTCGGTGCCGGCATCCTGTTTCGCGACGCACTCGACGGCATTCATCTCGGTGGCTATCCCCTGGGTTTCTGGTTTGCCCAGCAAGGTTCCATTTTCGTCTTCGTCGGATTGATCTTCTGGTATGCCAAGCGCATGGACAAGATCGACCGCGAACATGACGTCCACGAAGACTAAGCGCCCATCCCGCTCCAGGAGACCCCAATGGATCTGAAGACTATGACCTTCATCGTGGTGGGCTTGTCGTTCGCCCTCTATATCGGCATCGCCATCTGGGCGCGCGCCGGCACTACCAAGGAGTTTTACGTCGCGGGCGGCGGTGTGCACCCCATCATCAACGGCATGGCAACCGGCGCCGACTGGATGTCCGCGGCCTCGTTCATTTCCATGGCGGGACTGATCGCCTTTCTCGGCTATGGCGGCTCCGTGTACCTGATGGGCTGGACCGGCGGCTACGTGCTGCTGGCCGTGCTGCTGGCGCCTTACCTGCGCAAGTTCGGCAAGTTCACCGTGCCGCAGTTCATCGGCGACCGCTATTACTCGCAAACGGCCCGGGTCGTCGCGGTGATCTGTTTGATCTTCATCTCCTTTACCTACGTGGCGGGTCAGATGAGGGGGGTGGGCATCGTGTTTTCCCGCTTCCTTGAAGTGGACATCACCACCGGCCTGCTCACCGGTATGGGTTTGGTGTTCTTCTATGCCGTGCTGGGCGGAATGAAAGGCATCACCTACACCCAGGTGGCCCAGTACTGCGTGTTGATTTTCGCCTACACCATCCCGGCCGTCTTCATTTCGCTGCAAATCGCCGGTACCCCGCTCCCCCAGTTGGGCCTGGGCGGCCACATGGGCGACATGTACTTCCTCGACAAGCTGAACAAGACCGTGACCGATCTGGGCTTCGCTGCCTATACCACCGGCAACAAGACCATGATCGACGTGTTCTGCATCACACTCGCGCTGATGGCCGGAACGGCAGGCCTGCCGCACGTGATCGTGCGCTTCTTCACCGTGCCCAAGGTGCATGACGCACGTTTGTCGGCAGGTTGGGCGCTGGTTTTCATCGCCATCCTCTACACGACGGCGCCCGCGGTGGGCGCCATGGCCCGTTACAACCTCCACGCCACGGTGAACACGGCAGTCGCGGCCGGCGGCGATGTCTTTGCTCCCGGCGCCAGCATTCCGGGCGAATCCCGTCCGGACTGGATGAAGCGCTGGGAGAAGACCGGCCTGATCAAATGGGAAGACAAGAATGGCGACGGCCGCATCCAGTACTACAACGACAAGAGCAAGAACAAGGAGTTTCTGGCCAAGGCCGAAGCTGCGGGCTGGAAGGGCAATGAACTGGGGTCGTTCGCCAAGGGCAAGTTCGAGGGCAAGGTGGACAACGACATCATGGTGCTGGCCAACCCCGAGATCGCGCACCTGCCCAACTGGGTGATCGCCCTGGTGGCCGCGGGCGGGATCGCCGCCGCGTTGTCAACCGCCGCCGGCCTGCTGCTGGTGATCTCGGCTGCGGTCTCGCATGACCTGCTGAAGGGCATCTTCGCCAAGAATCTCTCGGAGAAAGGCGAATTGATGGCGGGCCGTCTTGCCGCCGCTGTGGCGGTGTGTGTGGCTGGCTACCTGGGTTATCACCCGCCGGGCTTTGTCGCCCAGGTGGTGGCGTTTGCCTTCGGCTTGGCCTGCGCGTCGCTGTTTCCCACCATCGTGATGGGCATCTTCAGCAAGAGCATGAACCGCGGCGGCGCCATCGCCGGCATGCTCACCGGGCTGATCTTTACATTGTTCTACATTGTCTATTTCAAGCGCGACGTGCTGCTGGGCATGCCCAAGGTGCCGGACTCCGAATGGCTGTTCGGCATCTCGCCGGAGGGCATCGGCGTAGTGGGCATGATCCTGAATTTCGCCGTGTCCTTCGTGGTAATGAAGCTGACCCCCGCTTGCCCGGATCATATCCAGCACCTGGTGGAAGGCATCCGATATCCGCGCGGTGCGGGCGTGGCCCAGACGCACTGAGTCCAGGCTGGACAGCTAACAGACCCCTGCGTCGTCGGGGGTCTGTGTATTCCGGCGTGGTCAGAAGGGCTGGATTTGTCTTTGACGTTCCCGCTCCAACGCCTTCATGCCATGAAGGCTAGCTGACCGGCGGACCTGCAATACATGGCGCAAGGCCAACAGCAATTCGGCGGTGGACAAGGCATCGGCCAGCGCATTGTGGCGGGCATAGTTGCCGATGCGGAAGAATCCCATCCAGTCATCCAGTGAGCGGCATTGCCGGGCGAGTTGCGGATGGAGGGCGGGCGCCACATAGGCCAGATCCACCCAGTTGTGCCGGAACCTGAAACCGAGAAAGCTGTTCATGGCGCGGCTGATCATGGATTCGTCGAATGCGACATGAAAAGCAATCAGTGGGTCCTTGCCCAGGTATTCAAGAAACGTAAGCATGGCATCGACGGGCGGCATGCCTTCCCGCTGCGCAGTACTGCCGATGCCGTGAATCAGGATGTTGTCTTTCCCGCTGATCTGCGCCTGTTGCAGCACGATTTCGAGACTGTCATTCAGGTGGATATTGCCCTGCGTGACCGCAACGGCGCCGATGGCGATCAGGCGATCCTTGCGGATGTTGAGTCCGCTGCTTTCCACGTCCACCACGACGTAACGGACTTCGTCCAGCGGCGATTCCTGGTCCGTCGGCGGCAGGGACTGCCAGGCAGTCAGGCGCCGAATCTGTTCCGGCGTCAGCGAGGGTTTCTTGCCGAACACCCGGTCCAGCCATCTCATACCTGGTAATCCAGGCCCAGCTTGGTCTGCAACTTGCGCGCCTGACGAAAGGCCTCTTTGAGTATGCGCCGGTCCAGATTGTTGAGCGTATCGGGGTCCACCCGATTGGTGAGTGCCTTGCCCTGTTCGCTTTGCGCATGGTGCAGGCGCAGACGCAGCAACTGGATGAACAGAAACGACTCGCAATAGGCGCCTGTATCCTGCGCGGCGATGTCCAAGGGTGCGGCGATTTCGCGCAGACGCTGCACTGTGTTGGTTTGTGCGCCACCCACGGCCAGGCTGAAGATACGCGCGGCATCGACAAAGGGTGTGATGCCATTCAGCTTGAGATCGACCGTGTTGTCCGCTCCCGTCACGAAATCTCGCACCATGCCCAGGGGCGGCCGATTGGCCAGGGCATTGACGGCGAGCTGGTGCAGAAAGCGCGTGTTCTTCGCTGCGGCCGCCTTCAGCCACTCGCGCAGTGCCGTCCCCAGGTGCGCTGCGCCATAGAGCGGACGAAAATCGAAGAAGATGGTCGAGTGCAGCAAGTCCATCGGCGCACCCTGATGGATCCAGCGGTCGAAGGTGTCTTGCCATTCCTTCAGCGACAAACACCACTTCGGATTCGACGCCATGACCTCGCCGCCACAGAGCGGAAATCCGCATTCCGCCAGGGCGAGGTTGACCCGTTTTGCAAACGGCAGCATCAGTGCGCGGACCGCTGCCGGATCCTCGCCGTTCTTGAGCGCGAAGATGATGCCATTGTCCTGGTCGGTGTTCAGCGTTTGTTCGAAGCGGCCCTCGGAGCCCAAGGCCAGCCAGCAGAACTCAATACGCCCGGCCGGACTGTCGTGCAACTCAAGTTCGATGATGCGCGTGGTCAATAGATCGTTCAGGGTCGTGATGATCTGGGTCAGATGCTCGGCTGCCACGCCCTGGGCCAGCATGTTGCGGGCAAGTTGCTGGATGTCGCGCGCGCATTGGGCGAGCAGTGCCACGGTAGCGGCATGGCGAATCGCGGTGCTTATCTGGCTCAGACCCACGCGCTGCAGGGTGAACAAGTCCTTTTCCGATACCACCCCGGTCAGGCGACCGTTGTCGGTTACCAGTACGTGGCGGATGCCCTGCTTTGCCATCGCGAGGGCAGCCTCATGCGCTTGCGCATGAGGGGGCAGGGTGGTGAGCCGGGTGCTCATGATATTGATAACCCGCAAATCGAGATCGGTTTGCGCCAGGGCCACGCGACTCAATACGTCGTGCAGGGTGAGGATGCCCAGGGGGACGGCGTCTGCTACGGCGACCATGGCGCCCACGCCCTGGTCCTCCATCATCTGCAAGGCCTGCCGGATCGTGCTTTGTGTAGAACAGGTCACCGGGTCGCGCCGGATAATGGCCGCCAGACTGCTGTTCATCGATTGCTGCTCGGCGCTGGCCTTCGAATATCCCGCCTGAATGATATGTTGCGACTGTTCGAGAAGATTGGCGATGCGGCGGGTGCAAAAGTCGTAGAACGCCGCGCTCAGCCGAGTCAGTTGCAGAAAATGATCTGCGGACAGCTTGTAGCAGAACACATCGCTGCTTGCGCGATAGGTGCTGGTGACAGGTCGGCTGGCGAGCAGCGCGCCCAGGGGGAAACATTCGCCCTCGTGCAATTCAAGCCAGGCGCTGGCTTGCCGGGCCACGGCGACGTCATGCTCGCCCCGTACCACGCCCTGTTTGATGATGAAAAACTGGAGCGGGTCCGCCTGCGCGGGCGAAAGTATCACTTCATCTTTCGCAAAGTAGCCGAGTGTCAGTCTCTGCGCCATCCACAGCACGTGCTCACGCGTCATCTGGTCAAATGGCGCGAACTGGCTCAAGTGATCAACGGTGGCCTCGATCAGTGAATTGGCAACTTCCGCCATGGAGTCTCTCCCGCCCGTATTCGGTTTATGGACCATTATCGTCACGAGCCGAACGGTTCGGCAAGAAACGTGGCACAGCGAGTGCCGGGCCACGGCAAGCGACCCGTCACTGCGAGGCACAGAGCAAACTGCCTTCTTCAGATCGCTTGCCGTGCCGGGCAATCTTCCCCTTGTCGTCTGCACGTGCCAGCCGATTCGCCGATAGAATCACTTATGGCAAAGATCATGATCCTGGGGCTGCTGTTCGCTTGCCAAATTTCCTATGCCAATGCCGCGCCGCAAGCGGTGCAGGGCGCACGGGTTGGGCTGTCCGCGGAGGTGCCCGCAAGCCTGTCGGGCACCGCGCAGCGTCTCTACGAACAGGCGAGGCCGCGGCTGCTGCAAGTTCGCATCGTGCTGAAAGACCGTGAAACTCAGGCCAGCACGGGATCCGGATTTATCGTTGCGCCCACCGGGCTGGTGGTGACGAACTACCATGTCATCAGCCAGTTGGCACTGGAACCGGAGAAGTACCGCGTGGAATACAACGGGCCGGACGGGCGCAAAGGCGGCCTCGTGCTGCTTGCGCTGGATGTGCGGCATGACCTCGCGGTTCTGGCGATCGACAAGGCGGCGGCAAACGAGCCGCATTTCGGCTGGGGGGAGGCCGAACCGATTCAGGGCCAGCGCCTGTATTCTCTGGGCAACCCTCTGGATATCGGCTTTGCCGTCGTGGAGGGAACATTCAACGGCTACCCGCAGCGCGGCTTCTATCCGCAGATGCTGTTCACCGGAGCGATCAATCCGGGCATGAGCGGGGGCCCGGTACTAAACGCCGCAGGGCAGGTCGTGGGCATCAACGTTGCAAGACATCTGGGTGGCGAACTGGTGAGCTTCCTGGTGCCTGCCCGCTTTGCGCGTGCACTGGTGCGGTCCGCATCGTCCAGCCGTCCGCTGAAGCTGCCGGCGAACGAAGAAATTGCCCGTCAACTGCTGGAACATCAACAGGACCTGGTGGCGCGCACTTTGAGCAAGGCATTCCGCCAGCAAACGCACGGCAAGTACCGGGTTCCGTTGCTTGACGAGACCTACGCGCGCTGCTGGGGTGATGCAAACTCCCCCAAGCGCAATGGGCTGGGAGTCGAGCGCAGCGATTGCGTCATGGACACTTCGTTGTACACCGGGCAGGGCAATACCGGCGCGCTCGGCATGCGGCATGAGGCATACGACGGCAGCCGCCTCGGCACGTGGCGATTCTACCGGCAGTACTCAAACAGTTTCGGCGACGAATCCTTTGAACCTGGCGGCACCAACATGACCGCGGCCGAATGCCATGAGGACTTTGTCGATCAGCACGGCCTGCCGTTGCGGGTCGTGGCTTGCGCCCGCGCCTATCGCAAGTTTCCCGGCCTGTATGACCTGTCCGTGCTGGTGGCCAGCCTGGATGATCCGCTGCACGGCGTGCAGGGAAGGCTTGATGCCAGCGGCGTGAGTTTCGACAATGGGCTCAAGCTGCTCAAGCATTATGTGGAGGGATTCGCATGGGCGCGCTAGCCGTCATCGACATCCAGGAACGCGACGGCCATTACCGGCAGCGCCATGAGGTGCAGCGCTGGCCGGTGAGCATAGGGCGCGGGCTGGACAACGATATCGTGCTGGACGACCCTCATGTTGCGGCGCGGCACCTCGACTTGCGCGAAGAAGATGGACAGGTCCGGTTCACGGTCGGCAAAACGCTCAATGGCGTGCGCATCGATGGTGAGGCGCACGCTGCCGGGGCGTCCGGTGTCTGGCCCGGTCACGCCGAGCTGCATCTGGGACACACGATACTGAAGCTGCGGACTGCGCAGGAAGCGGTGCCCGATGAGACGCCGCTTTTCATTTCCGGCTTCGGCCTGAGCATCGCAGCCATGCTGTTGCTGGGCCTGCTCAATTACGCCCTTCTAGGCTGGGACAGCTGGCTGGGCTTGAGCGGCGAGGTCGAATTGTGGCGGGTGCTTGCCCCGCTCTATATCGGGTTCACATTCTTGCTGGCATTCTGGGTGGCGGGTTGGTCGTTGGTCAGCAAGCTGTTTACCAAACAGCTTCAGTACCTCCGCCATCTGCGCCTGGCGCTGCTGTGGCTGATTTTGATGATGGTGGGTGAGGAGTTGGCCAAGCTTTGCGCTTTTGTCTTCAACCTGCCCTCGCTCGACCGCCATATTTCCATGATTCAACTGGCGGGAATCGGTGTCCTGGTGGCTGCCCATTTGCGCATCGTCGCGCCGCGGCGCATGCCCCAGTTGGCCGCTGCGGTCTTCGCACTGACCTTCGCCGGAATGTCGGCCTATGCGCTCTCAATGTATGGCAAGTCCCGGCAGTTGAGCGACAAGCACTACATGAGCTCGCTTTATCCCCCAGCGCTGCTTTGGAGCAAAGGGGTGAGCGTCGATGCCTTCGTCACGCAGACAGCGTCGCTCAAGGAACGCCTCGACAGCCAGGCCAGGGATCCGGCAGAGGAAGACCGGGAATATCCGGAATAAAGCAGCCCCCTGCAACAGCGTCCGGCGGGAGTAGCCCATGCTTAAGTATTTATCCAGTTTGGGCGCTCAGGTTGCGTATCCCTGAGCTCATCGAGGCGCGCGTTCCAGTCGGCCATCCACTCCGTCAGCTCGAACGCCGGCATGGGTTTGGCAATGAGGAAACCTTGCGCCATGTCGCAGCCGGCCTGGCGCAGCATGTTCCAGTCATCCAGGTCCTCCACCCCTTCGGCCACGACCCTCATGCCCAGTTGGTGGGCCATGCCCAGGCTTGCATCGAAGATGGCGCGCAGGGAAGCATCCCGCCAGGCGTCGTGAACGAAACTGCGATCCACCTTGAGTTCGTCGAAGGGGATGTCGCGCAGCTGGACGAGCGAGGAATAGCCGGTACCGAAGTCGTCGATGGACAAGCCGATTCGCTTCAGACGCAAGCGGGCGAGAATGTCCAGTTGCGCCAGCAGGTCCTTCATCAGCCGGCTTTCGGTCACCTCCAGCACCAGGCTGGTCAGCGGAACCCCGGCCGCACGGGCTTCTTCCGCGATGAACTCGGGAAAGTCGAGATCGGCGAGATTCTCCATCGAGACGTTGACCGACACATGCAGATTCAAGCCGGCCGCTTGCCAGTTGCGGGTGTCGTGCAGGGCCTCGGACAGCACCGCATGCGTCAGGGAGTCGATCAGGCCATGATCCTCCGCCATGCCGACAAACCGGTCCGGCATCACCAGGCCGTCGCGCGGATGCTGCCAGCGCACCAACGCTTCCATGCCTTCGATTGTGCCGCTGCCGACCATGATCTTGGGTTGATAGTAGTTGACCAATTGTCCGCTTGCGATGGCATCGCGCAGTTCCCTGGGCGCATAAGTCTTCTGATCGACGCGCGTGGCGCATGCGCCGGGTGGACAATACCGCTCCAGAATGTCCTGCAACTCGTGGGGAGAAACCGGTTTGTGCAGGGTGCCGAGGACATTGAGCTGTCGCGCCACAGCCAGCTTTTCCGCCGTCTTCAGGATGCGCTCGTCCTCGCCGCTCACCAGCACCACCGCACCGGTGTAGCCGATGCCGGCAAGGTGGCGGACGAACTCCACACCGTCCATTTCCGGCATCTGCAGATCGCAAAACACCAGGTCCACCGCGGCCCCGGTCTCAAGCAGCGCCAGCGCATCCCCCGCAGAGTCGCGGGATTCCACCCGGGTCACACCGAGGTTGCCCAACTGCCGCGCCAGCAGCTTGAGCGCGAAGGGCTCGTCATCGACCAGAAGCGTTTTCATTTGCAGTCAGCTATTGCCATTTCCAAAAAAATCCAGACACCGGTGCCGATCACCGTTCGTTCATCCAGAGAGAATTTCACCTATGCTGGCATCCACTTCCGCCAGGGCTGTTTCGAATCGCAGCCGGTCTTTTTCGACCCCCTGCTTGTCGCCGGCCTTGCCCGCGCTTTCCAGCTCGGCGCACAGTTCACCCAGGGGCAGTGCGCCCACCGAGCGCGATGAGGACTTGAGTTTGTGGGCGATGGCCCCGACCTGCCGGGTATCGCCTGCGGAGCAGGCGGCACGCAATTCCACCGCCAGGCGTCGCGCCGAAACCAGGTAATCCGACAAAAGTTCGCGCACGATTTCCTCGTCATCGCCAACCAGCGCCTTCAACACCGCCACGTCAACCACGTCGTCTGTCCGGGAGGCGTCGGCTTCAATACCAAGGGTTGCGGGCAGGGGCGCTGCCTGCTGCCGGGGCATCCATTTTTCCAGGGCGGCGCGCAACTGCTCGATCGGCACCGGCTTGGTCAGATAATCGTCCATGCCCGCGGCCAGGGCATGGTCTGCCTCGCCGCGCAGGGCATTGGCTGTCAGGGCCAGGATGGGGACGCGGCGCCCGCCCGCCTCGTCTTCGCGTATCGTCCGGGCCAGCGTATAGCCATCCATCTCCGGCATGTGCAGGTCGGTCAGCACCAGTGCGTAGTGTCCGCCTCGCCAAAGGCTGAGCGCTGCGACACCGTTGCCGGCGATTTCCGCCGCGTAGCCGAGCAAGCCGAGCTGCGCCGTAATGACTTTCTGGTTGATCGGGTCGTCCTCGGCAACCAGAATCAGTTTGCCCTGGTTGCGCGCCTGGGCGATGCCGGGCGGCGCGAACTGCGCACCCGGCAGAGGCTCCCCGGCCGGGTCGTGGAAGACGTCGGGTGCGGCCCGGTCTGCCAGGACCGCTACCGCATGCAGCAGCGCCTCGCGCCGCAAGAGGCTGCCATCCAGGACGAGCGTGTTGGAGTCAGCCTGCCGGGCTTGTTTCCGCCGGCCACGCGTGATCAACAGGCGGCGGGCATGCGGCATGGAGGCAAGGGTTGCGTACAGCGCGGCCGGCGTAGGCCGCGTCTGCCCTGTGTCCAGAATGACCACAACGGGTGCGGACAGGTTCGCCGCAACCTGCGCCGCAGCGTTCAGATCGGCCGCCCGCAGCACGCGCGCCCCGCCCGCTTCGAGATAGGCAGACACATCGTCGACGGCACAGTCGGGATTCTCCACCACGATGCAGGCGACGCCGGTCAGCGTCGGCAGATTGCCCGCGGGCTGTTCAGCGGGCAGCTCGAAGGCCAACTCAACGGTGAAGGTGGAACCTTCGCCGGGGGTGCTTTCCACCGTGATGATGCCGTGCATCAGTTCCACCAGGCGCTTGCAGATGGCCAGCCCCAGGCCGGTGCCGCCAAACCGCCGGGTGGTGGACACCTCGGCCTGGGTGAACGGGGTGAACAGGGTGGACAGGATATCCGGTGTAATGCCTATGCCGTTGTCGGCAATGCGAAACTCCAGCCGCAAGGGGGCGGACTGCTTGACGTTCGCTCGCACCGATACGCGCCCAGGGAAGTCCGGCCGTCCGGCCGAAAACTTGATCGCATTGCCGAGCAGGTTGTAGAGCACCTGGCGCAGGCGCACGTCATCCGTGAGCACCCGATCAGGTATTTGCGGCGACACGAAAAGCGAAAGTTCAACCCCTTTGCTGGTGGCGAGCGGCATCAGCGAACTGCACAGGCCTTCGACCACGTCGGCAATTGAAACCGGGGCCTGTCCGAGCTCCATGCGTCCCGCCTCGATCTTGGAAAAGTCCAGGATATCGTCGATGAGGTTCAGCAGCACTGCGCCGGAGTCATGAATGGTCTTGAGCAGATCGGCCTGGTGCTCGGACAAGTGGCTGCGCTTGAGCACCTCCACCATGCCCAGCACGCCGTTCATCGGGGTGCGGATTTCGTGGCTCATGGTCGCCAGGAAGGCGGATTTGGCACGGCTGCCCTGCTCGGCGTCGGCACGGGCACGGGTCAATTCGGCAATGGCGCGCTTGCGCTCGGTGATGTCCTCGAATACCGCATGAACCTGGCTGGGCCGGCTCTGGCCTGCCTGGAACTGGGGAACAGCCTGGATGTTGATCCAGACAAAGTCGTCGCGGGCCGGCGAATAGACGCCCACGACCTGACTGCTCTCCACTCGGCCGGTGAGCAGCGCCTGCACCACCGGATTCTTGTCGGCGGGGAGTGGCGAACCGTCCTCGTGGATCATGCGCCAGCGTTGATCCCAGGCGTCGCGCTCCCGCAGTTCCGTCAGCGACAGGCCCAGGATGCGCTGAGCGGCCGGGTTTGCATCGAGGATTTGCGCATCCGCGTCCAGGTAGACCACCCCCTGCTGCATCTGCTCGTACAGGAAGCGGTGCCGCTCCACGCTCTCGCGCAGCGCATGCTCGGCGCGCTTGCGCTCGGTGATATCCCGTATGGCGGTGAAGCGCGTCGAGCGCCCCAGATGCGTGACCGTCCTGCCGTTGGCCTCGACGATGATGCGGGTTCCATCCTTGCGCACCAGGGTGCCCTCACTGTGCGCATCGCGGCCGGCGCGCATTGTGGCCAGGCACCGTTCGCGGTCCTCGAAGGCGATAAATTCGATTCCCGGACGGTCAAGCAACTCCGCGCGGGAATAGCCGAGCATGTTGGCGAACTGCTCATTGCAGTCCACCACCCGGCCCTGTTCGCTCAGCACAATGCCCTCGAAGGTGGCTGAAGCCAGCGTGCGGTAGCGCGCCTCGCTCTCCTGCATGGCCAGGTCGAAGCGCTTTCGCTCCTCCTCGCCGCGTTTGCGTTCGGTGATGTCGGTGATGCTCAACACTGCGGCGACGATCTGGCCATTCCGCAGTATGGGCTGCGCCGCCACCGCCACCGAAATCGGTTGCCCGTCGGCGCGCCAGTACACCTCATCTTCCCGGCGTAAGGCCTTGCCGGAATAAAGCAACTGCATCGTGCTGCATTCCGCCTCGGGCAAATGCGTGCCGTCGGGCCGGCTGTGGTGGATCGTTTCGTGAATGGGGCGGCCGATGAGCTGCATCTGGGTGTAGCCCAGCATGCGGCAGGCGGCCGGGTTGGCAAAGGTGAAGTGGCCTGCGCGGTCTATTCCGATCAGCCCGTCGGCGGCTGATTCCAGGATTGACTGAGTGCGCTCCTGGGCCGCCGCCAGTTCGGCCGTGCGTTCCGCGACCATTTCTTCCAGGTGATTGCGATAGTGATCGAGCGCCTCTTCCTGGGATTTTCGTTCGCTTTGGTCGCGGATATAGCCGATGAAGCGGCGGCCGCCCCGCCCGGCTGTCACCTCCCCCATGTTCAGGTTGATGCTGACCAGACTGCCGTCCTTGCGCCGCGCCTGCACGTCGCGTCCGACACCCATGATGCGCGACTCGCCGGTGGTGAGAAAGCGGGCAATGTGGTGATTATGGGCGGCGTGATCCGGGCCGGGTATCAGAAGGCTGACGTTCCGGCCCAGCAGTTCCTCGGCTGAATAACCAGAAATCCGCTCTGCGGCAGGGTTGCAGGTTTCGATGATGCCCCGTTCATCAATCACGATGATGGCGTCCGGGGCGAATTCCACCAGGGCGCGCGAGCGCTCCTCGCTATGCCTCAGCTCGGCAGTCATGTCGCGCGCCTGGGCCAAGGCTTCCTGATGTCGCCGGGAAACGCTGAGGACGCTGAAGAACAGCAGCAAACTTCCCAGGATTCCACCGCCAGCCACGATCCGGGACTCTCTTCCTTCCCCCATCGATACATAGTTCGGCAGCGTGTGCACGATCACGGACCAGGCCCGACCGCCGACGCTAAGAGAGGCGCTCTGGTGGAACGCGATCGCGGCGGCATCTTCCACATAGGGCCCTGCCAGGTGATCGCTATGGTAGAACTGCCGCGCAGGCTCTGGGGCCCGGCTGTCGTACAGTTCGACGGAGATGCCGTTCATCTGCGCGTCGAAGATGTTGCCCATCAGTTCAAGGACGCGAACGGGACCGAAGACGAAGCCGTAGAGGGCGGCGCGGCGCTGCTCGATCGTGTCTGTGGGCATGTCCCTGCGGTAAACCGGCAGGTAGATGACAAATCCCTTCTGCGGCGCCAGCGAGCCTGACTGCGCCAGCGTGACGGTGCCCGAAACCGCGGCCTTGCCGCTGTCGCGCGCCCGTTCCATGGCTTCGCGTCGCACCGGCTCGGTGTACATGTCATAGCCGAGGGCGCGTTGGTTGAGCGTGTCGAACGGTTCCAGGTAGAGCGTTGTGGCATAGAGCGGCCGCTGCCCTTCGGGCCTGACCCGGTATTCGGGGAAGCCTTCGGCCCGCACCTGCGCGACATGCCGCGCCAGGTCCGCGGCGGTAATGACCTGGCTGAAGCCCATGCCCTGGAGCGCGGGATAGTTGCGCCGGATGTCGAGCTTGTCCACGTAGCGCCGCCATTCGTCGCGCTTGACGCTCTGCGTGGTCTCTAACAGGCCGGCGCCGCCGCGCAGCAGCATCTCGTACGCGAATATGCGCTTGCTGATTTCGTCACGGGCTTCACCTGCCTGGAGCTGAAACCGATCGCGGGCATCGTTGAAGGTATTTTGCTTGAAGTGCTGCCAGGCAAATGCGGTGAAAGCGAGGGCGAGCACGAGTATTGCCCAGGCCACGGCCGGATGTTGGGCCGGGCGCGGAACCCACCCCGGTCGGGCAAACGGGTTCAAAGCCATGAGATTCGCGGCCGATGGGGCGGGAAATTCGAACGTCGATCCGGCATTGAGTCATCCAGCGGGATATAGGGAATACGGTTAGAAACGGATATCGCGGTCTTAACTTGAGTTGCGTAGGGGCCGGAGGCGCGCGGTTCCGAGGGTGGCCTGCTGACAACGCCGCGCGTTCGGACCCTGATGGCTGGGCGCGCAAGACACCATTGGATGCAGCGCAGAGACGCGCCGCTGGGACGGAAATCGCAGTTGAAGGGGCTTGAAGCGTGAGCCGAGCGGCGCGAAGTGGCAGTCCCGAATCGGCGAAGCTATAGTGGGGTGACCCTTTGTCGGGTCGACCGATTACCTGAGGAGCAGAAATGAAGAAGCACGCAAGCGGCAAATCCAAAAGTGCGGGCAAAGACCAATCCCCCGCGAAGTGGACGGTGATGGTTTATCTCGCCGGCGACAACAACCTTGACGGTGCCGGTGTGGCAGACCTGCTGGAAATGAAAAAGGTGGGATCCACCGGCGACATCAACGTCGTCGCGCAGTTTGACCGTGCCGGGGGCAAGGGCACGACCAAGCGTTACTTCCTGCGCAAAAGCACCTCGCTGGCAGGCGATGCGGTGGCCGATCTGGGCGAGACCGACACCGGCGACCCGGCCGTGTTGAAAGACTTTCTTGCCTGGGGCATCAAGACCCATCCGGCCGATCATTATCTGGCCGTGATCTGGAACCACGGCGCGGGCTGGGATGATTCCAACCTTTACGAAGGCGACTATTTCGGCGGTCAGGCGCCGCCCATCGTGCACAAGGGCCAAACCCTTAATGCCAAAGGTTCCGTCGGCAAGGCTGCCACTGCGAAGGGAAAGCGAACAAGGTCGCCAATTCCGCTGGCCCAGGGGCGCGCGGCGGTGCGCAATGCCCGGCGGGCGCTATTCTCCACCAGCGTGAAGCAGATGGTGCAAAGCCGCGCCATCGCCTTCGACGACCAGGCCAAGGACTACCTCGACAACGCGGAACTCAAGCGTGTCCTGATGGACGTGAAGAAGTTGATCAAGCGCAAGATCGACATCATCGGCTTTGACGCCTGCCTGATGAGCATGCTGGAGGTCGGTTACCAAATCAAAGGCGCGGCCGATTTCACGGTCGGCTCGCAAGAAGAGGAACCCAACAACGGCTGGGCATACGACCGCCTGCTCAAGGCGCTGGCCGCCAAGCCAGGCATGTCTCCGGCGGACCTGGCGCGCCTTTGTGTGAGCAGCTATCTGGCTTCTTACGGGAGTGGCGACGACGTGACTTTTTCCGCCACGGATCTCACCCAGATCGACGCCGTGGCCATTGCCGCCAACAAGCTGGGCGCGGCGCTTTCCAGGACCCTTGGCGACGCGGCGAAGCGTGCTGCGCTGGCCTCGGTGCGCGCCCGCGTGCAGGAATACTCGGCGCCCTATGACGATTACGTCGATCTCGTTGATCTTTGCGATGGCCTGACTTCCGTTCTCGGCAGTGCCGAGGTGACGGCTGCCTGCGGCGCAGTCAAGACCGCGATGGGCAAGATGGTGCTGGCGGCGGGCGCCAAGGGTGGCAAGGAGGCGCGCTCGCACGGCACCTCGATCTACTTCCCCAAGAAACAGGTCTGCCGGCTTTACTCCGGTCTGGACTTCGCCAGGAAGAGCACATGGGCGAAATTCATCCAGGACTACTGCGCGGGACTCCAGAGCAAGGCCTGGGGCTGATCGTCCGAGCGGCAGTCGGCCAGGAGCGCCCCTTCCTCTCCCTCTCCCCTTGCGGGGAGGGGGATGGAAAAACATCGACGGGGCCTGCGCGCCCGTCGATTTTATACCCCGGACCCAGGAGCCGATCGCATATTCGAAGCCATGCGGGGTTGTGCGAAGATTCGCTGGATAACAAGAGCCCCGAATATTCCTGGATCAAAAGAATAGCGCAGTGATTTCACAAGCATTGAAACAACTCGAAAACGACCTTTGGGCCGCCGCCGACAAGCTGCGCGCCAACTCCGATCTGAAATCCAGCGAATACGCCACGCCGGTGCTGGGGCTGATCTTTCTCAAGTTCGCGGACAACAACTACCGTCGCCACGAAACCGCGATTCACGCGGAGTACGCGAAACTCAAAGGCACGCGCCGCGAGAAGAAAATCTCCGACATCGCCATTGAAAAGTGCGGCTTCTATCTGCCCGACCATGCGCGCTACGAGCACCTGCTGAATCTGCCGGAAGAGAAGAACATCGCCAGGGCGCTCAAGGAAGCGATGAAGGCCATCGAAGAATACAAACCCGAACTCGAAGGCGTGCTGCCCAAGGATGAATATGCGGCGTTGACCCGGACGGACAAGACGCTGCCTAAGCAGTTGTTAAGAGCCTTCGCCGACATTCCGGCGGACACCACCGGCGATCTGTTCGGGCAGATTTACGAATATTTCCTTTCCGAATTCGCGCGCAGCGAAGGCCAGAAGGGAGGCGAGTTCTTCACGCCGCGTTCCTTGGTATGTCTTATGGCCGAGATTATCGAGCCGCACGGCGGCAAGGTGTTCGATCCCGCTTGCGGCTCCGGCGGCATGTTTGTGCAGTCGGCACAGTTCATCGCGGAACACCGCAAGGAACTGAAAGGCTTGGAATGCGGCTTGTATGTCTGCGGCCAGGAAAAAACGCGGGATACCGGCCATCTGCCAGATGAACCTCGCGGTCAACGGTGCCGGCAAATCAGCAGGCCAATACCTATTAGAAGTCCCGTACCAGAGTTTAGGCGCATTCGATTACGTCCTCGCCAATCCCCCGTTCAACGTGGACGACGTGAGCTTCTCCAGCGTGGAGAAGGACAAGCGCTTCAACACCTACGGCATCCCGCGCAACAAGTCGAAAGTGAAGAAGGCCGACGAAGGCAAGGAAACCGTCCCCAACGGCAACTACCTGTGGATCAACCTGTTCGCCACCTCGCTCAAGCCGCAAGGCCGCGCCGCGCTGGTGATGGCGAATTCGGCCTCCGAAGCGGCCATTCCGACGTCGACATCCGCAAAGCGCTGATCGCGCAGAACCTGATCTACGCCATGCTGACGTTGCCCTCGAACATGTTCTACACCGTCACGCTCCCGGCCACGCTGTGGTTCTTCGACAAGGCCAAGACCGACGACAAGATTCTGTTCATCGACGCGCGCAACATCTTCACCCAGATAGACCGCGCCCACCGCGAATTCAGCGAAGAACACATCCAGAACATCGCCATCATCAGCCAGTTGCACAAAGGGCGGCGCGAAAAATTCGTCAAGGTCATCGACCGCTATTTCGCGGCGGGCATGGAAAGACTGGCCGGGAACAAGATGAAGGTCAACGCGTCCCGGACAAATGGCGGTGCTGGACGACGCAGGCGGCAAACAGGCGGTGGGCGAGTTGGTGCAGTAGTGGGCCGGCTTGCCAAACTGCAAACCCTCTATGCGCAATATCAGGGAAAGCACGCGGATGAAAGGGCGGTGGACATGAAGAACGAGGCGCAGCAGCAATTGCGCGAGGCGTTTGATCCCTTCTTTGTCGCGCTGCACGAAGGCTTGAAGCACCTGGACAAGGTAGTGCGCCAGCACGAGAGGCAACAGGCCAACAGGCGAGGCCGAAGGCAAGAGCAGTAATCACCGACCGCAAGACCAAGGCGCTCAAGGGAGCGCTGGAGGAATTGCACAGGGAAGTGAAGAACGCCGAAAGCTTTTACCGGCATATCCCTGGCTCAGGAGCCTTCCCAAAGGCGGAGTATGAGGACGTCACCGGCCTGTGCAAACTCGCTACCCGCGCACAATTGCAGGAGCAGGAGTATTCATTGAACCCAGGCCGTTCGTCGGCGTAATGATTGAAGAGGATGGGAAGACAGAGGAGGAATTCATCGAAAGTTGCTGGCGATGAACGACGAACTCGTATCCTTGAACAAGGACTCACGAGCGTTGGAATCGGTGATCGCTCACAACCTGGCGCAAATTGCGGGGGAATAGTGAATAACTGGAAAACCTCCAAGCTGAAAGATGTATGTGATCGCGTGACCGTGGGCTTTGTCGGTTCCATGGCTCATCAGTATCAGGAGACGGGTGTTCCTTTCTTCCGCTCGCAAAATATCACTCCGTTTCGCCTTAACTTGGACGGCATGAAATACGTCAGTAAACAATTTCACGAAAAGATACGTAAATCGGCACTACCTCCTGGCGATGTGGCAGTTCATTCGCACACGGTATCCTGGCACCGCCTGCGTCATTCCCCAAGAGTTAAAAGTCTCGAACTGTAGCGACTTGGCGATCATCCGACCGGGTAAGCAACTTAACCCATACTTCCTTTGTGCGATCTTTAACTCCACTTTTGGCCGTGACTTGGTGGGGGGCAATCTTGTCGGTGCCGCCCAGCAGCATTTCAACATCACCGTAGCAAAAGAACTCAAATTTCTGCTGCCCTCTCGTGCAGTTCAAGACAAAAATGCTGCGATTCTTTCGGCGTATGACGAGCTGATCGAAAACAACCAGCGGCGCATCGCGCCGCTGGAAAAGGTGGCCGAGGAAATCTACCGCGAATGGTTCGTCCGCCTGCGCTTTCCCGGCCACGAGAAGGTGAAGAAGATGAAGGGCGTGCCTAGTGGCTGGGAGGTGAGACTGCTTTCCAGTTTTGCGAGTGAGATTAAAAGAGAAGTTAAAAAGAAGCATTTGGGTGGTGAGGAGAAATACCTTGGTCTGGAACATATTCCCCGGAGATCGATTTCAATAAAGGCATGGGCAACAGCGGACACGGTAGATAGCGACAAGCTGCTGTTTCAAAAGCGCGACATTCTGTTTGGAAAAATCCGCCCTTATTTACACAAGGTTGCGCTCGCGCATTTTTCCGGTGCGTGTTCGTCGGATACGATAGTCCTTCGGCCGAAGGAAAGAATTTACCAGGGCCACCTTCTTTTCACGGTATTCACTGATACGTTCATTGAGCTTGCCACGATAGCCTCCAAAGGGACAAAGATGCCAAGGGCAGATTGGGGATTCCTCAAGAAGCTTGAATTAGCCATCCCAGATGCGAAATTGTTGGAGGCGTTCCGGGCGCAATTTGAAGTGTTGTTTTCGCAAATCGTGAACTTGCTTCGAGCCAATGAGGCGCTGACTGCTTCACGCGATCAACTTCTCCCGCGCCTGGTCTCCGGCAAACTCTCCGTCGAAAACCTCGACATCCAGTTCCCGCCCGGCATGGAGGAATCCGCGCATGAAGTTTGAAACTTTCAAAGCGGGTGTGTGGCGGCAGCGCTACCAGTACAAGAGCTTCGAGCCGGTGCCGGTGAACCATGAGTGGGTGTGGGAAGACGCAGCCATCAATACCTTGCTGGAGTCGGCCAACCGGGCGCTGGGCGAGTTGAACGCCTTTTCGCCGATCGAGCCGGACATCGACTTGTTCATCGAAATGCATGTGGTCAAGGAGGCGCAGACATCGAGCCGGATCGAGGGCACGCAGACCGGCATCGACGAAACGCTGATGCGGAGGAGCAGATTCTGCCGGAGAAACGCGACGACTGGCGCGAGGTGCGCAATTATATCGAGGCGGTAATACGTCCATCGCCGAGTTGAAGCGTTTGCCGCTGTCGAACCGGCTGTTGAAACAGACCCACGAAATTCTGCTGCGCGGGGTGCGCGGCGAGCACAGGCAGCCTGGTGAATTTCGCGCCAGCCAGAACTGGATTGGCGGTTCCAGCCTGGCCGATGCGGTGTTCATCCCGCCGCACCCGGACGGCGTGGCGGACATGATGAGCGACCTGGAGGCGTTCTGGCACAACGAAGAGATCGTGGTGCCGCACCTGATCCGGATGGCGAGCCATTACCAGTTCGAGACATCCAGTGTCTGGACGGCACTGGCCGTCTCGGGCGCTATGATTCGCTGGACGGTCAGACATGTATGCTGGCGAACCTTCGTTGTATTTGACAATTTTTTCGAGGGGAAACGGGCCAGCTTTATGACGCGCTGATGCGGGTGCGGGTGTCGAACGACCTGATTCACAGGGTGCGGTTTTTTCTGCAAGGCGTGACGGAAATGGAGACCAAGGGGCGTGACGTTTTCCGGCAAGTGCTGGTGATGCGTACCGAGGTTGAACATGCAGTGCTGGAGCTGGGCAAGCGGGCGGTCAATGGCCGGGCCTTGCTGAACCTGTTGTATCGCAAGCCCGTAGTTTCGGCGGCCGATATTGAAACGGCCCTGTCGGTCAGCACGCCGACAGCAAACGCCTTAATCACGGGATTTCGAACGGCTGGGGATGCTGAAAGAAATCACCGGGCAACAGCGGGGGCGGGCCTATTCGTTCGCTCGTTACCTACGCCTGTTCGTTAGTTAACGGAAATCGTTTTGCTTTAACTAAATTGGCGGGTAACTTAAATCTTTCGGCGCCTTGACGTGTAAGCCATTGAATCCCGATGCCTAACTTCATTTCCGAAGACCAGCTCGAGCAGGCCATGGTGCAGAAGCTTCAACATCTTACGACTTTGATGTGCTGGACCGATTTAAGGAAAATTCGGAAGACCTGAAACGGATCAAACCGGGCCAACAAGCGCGACGTAATTCTGGCAGACCGGGTGCGGGAAGCGGCCATCCGCCTGAACAAGGGCATCCCGCAAACAGCCATCGAGGATGCGCTGGAAAAATTGTTCGACCGGCGGCAGGCGATGACACTGATCGCCGCGAACCGGGAGATCTATGGCCTGTTGCGCGACGGCATTCCGGTGGAATTCGACGATGCGCAGGGCGTGCGGCAGCAGGAACTGTCCGGCTGCTGGATTTCAACACGCTCGAAAATAACCGCTACCTGCCGTCACGACTTTTATCAAGGACGAGCGCGGATTGCAGGCCGGACGTGCCGCTCTTCCTCAATGGCATCCCTGTTCATCGAGCTGAAGAACCGAATGGAGAAATTGCGCAATGCATACGACGACAACCTGACCACCTACAAGACGGAGATACCGCAACTCTTCCTGACCAACGCTTTCTGCGTGTTGTCCAACGCCATCGAGACCAAAGTGGGCAGCATCACGGCGGAGTGGGAGCATTTCTTCAACTGGCTGCGCGCGGATGACGAAAAGCAGAAGATCGACCGCGCCGCGATCCGCGAGCAGGGCACCAGCCTTGAGGGCGTGATCGAGGGCTTGCTGCCCCGGCACAGGCTGATGCACAACGTGGAGAATTTCATTCTCTGCTCAAGGACATTTGATGATCATCGCGCAGAACCACAATTCCTCGGCGTGAACCGTGCCTATGACGTTTCCTCAATCGCGAGGAACTGGCGGGCAAGCTGGGTGTGTTCTGGCACACGCAGGGCTCGGGCAAGAGCTTCTCGATGATTTTTAATGCGCGGAAGATCTTCCGTAAACAGAACGGCAATTTCACCTTTGTGGTGGTGACCGACCGCGATGATCTGGACGGGCAGATTTACCGCAACTTCCTGAACTCTCGTACGGTAGCGAGCGAGGCCGCGCAACCCAGGAACAGCAGGAGATGCGTCGTTCCTCGGCAGAACAAGCGGCTGGTGTTCACGCTGATCCAGAAATTTCGCTGGAAAGGGCAGGCTTACCCGCTGCTGTCCAAGGGCATCGACATCATCATATCGTGACGAGGCGCACCGCACGCATACAATTCGCTGGCGGAGATCATGCGCAACGGTCTGCCAAATGCACAGTATCTGGCTTTCACCGGCACGCCGTTGCTGGGGCGCGAGCGCAAGACCAATGCGTGGTTCGGCGATTACGTTTCGGAATACAACTTCCAGCAGTCCATGGACGACGGCGCGACAGTGCCGCTGTTTTACGAAAAGCGCGTGCCGGAGATCAGAAACCAAAATGAGAACCTGAGCGCGGAATTCTACGAGCTGCTGGAGGACGAGAACCTGGACGAGGCGCAGCAGGCCAAGCTGGAGAAGAAATTCGCCTCTGAGCTGGAGGTCATCACGCGCGACGACAGGCTGGACAAGATTGCGCAGGACATCGTCTACCATTTTCCCCGGCGCGGCTACCTGGGCAAGGGGCTGGTGGTGGCGGTGGACAAATACACCGCAGTGAAGATGTGCGACAAGGTGCAGGACCTGTGGAAGAAGGAGATCAGGAAGCTGAAGGGCATCATCGGCCAGACTGCCAACGAGATCGAGAAGCGGCGGCTGGGCCAGATTGTGGATTACATGCGCTCGGTGGAGATGGCGGTGGTCATCAGCGAGGAGGGCGACGAGGAGAAGAAGTTTGCCGACCGGGGGCTGGACATCAGGCCGCACCGTGCGCGCATCAACAAACTGGACGAGCACGGCCACGATATCGAATGCAACTTCAAGGATGAGGGTGATCCGCTGCAACTGGTGTTTGTTTGCGCGATGTGGCTGACGGGCTTCGATGCGCCCACGCTTTCGACGCTGTACCTCGACAAGCCCATGCAGGGGCATACGCTGATGCAGACCATTGCGCGCGCCAACCGCGTGACGTCGCGGAAGATCAACGGGCTCGAGATGAAGAACGGCGAGATCCTGGATTTCTACAACGTGTTCCGCAATATGAAGCTGGCGCTGAAGGATTATGCGCAGGGGCAGAACGAGCAAGATGAAGCGCCGGTGCGCGAGAAGTCAGAGCTGTTCAAGCTGCTGGACGATGCCATTGAACAGGGGCTGGTGTTCTGCCAGGAGAAGAAAGTACCGTTGCGCGAGGTCCTGAGCGGCAACGACGTGTTCGAGAAGCTGGGTCGGTTCAACGTGTTCGCCAACACCTTGCTGGCGAACGATGAGTGGCGCAAATCGTTCAACGTTTACGAGAACACCATCACTTCGCTGTATGAAGCCTGCAAGCCGGATGTGCTCGGGCGCGGCAAGGCGCGCGAGGTGGCGGTGTTTCAGTATCTGCGCGGCGTGATAGACAGCCTGATCGAACAGAAGGACATCGAGGCGGTAAGCCTGAAGATAGCGGAGCTGCTCGACGAGAGCGTGGTAGTGAACGAGGCCGAGGCCTTCAAGACGCGGCAGCACAGCGCGGAATACCAGATGATCTAAAGGGCAAGGTCTGAGCCTTTAGCAAGATCAACTTCGACAAGCTGCGCGAGGAATTCAAGCAGGCGACCTACAAGAACATCGAGATCGCCGACCTGCGCGCCTTCCTGCAACACAAGCTGGAGCTGATGCTGCAACAAAACGCGACGCGTACCGACTTTGCGCAGCGGTTGCAGGAGATCATCGATGCCTACAATTCAGGCGGCTCCTCCACTGAGAACTATTACGAAGACCTGATGAAGTTCGCCGAGGATTTGCGCGCGGAGGATGAACGCCACATCCGCGAGGGTCTGACGGAGGACGAACTTGAGCTGTTTGACCTACTGAAAAAAGACAAGATGACGCAAGTGGAAACGCAGAGTGTCAAGCTTGCGGCCAAGTCGCTACTGCATCGTTTGCTGGAAGAACATCCCACGGTGCTGGTGCGGGATTGGTATAAAGATACGCAGACCAAGAAAATGGTACGCTCCGCCGTCGAGAAAGTGCTGGATAGCAAGCTGCCGGAAAGCTACGACCGCGTGCTATTCCGGGAGAAATGCGACAACGTGTTTTACCTGATGCTCGACTATGCGAGTCATGGCAGGAAGTGGGCGGCTTGACGCCTGTCGGTTGGCATTGGAGTAGATTTTGGAGCCAAATGGGGCAGCACCACTTCCTGGAGCGTTTCAGGGAGATTCTTGGCGATATGGGGATTAGCCAGCCCGGACGGACAGGTCTAAAACGCCACCAACCCCACCTCATCGCCGTCATTCAATTCCGCGCTGCCGTCCAGAATTTGCTTGTTGACCGTGATGCGCAGTTTGGGATTGTCGTGCACGGCCAGCTTCCAGTTCTTGCCGCGCATGGAGAGCAGCTTGAGAAGTTTTTCCGTAGTGTTGATGGCAGGGGGCAGGTCGAGGTTTTCGTTGCCGACGCCAGTTACATTGATATCGCAGCCTGCGCGATTCTTTGGGATATTGCGTTTACAGCGCCCAAGGGTTGAAGACTTGCGGGTATGGCGCGAAATCCTGCACGTTGCGGGTGACCACGGTGAGGCCGTGGCATTGGGCGGTGGCCATGAGCAGGCCGTCCATCACTGGCAGGGGCTGCCCGGCCAACTCCGAATGTGCGGCGATTTGTGCCCAAACGTGGAGCGCGGCGGCATCGAGCGGCAGGATGCGTCCGGCGAAACGCTGCTCCAACTTGCCCAGCCAGGCGGTGAGTTTCTGGCTGCGGCGCGGGTCGCTGGCGCGCAGCTTGAGGATGCCTTTTTCGATCTCCCCCAGGCTGATGACGCTGATGAACAGGCTGGCTTCGTCCTGCTCGTCCAGCCAGGTGATCACTTCCGTCGAGGGGGCTTTCTTGGCATATTCGGACAGCGCGCAGGTGTCCAGAAGCCAGCTCACAGTTCGATGTTGCGTCCGGTGTCGCGGCTGCGAGAAATGTCCAGGTCTTCGGCTGCGAGGTCGGGGCGCAGCAGCGCGGTGGAGAGCTTGCCCCGGCGGCGGGTGAGCCGGGCGTATTCTTCCGCCGAAACCACCACTGCCGTCGGCTTGCCGTGTACGGTGACCACCTGGGCGTCACCGCCCGCCGCCCGTTTGATGAGCTGGCTCAAGTTGCCTTTTGCTTCTTGCAGTTGCCATTCGCTTTGCATGATGTCCTCACTAAATGCTGACCAGTCTGACCAGAATTTAGCACAACGCCCCCAGGTTGGCTATGCCTGACTCCAATTTTGAATGGCCGGGTCGAGCAGGTGCTGATGCCGGACTGGCACAGCGGCACACAAGCTTAAAACGCCACCAGCGCCACTTCATCTCCCTCCTTCAACTCCGCGCTGCCATCCAGAATCTGCTTGTTGACGGTGATGCGCAGTTTGGGGTTGTCGTGCACTGCGAGCTTCCAGTTCTTGCCGCGCATGGACAGCAGCTTGAGGAGTTTTTCCGTGGTGTTGATGGCGGGGGGCAGGTCGAGGTTTTCGTTGCCGACGCCGGCCACGTCCACCAGGCGGCCGAAGTAGAGAATGCTGATTTTCATGTTGGGTTCTTTCAAGATTTAGCCCCCTCACCCTGGCCCTCTCACCCTTGAAAGGGGAAGGGGGAAAATGGGGCGGGTCGTATAATTGCGGCTTGATGTTGACCCGCATTTTATCCCGATGACCGATGCGCTGTTGGACCGCCTGAATCCTGAGCAGAAGGCGGCGGTGACCTTGCCGCATGAGTCTGCGCTGATTCTGGCGGGGGCGGGTTCGGGCAAGACGCGGGTGCTGACGACGCGGATCGCCTGGCTGATCCAGACCGGGCAGGTGAGCCCGCTTGGGGTGCTGGCAGTGACCTTCACCAACAAGGCGGCGAAGGAGATGCTGACGCGCCTATCCGCCATGATGACTATCAATACGCGTGGCATGTGGGTGGGCACTTTTCACGGCCTTGCGAACCGGCTGCTGCGCACCCACTACCGCGACGCCGCGCTGCCGCAGACTTTCCAGATTCTCGATTCGCAGGACCAGCAATCGGCGATCAAGCGGCTGCTCAAGGGCTTGAATGTCGATACGGAAAAATACGAGCCGAAGAAGGTGCAATGGTGGATCAACGCGGCCAAGGAGGCCGGGCTGCGGGCGCAGGATACCGAGGCCTATGACGGATTCTCCCAGCGCCTGAACGAGTTTTACGCCGCTTATGACGAGCAGTGCCAGCGCGAGGGGGTGGTTGATTTCGCCGAGCTGCTGCTGCGCTCCTACGAATTGATGAGCCGCAATGAACTGCTGCGCAATCATTATCAAAGCCGATTCCGGCACATTCTGATCGACGAGTTCCAGGATACCAACAAGCTGCAATACCGATGGCTGAAGCTGTTCGCCGGGCCGGACAGCGTGCTGTTCGCGGTCGGCGACGACGACCAGTCGATCTACGCATTCCGCGGCGCACACACCGGAAACATGCAGGAGTTCGAGCGCGAATACGCCCATGGCCGGGTAATCAAGCTGGAGCAGAACTACCGCAGCCACGGCCACATTTTGGATGCGGCCAATGCGCTCATCGCACAGAACCGCGAACGTTTGGGGAAGAATCTGTGGACTGCGGAAGGCGAGGGCGAAAAGCTGCGCGTGTTCGAAGGCTACACCGATCAGGAAGAAGCGGCCTTTGTAGTGGACGAGGTGAAGCAGCTTAATCGTGAAGGCGCGGCCTTGTCTGAGATGGCGGTGCTGTACCGCTCCAATGCCCAGTCGCGTGTGATCGAACATGCCTTGTTCACGGCCGGGGTGGCTTACCGGGTGTATGGCGGGCTGCGCTTTTTCGAGCGCCAGGAAGTGAAGCACGCGCTGGCTTACCTGCGTCTGATGGCCAATCCGGACGACGACGGTTCGTTTCTGCGGGTGGTCAATTTTCCCGCGCGCGGCATCGGCGCGCGCACCCTGGAGATGCTGCAAGTCGCGGCGCGTTCGGTCAATGCCAGCCTGTGGCAGGCGTCGGTCAGCCAGGGCGGCAAGCTGCTCGGTTTTGTCGGACTGATCGGCGAGTTGCGGCGCGCGACCGAGGGTTTGTCGCTGGCGGAAACCATCGAACATCTGATCGAGGCGAGCGGCCTTGCGGAGTATTACCGCAACGACAAGGAAGGCGCGGACCGGCTGGAAAACCTGGCCGAACTGGTGAACGCAGCGGCGTTGTTCGAACAGGACCAGGAAGTGCTCCCTCACCCCGGCCCTCTCCCGCAAGCGGGCGAGGGGGACAAAGAGCCGGTCGGCGTAGAGTCCGTCGAAGGCCAGTCGGTGCTGGCGTCGTTTCTTGCCCATGCGTCGCTGGAAGCCGGCGAGAACCAGGCCAATGCAGGCCAGGATGCGGTGCAACTGATGACCGTGCATGCGGCCAAGGGCCTGGAGTTTCACAGCGTGTTCATCACCGGCCTGGAGGAGGGCCTGTTTCCCCACGAGCAGAGTTTTGCCGAAAAAGCGGGCCTGGAAGAGGAACGGCGGCTGATGTATGTTGCCCTCACCCGCGCCCGCCGGCGGCTGTATCTCACCCATGCCCAGTCGCGCATGCTGCACGGCCGGGAGCGCCCCGGCTTTCCATCGTGTTTCCTGTCTGAACTGCCGGACGGGGTGGTGCTCAACCTCAATCGGCGTGTGAGTGAAGGCCGGGCAGCCCCAAACTACACGCCGACCCCGCGGCACAACAACGACAGCGGCTTTCGCATCGGCCAGAGCGTGGCCCACGCAAAATTTGGCAGCGGGGTGATCCTGGATGTGGAAGGGCGTGGCGCAGAAACCCGGGTGCAGGTGAAATTCCGTGACGTGGGAGTGAAGTGGCTGGCGCTGGCCTACGCTAAATTGACCCCGGCTTGATCCTTCCTCACGGCGAAAATGTCCTGATAGGCAGTGTAGAGGGAACCGAACAGAATGGGCCCCGCCACCAGCATGCCGAGCAGCATGGGGATCAGCGCGGCCACCAGCATGACCGGAATCAACACCACGCCATAGACCAGCAGCGGCAGCCAGTTGCGCCAGCAGGCCTTGACGCTGATGCCGAGTGCCTGCAGAGGCAGGGCATTGCCGAACAGCACCAGGGGGGGCGCCAGCCAGGTGGCCATCACGACCGGAGTCAGCAGCGTCAGGCCAACGAGCAGGGCGGTGGCTCCCTGTGCTAGCAGGGTCACAAGTGTCTCCGAGTCACCGTGTTGGGCGGCGTCGATAATCCCCTTCGCATCCAGGCCCAGCAGTTCCATGATCTTGCCGATGATAAGCGCGCAGGCCAGGTAGAGCGCGCCCACCGTGGCCAGGGGAAAAGGCCGGCTGACAAAGCCCGTGAAGAAGTGCGGCAATTCCAGCTCTTCGTCCTCATCCAAAGCGCGAAACGCGGCCATGAAGCCGGCCACGCCCAACGGAGTCAGAATATCGGTCAGACCGGCACCGGCAACGGGGATCAGGCTGACCGCCAGCAAGCCTCCCATGAACAGGCCAAATGCGGCGCTCAACAACAGAGGGTTCTTGCGAAACAGCCTGAAAGCGTCAGTGACCCACTGCAGACCGGCGGCGGCGGGCAGTTTGCGGGGTAGATCTTCGTTTACGGCCATAGCGCGGGCAATTGATCGTGGTGTTTGACCCGGCTTTGCAGAATGCGTGCAAAGTGTTCCGGGTCCTTTGCATGGGTCAGTTCTCCGGGCCGGGGGAAATGCAGGTCGAAGAGGCGCGAAAGCCAGAAGCGCAGCGCGGCACGCCGCAGCATGGTGGGCCAGGCCTCATGCTCCAGCGCGCTCAAGGGACGGCGCGCGTGATACGCAGCGAGCAAGGCCAGGCAGCGAGCCGGGTCGAGCTCACCGTCGGGGACGATGCACCAGTCATTGACCGCGATGGCCACGTCGTAGAGCTGGATGTCCTGGCAGGCAAAGTAAAAATCGATGACGCCGCCCAAAGTGTCGCCGTCGAACAGCACATTGTCGCGGAACAGGTCGGCGTGAACCACGCTTTGCGGGAGATCGGCAAATGCGTGGCGGGCTTGATAGCGCATCTCCTCGTCCAGCAGCGCGGCTCTTTGCGGCGACAGGTGGTGCCTGACCCGGGGGGCCGTGTCTTCGCGCCATTGCGTGCCCCGTGGGTTGGACATGGAAAGGGGGAAGGTACGGCCGCTCAGGTGAAGGTCGGCCAGTACTTCGCCGACCTGGGCGCATTGGGCACGGGTCGGGTTGCTTACCGGCATCCCTGGCAAGCGGCTGACGATCACCGCGGGTTTGCCGTTCAGGTGCCCGACCATGTGATCGGTCAGGTCCGCCACCGGGCGCGGACAGGGGACGCCATGGTTGGACAGATGGGCCATGAGGCCGACAAAGAAGGGCAGGTCCTGTTCCGAGAGTTTTTCGAACAGGGTGAGTACATAACGGCCATGGGCGGTGGTGAGGAAATAATTGGTGTTCTCAATGCCGTCGGAAATGCCCTTCAGCTCGAGAAGATCGCCCAGCACATAATTTTTCAGCCAGGCCCGGGCTTCATCGGGACTGACTTTGGTGAATACGGACATGAATTAACAAAGGCGCGCAGATGCGCCAGTTTACCCGATCCGGAGGCCGGCCCCTCAGAACGTGTGTATCACCCACTGCGGTACGATCATGGGGACGACCGGACCTTCATAAAGGACAAACTTGCCGTTGCCGATGTTGTCCACCAGATAATAGGGCTTGCCCCTGGGAGGAATGACTTTCACCATATAAAGCTTGCCGTGCATGCGGTATTCTTCTTCCCGGTAGGTGCCCTTGTTGCGTATGGTGATCTCCGGTTCGGCGATATCCTTGGCTGTGGGCGGGCCATCCGGCACCGGTTGGGCGTCAGGCGGCGGGCCTTTCCCCTCTGCGGCGAGCGCGCTTAAGGGCAGCGCCAGAACCAGCGCCAGCGGCCATGAGCTTCTTTTCATTCTATTGTCCCTTTCCATATTCTCATTTCCAGCATAGTTCAAAGGTTTAACTGGATTTCGAGTTCCGCCGCAGACGGCATAAAGCCGCGTTTTTCGTAGTGGCTGAAGATGGCTTCCACCACTTCCTTGGGCTCGTCAATGAGCTGGACCAGATTCATGTCCTCGGGGTTGATCATGCCTTCGCCAACCAGGGTTGCGCTGAACCAGTCCAGCAGGCCGGCCCAGAATTTCTTGCCGACCAGGATGATGGGAATGGGGCGGGTCTTGCCGGTCTGCACCAGAGTGAGGGCTTCCATCAGTTCGTCCAGGGTGCCGTAACCACCGGGCATCACTACATAGGCGGAGGCAAATTTGACGAACATCACCTTGCGCGCAAAAAAGTGCTGGAAGGTCTGGGAGATGTCCTGAAATGGGTTGGCGTGCTGCTCGTGCGGCAACTGGATATTGAGGCCGACTGAAGGGGACTCGCCGAAGAATGCGCCCTTGTTGGCGGCTTCCATGATGCCTGGTCCGCCACCGGAGATAACCGAGAAGCCCGAATTGGACAGTAGCCTGGCGATTTCTTCGGTGAGCGCATAGTAGGCATGGTCATGCGGTGTGCGCGCGCTGCCGAAGATGGAAACGGCGGGCCGAATGGCGGACAGCCGCTCTGTCGCCTCGACGAACTCTGCCATAATGCCGAACAGCCGCCAGGACTCCCGGGCGGAGTAATCGATTTCCGCGGAGCCGCGCGGGTCCGCGAGTTCCGGCAGCTTGGTTTCATGCATTCGAATATTCCTTGAACGATTCGCTCAAAACACTGTTACTGGTTGACGGTTCGTCCTATTTGTACCGGGCCTTCCACGCCCTGCCCGATTTGCGCAATAAGGCAGGCTTCCCCACCAGCGCCATCTACGGCGTCATGAACATGCTGCGCAAGCTGGAAAAGGACGTGCCCGCCGATTATATCGCCTGTGTGTTCGACCCTAAGGGTAAAACCTTCCGTGACGACTGGTATCCGGAATACAAGGCCCATCGCCCGCCCATGGCGGAAGACCTGGCAGTGCAGATCGAACCCCTGTTCGAGACCATCCGTGCGGCGGGCTGGCCGCTGGTGGTGGTCGATGGCGTGGAGGCGGATGACGTGATCGGCACCCTGGTGGTGGAAGCCGCGAGACTGGGAGTCCGCAGCGTGGTATCCACCGGCGACAAGGACATGGCGCAACTGGTCAATGAACAGGTGAAGCTGGTCAACACCATGAGCAATGAAACCCTGGATGAGGCGGGCGTGGAGGCCAAGTTCGGCGTGCCCCCTGAGCGGATCGTGGATTACCTCACCCTGGTGGGCGACTCAGTGGACAACGTGCCGGGCGTGGATAAGGTGGGGCCCAAGACCGCGGTGAAATGGCTGGGGGAGTATGGCACCCTGGACAATGTCGTGAGCCGCGCGAGCGAGATCAAGGGCGTGGTGGGGGACAACCTGCGCAAGGCGGTGGACTGGCTGCCCACTGCGCGCAAGCTGGTGACCATCAAGACGGACGTGGAACTGCCTTTCGATCTGGAGTCCCTGCAAAAGCAGCCGGCCGACCGTGCCGCCCTCAAGCAGCTCTATGAGCAGTTTGATTTTCGTACTTGGCTGCGCGAACTCGGTCAGGACAGGGCCGATCCATCGCCGGCTGCGGTTGCGGAAACACCGGCGCAGAACAGTCTGCTCACCGAAGACCACCGCGCCGCCTATGAAAGCATTGTGTCCGAGCATCGGCTGGAAGCCTGGCTGGCCAGATTGAGCAAGGCGAAGTTGGTGGCGCTGGACACGGAAACCACCAGTCTGTCACCGCTTGACGCGCAGATCGTTGGCCTGTCGTTTGCGTTGTCGCCGGGCGAGGCGGCCTATGTGCCCCTGGCGCACCGTTATCCCGGCGCGCCGACACAACTGGACCGCGAGCGGACGCTGACCCGGCTGAAATCCTGGCTGGAAGATCCGGCGCGGGCCAAGCTGATGCAAAACGGCAAGTTCGACCGGCACGTGTTCGCCAACCACGCCATCCTCCTGCGCGGCGTGGTCCAGGACACCCTGCTCGAATCCTACGTGGTGGAAGCGCACCAGGCGCATGACCTGGACAGTCTGGCGGCCAGGCATACGGGGCTCAAGGTCATCAGCTACCGGGATGTGGCCGGCAAGGGCGCGTCGCAAATCGGCTTCGAACAGGTGGCTGTGGAGACCGCGACCCAGTACGCGGCGGAAGATGCGGATGTGACCCTGCGCGTGCACCAGGTGCTCTTCCCCATGCTGGTCGCGGACCAGGGCCTGCGTTATGTGTACGAAGAGATCGAAATTCCGGTCGCGGAAATCCTGTTCCGCATGGAGCGGAACGGCGTGTTGCTGGACAGGCAGAGTCTGGCGAAACAGAGCGGGGAACTGGGACAGAAGATGCTCGCCCTTGAACAACAGGTCTATCAAATCGCCGGCCGGCCATTCAACCTGAACTCGCCCAAGCAGATTCAGGAAATCCTGTTTGGAGAAATGAAACTGCCGGTGCTCAAGAAAACGCCCGGAGGCGTCCCATCGACTGACGAGGATGTATTGCAAGAACTGGCGGCCAACTATCCCCTGCCCAAAGCCCTCCTCGAGTACCGGGGCATGGCAAAACTCAAGTCCACCTACACCGACAAATTGCCGCTGATGATTCACCCGCGCACGGGCCGGGTGCATACCAGTTATTCGCAGGCCACTGCAGTGACCGGGAGGCTTTCCAGTTCGGATCCGAATCTGCAGAACATCCCGGCCCGCACCCAGGAAGGGCGGCGCATACGCGAAGCCTTCATCGCGCCGCCAGGCAGCGTGATCATGTCAGCCGACTACTCGCAGATCGAATTGCGCATCATGGCGCACCTCTCTGGTGATCCGGGTTTGTTGACGGCGTTTGCCGAGGACCGGGACATCCACGCGGCTACGGCGGCCGAGGTATTCGGCGTTCCCCTGGCCGAGGTCAATTCCGACCAGCGGCGCATGGCCAAGGTGATCAACTTCGGCCTGATCTACGGCATGTCCGCTTTCGGTCTGGCTTCCCAACTCAATCTGCAGCGCGCCGCTGCGCAGGCCTACATCGATCGGTACTTTGCGCGCTACCCCGGGGTCGCGCGCTACATGGAAGAAACCCGCCAGATGGCGCGCGAGCAGGGTTATGTGAAAACGGTTTTCGGGCGTCATCTGGTGCTGCCGGAGATCAACAGCCGCAATCCGCAGCGCCGCCAGGGCGCGGAGCGGGCCGCCATCAATGCGCCCATGCAAGGAACCGCGGCGGACCTGATCAAGCTGGCCATGATCGCGGTGCAGACCTGGCTGGACGAAACGAAGCGGCAGACACGGCTGGTGCTCCAGGTGCACGATGAACTGGTGCTGGAAGTTCCGGAAGCCGAACTCTCAGCCTTGAAGAACGCGATGCCCCGCCTGATGGAAGGAGTGGCGAGCCTCAAGGTGCCCTTGAAAGTCGGGGTGGGGGTTGGGTCCAACTGGGAGGCGGCTCACTGAATAGACCTTAGAGGCAAGGCGCAAGGCTGGGTATGCGAGGTGTTGCGCGCAATAAGAAACGGGGGCCGAGGCCCCCGTATAGATTCGCGGAACCGTTTATTGCTGCGGAACCAGTTCCACGCGACGGTTCTTGGCGCGGCCTTCCTCCGTATCATTGTCTGCGATCGGATTGGTCTCCCCGTAACCCTTGGCAGTCAACCGGCCGGCATCAATCCCTTTGGAGATGAGGTAGTCTCGCACGGCATTGGCGCGCCGGTTCGAAAGCTCAAGATTGTAGGCGTCGCTGTTGTTGGAGTCGGTGTACCCGGCCACTTCCACTTTGACGTCGCCCCATTCCTTCAGCGTGGCAGCGGCCTTATCCAGGATTTCATCGGCATCGTAGCGCAGCTTGGCGCTGTCGTTGTCGAAGTTCACGCCTTCCAGGACCAGCTTCGCGGGTGGGGGTGGAGGTTCGGGTGCCGCAACCGGCCCAGGCGGCGGGCAGCCGTCAGTCGTTGCGGCGGGCACCGTGGGACATTTGTCCAGGTAATCGGGCACGCCATCGCCATCGCTATCCAGCGGGCAGCCCTGGGCATCGACTTTCACCCCCGCCGGTGTATTGGGGCACTTGTCCAGAGCGTCTACAGCACCATCGCCATCGCTATCCAGTTCGCAACCATCGGCGTTGACCTTGCGCCCCGCCGGTGTATTGGGGCACTTGTCCAGAGCGTCCACAACACCATCGCCATCGCTGTCCAGTTCGCAACCATTGGCGTCGACCTTGCGGCCGGCCGGGGTATTGGGGCACTTGTCTTTGCCATCGACGACACCGTCGCCGTCGCTATCAACCGGTTTCGGTTCCTTGCAGGGGACATCCAGAAGCTGCCTGCCGGGACAGCCGATCGTCTTGAAAAGCTCATAACCGATCGTTTTTCCGTCTTTGCTGGCGGCATTGCTTGGATCGTAGAAACGACCTTCGGCCGCTTGCGCGCTGATTGCGCCGGCAGAGAACAAGGTGGCGCCCAGGACGCCAAGAATAAATGGGGTTGCACGCATATTTAAGCTCCTGTTACAAGTAAGCGTAATTCAATGTGTAGTGGAGAAGTTATCGTCTTGCCACATGACCGGCAACGCCCAACAAATTGATATCGATGACAAGTTGAGCCGGCAATTGTAAACCATGCGGGCACACATATACGCCCATTTGGGAATGGCCCGCCGGGGCAAGGGCAATATATGACCGATGTGGTGGCTTTACAACGCTTATTTCTTCAGGCTGTCGCGAATTTCACGCAGCAAGGCAATGTCTTCCGGGGGCGCGGCGGGGGCGGGGGGGGCTTCATTTTTCAATCGGTTGATCTGTTTGACCATGATGAAGATGATGAAGGCCAGGATGATGAAGTTGAGCAGGATAGTCAGGAAATTGCCATAGGCGAACACCGGGATGCCGGCTTTTTTCAGTTCGGCCAAGGTCATTGCAGTTCCGACAGGAACGTCAGCCAGGGGGATGAACAGGTTGGTGAAATCCAGGCCGCCAAAGATTCTTCCCGCGATGGGCATGATCAGATCGTTGACCACCGAATCTACAATTTTGCCAAATGCTGCGCCGATGATTACGCCGACCGCCAGATCCAGCGCATTGCCCTTTACTGCGAATGCCTTAAATTCCGACATAAAGCTCATGTTTCCTCCTTGAGATCTAAAGTTTGCAGGGTGAAAGCAAAAGTATTAGAACAGACCTTGAGCCAAGGAGGCTGCGGTTGACTGCAAATTATCCAGATAGTTCCCGCCGAAGTAAGGGGAGGGGTAGAATCCCATTTCCTATGCGAATTGGCCCCCACGTTCTCAAGAACAATCTGATTGTCGCGCCTATGGCCGGGGTGACGGATCGTCCATTTCGCCAGTTGTGCAAGCAGATGGGCGCGGGCATGGCGGTGAGCGAGATGGTTACGTCGAATTCACTTCTCTATGGCAGCAGCAGGACACAGCGTCGTGCCAATCATGCAGGCGAAGTGGAGCCCAAGTCGGTGCAGATTGCCGGGGCAGATCCGGCCATGATGGCGGACGCGGCGCGCTACAACGTGGAGCGGGGCGCACAAATCATCGATATCAATATGGGCTGCCCGGCCAAGAAGGTCTGCAATGTAATGGCTGGGTCGGCCTTGCTGCAGGACGAAACGCTGGTGGAAAAGATTCTGACCGCCGTGGTCAAAGCCGCCCAGGACGTGACCGTTACGCTGAAAATACGTACCGGATGGGATAAGAGCCATCGCAACGCGCTGCAGATCCTGAAAATCGCTGAGGGCTCGGGCATCAAGGCGCTGGCCATGCATGGCCGCACCCGGGCCTGCGGTTACACGGGTCAGGCGGAATATGACACCATTGCCGCAGTGAAGGCACGCGCCCGGATTCCGGTGATCGCCAATGGCGATATCACCACGCCCGAAAAGGCGCGCTTCGTGCTTGAATATACCCAGGCGGATGGAATCATGATAGGCCGCGCAGCCCAGGGCCGGCCGTGGATTTTCCGCGAGATCGATCATTACCTGAAGACCGGGTGCCATCTTGCGCCGCCCCAGGTGAGCGAGATTCATGGGGTGCTGAACAGGCATCTGGAAGACTTGTATGGATTCTATGGCGAACATACCGGCGTTCGGGTGGCACGCAAGCACATCTCCTGGTATACCCGTGGTCTGGTCAATGCGAGTACGTTCCGCCATGCCATGAACCAGTTGGAAACCACCCGCGCGCAACTGGATGCAGTGAACGAATTTTTCGGTCGGGCGGCGCGGGCCAGCAACTTCTTACAATATCAAGACGGGTTGACGCCTGCGGAAGAACTGGCAGCTTAGGGAGAAGGACGTGATTGAGGAAAATGAAATCGCCGCGTGTATCCGGCGGTCGCTTAATCGCTATTTCAAGGATCTGGATGGGGAAGCGCCCAACTGCATCTACGACATGGTGACGCTGGCGGTGGAAAGGCCCTTGCTGGTCTTCGTGCTGGACCGCACCGAAGGGAATCAGACCCGGGCCGCGGAATTGCTGGGCATCAATCGAAACACCCTGCGAAAAAAGCTCAAACAACACGGCTTGTCGGAGTAACCCGGCGGAGCGTGTTGACACTAATTTCCAGCAGCAACCCTTGGCGCGTCTTGCTTCACCGGTTGCCTCCCCATACGTTCCCTCGCTGACACGAGATTGGTGTCAATACGACCTGGATATCGGATCCTGTGAAGATTCAACGCGCCTTGATCAGCGTGTCGGACAAGTCCGGCGTGCTCAACTTTGCCCAACAGCTAGCCAGCCAGGGCGTGGAAATCATTTCGACTGGCGGTACTGCGAAAATGCTGGCAGAGAATGGGGTGCCTGTGATCGAAGTCGCAGAATACACGGGCTTTCCGGAAATGCTGGACGGAAGGGTCAAGACCCTGCACCCGAAAATTCATGGCGGAATACTTGCGCGGCGAGATCTGCCAGAGCATGCGGCAACCATGCAATCCCACGGCATACCGAACATTGACCTGGTATGCGTGAACCTCTACCCGTTCCGAGAGACCATAGCCAAGCCTGATTGCACGCTGGGCGATGCGATCGAAAACATAGACATCGGCGGCCCAGCCATGGTGCGCTCTGCGGCCAAGAATTATGGTGCAGTTGCGATCGTGACCGATCCGGCGGATTACCCCGCCATCCTGGCAGAAATGGTGTCGGGCGGCGGCACGCTTAGCCGCGTGACGCGTTTCAAGCTGGCCAAGAAAGCGTTTTCCCACACCGCGGCCTACGATGCCGCCATATCCAACTATCTGACCAGCCTCGATGAAGCCGACCACCCCGGACTGTTTCCCGAACAGCTCAACCTGAATTTCATTCGGGTCCAGGCCATGCGTTATGGCGAGAATCCTCACCAGGCCGCTGCGTTTTACCGGGATCCGGACCCGGCGCCCGGGTCCCTGGCACACTATGTCCAATTGCAGGGCAAGGAATTGTCCTACAACAATATCGGCGACGCCGACGCAGCCTGGGAATGCGTCAAGACGTTCAGCGCGCCAGCCTGTGTCATCATCAAGCATGCCAATCCCTCCGGCGTGGCGGTGGCGGGCACTTTGCTGGAAGCGTACCGCAAGGCCTTTACCACTGATCCCACCGCGGCGTTCGGCGGCATCATCGCCTTCAACGGCGAGGTGGATGGCGCTACCGCCGAGGCTGTTTCCGGCCAGTTTCTCGAAGTACTGATCGCGCCCGCTTATACTGCCGAGGCGCGCACCCTGTTGATGAGAAAGCAGAATGTGCGTGTCCTTGCCTTGTCCTTGTCCCAGGGCTGCAATCGTCTTGAACTCAAGCGCGTGGGCGGGGGTCTGCTGGTACAGACAGCGGACACCTTTAACGTCTCCCGAAATGATCTGAAAGTCGTGAGCAGGCGTCAGCCAACCGAGCAGGAAATCGAGGACATGCTGTTTGCCTGGAAGGTGGCCAAGTTCGTCAAATCGAACGCCATCGTTTTCGCCGCAGGGGGCCAGACGCTGGGCGTGGGCGCGGGTCAGACGAGCCGGGTGGACTCGACCCGGATTGCCGTCATCAAGGCGGACAATGCGGGCCTGCAACTGACGGGCTGTGCGGTTGCATCGGATGCCTTCTTCCCGTTCCGTGATGGCGTGGATGTGCTGGCGCAGGCCGGGGCGAAAGCCGTGATTCAGCCCGGCGGCAGTGTGAAGGATGGGGAGGTGATCGGAGCAGCGGATGAACATGGCATCGCCATGGTGTTTACCGGACACCGGCACTTCCGGCACTAGTGGATGGTGGGGAGAAATGAGTGGGGAGCGGGGAGTAGAATCCATCGTCGGTCATACTCGGCTTCCTTGCTTCTTGTGTCTCACGCCATACCCCTCGCTGACTCCTGACACCCAATGAAGGTACTGGTAATCGGTTCCGGCGGACGCGAACATGCCTTGGCATGGAAGCTGGCCCAGTCTCCCAAAGTGCAGTGCGTGTACGTGATGCCAGGCAATGGCGGCACGGCCCGGGAACCGGGGATGATAAACCTGCCCCAGACCGCGATACCCTCCTTGGTGGAATTTGCCAAACGGGAAAGGATCGGGCTGACCGTAGTGGGACCGGAGGCCCCCCTGTCGGAGGGCGTGGTGGATGCCTTTCACGCGGAGAAGCTGAGAATTTTCGGTCCCACCCGGGCCGCCGCCCAATTGGAAGGCTCCAAGGACTTTGCCAAGCAGTTCATGATTCGTCACCGCATCCCCACGGCAGAATACCGAAGCTTTACCGATGTCGCCGCGGCCCATGTTTATTTGGATGAACAGCGCGCTCCCATCGTCATCAAGGCAGATGGCCTGGCTGCCGGCAAAGGCGTGGTGGTGGCCGAGACTCTGGATGAAGCCCACGCCTCGGTGAACATGATGCTGGCCGACAACAAGCTGGGCCAGGCGGGCGCCCGCGTGGTCATCGAAGAATTCCTGGGCGGTGAGGAAGCCAGCTTCATCGTGATGGTGGATGGCAAGCACGTCCTTCCCCTTGCTTCCAGCCAGGACCACAAGCGGCTTCTCGATGGGGATCTGGGCCCCAACACGGGCGGGATGGGAGCTTATTCCCCGGCACCAGTGGTAACGCCGGAATTGCATGCGCGCATCATGCGCGAAGTGATCATGCCGACAGTAGCTGGCATGGCCCGGGATGGCCAGCCGTACACCGGATTTCTATATGCCGGCGTGATGATCAGCGAGTCGGGCATTCCCAAGGTGCTGGAATTCAATTGCCGCATGGGCGATCCGGAAGCCCAACCCATCCTGTTGCGACTCAAGTCAGATCTGGCAAGTTTGATTGAGCACGCGGTCGATGGGAAGCTGGACCTCATCGAGGCCGAGTGGGATCGGCGCACCGCCCTGGCCGTGGTGCTGGCGGCACAAGACTACCCGGAAAATCCGCGCAAGGGAGATGCGATCGAAGGGCTGCCGGACGAGCTGGAGGACTGCAAGGTCTTTCACGCTGGCACTGCCCTGCATGATGGCCAGCTTGTAACCAGCGGCGGTCGGGTGTTGGCGGTAACGGCCCTGGGCGACAACGTCAAGATTGCGCAGAAGCGGGCCTATGATGTGGTGACCGGCATTCGATATTCTGGCATGCAGTACCGCAAGGATATTGGCTGGCGGGCGCTTGAACGCAAGAAGTGAATCGCGAGGCGCTGTGCGCCCATTTCAGACGGGGCGGACTGATTGCCTACCCGACCGAATCCTGTTACGGACTGGGCTGTGATCCCCTCAATCCCCGGGCAGTTCGACACCTCGCGCGTCTCAAGCGCCGGCCGGCATCCAGGGGGCTGATTCTGATTGCAGACCGGTTCGAGCGTTTTCGCCCGTTTGTTCTGCCCCTGGGCGAAGCCGATATGTCGCGGGTAATGGCCACTTGGCCTGGCCCGGTCAGCTGGATTCTCCCTGCCCGGCGCCGGGCGGCCTGGCTGCGTGGAGGCAATCCGGGCCTGGCGGTGCGGGTAACGGCACATCCTCCGGCGGCGAAGCTTTGCCGGGACTTGGAATCGGCGCTAGTTTCCACCAGCGCAAATAAAAGTGGCGGCCATCCTGCGAAAACTGCCCGGGAATGCCGCAAAATGTTCGGCGCTCGCGTTTGGGTGCTGGCGGGACGAATTGGCACGCGCAAGCGCCCCTCCACCCTGATTGATTTGCTGTCCGGAAAAATATTGAGGCCCTAATGCCGTTTGCAAAAACCGCAGTGAAGCACTACCTGCTGGATCTGCAGGATCGCATCGTTAGCCGTCTGCAAGACATCGATGGTATGCCGTTCAGAACCGACCAGTGGGATCGTCCGGAGGGCGGCGGCGGCATCTCCCGCCTGATCGAGGAAGGCCGTGTGCTGGAGCGGGGCGGAGTGAATTTCTCCCATGTGCTGGGCAGCCAACTGCCGCCGTCGGCTACCGCGCAGAGGCCGGAGTTGGCCGGTCGGGCCTGGGAGGCCATGGGCCTGTCACTGGTCTTGCATCCGCGCAATCCCTTTGCGCCCACGGTGCACATGAATGTTCGCCTGTTCGTCGCTGAAAAGGCGGGCGAACAGCCGGTGTGGTGGTTTGGCGGCGGCATGGATCTGACGCCCTATTACGGCTTCGAGGACGATGCGGTGCATTTCCACGCCACGTGCAGGCAGGCGCTGGCGCCGCATGGCGACGGCCTGCATGCGCGCTTCAAGAAGTGGTGTGATGAATATTTCTTTCTCAAACATCGCAACGAGCCGCGCGGCGTGGGCGGCCTGTTTTTCGACGATTTTTCCGAAGGCGGATTTGACCGCGCATTTGCCGTGATGAAGTCGGTGGGCGACCATTTTCTCCCGGCGTACGAGCCTATTCTGCTGCGCCGCAAGGACCACGCCTATGGCGAGCGGGAACGCGATTTCCAGGCCTATCGCCGCGGCCGTTATGTGGAGTTCAATCTGGTTTTCGATCGCGGAACGCTGTTCGGTTTGCAGTCGGGCGGCCGCACCGAATCCATCCTCATGTCACTGCCGCCCATCGTCAAATGGCGCTACGACTGGAAACCCCAGCCGGGTACGCCGGAAGCGCGGCTGTATACGGATTTCCTGCTGCGCAAGGACTGGGTGTAACCCTTCTTTTCCATGCACCGCTACCCGCGTCGTCTGCTTGTTTCCCTGGGGGTGCTGCTGCTGATTGTTTTCGCAGGGGTGGGCATTCTGGTGTGGGAATTGCTGTCATCGGATATTCAGGCCAAGTATTTCTCCAGCATCGCCAGGAAGATGACCTATGTCCTGCAGACCGGAAGCTCGGACCGGATCCGTTTTCCCAGGGCGGGCCCCTATGATCTGCGTATGGGATACAGCCAGATTCCCAGCTACGCCGAGCGGCTCGAGCGTCAGGGCTGGCTGATCGAAAAACAGGCCAAGGTCAGCATCCAGATGGTCAGGGTCCAGGATCTGGGGTTGAACCCGCCTTACCGGGAAAAGAATCAGGGTGGTCTGACCCTGCTCGATAGCGACGGCGCGCCCCTGTTTCAGTCGCGTTATCCGCAACGGGTCTATGCCCGCTTTGAAGACGTGCCGCCGGTGCTGGCCAACAGCCTGCTGTTTATTGAAAACCGGGAACTGCTGAGCGAGCGTTTTCCCAGCAAGAACCCGGCGGTGGAATGGAATCGACTGGGGGAGGCGCTTCTGGAAAAGGTCTATAGCCTGGTGAATCGGGCACATAGCGTGCCGGGCGGAAGCACCCTGCCAACCCAAATCGAAAAATATCGCCATTCGCCTGATGGGGTGACCCTGGGCATGCTGGACAAGCTCAGACAAATGGGATCAGCCAGCCTGCGGGCCTACCTCGACGGGATAAACACCCTGCCCACGCGCAAGCGCATTGTGCGGGACTATTTGAATACCGTACCGCTCGCCGCGGCGCCGAAATTCGGCGAAGTGAACGGCCTGGGCGACGGGTTGTGGGCGTGGTATGGGCTCGACTTTGATCTCGTCAACCGTGACCTGAAGCGGGCGGACAAGACGCCGGACCGTGGCACCGCGATTGCACTGAAGCACGCGCTATCCCTGCTGGTGGCGGAGCGCAAGCCTTCCTACTATCTGGTCAGGAACCGCACTCTGCTGGACAGCTATACCAATGTGCATCTGGACTTGCTGGCCGATGCGGGGGTGATTTCCAGTGCCCTGCGGGACAAGGCGAAGAAGGTTACGCTGCGACCCTGGACGGAGCGCAGGGATTCACCCCCGTCCCCATTCGCCACGCAAAAGGCACAGAGTGCTCTGCGCACGAGGTTGGCCGGTTTGTTGGAGCTCGATCGCTTGTATGACCTGGACCGGCTGGACCTGACCGCGCAGAGTACCCTGAACGGGCGGGCGCAAAAAATTGTCAGCGATTACCTGATCGGATTGGCAGACCCGGCCAAGGCGGCCGAGGCTGGCCTGTTCGGAAAGCGCTTGCTCAAGCCGGACAATGACCTCAAGAAGATCATTTACAGTTTCAACCTGTACGAAAAAGCCCCGCAGGGAAATCTCCTCAGAGTCCAGGCTGACAACCTCAATCAGCCCTTCGACATTAATCAACAAACCAAGCTTGATCTGGGCTCCACCGCAAAACTGCGCACCCTGGTCAGTTATCTGGAAATAATTACGCAACTGCACCAGGACTTCAGCGCCATGACGCCTCAACAACTGCGCGTCCAAGCCCAGTCACGGCGGGATGCGCTGGCACTATGGGCGACTGAATACCTGCTCAGTGCTCAGGACAGAAGCCTGGCCGCAATGCTCGATGCGGCCATGGCGCGGCGCTATTCGGCCGCACCGGAGCCGTTCTATACCGGCGGCGGCGTACACACCTTCAAGAACTTCGACCCGGACGACGACAAGCAGGTCCTGGACCTTTGGCAGGCGACGCAAAGGTCGGTCAACCTGGTGTTCATTCGCCTGATGCGCGATGTGGCGCGCCACTACATGGAACACAGTCCGGGGACGGTCGCCAAAGTTCTGGGTGACGCAAATAATCCGGCGCGCCGAACTTATCTGCTGCGCTTCGTCGATCAGGAGGGGAAGGTATTTCTGCGTCGTTTCTATGAGCGGCACCGGCGCCAATCCGCCGCCGACATGACTGAAGAGCTCTACCAGCGGGCAGGCAAGAGCTCCCGGCGCTTCAGCGCGATATTTCGTTATCTTGAACCGCAATCAGGCGTAGCCGCGTTTGTCAGCGCGCTGCAGGCCCATGTGTCACAGGCAATTGCACTCCGGCAATCCAGCCTGGAGGCCTTGTTCTATTCCATGGACACGGCCGGGCTCAGTTTGGCGGATCGTGGCTACGTGACCCAGATTCACCCTTTGGAACTGTGGCTGGTGAAATACCTGCACAGCCATCCCAAGGCCTCGTTCGACGATGTGGTCGCAAGCAGTGCCAATGAGCGGGTGGAGGTATATGACTGGCTGTTCAGGACCAGTAGAAAGAATGCCCAGGATATTCGTATTCAAAGTCTGATGGAGGTGGAGGCTTTCGAGACCTTGCTGAAGGACTGGAGGCGGCTGGGCTACCCATTTGACAATTTGACACCCTCGTATGCTACCGCGATCGGCAGCTCGGGCGACCGCCCTGCTGCCCTCGCGGAATTGATGAGCATCATTGTGAATGATGGGGTGCGGCTGCCGATGGTCAGCCTGACCCGCCTGTCGTTTGCGGCAGGTACGCCCTATGCCACCGAATTCGCCCGCCAGTTACCGCAGGGCGAGAAAATGTTCCCTGTCGAAGTGGCCCGGGTGATAAGAACGGCTTTGCGCGGCGTGGTGGAGGGCGGTACGGCAGTAAGGCTGGCCGGCGCCCTAAAGGATGGCGCTGGCCAGCCTATTGCCATGGGCGGAAAGACCGGGACCGGCGACCACCGGTTTGAACACTACGGTCCGCATGGTGAGCTTCTGGAATCGCGCGTCGTCAACCGGACGGCGACCTTTGTGTTTTATCTGGGAGATCGATACTTCGGCACTCTGACGGCTCTGGTGCCGGGACCGGAGGCGGCCAATTACGAGTTTACCAGCGCCATGACGGCGCAGATCCTGCGCAAGCTCTTGCCGCAACTCCAGCCCCTGTTGTTCGCGGGGCCGTCTGCGCCTAGAGTGGAAGTGCGGGCAGCGCTTCCCAAGCAGGAGCCCGGTGCAGCAGGGCCAGGGAAAGTGCCGGCGGTTCAGGCCTTGCCCTCCAAATCGTTGCCCAGGAAGGCACCGGAAGCCAGAGAAGGCACGGTCCGGGAAGCCGAGCCCAAGCTGCCGCCTGAAAGCGGGCCAGGGAGTTTGCCTCAGGGTCCCGATCCGGTCTTGCCCTTGCAGGCTTCCCCGCCCCCGCGCTCGGTTGCCCCGGCCGGCCCATCCCTCACCAAATAGCTGGGTTAAAATTGGGCCCTGATTTGGAGTCTCTGAAGATTATGCAGCTCTTTGCGTTTGGCGTGAATCACCACACGGCTCCGGTCTCGATCCGGGAGCGAGTGGCTTTTGGCGCCGAGCATATGGCCGAAGCCTTGCATGACCTGAACAGACAACCACAGATCAAGGAAGCGGCGATTCTGTCCACCTGCAACCGGACCGAAATTTATTGCCACACGCCGGATCCCGACGCGCCCGTCAGTTGGCTGACCCATTTTCACCAGCTCAGACGCGAGAATGTGGAGCCTTATCTTTATCGCCTGCCACAGGGTGAGGCGGTCAAGCATGCTTTCCGGGTGGCTTCGGGGTTGGATTCCATGGTCTTGGGCGAGGCGCAGATCCTGGGCCAGATGAAGCAGGCCGCCAAGACTGCCCAAGATGCGGGGACCCTGGGCCTGCTGTTGAACAAACTGTTCCAGCGCACCTTCTCGGTTGCCAAGGAAGTCCGCACTGCCACTGAAATCGGCGCCAATTCCGTGTCCATGGCCGCCGCCGCGGTGCGCCTGGCAGAGCGGATCTTCCCCAGCATTCGGCAACAGAACGTGCTGTTCATCGGCGCGGGAGAAATGATCGAACTGTGCATGACCCATTTCGCCGCCCAGCATCCCCAGCGCATCCTGGTGGCCAATCGTACGACGGAACGGGCCCGTCCGCTCGCGGAACGGTTCAACGCGGGGGTGATTGAGCTGGCCGATCTGCCGGAACATCTGCCCCATTACGACATCATCGTCACTTCCACCGCCAGCCCGTTGCCCATTCTGGGCAAGGGCATGGTGGAGCGGGCCTTGAAGGCGCGCAAGCATCGGCCTTTCTTCATGGTGGATCTGGCCGTGCCGCGCGACGTGGAAACTGAAGTGGGCGAACTGGATGACGTCTTTCTCTACAGCGTGGACAACTTGGGAGAGGTGGTGAGGGAAGGTCAGGACGCCCGTCAGGCCCAGGTCGCCCAGGCCGAGGCCATCATCGAAACGAATGTCAGCAATTTCATGCACTGGATGGAAACCCGGGGCATGGTCCCCACCATCCGGGGATTGCGTGATCATGCTGAGCGTTATCGGCGTCACGAGCTGGAAAAGGCCAACAAGATGCTGGCGCGCGGTGACGACCCACAGGAAGTGATGGAGGCCATGTCGCTGTCGCTGATCAACAAGCTGCTTCACTCCCCCACCGCCGCCATCCATCACGCCACGGACGAGGAACGCAGCCAGTTGGCCGCGCTGCTGCACAAGCTCTACGACATCAAGCCTGAATGAAGGCCTCGCTTGCCCGCAAGTTGAGCCAGTTGTCGCAGCGGCTGGAGGAGCTTGACCGTGAACTGTCGAGCGAGGATGTGGTTGCCGATCTGGAGAATTACCGAAAGCTGGGCCGGGAACACGCGGAGATCACGCCCGTGGTGGCCTTGTACCGCAAGTATTGCCAGGTGGAGAATGACGTCGCTTCGGCCCAGACCATGTTGGCCGACCCGGACATGCGGGAACTGGCAGAAGCCGAAATCGAAGGCTCCAAGGAAGCCCTGGAGGCCCTGGAGGCTCAGTTGCAGACTGCGCTTATTCCGCACGATCCCAACGACGAGCGCAACGTCTTCCTGGAAATTCGCGCCGGTACTGGAGGGGATGAATCCGGTCTGTTTGCCGGTGACTTGTTCCGCATGTATTCGCGTTACGCCGAGCGTCAAGGCTGGAAGGTGGAAGTGGTGTCGGCCAATGAATCCGAACTGGGCGGCTACAAGGAAATCATTGCCCGGGTGGTGGGATTGGGCGCCTACTCGCGGCTAAAGTTCGAGTCCGGCGGTCATCGCGTGCAGCGCGTGCCTGCCACCGAAACCCAGGGCCGCATCCACACCTCGGCCTGCACCGTGGCGGTATTGCCGGAGGCCGATGAAATCGGTGACGTCGAGATCAATCCGGCTGACATCCGCATTGACACGTTCCGCGCCAGCGGCGCGGGCGGCCAGCATATCAACAAGACCGACTCCGCGGTGCGCATCACCCATTTGCCGACAGGGATAGTGGTGGAGTGCCAGGATGACCGCTCGCAGCATCGCAACAAGGCGCAAGCCATGGCCGTTCTGGCGGCGCGCATCAAGGACGCGCAGATGCGCGAGCAACAGACCAGGATTGCCAGCACGCGTAAGTCCCTGATCGGCAGCGGTGATCGTTCCGAACGCATTCGCACCTATAACTTTCCCCAAGGGCGAATCACCGACCACCGCATCAACCTGACCCTGTACAAGATCGACTTCATCATGGATGGCGATCTTACTGAACTGCTGGACGCCCTGGCTGCGGAACACCAAGCCGAGCAACTGGCGGTTTTGGGGGAGATGGAATAGAGAAGCCGGGGCACAACCCAGGCTTACGGCAGCCCCGACAATCTCAGTCCTTGAGCTTGGTAATGCCCAGGGCGCCGAGCACAAATTTCTCGTACAGGGGTTGGGTCGAGCCTTTCTTCATCTTGCGGATGAAGTATTTCTCATACGCGACTTTGGCCAGATGCACCCATCGACCTTCTTTGAACCAGTTGACGTTGCGCGGGGGGATTTGCGGCAGTGCGACGAAGGCGGCGCCGGTGTCGCCCATATCGGCCAGGCAGATGGCGTTCCACGTGGCTTTCTTTTGTGGCGCGCGACCATCCATGGAAGCACGGATATTGTGGGCAGCGGCGGTGACCATGGACTCGATCATGTAGCCGGTCTTGGGGGTGCCGGTAGGTACCGGGGTGGCCTCCACCGGGGGAATGGCGACACAGACACCGACGGAAAAGATGTTCTGGTATTTGGGATTGCGCTGGAATTCGTCGATCAGGATGAAACCCCGCGGATTGGTCAGCCCATCGATGCCGAACACGGCGTCGATGCCCTTGAAAGCGGGCACCATCATGGAATATTTGAACGGGAGTTCATGCTCGCGTTTCACGTTACCCATGTCATCGTGTTCGGTCACAAACATCTTGCCTGCCTCGATCTTGTTGACCTTTGCGTTGCAGATCCACTTGATGTGGCGATCGCGCATTGCGGATTCCAGCATTCCCTTGGAGTCGCCCACGCCACCCAGGCCCAGGTGGCCGATGTAGGGCTCGGCGGTGACGAAGGTCATGGGCACCTTGTCGCGGATTCTGCGGCGCTTGAGGTCGGTATCCATGATGAAGGCGGATTCATAGGCCGGGCCGAAACAGGAAGCCATTTGCACGGCACCGACCACGACCGGCCCCGGATCATTTACGAAATTTGCCCAGGCGCCGCCGGCTTTTGCCGCATGATCCACATGGCAGACGGAATGGGTGAAATGTTCGGGGCCCATGCCCTCGACCTCTTCGAAGGCCAGCTTGGGCCCGGTGGCGATGACGAGAAAGTCGTAGCTGACCTGCTGGCCGTTTTCCAGCTCGACCTGGTTTTCTGCGGGGTGCACCCGCTTGGCCCGGCCATGGATGAAATTGATGCCTTTCTTGTCCAGGCAGGGCCCAATGGGGAAGGTGATATGCTCGTGGCTGCGCCAGTTGACCGCTACCCAGGGATTGGAGGGAACGAACTGGAAATGGTCGCTGTCATTGATAACCGTAACCGTATCCCCCGGCCGGCAGAGCTCTTTCATTTCGTAGGCCATCGGCATGCCGCCTAAGCCGGCACCCAATACAACGACATGGGCCATGTGAGCTGTCTCCTATTATTCTGGTAGTTTGCGCTGGCTGCAGGGAAAGCGGCGCGAAGCGGCAATTATCCCTATTTACGTCAAGTTAATGAATTACCTTAGCGCTGTTCATCCAATGTCGACCATCAAGGATGTTCTATTCCGGGATTCACCCCGATTGTCTCAAGCCTTGTCGCTGCAAGCCGCGGAGAGTCGGCTGGAAATACGGGTTTTGCTTGAACAGGCGCTGAACGTCGACCGGGCATGGCTGCTGACCCACGACGATCAGGAGCTCAATGGCGAGTCCAGCCTTCGCTATGAATCGTTACTCGCACGCCGCCTTGCAGGTGAGCCCATTGCCTATATCCTGGGCCGGCGTGAATTTTATGGGCGGTCTTTCAAGGTCGGGCCATCCGTGCTGATCCCGCGGCCGGAGACTGAACTTCTGGTGGAGGCTGCGCTTGAACGGCTGCCCAAGGACCGGCCTGCGCGCGTGCTGGACTTGGGCACGGGAAGCGGATGCATTGCCATCTCCATGGCTATCGAGCGGCAGGATTGCGAGGTGCTGGCTGTAGATGTGAGCGAGGCCGCCCTGGAAGTAGCCAAGGAGAACGCAGATCGACTTGCAGCCAGTAATGTCCGTTTCCTCGATAGCGACTGGTACGCTCAATTGGCTGCGACGAATTTCGACATGATCATTTCGAACCCGCCCTATGTCGCCAGTGGCGACTTCCACCTTGGCAACGGTGATTTACGCCATGAACCCTGGTCTGCTCTTGCGTCAGGTCCCGCCGGATTGGACGCAATTAGCATCCTCGTGGCTGGCGCCACGGCCCGATTGCGGCCCGATGGCTGGTTGATTCTGGAACACGGCTATGACCAGGCGGCTGCCTGCCGCGCGTTGTTGGATCAAGCTGGTCTGAGCCAGATCTTCACCCTCGCTGACCTGGCAGGTCAAACCCGCGTCAGCGGCGGACAATGGCCGGGGCAGAGGTGACCAGGCCGGAATGCTTTCGCATCCCACCCGGCGTGGAATTCGAGCGCTGGCAAGGCGATGGCGAATGGGTGATCTATCACAGCGGCACAGGCGAGACCATGCGTCTCTCCGACGCGGCTCTTGCCGTGCTGGACCTCTTGGCTGAATCTCATGGACTGGATAAGTCTGCCATAGAGCAGGCTCTTAACGCCATGATGGCCGCGCCCATAATGGCTCAGGAAATGCAAGCTGCGGTCGACGAACTGCTGCGCGTGTTGCTCATCCACGAATGTATCGAACCGGTGTCATGCGACTGAGCGACCTTTCCCCAGCGGACCTGAGCCGGCGCCTGCGCTCAGGGCTGCAACTCGCAACGGGGCCGTTTATTTTTCGCATAAGCAGCCATCTGCCGGATATAGCTCATGGTCTGGCCAAGCTCTACGGTGAATTCCCGCTGGCGGCAGGGGCTTTCTCTGACTTCCACGTGCGCATCGACGCACTGGGCGGGATGCGTCGGCTCTATCACCCCCAAGCCCAGTTCTGGCATGACGGCTACACGCCTTTCAAGCCGCTGCCCCGGGACCAAGCCTTCGCCATGCTGGAGTGGGGCATGAATTGGTGCGTTGCAGGCCACGCCCACCACTACCTTATGCTCCATGGCGCCGTCCTGGAACGAGACGGCCATGCCCTCATCATGCCCGGCGATCCTGGCGCGGGGAAAAGTACCCTGACCGCGGCGCTCATGCTGGACGGCTGGCGGTTGCTGTCCGACGAAATCGCCCTGATCGATCGCGACGATGGGCTCTTGTACGGTCTCGCCCGCCCGGTCAGTCTGAAAAACGCCTCCATCGACATCATCCGCGCCCACTCAACGGAAGCCGTGCTGGGGGATGCCGCCCGCGACACCCACAAAGGCACGGTGGCGCATCTTCGTCCCACATCCCAGAGCCTGGAGAATATGGGCACACCGGCCCACCCCCGCTGGATCGTTTTCCCGCGCTGGAAAGCGGGCGCTGCCGCACAACTCACTCCCCACTCCAAAGCCGCCGCGTTTCTCCATCTGGCCAGTCATGCATTCAACTACAGCCTGCTCGGTTCATTGGGATTCCAACGGGCGGCAGCTTTGATGGACGCTTGTGATTGCTGGGATTTCGAATACGGCCAACTGGACGACGCCTTGCGGGTATTTCGGGAACTTCAGGCGTGAAGCCGTTCTGCCAACCCCTTCTCGATGTATTGATCGCGCCGGAGAAGATGGCGGATCTATCAATGGCGGCTTGGGACATCTTGCTGCGCCAAGCCCGCCAGGCTGGGCTGCTTTCACGGCTCGCGGTGCTGGCCGAAGCGGGTGGCCTGACACCAGGCTTGCCCACCGCGATACGGCGGCATTTTTCCGGCGTCGCCACCGCCGCTGCGCGGCAGCGCCAAGCCGTTGCCTGGGAAGCGCGCAAGCTGGATCAGGCGCTCAGCAGCGAAAGGATCCCTGCGGTACTGCTGAAAGGCGCGGCCTATGTGATGGCCGACCTACCCCCCGCCGAAGGTCGGCTTTTCGCCGATATCGACATCCTGGTGCCAAAGGCAGCCCTGGCCCGGACCGAGTCCACGCTCATGCTGCATGGCTGGATCAGCAGCCATCACAGCGCCTACGACCAGCGCTATTACCGGCGCTGGATGCACGAACTGCCGCCGATGACGCACATCCGCCGCAAGAGCCAACTCGACGTCCACCACAATCTATTGCCTGAAACCGCGCGTCTGCGTACCTATCCCGAACGGGTCATCGCGGCGAGCCAACTGCTCCCTGGCTTTCAGTCACTCTGCGTACCCAGTCTGGAAGATCTGGTGCTCCATTCTGCGACCCATCTCTTCCATGAGGGGGAATGGGGCCATTCCTTGCGCGACTTAGTGGACTTGGATGCCCTGTTGCGGCACGGCAAGAGCCGCGTGAACTGGTGGGATGATTTGTTGCGGCGCGGCCGCGAACTCGGCCTGACAGGCCCGTTGGGATTGGGTTTGCGCTATTGCGCCAGACTCCTGTGTACCCCTGTGCCAGGCGAATTATTGGCGGCAACCGCGCCACCTGTCTGGACCGGGCGAGCGCTCCTGCAAGACACGCTGTTCCTGCGCGGCTTTGCCAGCGCCCATTCGAGCTGTCGCTTGGCCGGCAACGCCCTGGCGGCATTCGTTCTATATGTCCGTTCCCATGCCCTGCGCATGCCGCTGTCCCTGCTGCTCCCCCATCTGGCCTACAAGGCTTGGCAGGGTCTCATTCCAGAACCTGAGAACAGCAAAAAGGACTAAGTCGGTGTCGGTTTTTCTTACACAATTCCGGCTGGCAGTCCAGCTGCCTGCCCCAATCCTCGGCGCAGCGGCGTACCGCGCTTTTGGGAATGGAAATTGCTTGGTATAAACGAGGATAACGTATTCGCAGGTGACGCATGGAAGAAACCAAAACCAACAAGGAAACACCTCAGGTCGATGTGAGCCGCCGTCGACTGACCAAGGCCGGATTAGTGGCACCGGCCGTGTTGGGTACATTGGCCAGCAGGCAGGTATTGGGCGCCGCTCCGTATAACTGCACCATCTCCGGCATGCAGTCGGGCAATGTTTCCAGCCATGGAGAACCAGTATCTTGTGCGACGCTTGGATCTTCCCCAGCTACCTATCTTGCTGCGTGGCCTTTGGATTCGGATTTTTACGTTCACAACGCAATCCATCAAAATGTGGCCGGTGCACGTAATTTCCAAGGCTCTCCAAAAAGTGCGCCAACACACTTTGCTAATGCCTATAGAGCTCACACCATATCCCCGAGTGACAATCGGACAGCCACAGTGTTGGAAGTGTTGCTCGGTTATGTCCCCACATATGACAATAACTGGGGTTACTCACCCATCGCAGATACAAACGTCCAGCTGCAAGTGAGGAGCGGATTTACAGATTCAGGTTTCGCATTAGGCCAAGAGGCGATTGCAGCTTATTTGAATGCTGCCGACCAGACCAAATATCCGATTACCCAATCAGATGTCGTTGCCATGTTCAACGCCGTGATCGTCACTGGCGGCATATACGATCCATTGGGAGCGAATTGGAATGCCTCACAAGTCCTTGCTTACTTCAAGAGCCTGCACCCGTGAAATCCAGGGTCGGAGCATCAAGGCGCCAGAAGGCGCTTTTTTTTATTGTTTCCGCCTTGGCGGTGGCAATCGACCGCAACCCCCTTCGTTCTTCGACGGGGAATAACCTGCGCGCTGGCGTAGCCACTTCATTTCCAAGATGCGCTCATAGGCGGCCAGTGAGGCGCCGCCGGCCTGATTGGTGGTGATGTTCTTGAGTGCCCCCGGCTTCACGTGCCTCTTCAACTGCTGATTCCTCATTTGCTACACAATGCCTTCATTCCGCCCAAGGAATCCCCAGCTTGAAAGAAGATTCACGAAACCGTATAATACTTGAGTAAATTACTCAAGATTAATAGGAGCACGCCATGAGCATACAAAACACCCTGCGCGAAACCATCACCGGCAACAAAGTCGTGCTGTTCATGAAAGGCACGCCGCAGTTTCCCCAATGCGGATTCTCGTCCAATGCGGCCAGCCTTCTTAAGGCATGCGGCGTGACGGATTATGTTTCTGTCAATGTATTGGCTGACCCCGAAATCCGCCAGGGCATCAAGGAGTTTTCCAACTGGCCCACGATTCCTCAGTTGTACGTGAATGGCCAGCTTGTCGGCGGGTCGGACATCATGACCGAGATGTACCAGAAGGGGGAATTGCAGAAACTTCTGTCGGATGCGCAGGCGGCGTGAGTTCGCTTGATCACTCGAAACAAGGCCCTGCGATGCGGGGCTTTTTAGTGCCGTTGGCCACCACTTCCTAGTATTCCACCGGCACCGGATCGAGGCTGCGCCACAAGTACCAGGTGGCCACCGTGCGCCAGGGCTGCCAGGCCTCACCCATTCCCCGTGCGCGGCTCGGGGTGATTTTTTCACCCTCGGCGTAATGAAGGCTTAATGCCCTTAGCAGGCCCAAGTCATCCACTGGCCAGACATTGGGCCGCAGCAGATGAAACATCAGGAACATCTCCGCGGTCCAGCGGCCGATGCCGCGAACGTCGATCAACTCGGCGATGATCGCTTCGTCCTCCATGCGCGCCCAGCGGCGCGGGCGAATACGGCCTTCGACGAAATGGCCTGCCAGATCACAGCAGTACTCTGCCTTCATGCGCGACAGTCCGGAGAGTCTTAACTGATCAGGCTCAAGCCGGCTCACCGATTCGGCCTGGATGGGCGTTGCAGCGCATAAGCGTGCCCATACCGCGTCGGCCGACTTGAGCGAGATCTGTTGCCCGACGATGGCGCGCAACAGGGTTTCAAAGGCATTGCCCCGGCTGCGCAGGATGGAATCCGGATGGTTCCGGATCAGGGCCTTCATGACCGGATCCTTGCGGCTCAACAGCCGGCAGGCGTCACCCCAGTATTGCGCTTTTCGCACGAATGGAATCGGCTTCGTGCTCAAGCGTTGAGCTTGGCGAGCAGGTTGTGGGTCTTGTCCGGGTCCATGTTTTTCACCATGCGCAGGGTCAGATCCGAAACCTCATCCAACTGGCTGCGCAGAATCTGGTTCTTGACCGGCAGCAGGCTGGTGGGATGCATCGAAAAGGAACGCAAGCCCAGACCGAGCAGCAGGCGCGTGAGTTCCGGATCCCCCGCCATTTCTCCGCACACGGCGACGGACTTTCCGTTCTTTTTCCCTGCCTTGATGGTCTGGTGAATCAGCGTAAGCACCGCGGGATGCAGGGGGTCATAGAGATGGGCCACGGCATCGTCCGCACGGTCGATGGCCAGGGTGTACTGAATCAGGTCGTTGGTGCCGATGGACAAGAAATCCAGGTGTTCGGCAAAGGTGCCCGCCATAAGGGCAGCCGCGGGAATTTCTATCATGCCGCCTACGGGAACGTTCTCATCGAAGGCTACTTTCGCATCTCGCAGACTTTGCTTGGCGGCGACAATCAGTTGCAGGGTTTGGCGCAATTCGCCGAAATGGGCCAGCATCGGGATCAGGATGCGGACGTTGCCATAATGGGACGCCCGCAGGATGGCCCGCAGTTGAGACAGGAACAACTTGGGCTCGGCCAGGCAAAGCCGGATGGCCCGCAGGCCCAGGGCGGGGTTGTCTGCTGAAGTGTGGCCCCACGGCGCCCGCTTGTCGGCACCCAGATCCAGGGTGCGAATGGTGACGGGCTTGCCCTCCATGGCGACGGCCACATGCCTGTACGCTTCGAACTGCTCGTCTTCCGAAGGCAGGTCGTCCCGGCTCAGGAACAGAAACTCGCTGCGGAAAAGGCCGATGCCCTGCGCACTCGACTCCTTTACCGCCTCTATGTCCTGCGGCAGTTCGATGTTGGCAAACAGTTCGACCTCGGTGCCATCCAGGGTGCGGGCGCGACTGAATTTGATGCGTTTGAGCTTTTCAGTCTCGCGCCGCCATTGATCCTGCTTGACGCGGTATTCATCCAGGATGACCTGATCCGGATCGACAATGACCACCCCGTCGCGTCCGTCGACAATAATCCATTCGTGATCCCGGACCAGTGAGCGGGCATTGTGCAGCGCCATTACCGAGGGAATATTCAGGCTGCGCGCCAGAATCGCAGTATGCGACGTGGCTCCGCCCAGATCGGTGATGAAGGCGGCAAAGCGTACGTTCTTGAACAGAATCATGTCGGCCGGGGTCAGCTCGTGCGCGACCAGCACGCATTCCTGTCCGTCCACGTTTTCCAGCGGGGAATGCCCCGGGTGCCCCATCAGTACCTTCAGCACCCGTTGCACCACCTGAACCACATCCTCCGAGCGGCCGCGAAGATAGGGGTCGTCCATCGCTTCGAACTGACCCACCAGGGCTTCCATCTGCTGGCTCAGAGCCCATTCTGCGTTGCACTGGGTTTCGCGGATGATGCGCTTCGGTTCCTCGTCAAGAATGTCGTCATTCATGATCATGAGGTGCATATCGAGGAAGGCGGCCATTTCCTGCGGCGCATTGGGCGGAATGTGCGCGCGCAGGCCTTCCAGTTCCAGCTTGGCCCGGTTGAAGGCTGCCTCAAAGCGCTTCAGTTCCTCATCGAGGTGCTCCTTGGCCAGAACGTAGTGCGGCACCTCCACGCGCGTGCTGGAGGTCAGGTGGGCGCGGCCGATTGCGATGCCGCCGGATACGCCTATGCCGTGCAGGCTGAACACGTGCCTACTCCCCCTCGCCGAAGTTGTTCTTGATCAGGGTGATCAACGCATCCATGGCGCTCTGCTCATCCGGTCCATCGGTTTCGATCTCGACTGTGGCGCCCTTCGCCGCGGCCAGCATCATGACGCCCATGATGCTCTTGGCATTGACCTTGCGGCCATTGCGGCTCAGATGGACCTGGCTCTGGAATCCGGACGCCGTCTGAGTCAGCTTGGCTGAGGCACGGGCGTGCATCCCGAGCTTGTTGGAAATTTCAATAGACTGCTGAAGCATTGCTGTCGAGTTGGTCCGCGAGATTGAAGATGCCTTCGATGCCACCCGACACCGCCTTGGAGGTGAGTTCGGGAAGGGTAAGGTAACGGTAGGAAAGCACCTTGATGAGCATGGGCAGGTTGACCCCCGCTACACCTTCGACCTTGCCTGCGGTCAGAGCCCGCGTCACGCAGTTGCACGGGGTGGCGCCAAAAATGTCAGCCAGGATCAAGACCCCTTCACCCTGTTCAAGATCGGCCAGGCGGGCATCGATGGCCGCATTGACGTCGTCCTGGCAGGCTTGGCCGGGGATGCTGATCGATGCCAATTGTTCAGGACGATTACCAAGAATGTGGGTTGCGCAATCAATCAGCGTATCGCCCAGAGTGCCGTGGGTGACCAGCAATATTCCAATCATGAGCGCAGCGGAAGAAACAATAATGGCCTATTGTAGCCGGGCCGGACTTAGATAGTGCGAAAGAGCGGTTTGCTTTGCGACCATTTCAGGCGGGGCAGCAGGTCGCGGCTAACCCAGATCTGTCCAGAGCGATCCACGGCCAGCACAAACGGGAGGTGAAGTTTTCTTGACAGCCGCCCCAGATCACGGACACCCGCAATAAACAGGGGTTTGGTCAGCACGTCGGAACGCACTCCGGCGCGCTTTCCATCGACCACGATCGTCACCGACTGCATGCCATCCGCTGGCCTGCCGGTGCGTGGATCAATCAAATGGCAATAGCGTTTTCCGCCGACTTCGAAATAGCGCTGGTAGTCGCCTGAGGTGCCGATGGATTCGCCGTCGGCCAGATTCAGGGTGGCAATCACGCCGGGCTGGCGCGGGTGTTGAATGCCGACCTGCCATGGCCGGCCTCCGTGACTACCCAGTGCCAGCACATTGCCGCCTATGTTGATCAGGGCATCGTGGATTCCCTGCCGTTTAAGAATATCTGCCGCCTCATCCAAAGCGTAACCCTTGGCATAGCCGCCCAAGTCCAGCCGCACGGCAGGGTTGTCGCTCCAGGCCTGATGATTTTCCACATGAATGGCATTCATTCCGGGCTTGAGACTGACTTGTTCCGCAATGAGCGCATCTGCTGGAACAGCGCGCAAGGGGGTGTCACTCTGAAATCCCCAAAGCCGGATCAGGTTGCCGATGGCGGGATTAAACAAGCCTTCGGTCTGGCTTGAAAAGGCGCTTGCATCCTGCAAAATGCGGCCCAGCTCTTCATCCACGGTTGCCCGTTTGCCCGGCGCGGCGAGCGCGGCATTCAGCCGCTCCAGATCGGAAGGCAGCCAGGCATGCAGCTTGTGGTGCAGCTGATCGAAGCGCGCCAGCACCGCGGAGGTTGCGGCTTCGGCCTTGTTCTTCTCCTCCCCATAGACCGAGACCTCCACCAGGGTGCCGAAGACATAGGCTTGTTCGCGGGTCAGGGGTTCGCTCTTGTCACAACCGGACAACGCCGCAAACAGCGGCCAGAGCGAAAGCAAGATCAGCAGGTTTTTCGCAATCGCGTTTCGCCTTGCGGGCTGTGTCCGGATGGCGGCCTCACTCATTGATGTTCGAGGGAGGAGATAAACTGGTCCGCCACATCGAAGCCGGTTTGCGCGGTGATTTCCACAAACCCGGTCGGACTGGTGACATTGATCTCGGTGAGGCAGTCGCCAATGATGTCCAAGCCAACCAGAAACAAGCCACTGTCGTTTGCAAACCCGCCGACGGCAACAGCGATCTCCCGGTCCCGCTCCGATAAGGGCCGGGCGACGCCCAGGCCGCCTGCCGCCAGATTGCCGCGTGTTTCACCTGCCAGGGGGATGCGCGCGAGGGCGTGGGGCACCGCCATGCCGTCGATCAGCAGTACCCGCTTGTCGCCCTGGGCGATAGCGGGCAGGTACTTCTGCGCCATGATGGCGTGACTGCCGTGCCGGGTCAGGGTTTCCAGAATGCTGTTGCGGTTGGGGTCGGCCGGGCGCAGGTGAAACACGCCGCTGCCCCCCATGCCATGGAGGGGCTTGACGATGATGTCGCCGTGTTCGGCAAAGAAATCGCCTATCAGCCGCGCATCCGAGCTGACCAGGGTGGGGGCGATGAATTGCGGAAAGCGGAAAATGGCCAGCTTCTCGTTGAAATCGCGCAGACTTGCGGGCCGGTTGTACACCCTGGCACCTTGCACTTCAGCCAGCGACAGCAAATGCGTGGTGGCGAGATAGTCCGCATCGACCGGCGGGTCCTTGCGCATGAGCACCGCGCCGAACTCGTCCAAGGCGGTTTCCTCCGGTGGATTGGCGGAATACCAGTCCGGACCCGGGGAAATATCCAGTTTGTGCGCCTGGGCGCTGACCCGGCCTTCCAGGCAGAAGATTTCCGACTGCTCGCAAGCCCATACCTCATGGCCCCGGCGGTGCGCAGCGCGCATCATCGCCACGCTGGAATCCTTGTAATGCTTGAGGCTGGGGAGGGGATCGACGATGAACAGCAGCCTCATGCGGTCGCCAGTTCGCTGTAGGTTTCGTCCAGTTCGATGCTGGCCGCCAGCATCGCCAGCCGGGCGATGACTCCGTAGGCGTAGAACCGGTTGGGGGTTGCATCCGGATTGAGGCTGCGATCCGGCAACTGACAAGAGGCTTCGAAGGCGAGGGGAACAAAATGCATGCCCGGCGAGTTCAGGTTTTCATCGATGCCCCGTCCCGTGTGCACGCGGTAAAAGCCGCCCACGACGTAGTGATCGACCATGTAGACCACCGGCTCGGCCACGGCTTCGTTGATGCTCTCGAAGGTATACACGCCTTCCTGGATCAGCACCTGAGTGTTTTCCTGACCTTCCTTGATCACCGCCATCTTGTTGCGTTGCTTGCGGTTAAGATCCAGCAGGTCTTCCGCCGATTTCACCGTCATGATGCCCATGCCATAGGTGCCCGCATCGGCCTTCACGATGATGAATGGATCCTTGTTTATTTTGTATTCCTCGTACTTGGCGCGAATCTTGTCCAGCATGGCATCGACCTTGTCGGCCAGACAACTTACCCCCTGGCGCGCCTGAAAGTCTATCTGGCCGCAATGTTCGAAGTACGGGTCGATCAGCCACGGATCGATGTTCAAGAGCCGGCTGAATTCGCTGGCCAGATGGGCATAGGCCGCAAAGTGACGGGACTTGCGCCGCATGTGCCAGCCCGCGTATAGCGGAGGCATGATGGTCTGTTCAATGTCCTTAAGGACCTCGGGTACGCCAACGGACAAGTCATTATTGAGCAGCACCGCGCAGGGATCGAAATCCTTCAAGCCTATACGAATGCCATCGCGGATGATGGGTTCCAGGGTGAGCCGCCCGCCATCGGGCAATTCCAGGGTAGTGGGCTGCGTGATCTCCGGGATCAGCGTGCCGATCCGCACCACCAGCCCAGTCTGGCGCAGAATTCTGGCCAGCACCGCGACGTTCTGCAGATAGAAGGTGTTGCGAGTGTGATTTTCCGGGATCAGCAGCAACCGCTGGGCGTTGACGCAAATCTTTTCCACCGCTGCCATGGCGGCGTGGACGCACAAGGCCATGAATGCCGGATTCAGGTTGTTGAAACCGCCGGGAAACAGGTTGGTATCCACCGGCGCGAGCTTGAATCCGGCGTTGCGTATGTCGACGGACGTGTAAAAGGGCGCCGCGTGCTCCTGCCACTGCTGGCGGAACCAGAATTCAATGCCAGGCTGAGCGTCGAGTATGCGCTTTTCCAGTTCATGAAGCGGGCCGACAAGCGCGGTGGTGAGGTGAGGAACCATGGAGTGCGATCTTCGGGTGATATCGATATTCTAGGGCATCGCCGGAATTTTTAGCGGGTGTCCGGCTGCGTGTGCGATTGCAATTGCAATTGCAATTGATTTAAGGGAGCGCCTGAATGTTTGACATCGTTCGATTGTGTTGAAAAACTCGCTTTTATTTTTGTGCTGCCACGCGGCTAATTGTTGATGTCTGATCATCGATTCGTTTTGGGCAGAGATTTCGGATGGAATTGATTGGTCTTATTGTTCCGAACTGCCCTTATGCAAGTATTGGCACTGCTTCCGGTGCTACCGGGGTGAGCCATTTGGCCATTCGCCTCAAATTCTGTGCCGTTGCGGCCAGCAGAAACTCATCCTGCACACCGCTTGGACCTCGTAGTCGAAGCTTATCGAATTTCAGGATGCGCTTGAGGTGGGCAAACAACATCTCAACCTTTTTGCGATCGTTGCGAGACTGTCTGTAGGCATCGGTCTTCGCGATTGCGCGTGCCACGTCGCGTGCAGGCTCATGGATGCTGCGAGGGGCGTTGCGCCTTGGGGTAGTCGGACAACAATCGGCTTTCATCGCACAGGCTTCGCAGTCTGACTGGCTTGAGCGATAGATAATGGTGTCGGCCTTCGTAACATGCGTGCGCGGATTCGTGAATGGACGCCAGTTGCTGCGTAGCACGTGGCCCGCAGGACACCGGTATTCATTGGCCGTTTCATCCCACTGAAAGTCACTGCGCGAGAAGGTGCCGTCATCACGTTCCGACTTGTCGACCACAGGCACATGCGGTTCGATCTGTTTCTCTTCAACCAGCCAGCCCACCATGGCAGCCGACCCATAGTTGGTGTCCCCCACCAGGCGGTTGGGCTTGAGGTCGAATCGCTCCTCGACCCGATCGATCATGATCCGGGTTGCCTCGGCTTCCGCCATCTTGTTCACCGCAGAGGCTTCGACGTCAACAATAATGCCGGCGTTCAGATCAATCAGATAATTGGTGCAGTAAGCGAAATAAGCCGGCCCGTGCGCGGCCGTCCAACTCGACGCGGGGTCGGTCAGCGAAATCGACTTCGGCGGGTCATCGGATGGATTCGCTTCTTCCAGTGCGGCCAGGTACTCCCTGACAGGGCGTGTCGCTTCATCGGGATTGCCCCAGTCAATCGTTTCTTTACCTGGGACCGCACGCTGACGCTGTGCATCGGCCTTGATGACGCTGGCGTCCGTGGCGAATCCCTCGCCTCGCACCAGGCCTTCTTCCATACAGCGTCGCAATACCGTCTCGAACAGGTGCCGAAACGCACCGCTGTCACGAAACCGGCCATGTCGGTTCTTGGAGAAGGTGGAATGATCCGCCACCTTGTCTTCCAGTCCCAGGCGGCAGAACCAGCGATAGGCCAGATTCAGATGGACCTCTTCGCACAACCGTCGCTCGGAACGGATGCCAAAGCTGTAGCCAATGACCAGCATCCGAATCATCAGCTCCGGATCAATGGAGGGGCGGCCGGTGTGACTGTAGTGATCGGTGAGATGCTCGCGGAGGCTGCTTAGATCAAGATACCGATCAATGCCACGGAGAAGGTGATTCTGGGGAATGTGGTCTTCGAGGTTGAAGGAGTAGAAAAGGCGTTCCTGGCTATCGGTCTGAAACCCCATCATATCAAGGCTCTCCACTCATTCGACACGTGCAATTTTACCATCCTCTAATTCGAAATAGACGGGAGTATTTCAACAGAATCGTTCTATACCAGCCAGAGATCCCGCCCAATACCGGCAATCTCATCCGGCTTGCGGCCAACTCCGGCTGCCGTCTGCATCTGGTCAGGCCGCTGGGGTTTCGCCTCGACGACAAGCAGCTGTTGCGGGCCGGGCTGGATTACCACGATATAGCCAGGGTAACGGTGCATGAAAACTGGACGGCTGTGAAGCAGGCACTGCAGGCCGGAAACTGGTGGCCCTTCACCACCAAGGCGACCAGGCTTTACAGTGAAGTCTCATTCAAGTCGGGCGACGTGTTGCTATTTGGGCCGGAGACTCGGGGCCTGCCGGGCGAACTGCTGGCGGAATTCAAGCCGGAAGCGAAATTGAAGCTGCCGATGAAAAATGATTCACGCAGTATGAACCTGTCGAATGCAGTCAGCGTGGCGGTCTATGAAGCCTGGCGGCAAAACGGATTTGGCTGGGGCAAAGCTTAGTTCTCGCTCTTCTGGCTGCGGCTGAGCAGGTCTTCGACCGCTTGCCGGGCAGGCAGGCCGTCGAACAGAATGTGCCTGACAGCGCCGGTGATGGGCATGTCGACGCTCAGTCGATCGGCGAGGCGCATGGCTTCGCGTGCCGTGTTCACGCCCTCGGCCACGTGCCCCAGCTCCCGCAGAATTTCATTCAGGGGTTTTCCCTGGGCCAGCTTGAGGCCCACCTGGCGATTGCGGGAAAGTTCGCCGGTGCAGGTGAGGATCAGGTCGCCCATGCCGGTCAGCCCCATGATGGTCTCGGCATGGCCGCCCAGGGCAGCGCCCAGGCGTGCCATTTCCGCGGCGGCGCGGGTGATGAGGGCAGCGCGGGCATTGTTGCCAAAGCCCAGGCCGTCGGAAATGCCGGCGGCAATGGCCATGACGTTCTTTAGCGCACCCCCCACTTCCACGCCGATGACATCCGCACTGGTGTAAATGCGCAGGCTGCCACCGTGAAGCTCGCTCGCAATCTGTAGGGCAAAGTCCCGGTCTCGGCTCGCCAGTGTGAGGGCGGCGGGCAATCCCGCTGCCACTTCCTGTGCAAAACTGGGGCCCGAGAGCACCCCACGCGGAAGCATGCGGGGGAGGGTTTCTTCGGCAACCTGATCCAGCCACTTGCCGGTCCCCGGTTCCAAACCTTTGCATACCCAGATCAGTGGCTTGGCTTGAGCCGCGACCGTTTGCAAGATGGTGCGGAACGCGGCCGCGGGTACGGCAACGATCAACAGGTCTGCAGCCGGCCAGACCGAAGACAGATCCGATTCGAGCGTGAGTGCGGGGGGCAGTGAACAACCGGGGAGATAACGGTGGTTTTCGCGCTCTCGGTACATGCGTTCCACCTGGTCCGGATTTCGGCTCCAGAGCGCGACTTGATGGCGCGGGGTGAGATGGATCGCCAACGCCGTGCCCCAGGCACCCGCGCCAAGAATGGCGATCTTCATTGGCCCCAGATATCCCGCAGATTGAGATAGGCTTCACCCCCTTGCGGGTGGCGGACTTTGATCCACCCTGGCTCGCCGCCAGGGCCAAGTACTTCCAGCAGCACGCCCTGGGCGACCCGGAATCGGGCTGGCGCATCGGGTTGGGGCTTTTCCAGCGCGTCGGCAGCAGTGGATGTAACCATGACAGCAGGCTTCCCCTGCGCCGCGGACGCTTCGATCCACAGCAGCGCGCCGTCGTGGTCTCGGACTTTCAACCAGGCTTCGGTTCTCACCAGCACTTCCAACGGATAGCCGGCTCCAACGATGGTAATCTTGGCGGCCGCCACTGAGGGCGCATCGTACAGAATGGCCGGGCGTCCGCTGGTGACGTAGTCAAAACCTGCGCGCGCGACCGTACAGCTCAGCTGTAGAGCAAGCGCCAAAGCCGCAGGCAAGCCGCGCATCAGTGAGTGACGATGGCCGGTTGCTGTGCAGCTTGCTGCTGTTGCTGTTGCGCGAACAGAGCCTCGAAATTGACCGGATTGAGCAACAAGGGCGGGAAGCCGGCCCGAATGACCACGTCGGAGATGGCCTCACGCAGATAGGGGAAGACGATGTTGGGGCAGCCTATGCCCAACACCATGGGCAACTGCTCTTGCGGCACGCCATGGATGCGGAAAATGCCGGCCTGGGTGATTTCGACCAGGAACAGGTTCTTGTCCTTGATTTTTGCCGTGACTGTCGCGGTGATGGAAACCTGGTACATATCCTCGCCGATGCCGTTACCCTCGGTGTGAAGCTGTACATCCATCTGCGGGGTTTCCCGTTCCAGAAAGACGCCGGGAGCATTGGGCACCTCTACCGACAGGTCTTTCACGTAGATCTTTTCAATGTTAAAGCCCATTTGGGCTGGTTGCTGTTCTTCCGCCATGGATTTCCCTCCTAAGTTAGCCCCACATTCTAACCGAGGACTACACGCCTTGTGCGGCCAGCCAGCGCTTGAGATTTGCGGCATCCATCGCGCCGGCTTGACGGGCAATCTCCTGCCCGTTCTTGAAGATGGCAAGCGTGGGAATGCTGCGGATGTTGTAGCGGGCAGCGAGCTGCTGCTCGGTTTCCGTATCCACTTTTGTAAAACGGGCACGGGTGGCCAGTTCACTGGCGGTCTGGGCAAAAACCGGCGCCATCATTTTGCACGGACCACACCATGACGCCCAGAAATCCACTACGACCGGCAGTCCGGAATGCGTGATGAAGGCGTCAAAGCTGGCGCCGTTTAGGTCTACAGGTTTGCCGGGGAGAAGCGGGTTGTGGCATTTGCCGCAATTTGGATTATCCGCCAGCCGGGAATCCGGCACCCGGTTGATGGCGGCACACGTTGGACAAGCAAGTTCCATGGCACATCTCCAGCTTCAACCCTTTGCAAGATGCGGGCAGCAGAAGCAAATTCAAGCGGCCAGCAGCGGGTCCAGTTGTCCGGCCCTGTTGAGGGCGGACAGGTCGTCAAAGCCGCCGACATGACGCTCGCCGATGTAGATCTGCGGCACGGTGCGGCGACCGGTTCGCTCCATCATTTCAACCCGCAGTCCCGGTTGCAGGTCGATCCGGATCTTGTCGATCTGGTCTACGCCCTTTGAATGAAGCAGCCGTTCTGCCGCCACGCAATAGGGGCAGACTGCCGTGCAGTACATGGTGATCTTGGCCACGGCAAGGCTCACTTCCGGGTGACCGGGAGGCCGGCCTGTTCCCAGGCGAGGATGCCACCTGCCAGGTTGTGCACATTCTGGAAGCCATTTTTCTTCAACGTTCGGCAGACCGAAGCCGAACGGTGACCGCTGCGGCAGCTGACCACGATAGGCTTGTCCTTGAGCTTGTCCAGTTCGGCCAGCCGCCTGGACAGTTGCGCCATCGGAATATGTCGGGCATTGGGAATGTGGCCTTCCGCCCATTCCTTGTCCTCGCGTACGTCCAGCATCAGCGCATCGTCGTTCATCAGGCGGGTGGCTTCGGCTGTACTCACCTGGTTCAAGCCGGACAGCCGGTCCCCGAAAGTTTGCCACAGCAGCATGCTGCCGCTCGCGGCGGCGACCCCCACCAGCATCAGGTTGTGTTGCACGAATTCCAAGATTGTCATCTACAGGCCGCATCCTTCCTTCACACCGGCTTTTTTCAACATGATATCCATCGGGCAAAACCGGGTGAATCCCGACTGGAACAGATTGAAGCCGACAAAAGCGGTGAACCACAGCCAACTGATATGGCCCAGGTCCACACTACCGCTGGCGTGGGCAAGCGCCAAGGACAGCATGATGAAAAAGCCGGCAATGATACGAACGAGTCGTTCGACGGTCATGATAGCGCTCCTAAACTAAGAACATCAAAAACTAAATGGGGGCGAGATGAAGCCTGTCAAGCCAGCTCGCGGCCGCGCTGCTGCCAGAGGTAATACAACAAGGGGATCACAAGCAGGGTAAGCGCGGTGGAAGCCAGGGTGCCGAAAATCAGCGATACGGCAAGTCCGCCAAACACGGGGTCGGTGATCATGATCGCCGATCCCAGGATGATGGCGAGCGCGGTGAGCAGGATGGGGCGCAGCCGCACTGCACCGGCCTCAATCACCGCTTCCTTCAGGCCATAGCCCTGGGCGCGATAGTCAAGAATGAAGTCGATCAGCAGCAGGGAATTGCGCACCACGATGCCGGCCAGGGCAATGACGCCGATCATGGAAGTGGCCGTGAAGGCTTGGCCGGTGGCCCAGTGGCCGGGAAACACCCCGATCAGGGTCAATGGAATCGCCCCCATCACGATCATTGGCAGGACGAAGGATTTGTAATAGCCGACCAGCAGCAGGTAAATGAAGATAAGTGCGATGATGAATGCCGAGCCGAGATCGCGGAACACGTCCAGGGTCAGGCGCATTTCGCCGCCCCATAACAGATGGTAGCTGGTCAAGTCGTCGGCCGGCGTTGCACCGAATCCCAGATTGCCGGTCTTGAATTTAGCGCCGCCGGCCAGCAACTTGCCATCCAGCATCTTGTCCAGCGCCAGCACCGCATACACCGGACTGGAGGTGATCATCTCGCCACCCACCATCACCATGGGGTGCTGGTCACGGCTGTAAATTGGCTTGTCCTGGGCCAGCGTATCAACTTCGGCAATGGCGCCCAGCGGCACCTGCTGGCCCATCATATTGGTGAGGCGAATGGCCATCAACTGTTCGGGCGATTGACGCTCTGATCTGGGCAGGCGCACCACAATGTTGACCGGTTCGCGCGCATCGTCCACGTGCACGGCGCCGATCGACAATCCCGACACATAATCGCGCAGCAACTTGGCCACCTGGCCAGTGACCACCCCCGACAGCGCCGCTTTTTCCCGGTCGACGCGGACAGCGTAGATCTTTTGGGTCGCGGTCACCGAATCGTCGGCGTTGATCATGCCGTAGACGGACTCGAAAGCGTGGCGGACCTCAGGTGCAGTGGTCCGCAACTTGGCGTAATCCGGGCCATACAATTCGGCCAGGACCTGCGCCTGCACCGGCGGGCCAGGCGGCGTCTCATACAACTTGATGCGCGCCGCAGGGTAGGCCTGGCGCAACGGTCTGAGAGTTTCATTCAAGGCTTGGACGATTGAGTGCGAGCTTTCCGCGCGCCGGTGCTTGTCGATCAGGTTGACCCGGATCTGCGCCAGGTTGTCGCCGTGCTTGATGAGGTCCCCCCGCACCAGGGCAGCAAAATCAATCGGCGCGGTGATGCCAAGGAAGGTTTCGTAGTCCGTGACGTGGGGATTCTTCGCCAGCACTTCGCCAACCGCCCGGCTGACGCGGTCCGTTTCTTCGAGCGTGCTGCCCGCTGGAGTGTCGATTTCGACCAGGAAACTGTTGGTGTTGTCGTTGGGCAGCATTTTCAGTTCCACCCCAAGCGCAGAGAGGGGACCGTTCACGCCGCCGGGGCGGATGAACTGCCAGGAAGGCATGAGCATTGCGGCCACCAGCAGACCGGCCACCAGCAGGAACAAGAGGTTGCGCGGCCCGCGCCTTTCGATAAACGGAGTCACGACCTTCACATAGGCTCGGTGCAGCGGATCGGTTTGCATCTCCCCGGTTTCTAGCAGGCTTCTCTTGCGCGCCAACTCGCTTTGCGCCGCCTTTTTCCGCAGCCATAGATTGGTGGCCCAGGGCACGACAATGTAGGCAATCAGGAGCGACGCAATCATCGCCACTGGCACGTTGAACGGGATGGGGCGCATGAAGGGGCCCATCATGCCGCTGACGAAAGCCATGGGAACGAAGGCCAGGATCACCGCAATAGTGGCGATATTGGTCGGGTTGCCAATCTCGTTGGTGGCCTGGATAACCACGTCTTTGAAGTCCCTGTCACCGATCCCTTGATGCAGATGGCGATGGATGTTTTCCACCACAACGATGGCGGCGTCCACCAGCAGGCCCAGAGAAAGAATCAGCGCAAACAGCGTGATGCGGTTGATGGTCTGGCCGGCGATGAGTCCCACGGTCAATACCACAAACAGGATCAACGGCACGGTCATGGTGACAATGCCCGCTTCCCGCCAACCGAGGAAGAACACCAGGATCACCACCACCGAACCGATGGCGATGCCCAAGTGCTCCACCAGAGTGTTGACCGCGTCATCGGCCTTGGCGCCGTCGTTGCGGGTGACAGTCACACTGATGTCGGCGGGAATGGCCTGGCGCTTGAGCTGATCCAATTTCTTCAATACCGCATCGGCAACCACTACGGCATTGGTTCCGGCCTTCTTGGCCAGAGCGATGGTCACCGCGGACGCCTCGCCTTGATGTGTTGCCGCTTTGCCCGCCGCTGGACCAAACGCCAGGCGCGAGCCTTCATCGATTTCCTGCGGACCGTCCTCGATCGTCGCCACAGTTTTCAGGAAGACCGGTCGGCCATTGGGCACACCCACAATGATGTCGCCCACTTCGCGTGCGCTGCCGAGAAAGCCGTTGATCCGTATCGGATGGACCTGGTTGTCGCCAACCAGATCGCCCGCCGGCACCGATACATTCTGGCCTCGCAGCATCTTGTCCACCTGGTCGAGGGCAATGCCGGCGGCTGCCAGTTTGGCGGGAGAAATCCAGACATTGACTGCCCGCTGTGCGCCGCCTACTACTTGGGTGAAGGACACGCCAGGCACGTTGCGCAGTTGCTCCAGCACGCGCTCCGCCACCTGGCGCATGGTCACGTCATCGATCCGATCAGAGGACAGGGCGAGCGTCATGATGGGCACGTCATCCACGTTGATGGGCTTGACAACGGGCTGCATCGCGCCGGGCGGGATGCGGTCCAGGTTCTGCATCAACTGGTTGTAGAGCTTGACCAGGCTTCTTTCCTGATCTTCGCCGACCTTGAACTGGACCGTCACCAGGCCGAAATCCGGCGCCGCGTAGCCAAAGCTGTGATCCACCCCGGACTGCGCGTTCATGATTGCTTCTAGAGGCTTGACCACCAGGTTGTGAATCTCGGCACTGGAAGCGCCTGGCTTGGCGACGATGATGTTGGCCGCGGGCACCACGATCTGAGGGTTGTATTCGCGCGGGGTGACGAACAAGGCCATCATGCCCGCAAGCGCCACCGCCAGCATGATCATGGCGGTAATCTTGGACTCAATAAAAATGCGGGCCAGCTTGCCCGCAATGTTTAGCGGAACTTCGCGCTCACTCATGCGAGCCCCCGGCCAACTTATCGCCGTTTTCCAGTTGCTCGGTCCGTGAGATCGCAATTCGTTCGCCAAAATCAAGGCCAGCCAGAACTTCCACCTTGCCACTGTCGGCCGCCCCGCTGCGCACCATTCGGAAATGGACGATACCCTGAGCATCGACGACGAACACGCCAGTGATGCCGGCGCGTTCCACCACGGCGCGAGCAGGAATCAGCATGCCTTCCCGGCTGCCTGCGCCAAATCCCACCCGCACGAAACTGCCGCTTTGCAGGCCACTGGCTTTGGGCAGGTCGATTTTGACCAAATGCGTATGGCTGACGGGGTCCGCTGCGGGCACCACTTGCGCGACAACGCCCCCCAGCTGCGCAGCCGTGCCTTCGCCCGCAATGCTGACTTTGTCTCCCGGCTTGATCTGTTCGAACATCGCGTCGTTGACGTTGGTGCGCGCCTGGAGCTTGCTCAGGCCCTCGATGACCAGGACCGGACGGCCGGGGGTGGCCAAGTCTCCGGCGTTGGCCATTTTCTCGGTGACCACGCCCGCGATGGGGGAAGTCACAGACGCATAGCGCAACTGACTGGATGCGGTTCCCAAGCCTGCGCGCGCGGCGTTCGCCTGCTGCTGGGCGATCTCGTAATGCAGGCGCACCTTGTCCCACTGAGCCTTGGGAATGGCCTCTTCCTTGTACAGGGCGCCGAAGCGATCGTAATCGGATTGAGCATCCGCCAGGGCGGCTTCTGCCTGGGCAAGACCGGATCGCGCCTGGCTGACCTGGCCTTGAATGTCGGTCGGGTCGACGATGAAGAGCAGTTGACCTGCTTTCACGTTCTGGCCTTCCTGCACCTTGATTTCGCGGATAAAGCCCATCAACCGGGACGCAACCTGGACCTGATCCTCGGAGGCCACTATCCCGGGCAGGAAGACCCGCTGAGTCAGAGACGTTTTCTGCACGGTGCTGACTTCGGCCGCCACCGTGCGGTGCGGCGTAGACGAAGCTTCGCTGGGGGCCTTCCTTTCGCCGCAGCCGTATATCGGACTGAGGGCCAGTCCCAGTGCCGCCAGCGTGAGCAGGGGTGTGATGCGTACGGAGGTCATTGCCGACAGCCTCAAAGTTGATCGGGTTGAAGATGGCCGGCCGCCAGGCGGGCAGTGGCGCGCTGAACCTTGAGCTCATAATGCGCGGCGACCACATCGGCGCGCGCCTTGTCGAGCTGGGCCTGGCCGCCAAGCAATTCGACGATAGTGGCCACGCCATTTTCATAGCGCTTGTTGATAATGCGCTGAGCTTCTTCGGCCTGGCTCGCCGCCAACTCGCGGGCACTTACCCTTTGCTCCGCTTCCCCCGCTTTACGCCAGGCATCAGCAATCTGATAACTGACTCCGCCTTCGGCCTGTCGAAGCTTGGCGGCCAATTCATTCCGGCCGGCCTGGGCTCGCGCGACAGCGCCGTCGGTAACTCCGCCATCAAACAGTTGCCACGATAGTTGCCCTCCCACGGTGTAGGAATGGGCATCAAGACCCAGATTGGCGTCATTCCAGTCCGCCCGGGCCAGCAGGCCGACTTGGGGATATCTGCCGGACCGCGCCACTTTAATGCCGGCCTGCGACGCCTCGATCTGGTTACGCAGCGCGGCCAGTGCGGGGTTCGATTTGACCGCTTCATCCTGATAATCCTTGACGCTTCCCTCGAGCGGTTTGACTTCGACCTGCCCCGCGACATCAAGTGGCGCGTCAAGCGGCATGCCTAACAGGAGACGTAACTGATCCAGAGCCTGAAGCACGGCATTGTCCGCCTGGGTTTGCTGGACCTTGATATCAGCCAGATGTACTTGGGCAGAAAGCAAATCGCTCTTGACGACGACCCCTCCCTTCAGCAGCTTGCTGATGGTCTTCACGTAGCTTTCGGCAGCTTCCGCTGCTTGCTTTGACACTCTCACATAGGCGCGGGCGGTATGCACAGCCTCATACGCGCGCAGCACGTCCAGCGTGACACGTTGGCGCGCCAGGACGTCGCCTTGCTGGGCAGCCCGCAGGGTGGCTCTGGCCTGTTCGCCATAGCCTTCAATCATGCCGCCGGTGTAAAGCGGCAATTGAAGTTCCAGCCGCGGATTGAAATTGTTGACCGGGTCGGGATGGTCCAAGTTGTGCGGAGCGACGCCCAGAGCTGACGGCCCGGTGAACTCGTTGGCGCCAAAGTCGTTGAACGTGGCATTGCGCTGGGACAGCTTGAGTCCGAAGGCGCTGAGAGCATCGTCGGTGCGTGTCAGGTTCAGCGAGCTGGTGACTTTGGGCAGACGCGCGCCGGAAGCCTGCCTGACAGCGGCTTCTGCTTGGTGGATCCGTGCATCGGCAGCAAGGATGTCCGGATTCTGCAGCAGGGCTCGATCAACGGCCTGTTCGAAATCGAGCGTTTCCGCGTGAATCGGCTGACTCAAAGCGGCGGCCAGTGCCCAACCCAGAGCGTTCACCCGAAGGAAGCGCCTTTGATTCCCTTGCATTTATTGCTCCGCCTGCGCCCCGTGTATCAGGGGAAAGTATTAGAGAACAATTATATTCTATTTTATTGTTTAATTTCAAGTGCTTCCCAAGTATCGGGGGAAGCGTCAAGCGGTCATTTTGTCACGGAGGCGTATGCTGGGGGCCGACAAAACGGCCCGATTGACGGGATGTAGAGGCAAGCAAGACCGCCGCGAGGCCGGTCAATCAACCTTGGTAAAACCGCAGAATACGTCCCGCATCATGCTGAGCAATTTTAGCGTGCGAGTGTCGCCCACCCTGTAGAATACGCGGTTGGCATCCTTGCGCGTACGGAGTACGCCCTTGTCCCGCAAGATTGCCAGATGCTGGGAGATGTTGCTTTGCGAAGTGCCGACGCTTTCTACAATATCCTGCACGCTGACTTCCTTGTCGCCCAGAATGCAAAGAATCTTCAGCCTGAGGGGGTGGGACATGGCCTTCATCGCCCGGGAAGCTTGCTCTATGTGCTCGTCCTTGTCGATGATGTCCACGTCTTCCAAGTTGAGAGCTCCCATGCGTGTTCCCTTTCGGTTAGCATCTAGACAAAGTCTAGATTAGGAATATTGTATATATTAATAAATTAATAAAAATACTGCAAGAATTTTCTAATGACTCCACGCCCCGTACTTTTACTGATTCTCGATGGATTTGGTTGTCGCTCAGAACGCGCCCACAATGCCATCGCCCAAGCCAGCAAACCCAACTGGCAAATGATCTGGAACAGTTGTCCCCATACCCTGATTCATGCGTCGGAGGCGGCAGTTGGCCTGCCTTCGGGGCAGATGGGTAATTCTGAAGTAGGTCACCTCAATATCGGTGCGGGGCGAGTGGTATATCAGGAATACACCCGCATCGACCACGCCATTGAAGCCGGCCATTTCTTTACCAATCATACCCTGAGGCAAGTCTGCGCCACCGCCCGGGATTCCGGCAAGACCATACATATTCTCGGCCTGCTTTCCGATGGCGGGGTGCATAGCCACGAACGCCACATCCATGCGATGCTGGAGATGGCCAAGCGGGAAGGGGTGCGGCGAGTTTCGATCCATGCCTTTCTAGACGGCCGAGACACGCCGCCCAAGATCGCAGAAACCTACATCTTGCGCATGGAGGCAAAACTCAGAGAAGCCGGGATGGGTCGCGTCGTTTCCATTATCGGTCGCTACTACGCCATGGATCGGGACCGGCGCTGGCAGCGGGTGAAGAAGGCCTACGACCTTCTGACCCAGGGCCTTGCACCTTATCGTGCACAGACCGCCATGGAGGCCCTGAATTTGGCTTATGCGCGCGGCGAGACCGATGAGTTCGTCGACGCGACTGTGGTCGGTCCCGAGGGCGAGACTCCGGCCCGCATGCAAGACGGTGATGTGCTGGTGTTCATGAATTTCCGTTCCGACCGGGCGCGGCAGTTGTCCAGAACATTTATCGAACCCGATTTTGCCGAATTCGAGCGCGAATACCTGCCCAAGCTGGCCACGGTCTGCACCCTTACCGGTTACAGCGATGAGTTCCAGGTCGACGTCGCCTTCCCGCATGAGCACATCAGGAATGGCTTCGGTGAATACATTTCCAACTTGGGCCTGCACCAGTTGCGAATTGCCGAGACGGAAAAATATCCGCATGTCACCTTCTTTTTCAATGGCGGGGAAGAGGTTTCCTATCCGGGAGAGGACCGCATACTGGTGCCGTCTCCGGATGTCGCGACATACGATTTGAAGCCTGAAATGAGCGCCTACGAAGTGACGGATAAGCTGGTCGGTGCGATCAACAGCCGGCAGTACGATGCGATTGTCTGCAACTATGCCAATGCCGACATGGTGGGACACACCGGCGACATCCATGCCGCGATGCGCGCGGTCGAAACGATTGATCACTGCCTGGGGAGGGTGGTGGAGGCTCAGCTTGGATGCGGCGGCGAAGTGCTTATCACCGCCGATCATGGCAATGCCGAATTCATGATGGATATGAAGACCGGCCAGCCGCACACCGCGCACACCATCAACCTGGTGCCTCTGGTTTACGTAGGCGGGCGCCATGCCCATTTGGCAGAAACCGGGGCGTTGGAGGATGTAGGCCCTACGCTGCTGAAAATGATGGGCCTGCCCCAGCCCCAGGAAATGACCGGGGAAGCCCTGATCAGCTTCGAGTGACACGTTACCTTGCATTGTTGGCCGTCCTGCTGGGGCTGGCGTTACCCTTTATGGCGCAGGCTTCGAGCCAGGCGGAACTGGACAAGCTGCGCACCCGGCTCAAGCAGTTGGAGCAACAATACCAGACCAGCATAGAAAGCCAGGCGGATGCCACCGATGCCCTGCGCCAATCCGAGAAGGCCATCAGCGATACGCGCCGCAGCTTGCACGGACTCGAAGCGCAGCAGCGGTCAACCCAAGCCACTCTGATGCAAACCCGCGATGAAACTGCCGACCTGAATGCCCGCATCGCCAGCCAGCAGCAAAAGCTCTCCCAGCTATTGCGCACCCTTTATCAGCGCGGCCAGGGCGACAGTTTCAGGTTGCTGCTGAACGGCCAAGACCCGAACCAGACGGCGCGCAATCTTCATTATCTGGGAACTCTGTCGCGCGCCCAGCTCGCTTTGATCGATTCGCTGCGGGCCAACTTGCTTAAGGTCTCGGTGCTGCAGCGTACCGCGCAGGCAAAAAACCGCGAATTGGAACAGATCAAGGTCGCCCAGCTTTCCCAGCAGGATAAGCTGCTGCAGGAACGGCAATCCCGGAAGCAAGTGTTGAGGCAGATTTCACGTCAGGTCCAGGCCCAGGGCAAGGAAATCGCCACACTCAAGCGTAATGAGCAGCGCCTGACCGAGTTGGTGAAAAGGCTTGCGGCCTTGATGGCTAATCGTGAGGCCGAGCGGCGCGCGCGCAGGGCTGCCAGGGCGAAGTCCCGCAAACGGGTGGAATCCGGCTTGACCAGGGGCCCGATCGGAGTCAACACCGAAGTCCCGGAAGCGGGCGAAGACAGCTCTTCTGCGTTCTCGCGCCTGAAAGGCCTGCTGCGGTTGCCGGTCAAGGGGGAACTGATGAACCGCTTCGGTTCTCCGAGGGAAGAGGGCGGACCAAACTGGAAGGGCGTGTTCATACGTGCGGCAGCCGGCGAGGAAGTGCGTGCCGTGGCGGCGGGCCGGGTCGTATTTGCGGACTGGCTGCGGGGATTCGGCAACCTGATCATACTTGACCACGGCCAAGGCTACATGAGCCTGTACAGCAATAATGAAAGCCTGTATAAGCAGGCGGGTGATGCCGTTAGAACAGGCGACGCACTAGGGAGCGTGGGCAACAGCGGCGGCCAGGCAGAGCCAGGCGTTTATTTTGAACTACGGTATAAAAGCCGTCCGATCAATCCTATGGACTGGGTTAAGTAAATGAAAGGGCAATTCCGTAAGCTGGCCTTAGTGGGCCTTGCAGGCGCGCTCATCGGCGTGGGTGTGACGCTTAATTATTCCGCCGTGGCGGACAAGGATGCCGAAGAGCCCTTGCCGATTGCTGAGTTGCGGGCATTTACCGATGTGTTCGCCCGCATCAAGAGTGATTACGTCGACCCGGTTGATGACAAGAAGCTGATCAACGGGGCTATCAACGGCATGCTCTCCGACCTCGATCCCCACTCGACCTATCTGGATCAGGAGGCCTTCAAGGAATTGCAGGTAGGCACCCAGGGTGAGTTCGGCGGCTTGGGCATTGAAGTCGGCATGGAGGACGGTTTCGTCAAGGTGGTGTCCCCCATCGAAGACACGCCGGCCTACAAGGCCGGACTGAAAACCGGCGACCTGATCATCAAGCTAGACGATACGCCTGTCAAAGGCATGTCGCTCAACGATGCGGTCAAGCGCATGCGCGGCAAGCCCGGCACTCAGATTACCCTGATGATTTCGCGCAAGAGCGAACCCAAACCCTTTACTGTCACTCTCACCCGCGCAGTTATCAAGATCAAGAGTGTCAAGTTCAAGCTGGTTGAACCGGGCTATGGCTATGTGCGCATCACCCAGTTCCAGGAGCACACCGGAGAATTGCTGGTGGACGCCCTGCAAAAACTCTACAAGGACAACAAAGAGCCGCTCAAGGGCCTGGTGCTGGATTTGCGCAATGATCCGGGAGGACTCTTGAATGCCGCAGTCGCGGTATCGGCGACGTTCCTCAAGCCGGATGCGCTGGTGGTCTACACCGACGGACGCAGCGACGACGCCAAGATGCGGCTTACTGCAAGCCGCGAAAATTACCTGCGGCCGACGCAGTCGGATTTCATGAAGTCCCTGCCGGAAGCCGTCAAGACCGTACCTTTGGTTGTCCTGGTCAACGCCGGCTCGGCTTCGGCGTCGGAAATCGTCGCCGGCGCGCTGCAGGATCACAAGCGGGCAATCCTGATGGGCACCCAGACGTTTGGCAAGGGATCGGTGCAGACGATCCTGCCGCTCGGAAATGGATCCGCCATCAAGCTCACTACCGCGCGCTATTTCACCCCTGGAGGGCGGTCAATCCAGGCCAAGGGCATTGTGCCGGATATCGTCGTGGAAGATCCGGCCAATCCTAGCGATGAAGGATTCGGCATACGCGAAGCCGACCTGGAGCGCCACCTGGCCAATCCCCAGGGGGGTGCAGAGGACAAGACGCCAATTGAGCAGAACCAGGAGAATGCGCCCAGACCGGAAAAGCAGGACAAGGACAGAAACATGGAGAAGAAGCCTGAGATAGAACCGGGAGAAATCGTTTCCAAGAACGATTACCAGCTGAATCAGGCGCTTAACCTGCTCAAAGGGCTGAACATCATTCGCGCTCAGTGAGGTAAGGCGCCACATGTCCCGGGCTTGCGCTTTGCGGGCTCGGGCGCAATACTGAACTAGACGTGCCCTCAGGATCAAGCATGCAGCCCACAGACCTGAACAAGAACCGCGAAATCGTTTTTCACGCGTTGCCGGAAGGGCAGGCGGTGAAAGCCCGTCAACTGCTGCACGGGCTGGACGGTATCGAAGCCGAAATCGGTGATCGGCCCAATGTCCTGGCCGTACGCTACAGCATCGTTCTCTACACCCTGGAAGGTCTGGAAACTGCCTTGAGCGAGCAGGGGTTTCACCTGGATAACAGCCTGTTGTCAAAGTTCAAGCGCGCACTGGCCTACTTTGTTGAAAATGTGCAGCGCGAAAACCTCGCGGCCAACAAGCCCGACGCCAAATCGCAGCAGGTGTTCATGAAGGTATATGAGCAGCACCTTCACGGGGACAAAGATGAAACCCCCGAAGAATGGCGGACCTACAAATGACCGGGGCAGGCCGCCGACACCACTGGCGATGAACTGATCGGCCTGAAGAACAGGGACGCCCGCGACTTCCATCGCCTGACGGCACCATCTCCATGAACGACGATCAGCTGCTGCGCTACAGCCGCCATGTGCTTTTGCCTCAGATCGGTATAGAAGGCCAGGAGCGGATAAACGACGCTCGAGTGTTGGTCGTGGGCGCCGGTGGGCTGGGTTGTCCCGCCGCCCTGTATCTGGCGGCAAGTGGGGTGGGCAAGCTGCTGATTGCGGATGGAGACCAGGTCGATCTGACCAATTTACAGCGCCAGATCGGCCATCAAACGCACTCCATCGGCCGAAACAAGGCCGAATCCCTGAGAGAGACCGCCGGCGCGATTAATCCCACCGTGGAACTCATTGCTCTGCCAGAACGACTGGATGGGGATGATCTGAACCGGGCCGTGGCCGCCGTCCAGGTGGTGGTGGACTGTTGCGATAATTTTGCCACTCGCCACGCGGTCAACCGCGCCTGCGTGGCGGCAGGCAAGCCTCTGGTGAGCGGCGCCGCGATTGGTTTTTCTGGCCAGTTGGCAGAGTTTGACATGCGCGATGCGGCGAGCCCCTGTTACGCCTGCCTGTTTCCCGAGGAAGGAGTCGAGTTGGAACTGCGCTGTGCCGATGCGGGGGTGTTTTCGCCCTTGGTCGGTGTGATCGGCAGCCTGCAGGCGCTGGAAGCACTGAAACTGATTGCCGGCGTCGGCCAGACAATGAGCGGCCGGCTCTTGTTGTTCGACGGGCGGTCGACCACGGTGCGGGAAATCCACGTGCACAAGGACACTGCTTGCCCGGTGTGCAAAAGCGTTAGGCCAACAGAATCGCCAACTGCGCGCTAACGTCCATTGCCGGATCGCGGCTGAAGCCGCTCTTGGCGAACTGGTGCCAGCGCCCCAACACAAAGCAAATCAGCAGATTGGCCAGTGGAGTCGCAGAGCTTTCGGCGCCCGGCCGGGCAAACCGAAGGCACTGGCGCAACTGGGCTTCGAGCCGGTCGATCAACTGGTTGATGCGTTTTTGCAGGCGCGGATCTTCATTGACCAGGGCATCGCCGTTTAGCACCCGGCTCATGCCGGGATTTTTTTTTGCAAACCCCAGCAGCATGGTCAGGATGGCCTCCACCTGCTGCATAGGGTCGGATTTTTCGCCGGTAATCTTGGTGACCAGAGTGAACAGGGTCTGTTCGATGAATTCGATCAGACCTTCATACATCTGCGCCTTGCTAGCGAAATGGCGATATAGGGCAGCCTCGGAAACTTCCAGCCGTTTCGCCAGCGCCGCCGTGGTGATCTTCTCCGGGCTGGGTTCCTCCAGCATTGAAGCCAGCGTCTGCAGAATCTGCAAACGCCGCTCGCCGGGTTTTCTGGCTGCTTCGCCCATCTTCTCTCCCAAATGCAGATTGTTGTTGGCGGGCTCGCCCGGTGACGGTGGCGGCACTGCCGGAATCCCTCGGCCATTCTAACATTGTGAGTACTTGCTAGGGTTGAAGGCGCGGCAGCAGGCGGGTCCGACGGTTGGCCCAGCAAAAACGGGTTTGGCACTTCGCCGATGCCTGGTGGGATTTTCGCGGGCGCTGCCCAGCCCCTCCTTTACGCATTCTTAATGCCGGCACGACAATTCTTAGTGCCGTTTTGATCTGCGACGCCCTACAGTTCATGTCATATCGATACTCAAGATCTGGAGGCTGTGATGGACCTGATCTACCTTGCCCTGGGCGTGGGATTCTTCGCCGTGACTGGTGCGCTGGCTGCCTATTTCGAAACGCTGAGGAGACGTTGATGAATACCCTCTATGTCATTGCGCTGGTGGTCACCCTGGCGTTATTCGTCTACCTGGTCGCCGTGCTGTTCTATCCCGAGGACTACTCATGACTGCCAACGGCTACTTGCAACTCGCCCTCTATGTAGTGGTCCTGCTGCTTGCCGCGTGGCCGCTCGGGCTCTACATGGCGCGCGTCTACCGCGGTGACCTGCCCGGCTTCGTGCGCTGGCTGCACCCAGTGGAGCTGGGCATCTACCGGATCAGTGGCGTAAAGGCGGGCGACGACATGCACTGGACCCGCTACGCCTTCGCCATGCTGGCCTTCAACCTGCTCGGCTTCGTAGCTGTCTACGGCTTGCAGCGTTTGCAGGTCTGGCTGCCGCTCAACCCGGACGGCATGGCCAACGTCACTGCGGATTCAGCCTTCAATACTGCGGTCAGTTTCGCCACCAACACCAACTGGCAGGGCTACGGCGGCGAGTCCACGATGAGCTACCTGACCCAGATGCTGGGACTCACGGTGCAGAACTTCCTCTCCGCCGCAACCGGCATGGCGGTGTTGGTCGCCTTGATGCGCGGCTTCACCCACCGGGAGGCCAAGGGCGTCGGCAACTTCTGGGTGGATACGGTACGTTCCACGCTCTACATCCTGCTGCCCCTGTCCCTGATCCTGGCCGTGGCTTTGGTGAGCCAGGGCGTGGTGCAGACTTTCGCGGCGCATCAGAACGCGCAACTGGTCCAGGCAGTCGAGTACGAGCAGCCCAAGAACGGCGCCGATGGCCAGCCGCTGAAGGATGCCAAAGGCCAGCCAGTGATGGAGAAGGTCATCGCCAAGGATCAGACCATCGCCGTGGGTCCGGCCGCCTCGCAAATCGCCATCAAGCAACTGGGCACCAATGGTGGAGGCTTCTTCAACGTGAATTCCGCCCATCCATTCGAGAATCCCACTCCGCTGTCCAATTTCCTGGAGATGCTGGCCATCCTCCTGATCCCGGCCGGCCTGTGCTTCACCTTTGGCCGCTGGGTCGGCGACCTGCGTCAGGGCGGAGCGATACTGGGCGCGATGACCCTGATCTTTGTCGCCCTGCTGGCAGTGTGCGTCTGGGCCGAGCAATCCGGCAACCCGATGTTCGACAGGCTGGGACTCGCGACGCAGGCCTCCGACCTGCAAGCTGGCGGCAACATGGAAGGCAAGGAAACCCGCTTCGGCGTCGTCAATTCCGCGCTTTGGGCCACCGCCACCACCGCCGCGTCGAACGGCTCGGTTAATTCCATGCACGATTCCTATACGCCGCTCGGCGGGCTGGTGCCCATGTGGCTGATACAGCTGGGGGAGGTGGTGTACGGCGGCGTCGGTTCCGGCCTCTACGGCATGATCGTGTTTGCGCTGGTGGCGGTGTTTATCGCCGGCCTGATGATAGGCCGCACGCCGGAATACCTGGGCAAGAAGATCGAGGCGTTCGAGATGAAAATGGCCGCGGTCGCCATTTTGATCCCGCCGCTGGTGGCGCTGGCCGGCACCGCGGTGGCGGCGGTGCTGGACGCGGGCAAGGCGGGCATCGCCAATCCGGGCGCGCATGGCTTCTCGGAGATCCTGTACGCCTTTTCCTCAGCCGGCAACAACAACGGCAGCGCCTTTGCGGGACTGTCCGCCAATACGCCCTTTTACAACACGGCGCTTGGGTTGAGCATGTTGCTGTCGCGCTACTGGCTGGCGGTGCCGGTGCTGGCCATCGCCGGCGCGCTGGCTGCCAAGAAGACCATCCCGGTTTCCGCAGGCACCCTGCCGACCCACACGCCGCTATTCGTAGGCCTGCTGATCGCTGTCGTGATCGTCGTCGGCGCACTCACCTTCCTGCCTGCCCTGGCGCTCGGTCCACTGATTGAGCACCTACAGATGATCGGCGTGAAATAAGGATTCAGCATGCACAAGACTCAATCTCTCTACGACGCCAGCCTGATCCGGGGGGCGCTGTGGAATTCCATGAAGCGCCTGTCGCCCCGCTACCAGATCAGGAACCCGGTGATGTTCGTGGTCTGGCTCGGCAGCGTCCTGACCTCCGGGCTGTTCGCTCAGGCTATGGCCGCAAAGGGCGAGGCTCCCGCAGGCTTCATCCTGGCGGTTTCCGTCTGGCTCTGGTTCACCGTGTTGTTTGCCAACTTTGCCGAAGCGATGGCTGAAGGCCGTGGCAAGGCCCAGGCCGAGACACTGCGCGGACTGCGCAAGACGGTGTGGGCGAAGAAACTGCACCAGCCGCATCATGGTTCACCCTGGTACACCGCCCCTTCGGGCGACTTGCGCCGCGGCGACGTGGTGATGGTGCAGGCCGGCGACGTGATTCCTGCCGACGGCGAGGTCATCGAAGGTGTGGCCTCGGTGGATGAGTCCGCCATCACCGGCGAATCCGCGCCCGTGATCCGCGAGTCGGGCGGCGATTTCTGCGCCGTGACCGGCGGCACCCGCGTGCTGTCCGACTGGCTGGTGGTGCGGGTGACCGTCAATCCGGGCGAGACGTTTCTCGACCGCATGATCGGCATGGTGGAAGCGGCCAGGCGCCAGAAGACCCCCAACGAGATTGCGCTGACCATCCTGCTGGTGGCGCTGACGCTCGCATTCCTCATGGCCACCGTGACCCTTCTTCCGTTCTCGCTCTTCAGCGTGGGCGCGGCTCATGCGGGTACGCCGATCACGGTTACCGTGCTGATCGCACTGCTGGTCTGTTTGATCCCCACCACCATCGGCGGGCTGCTCTCGGCCATTGGAATAGCCGGCATGGGCCGCATGATGGAAAGAAATGTCATTGCCACATCGGGGCGGGCGGTGGAAGCGGCTGGCGACGTGGACGTGCTGCTTCTGGACAAGACCGGCACCATCACCCTAGGCAACCGTCAGGCGGCAGGTTTCGTTCCGGCGCCGGATGTGCACCAGGCCGAGATCACCGAGGCAGCGATGCTTGCCTCGCTGGCCGATGAGACTCCGGAAGGTCGCTCGATCGTGACCCTTGCGAAGGAAAAGCTCGCGCTCAAGGGCCGCGACATTCACGCCGAGGGCGCGAGCTTCGTACACTTCTCCGCCCACACGCGCATGAGCGGCATCGACTGGCAGGAGCGCAGCATCCGCAAGGGCGCAGCCAGTGCCATCCAGGAGCACGTGCTGGCGTTGGGCGGCCATTGGCCGGCAGCGGTTCAGGCAAGCGTGGAGGACATCGCGCGGCGCGGCTCCACCCCGCTCGTGGTGTCCGAAGGCGAGCGTGTCCTGGGCGTGGTCGAACTCAAGGACATCGTCAAGGGCGGTATCAAGGAACGCTTCGCCGAGATGCGTCGCATGGGCATCAAAACCGTGATGATTACCGGCGACAACCGGCTCACCGCTGCGGCCATCGCTGCCGAAGCCGGGGTGGACGATTTTCTCTCCGAGGCGACGCCCGAGGACAAGCTCAAACTCATCCGTCAGTACCAGGCCGAAGGACGGCTGGTAGCGATGACCGGGGATGGCACCAACGACGCGCCGGCGCTGGCCCAAGCCGATGTGGCAGTGGCGATGAACACCGGCACCCAGGCCGCAAAGGAGGCCGGCAACATGGTCGACCTGGATTCCAACCCGACCAAGCTGGTCGAAGTGGTGGAGACCGGCAAACAGATGCTGATGACGCGTGGTTCGCTCACCACTTTCAGTATCGCCAATGACGTCGCCAAGTACTTCGCCATCATCCCGGCCGCCTTTGCGACGACTTATCCGGCGCTTAACGCCTTCAACGTCATGCGGCTTGGTACCCCCAGTTCGGCCATCATGTCGGCGGTGATCTTCAATGCGCTGATTATCGTTGCACTGATTCCGCTTGCGCTTAAGGGAGTCAAATACCGGCCCCTGGGCGCGGCCGCGATCTTGCAGCGCAACTTGTGGATTTATGGCTTCGGCGGGCTGATCGTGCCCTTCATCGGCATCAAGGCCATCGACTTGGTCCTGATCGGTCTGCATCTTGTCTAGGGAACACACCATGCTCAAGGAACTCAAACCCGCACTGTTCATCTTTGTCATCCTGACCCTGATCACCGGCGTGCTCTACCCGTCGCTGGTGACTGTCATCGCCCAGCTTGCCTTCCAGAGCCAGGCAAATGGCAGCCTGATTGAAAGAAATGGCAGGACGGTAGGCTCCCGCCTCATCGGCCAGCCGTTCTCCGACCCCAAATACTTCTGGGGCCGGCCCTCTGCCACCACGCCCATGCCTTATAACGCGGGGTCGTCCGCCGGCTCCAACCTGGGGCCGACCAACCCTGCGCTGGAGGACGCGGTCAAGGCGCGCATCGCGGCGCTTAAGGATGCTGATCCCGGCCAGAGCGCGGCGATCCCAGTGGATCTGGTTACCGCATCGGCCAGCGGCCTCGATCCGCACATCAGCCCGGCGGCGGCCGAGTACCAGCTCGCGCGGGTGGCGCGCGTACGCGGTTTAGTGCCCAAGGAAGTCAGGCGCCTGGTGGCGGCCAATACCGAATGGCGCCAGTTCGGCGTGCTGGGCGAACCGCGAGTCAACGCGCTGACCCTTAACCTGGCGCTCGATCAGGCGCTCGCGCGCTAAAGCCATGGGGAATTGCGGGATCTGTGGGTGAACGAAGGTCAAGGTCAGGCGGGCGCGAGTGACGAGGCCTGCAAGACCTTTGATGCAAGCGCAGCGCGCCTCAGGTCCCGTATACGCGCCGTGCCCGTGCGGCGAAAGCCTCCACCGTCCGCGCCGCGGACTTGGTCAGCAAATAGCCGGCAATCCCCACTGCGAATCGCGATGGCGGCGTCAATTTCATGTTGAATTGAACCCGGCTACCGGTTCCGTCTGGCTCGAAGTCCCAGCGGATCTCCAGATCGCCCAGCGGTTCCTGGCGCGAACGCACGATGATGGAATTCGGGCGCTGCAGGGTTGCAATGGCGCTCAGGGTCAACTCGATGAACGCCAAGCCGATGACCTGGTCGACGTACAGGACGTTGCCGTCGCGCGCGCGGATGCTCACCTGCCGGTATTCGCGGAGGAATTCCGGGTAGCGCTCTACATCGGCAACCAGATCGAACATGCGATCCGGGGCGTAGGGCAACACGGCAGATTGCGCATAGCGTATCGCTTTCCTGTCATCTCCCATAGGCAAAACCTCCCTGCAAAACACGGCGCCGAATTGCCGATTCGAGCCAGAATAGCGAGTAATGCCAACCCGTGTCGTTTTGGCTGTTGGCTTTTTTCTGCACACTTGTTGGAGTTAGTGCATTATTGCAACTGCGTCAGTGGATTTATGCGGTTTGAGAACACAGCCCATAGGGGGCGGTGACACCGCATGACGGTTTATTGAGGAGTCTCTGAATGGGAACAAAGTTATATGTCGGCAACCTGGGGTATGGGGTAAAAAGTAGTGACCTGGAAACGCTGTTTGCGTCTCATGGCACAGTGCGCTCGGCAGAAGTGATCACCGACCGCGCCAGCGGCCAGTCCAAAGGTTTCGGTTTCGTTGAGATGGGCAGCGAGCAGGAAGCGAAAGCGGCCATCTCCGCCCTCAACGGCAAGGAGGTGGAAGGTCGAAGCCTGACAGTCAACGAGGCGCGTCCCAAGGAAGGCGGGGGCGGCGGCAGTCGGGGTGGCTACGGCGGTGGTGGAGGTGGCGGCCGGGGTGGCTACGGCGGTGGTGGAGGTGGCGGTGGAGGTGGCGGTGGCGGGCGCCGCTACTAACGGGACCAATAGTTTTGCAGTTTGCCCTGGCTCAGGAACACTTGGCCAGGGCGCCTTCATGTCGAGCCGAAATGGATGGCAAGGGGCGCAACTCGTTTGTCGTTCAATCGGGACTTTGCTCAACATCGGCTTGCCATCTGCCGTGGATACACGGACTCCAGGCCTTTCGGGCAAGCGCCGCGTGGCTGCCTGGCACCCGGAACCCCCAAGGCCGTCACCCAGGCCCGCCAAAGGCGCCAACGCAACCAACCGTTCCAGCGTCCCGCACAAGTCCAAGCAGCGCCTGTGGAATTATCTATCCTCGGCATCGGTGCACCGGCAGCCGGCCTGAAGGTCTTGGAGCAATTTCCGCACAGATACCTGACGGCCACGGCACGGCCTACCATGCCCGAACTCGGCCTGCTGCTCGCTTGCGAAACTACCTTTGCCGTCACTTGATGCTTGGCCAGCCCTGGCCTATGAAATATTGACATCGGACTGGCTGGGGAAGACATCGGGACGACAGCGCGCGGGTGACCGGGAGAACCGCCTGCGCCGCGCCGGATCGGGCTCGCCAAGCGGAACAAGGCCATCTGCCAGATGGAGCGCAACCAGCGGCCACGCATTTCGTTGCCTGGTCTGCGGCAGGCGTGACGAATTGATTCCGCATTGCACCCTCTTGCCTACGGCCGCCAACTCAGTGGCAACAGGAGGATAGCCGACAGGTTCTGGCGAAAGACTTGTACGGAATCGAACAAGCAAAGCGCAGCGCGGCGGCCGCTGAATTCATGAAGCTGGCGGTCGCGCAAGCTCGGACGGTAGACTAGGCGCATGTCTGTAGCCGTTGTCACCACGCAAATCCAGTCTCGGTTGCGCCCGATATTTGCCGCGGCCTGCGCTTTTTCCGGCTTCGGTGAACCCTGGCAGCGGAACATGTGAGCCATGGCCGAGCCGCAGGACCGTCCCGATCCCGATGCCCTGCTCGCGCAGCTGGAGGCCGAACAGAGCCAGGCGCAGCGTGGCAAGCTGAAAATCTTCTTCGGCGCCAGTCCCGGCGTGGGCAAGACCTATGCGATGCTCGGCGCTGCCCAAGCGCTTAGGTCGCAGGGCACCGATGTGGTGGTGGGGGTCGCGGAGACCCACGGCCGCCAGGAAACCGCCGCGCTGCTCGATGGGCTGGAAGTCCTGCCGCTGCGCACCATCGACTACAAGGGCCACACGCTCAGGGAATTTGACCTCGACGCCGCGCTGGCGCGCAAGCCTGCGCTGATCCTCATGGACGAACTGGCACATAGCAATGCGCCGGGCTCGAAGCACCCGAAGCGCTGGCAGGATATCGGCGACCTGCTGGCGGCCGGCATCGACGTCTACTCGACGGTGAACGTGCAACACATTGAGAGCCTCAACAACGTGGTAGGGGGAATCACCGGCGCGCCCGTGTGGGAGACCATCCCCGATCACGTCTTCGATGAGGCCGAAGAAGTGGTGCTGGTCGATCTGCCGCACGACGAATTGCTGCAGCGCCTCAAGGAGGGCAAGGTCTACATCCCGCATCAGGCCGAGCGGGCGATGCAGAATTTCTTCCGCAAGGGAAACCTGCTTGCGCTGCGCGAGATCGCCCTGCGCCGCACTGCGGACCGGGTCGACAATGATGTGCGCGCCTACCGCCGCGCGCAGTCGGTGACCACGGTGTGGCCCACGCGCGAATCACTGCTGGTCTGCGTGGGCGCCAGCACCGGAAGTGAAAAACTCATCCGCAGCGCGGCTCGCATCGCGAGCCAAAGCGATGTGCAATGGCACGTTATCTACATTGAGACACCCAAGTTGCAGCGGCTGCCGGATGAAGCCCGCGCCCGCATTCTGCGCACCCTGAAACTGGCCCAGGACCTGGGCGCGACCACAGCCAGTCTGTCTGGCGCCGAGCCGGCCGAGACCGCAGTGAGCTACGCACGCGAACACAATATCGGCAAGGTCCTGGTCGGTCGCGACACACGCCGCCTGCTGCCTTGGCAGCTCGGCTTCGCCGACCGGCTCGGGCGGCTCGCGCCTGAACTCGACATTCTGTCGGTTGCGCGCGGGGAGGTGGAACGCGAGCAGACGTCAGCCACGACTGCGTTTCAGCCGGATACTGCAATAGACTTGGCGCGCTGGCGGGGCTACCTGGGGGCGGTGCTGAGCGTGCTGGTGACGACTGCCGTGGCAGTACCGCTCCTGCACTTTCTGGACCTGAGCAATATTGTCATGCTGTTTCTCTTGCCTGCAGTGTTCGCGGCCTACAAGCATGGACGCGGGCCGGCGGTGCTGGCGGCCATACTTTCAGTAGCCTGCTTCGATTTCTTCTTTGTCTATCCGCGGCTGACCTTTGCGGTCGGCGACGTTCAATATGTCGTGACCTTCGCCGTCATGCTTCTCGTTGGCTTGGTGATCGGCCAACTGACCGCCCGCCTGAGTTTCCAGGCCACCGTGGCGGCTAGCCGAGAGCAGCGGGTGCGCGCGTTGTTCGAAATGGCCAAGGAACTGTCATCGGCACTGACGGTGGAACAGATCGCAGAGATCAGCGATCGCTTCGTGACCCGCGTCTTCAACGTCAAATCGAGCATCCTGATTCTCAACGCGCAGGACCGGGTCGACTGCATACCCGGGACCACGCTGGCGCCGGAAATCGATCTGGCCATTGCCCAGTGGGCCGCCGATCGCAATTCGACCGCAGGGCTCTCGACCGACACGCTGCCGTCGGCTCCGGTGCTGTACGTTCCCCTCAAAGCACCCATGCGCACCCGCGGTGTTCTGGCGATCTCGCCCAAGCGCAGCGCCTGGATACTGAGCCCGGAACAGCAGCGCTTTCTGGAAACCAGCGCCACCCTGATCGCTATTGCACTCGAGCGCGTACATTTCATCACCGTGGCGCAGAACGCCCTGCTGCAGATGGAGTCTGAACGGCTACGCAACTCGCTGCTGTCTGCACTTTCGCACGATCTGAAAACTCCGCTAACCGTGCTCGCCGGTCTGGCGGACTCCCTGAGCCTGGCCGGCCCGCGCCTGCCTAAAGCTCAGGCGGATATTGCTGAAAGCATACGCGAGGAGGCACTGCGCACCAGCGCCTTGGTCAGCAACCTCCTGGACATGGCCCGCTTGCAGACCGGTAACCTCAAGCCGGCGCATGAATGGCAGCCGCTCGAGGAAGTGATCGGCGTCGCCTTGCAGTCGCGTGCCAGCTCGCTGGCGAACCACTCCATTCATGTCGACCTGCCCGCCAACCTGCCGCTGTTGGAGTTCGACACCCTGCTGATGGAGCGGGTGTTCTGCAACCTGCTGGAGAACGCGGCAAAATACACCCCGGCGGGAAGCCAGATCATTATCCGCGCGCGCCAGAATGGAGACTGGGTTGACATCAGCGTGGCAGACAACGGCCCGGGACTGCCGCCCGGCAAGGAGGAAGCCCTGTTCGAGAAATTCACACGCGGCAAGGGCGAATCCACGGTTTCCGGGGTCGGCTTGGGCCTGTCGATCGTGCGCGCCATCGTCGAGGCCCACCATGGGACGGTCCGCGCGGAAAACCGCCCGAAGGGCGGCGCCCGCTTCACAATCAGGCTCCCGGTCGGCACGCCGCCGGTGGTGCCGAAGGAGGAGGAATGAACGCGCCCAGCGATGGCCCGGCGCCGAACGTCGTGATCATCGAGGACGAAAGGCAGATTCGCCGCTTTGTCCGGACCGCGCTGGAGGCCGACAACTGCAAGGTGACCGAGGCGGAAACTGGACAGCAGGGTCTGATCGAGGTCGGCACGCGCAAGCCTGATCTGGTCATCGTCGATCTCGGACTGCCCGATCGTGACGGCATCGAAGTTGTGCGCGACATCCGCAACTGGTCAACCGTGCCCATCCTGATCCTGTCGGCGCGCTCTAAGGAAGACGACAAGGTAGCGGTCCTCGACGCCGGTGCGGATGACTATCTGACCAAACCTTTTGGGGTCGCCGAACTGCGCGCGCGGGTCCGCGCCCTGTTGCGGCGCGTCAGGCAGCCAGGCGCCCACGATGGTCCGTTGTTCAGGTTTGGCGAGATCGAGGTTGACGCGGCCCGCCGCCAGGTATGCAGAAGCGGCGTTCCCATTCACCTCACGCCCATCGAGTACAAGCTGCTGATGATGCTGGTCGCCAATGCAGGCAAGGTGCTGACCCACCGCCACATCCTGCGCGAAGTGTGGGGGCCCGGCCACGCAGAGGACACCCACTATCTGCGCGTCTACATGACCGGCCTGCGGCGCAAGCTGGAGGCCGACCCGAACTTTGCCCGCTACATCAAGACCGAGTCCGGAGTCGGATACCGCCTGGTGGTGGAGGCTTGACAGGACCGCGTGGCGTCTTCCGCCACGCTGCCCGCTGGCCTGTGCGGCAAGGTTGGAGTTGTTTGGGATCGCGGTCCCGCTAACACGGCAGGAGCGGAGGCATTTGGACGATAGGCTGTGAGTGGCAACCGTCGCATGCCGATTCAGACAGCATGCCCTAGGTTTTCGCGCCCGGCTTTCTGCCCGGAGCGGCAGGGGGAATAAACCCTGCAATCCGGCAGAGTATCCCCTCGACCGGTTCGCCGTCATTAAACCGGGTGACGTTGCACCGGGATATTTCTCCTCGTGCAGACAGGTCCGACAGGGAGAAGCGAACCGCGGAAAGGGGAATCCCTGTTGCCGCCGCAATCTCCGAGTCGAGTTGCTGTCCGTGCTTCTTCAAGTGTTGGAGAATTGTCGTGGTGTGCATTTCGATTTCCTCAGTGAAGATCAAGGCAGAGACCCCAGCGCCAGGATAGACCACAAAACCACTACGTTGCCTGTGCATTGCAGGCGCGGGTGGAAACAGGTACAGCAACTTTATGCCACGGAGAGCCGCAAGAACAATTGCGTGCCCGGTGGGACTCGGACCCACAAACCCAAAAATTATGAGCTCGCGCGGATGGTTGTTTGTTGCATTATACCGAATATTACCGGATGTTTCCTAACTATTTGTTTGGAAAGAGAATAGCGTGCAGATTCGCCTTTTACGCATTGCCGTTCTCGCTATCTCGATGCCACCGCAGTATCGCACGGGGATAGAACAGAACCTCAAGGGAATGCCGCGCACAACCGCTTGCGCGTTCAACGTTTTCCGGAAAGGACATTGGCCGCTTGAGGCCAAAAGCGCCGATCAGGAAATGTCAATGCGGGCATGACTGTGTGTTCGCTCAGGAGGAGGCGAATGGTCGCAAAGGCCGATAGATGACTGAGCTCTCCCTACCCGCAGGTCCTGCAATACACGGTCAAGGCCAATACCGGATCCAGTCCTGCGTATCGTTGCGAGTTGCCGCCAACAGCGAGGCCCAACGCGCCGTGCATTAGCACCGATGGGGCACGACAAGTAAGGCAGGACGCGGACAATGACCCTGTGCGGCCGCAGAATGATGGTGGGCCCGGTGGGACTCGAACCCACGACCAAAGGATTATGAGAAAAGACACTGCAATAATGTCTTTCATAATCAATGTGTTATAACGACTGAAGCTCGGTGTGTAAGAAAGTGTGTAAGCACTTTGCTTTGTTATCAGGCACTTACGAGCTCATGATAGCAGTTGCTTGGGCATCGCAGACGCTTGCTAGGCGCCCTTGCTGCGCTTAAAACGAACTGCTGGGTATCCAAGTACGCGGACGGTGGGGCGCAGCGCTTAGCGGCGTTTGCTGTGCTGGGCTCGCCTAGCGTTACTTAAGTAACACTTGGTCACCAGGTAGCGCTGGCGCTCTTCAATCAATGCTCTCGTGCTTGCGTACGGTACGGGAAGTGCTACGCAAGACCCTTGGGGATATGTCAGGCTGACCGCTGTTCTGCCTCTTTTGACACTCAACGCCGCCCTTCACGCGCGTGCGTTTCGTATGTCGCGTGCAAGGGCTTGCTAGGCAAATACGTGTTAGCCAACAAGGTCTTCCAGCCTCCTCGTGAATCGCTCGCAAAATGTTGCTAAATCAGCCGCATTGATTCTCGCACGCCAATTCGGCGAAGCGCGTTTATTGGGAGCGTCTTCAAACTCAATGTCTACCTTATGCATTTCTCTGTCGTCAGATGAAAAAATAAGACGTCGATGAGACGCTGCGTTTCGCAAGTGCCCAGTCAATTTCCCAAGAGTTTTCGTGTCGTCCTTCACGTCCAATTGAACATCCCAATGCGGCCAGCCTTCCGCCTCCAGTGCAATAAGCGACAGGCTTTCAAGATGCTTTAACGCCCCAGCCTCCCAAGGGAATACCACGATACCCAACAGAGACGTTACCAGCTCGAGTGACCTCATGCACGTCCTCTCCTTCCTTGCGTTTCCTCACAATAAAGTCCAAGTTTTTGCGGACTCGCTGGGAAAACTCTTCCGTCCTGTTGCGAGCTAACATATACGCATCTTGCATAGAGATTACCTTCCTTCCCAACGTGATGTGTAAACCAATAAATTAAATGTGAGAAACAAAGGGATGGATTGAAATGACAGATTATCAGACAGCGACACCACCTTTGCCTCCCGTGAAGTTGTGTTCCTCTTTATCAAATTTACGGTGAGAACGAATAGCAAAAATGACCTTCAGTACTCGCTGGGCAACATCAATACCCAATAGTCGCCACTCCAACACCCAAACAGCTTGATACCAGTCAACGGAAAATCTGTGTACTCAACGTGCTGCTCTGCTAACACACGCCCGTTGCCGTCATCGATCGTTACACTTGCGGAGTTGCCCGTCTTGCTTAATTTCAAACAAGTAAATTCTTCAACGTCTTTATTGATGCTGAAAAGATGTGACGCATACAAATCAAATAGCCAATAGCAAGCTGCGTGTTCAGCGAGATATAAAGCACCCTCAGTCAGCGCTACGTTCTTAGTGAGTTTTGTGTACTCAACTGAGCCAGTAAATTGTTTGAGGTTATCGACCAACTGCTCTGCGTCCGACTGCTCTTCCATACAAGCCCTTTTCATTGCATTTCGGGCAAGTATTTAGTCAGCGCATCAAAAGGGCAACCGATTACTAATTACTGCGCGTCGTGAATCATTGAACGCATTTCTCCAGGGGGATAGATTCTCTATTCCCATTTGAATTGTCGCTGGGATACTTGCTGTCGTTCTAATTACACGCAAACAAAACTCATTTGGAGAAGCAGTATTGGGCGTGTCATTTCGTTGATAGCGGCGTTGCTCTAAATGCACCTCCGAGAGAACACTTTGCGTTGGCAGTTATCCCAAGCGACCCAAGCAGCAAATGAAAGTGCGGGCATTTCAACACGCGTCCCACACCGCCTGTTGCTCTTGTGACATTGCACAACATGGTATGTGGTCATTCAACTGTTATCGTAGATTTAAGTTTCACCCAGTTCAGCACCTGTTCGTCATTCTGAATTCTCAACAAACGAAGAATATTCAGATTGAATGCCTTCGCACGCCAACTTGGATTGATCCACTTCAGGATCTCTTGCACATCAACAACGCCATTCGGTCCCGTATAGGCCTCTGCCATTCTCAATGTCCACTTGGTTTTCTGCTGTTGAACTTCATTCTTCCTTGCAGACCTGAGTTGCACTGAAGAAATCTAATATGACCACATCCCTCGCGATATCATATTGGGCGAAGTAAGGTTCATTATATTTGACTGCTTCCCAAACACGATACCAACCACGATCTTCCGTGCCATCATATTCTGGGACTTCATTTTTGCCTTTGATCCAACTACCTGCATTGCCTTATAGAAACGCTTTATCTTCGCTACCTTCTTAACGTCCTGTGAATCGCCGTTTGGCAACGCGGAAAACAGATCGCCGATGGATCTGATCTGATGATAGGACCGCTCCCAACTAGGATGCCCATCAAACAATTCCATCGCGTATTCAAGTGCATAATGGAAGGCGAAGTCTTCTAGTGCTTCACGTGTTCGTGTAGTTGACATGTTTACTTGCGCGCTAAGTGTATTTGAGCATGAACATGTCTTGTCTTGGCTTGTTCCACCGAAAGATGATATGGTTATGCCCTTTGTCAAGATCTTCGAGTTCGCTCCCTCTCATCAAATATAATCGATAGGGGTATAGAGTCTATCAACCAAAAAGCACTGCACACCTTTTCATCCAGAAACGATTTACATAGTATTCAACATCGAAATAGGTAGCATTCTCAACATTCAGTTTCTCTCACTTCACCTTGTAACTTGACAAGCCACGGCGGATCCAGAATAGGTTCCCTGTGAACTCATACCTCTTCGTCCTCATCATCCCACCACTCTGCCAAGGTTATTATTTCCTGCCGTTCATCTGAATAGTTCATTAGTGAACTCCAACAAATGTTTAACGGTGTAAGGTGCAGAAGTGTGAATGAGCCAATTACAGACTACGTTCTAGCATTCGCCGCGACATTGCTTGTCGTACCCGTTGAGTCTGCCCAGGTTGAATGCATCACCAATTGTTGCCAGTTGGTCGTTAGCTATTCCGCACAGGGCTACGCGTATTTCGTCATAAACATGGTTTTCGCCTTCGGTGATTCAAACGCGAAGATCATCAAACTCGGTTCAGCTTTAGTGAAGCTGTAGGCCGTAGCTTCCACAGCAGTCGCCCTGTCCATTGTGTCCACCGAACTCACAGCGAACTTCCCATCTAAGTAAAAGACAATCCATACATTACTGCACCTTATCGAATTTCCACTGTGGACACCCCGTTGTCCTTTCGCATTTGGTGTTCGGCAGAATAACGGGGGTCGCTCTCATCTAGGCATTGGAACATTATCTCGGCCTCACCGCAGCCACCGTGAAGCGCGCATTCGTAGGAATTTAGGTTCTTCAATAGAACTTGTTTATTTTGTCCATAACAATATGCATTTGCCTCTTTCACGCCTCTCCCTTGGCGCCAGAAGGGCCCGAAAACGGAACACGTACTGAAATGCTATATGCGTCCTTACCAAATTCCCAAGCATTGCTCCCGTATTTGCGCATGCGGCCAACCCTCCCACTACTACCGCTACCGCTACCGCTACCGCTACCGCTACCGTCAGAATTCTCCATTGGCCAATCCTCATGTGTTGATATCCGAGCCAGCTCCACTAATCTGCACCCTTACAACAAGATTGTTACGGAGATACGCATTTAACTCGGAGGTGGTCCTACTCGTTCGTACAAATGGCACGGCATCCTTGACGTCAAGATTCACTGTCTCGACGACCTTGCTTGAACGAGCGCAGAACTCGTTAGCCTCTGCGTAGATGTCCGCCCGCACCCCACCTGACGTCCCAAAAACCCCAGCCGCACTTTCTTTGGAGATCATGAAAATGCCCCGATCAGTGGGCACCACACCTGTTGATGCGCAGCCTGCTATGACAACTGCGGCGCTAAGCATCGTGAAAATGGATCGCATTGGATATTCCCGTTGGTTTGAGAAGACTTATGGGAAGTGTTACGGTTTTACCTAAGCAAGCACTTCGTTTTTGCGGGACTTGATGGCAGGCAGAGCCATAACCTACAGGTAGACACATGAAAATACTCTGCCTCTTGGCTACTGCACTTAACTACACCACTTTAAACCGCACATCAGGACTGCGCTTAAACCCAATCAAGGTGCCTAGCCTCTAAGACTTTAGTGGCTTTTCAGCCAAAGCAAGCTGTTGGCACAGACGCTGTGCATAGACCCTGTCAGTCTGCTTCTTCAAGTTGCCGTACGCTATGCCCATGCTCGCCTCGCGTCAGCGCGTGCCAGCTCTTCAACCAACGCTCTCGCGCATGCATGCGGTACGCGGAAGGGCAACGAAGAGTTTCGTGGATCAGTCAGGCTGACCGCTGTTCGTCCTCTTTTGACACTCAACGTAAAGTTGAGGGGCGCCGCGCTTAGCGGCGTCCTGCTCGAACGCAGGACTAGGCAACTTTACAAACCCCGATAGCCAATGCAGACACGCCTGCAACAACTGGTAGTGCATAGTTAAAGAGTAGCCACAATGTGTACCTTGCACTGGATAGAAAATTCTTACCCTCTATAGGTAATCGATGCCTGTTTCCTGTTATCTGCATGGCTTGGGATTTAAGAATCCGCCATTTATTCCTAGCGTCACGAAAACCTGGGTAAGCGTAAATCATGCGTATGCGGTCAGAAAATACAGGCATGCGAAAAACAAAATAACAAATAACATCCGTGCATCAACATTAGGGAAGTCAAACCCAGCCACGGGTAGATTTTTTGGCGTAACCTTTCCGAAGAAGAAAATGAGTGTAATCGCAGATGTGGCCAGAAGGTTGCGTTTTTAACCTTACGAAATCGTCATAAGAACCGCGGATAATCTTATCGAGTTCCTCTGGCTCATCGGAATTAGATCTCATGGAGATATTATTTTTGCTCATTACGCCTCAATTGGGCCGAGCCGCGACGCGGCTTCGGCTTGAATGAATTGTTGGCCCCAAGGTCAGATCTCGCCAAGGCTGTAACTTGCGGCAAGTACTTCGCGATGATTTTTCTGATCTCTTGAGCATGAATACGGAACTTTGCCCCGTCGTTGGTCGGGTCTTGATGTCCGATTGCATGCGCTTGTTAGGAGTCTGAGAGGCACGAAAGCCTAAAAAAAGTCCCGAATTCTGCATACCGTATGTCCCCAAAAAGCCATCTCACTTCGACGCCCGTGAGGCCGTTCCAGTGTGACCGTTTCGGCGCGTCAGAATAATCAGCCTTTATCCGAGTGCAGAGTACGTCATTCTCGTCGATTGGCCTGAACTCGCCTGATTCTATAATTCCAAGGCGTTTTAGATTTTGAACGTATGCAGCAACGTAGTCTGGGTACTGAAGATTCACTCTGGCAAGTATGTGCGGATCGAGAAGGTAATGAACAGTGTCGTAGATTAGGTTCTTATTAGCAGAAAAGACAAAACCGTAGTCTCCGTATCTGTTGATTGCGTGCGGTGAAAGCCGCCCTTAAGAGCAATGCTTCATCGGGGCACAAATTATCGATAATGGATATGAACGCGGGGTGTGCCTGATCGGCGTTTTGGGTTTGCGAAGCCTTGGCAAGCAAGTTTACTCACATTTCCTATAAGGCTTGATCGTTCACGTATGTGAGACGATCTAAAATGGGGACTCCAACTTCTGGAGGAACTTCCTGAATTGATTCGCTAGGAACCTCTTTGAGAGCCACACGATACTTCTCCATGTTTGCACGAAAAACCAAACTAGCCTTTTCATTGAGCAATCTCAATGGAATGAGAAACGTATTTCCCAGCCCCAAGATAGTTTCCAATGCTTTGCCAGTCTGTTTGACGCCTGGCTGGGCCAGATCCCTATATATGAGCCGCAACAGCTCCTTGTCATCGGCAACAGTTTTGGCAAGATTGGTGAGATTTTGTTCATCGGTCTTCCGTAGGGGGCCTCTTATCAACTAACCTATATTGGAGGGCGTAACTGGCTTGTCAATATCTCTTTCTAGAAAAATCGTGCCCTGTGACCTTTGCTAGTTTGGTCGTATCCAATCCCTGCGACATTGAATTCTATCTGGCTGTTTTTCTCCTCCATAGAATTCTGCTTCGATTGTCATGTACTTTGATTTCATTATTTTTGAAACTAGAGCATTTCCATAACCAATGGCGAGAGATACGTTTCTGGGGTCATCATCATCAACTTCCAAATCGCCGATGCTATTAGAATCAATAACAGGCCCATTATCGAACTTAAACCACATACGTTTCTGCAAGAACTGGCCTTTATTAGTAGATAATTTCACATAGTAGTGATCCTTGGTAGCAAGGATTAATAGCGTCGTGACACTGCCGCCACTATACGGAAACTCGAAATTTGGCCTAGTTGTTGACTCCAGCGTGGCATACCTCTCGTTTGTTCCGCGCATTTTGTCTACCGACTGATCGTATTTCCTATTCGCCAGCCACAGAACTATTGCTCACCGAAATCAGTAGCATCATCAAAATAAATTTACCCATTGCAACAACCCTTATATTGTTCCGCGGATTCCGTCGAATCATTTCAGTCGGCTATTCCGTCAATATCACTTCAAGCGCTTCAACAGTCCTTATCTTTTCGTTCATGGTTTTGGCCTACGTGATTGTTAGTTAGTGCAATCGAATTGACTTGCTCGGTGGCTTCCGACATGTCACTGTATAGAAGTTAATCCTGTTGGAGAGCAACAATGTGGCAAACTCTTGCGTATCCTATATGCGACGCTGGTCTGGTCATGCTCGGCTTTATGCGAGCCAGATCATCATGTTTTGAGCCAAGTTGTCGGACACGTCTCCTTACGACATTCGCTGGTCAAGGTTGTGGCAACACGCACACACTTTTGCCGTCATGCCCAACATTACAACTCGCGGTTGCGGCCGTTAAACAAGCCGCTAGCCACACACAAAATGCGGTATACCTCGCGCAATGATGCCCTCGGTTTTGCGCAACGTACGCGAACGAATCTCGACTATCTTGAGGCTGCGTATGCGAAGGGAGCCGATGTTCACGTGGTCAGACGCAACTCGCGATATCCATTTTCCCCCCGTTGTATTCCCCTCAACAACGCGAGCTTGTTGCGCGATTTAAGACGTTGACGCTCACCGCTCTTGAAAAACAGGGCTGGCCCCGTTGGCACATTGAGATCGGCCAAGCCGATTCATTCGAGCAGTTCATGCGAATGCTGAGGAACGCCATTGCCCATGGCCATGTAATCTTTTCTTCTGATGAACGCGACATCACCCAGGTCAACATAAGAGCTGAGAATTACAAATCAAAGGTGCTTACTTGGCGCGCGAAGATTGGCGCACCTCAACTAAACGAGTTTTGTCGCCGCTTCATTCAGCTTATTGACGACGTACTGGCTTAGGATAGGCTCGATATGTACTACGAAGCTAAGCAGTCCTATGCGTGGTGGCAACAAGTCGCGTGGGGATCGCAGACGCTTGCTAGGCGCCCTTGCTGTACTTGAAACGAACTGCTGGGTATCCAAGTATGCGGACGCCATATGGGCAGCGTTTAACGGCGTTTTTTGCGGCGCCCGTCAACTTGCGGAAGACCTTGCGGCACATGCAGCGTCTAACCTAATCTCATTGATCCACTGCCTGGTTAGCTCAACTTCCTTTTGAAATTTCTGCGGTTCTACTTTGTCCAGAAAATCCGTGAAGTCCTTTTCCGCACTAACCAGATCACCTTTAACTTTCCAGTTAAAGAAGCCAAGACAATAATAGAGTTGGTAGCGCTCAGGTTCTGCATTAAGCACCCACAATATAAATGCCTCAATTTGGTTCAGTGTGTCAGGAGTTATCTCAATATTCTCGGCCAATCTATAATGCCTCACCGCATTCTTGAGGTTGCCAGAATAGCCAAGCAAAAACGCCATATTGAGATGCCACTGAGAATGCTCTGGTGCCTTGACCTTTTTGATCAACTCAATGGCTTCGCGCACATTCCTGTGTAAAACAAAGGCCAATATTGCTTTGAGATTGAGCGTTTCCTTTTCATCCTGATGTATCGGGTCCAGGAATGCCAAGTGTGATTCGGCTTGTAGCAAGAGTTTGACATCCTTGCTTTCAACCCACCTTGTATAAGCTGTATACGCCCTG
>CAVVDR010000026.1:0-115000 GCA_963746955.1 uncultured beta proteobacterium | reverse complement strand
GCATGAACATGGGTGCAGTTCTATTCTACGGCGTCATTGTCTTGCTGATTGTGTACGGCATCTTCCTGTACAACCAGCTCGTCAACCTCAAGCACAATGTCAGCATGGCCTGGGCCAATATCGATGTACTGCTTAAGCAGCGTCACGATGAACTACCCAAACTGGTTGAAACCTGCAAGCAGTACATGAAATTCGAGCAGGAAACCTTGGAGAAGGTCATGCTGGCACGCGCCCAAGTCGCCAGTGCGAGGGAAAGTCGCGACGTGCCTGGGCTGGGGCAAGCCGAAGACGCCTTGAAGCTGGGTCTCGGAAAACTTTTTGCCGTGGCTGAAGCCTATCCGGATCTAAAAACTGACGAAACCTTCATGCATCTTCAGGACCGCATCTCCGGTCTGGAAAATGCCATTGCGGATCGGCGCGAGTTCTACAACGATTCCGTCAACATCAATAATGTCCGAATCGAACAGTTTCCCGATAGTTTCATTGCCAGCCTGTTCAAGTTCGGTTCCTTCCCGCTGCTCAGATTCAGCCAGAGCGAAAAGGCCGATGTCGACCTGCAGCAGGTGTTTAAAGCCTGATGTTTTCATTGCGTCTGGCCGACAATCAGTTAAGGGCCAGCAACTGGGGTTTGCTGGGAGTCTATGGATTTGTCGGCCTGGTCGGATTGCGGGTTCAGCAGACCGGCGTCTGGCGCCTGGCCGCGCTGTTTATCCTGCTATCTAGCTGCGTCGCCTGGTTGGTAAATCTGAAGCGCTTCAGGGCAGTCCTGGATACGCCGACCTCAAAAGTCTTCTCTGCGCCTTTGGGTTATGTGGAACTTTGCGGTCGCGGCAAGCAGCCGCCCGGCGACGGACTCTTCAGTTATCTGACCGGCTTGCCCTGCCTTTGGTACCGGTACAGCATCGAGCGCAGAAGCGGCGACAAATGGGTACACATGGAATCAGGTGAGTCCCCTGATACCTTCGGCCTCGAAGACACTACCGGCCTTATGCTGATTGATCCGGACGGAGCAGAGATCCTGACGTCCCGCAAAGAGGTATGGGTCGATGGGGATTATCGCAAGACTGAATGGACTCTGATTGAGGGCGAACCGCTGTACGCTCTTGGCGAACATATAACGTTGGGCGGCGCACAAGCGGAACTGGATCGGCGTGGAGACATCTCGGCGCTGCTGGCAGAATGGAAACACGACAGAGCGAAATTGCTCAAGCGCTTCGATCAGAATCAGGACGGTGAAATCGATATGGCGGAATGGGCGTTGGCGCGAAAGGCCGCCGAACGGGAAGTGGAACAAACCGAATTGCAAGGCAGTCAGGAGGATGGCGTGCACGTTCTGCGCAAGCCACGCGATGGCCGGCCGTTTCTGGTAGCGAACCGCCTGCCGCGCCAATTGGTCCGGCACTACCAAATCTGGAGTTGGGTATACCTGGGGTTCGCGTTTGCGCTCCTCGGCCTGATCCCGTGGATGCTGGGATGACATTTATCTGAGCTTGCCTATATTGAAACTGTTAGTGAGGAGGTAAGAAATGAACGAGCCGGACAACGATACCAATCCCGAATATGATCACACCCGCGTCATCGAGAAGCCGGACGGCTTCTACTGGCGCGATGAAGTAAGTGGTGAGGAGTTTGGCCCCTTCCCGACCCTGGCGGCGGCGGTTCAAGAAATGGAATACAACGCCGACTCTGACTACGAGCCCGGGGAAAGCCTGGAAGAAGCCGAGGATGAATTGGGAATCTCCGACTGGATAGATCCCGAAACCGGTCTCCCCGCAGAAGAGTCACTTACTCATCTCACTGACAACTGACAACGCTCCTTGTCGGCCCTGCGCGCCGCCATTTCAAAAGGGTTGTCGCGGTACGGATGACCGCCTTTTGCCCAGGCCCACAAGCTCGCAATCGGGTAGGCCAGCAAGAACCACAGCCCCCACAATTCATACTGCCTGACATGGGCCCGTTCATGAACGCGGCTCTTATGCATGGCTTGTTCATTGACTCCAAGTACGACATGGCCCAAGGTAATTGCCGCGGTCGGTCCAACAAAGGGCAGGCCTGATTCCAGCAGCCTCCCCGGCCAGCCACCCCAGGTTTCCCACACCCCGCTGTGAAAACTCCCCTTCCCCCCAGTCAGAATGACCAGAAACGATAGCAGCCCGCCAAGCAGAGTGACAGGCGATACCCAGAAGTAAACCCAAAGTCTGAACAAGAAGGTCATGCGCAGATAGCGAGCGCCGTAACAATACAACGGATCATCAGGGAATCTCCTTAATGCCGAACCGGAAGCATGCGCCAGCTCAGGGTGCCCGCTTTAATCATGCACGCGCCTGGAGTGATTCAAGTTCAAGTTCAGGTTGAGTTACCTGAAGTTTCTGTTTTTTGCAGCCGAAACGGGACAGTCATTGCGTCATGCCAGCCAGGCCTCTATCTTCTTCCGATCCGGCACACCACCCGCGTGCACCAACTTGCCGTCGATCACCACGCCCGGAGTGGACATGACACCGTAGCCTAGGATAGCGGCCATGTCTTCAATCTTCTCCAGCTTCACTTCCACGCCTTTGGCGTTGGCCGTTTCCTCAATCAATCTGAGAGTGGTCTTGCAGTTGGCGCAGCCGGTGCCGAGTACCTTGATCTCTTTCATGTGTAATTCCTTTCAGCGTTCATTCAGAATTCGAAGACATCCCCAAACGCTGCTCGGCAATGTCGACCGCCTTGCTGTATAGGCTTGCGCCCAGGGTTTCCTCGATTTCAGACAAGGCCTGCAGATGATCGCGCATGTTCCGTTTCATGTGGTCTTGCATCATGGCGGGCATGTCGATCTTCTTGCGCGGATCGGCTGGCTCGCCTGCATGAACCGGAACGGCAAACTCCATAAGCACGGAGAGGCAAAGCACCAGAAGCTTGTTCATCGGGCAGTCTCCCTCAGTAACGCGACAGGACGAAAGCCGTCGGCGTGCAGCAGAAAGAAGCGACGGCCGCCAGTGACACTGGGGGGCTCCGATGGAAAGATACAGTTCGGCACTCATGACATGCCTTTCAGGAAATTGAACAAGGTACCCACAATGACAAACGCGACGGCGAGATAGGCAGCGAACAGGGCCAACAATGGCATTTTCACAACTTTCTTCAGAATGATCGCTTCCGGCAGCGACAGCGCAGTGACCGCCATCATGAAGGCAAGCACCGTGCCGATGGGCACGCCCTTGCCCAGCAACACTTGGGCGATGGGGATGATGCCGACCGCGTCGGAATATAGCGGCACGCCGGCCAGCACCGCGCCAACGACTGAAATCACCCCACCGTCGCCGGCGATGCGGGCCACGAAATCCGCAGGAACGTAGCCGTGAATGAAAGCTCCCACCCCCACACCGATGAGGATGAATTTCCAGATGCGGCCGACGATTTCCTTCACCTGGCTGAGGGCGTATTCGTGGCGGGCGCGCAGTGAGTTGTCTGCTTCCATAGTCGCCGTTTCGCCCATGCGGATCTTCCAGACGTAGTCCTCGACCCAGCGTTCAGGCTTGAAGCGTTCCAGGACGAAGCCGCCTATCAACGCAACGCCGAGGCCGGTCGCGACATAGAGCGCGGTGAACTTCCAGCCGATGACGGAGGCCAGCACCACAACCGCCACTTCATTGACCATCGGGCTGGCGATCAGGAAGGACAGCGTCACGCCCAGCGGTATGCCGGCTTCGACAAAGCCGATAAAGAGCGGGATTGACGAGCAGGAACAGAACGGCGTCACCGCGCCCAGCCCCACGGCCATGAAGCGGCTTTGCAGATTGCCCCGGTTGCGGACGAAATCGCGCACTTTCTCGGGCTTCAGAAACGCTCGGAGCAAGCCCATTGCATAGATCACCAGGGTCAGCAGCACCAGGATTTTTGTCACGTCCATGACGAAGAAATGCACGGCTGTGCCCAGCGAGGAATCCGGGATCAGCCCGATCAGTCTGTAAACGAGCAGGTTTGCCAGCGCGTCAAACATGAATCAAGCCACCCGCCCCAAGTCTGGGCGGGCGAATAGAGAATCGAACTTGGGCGTCACGATAGTTCCTGTTGGCCTCGCTGAACTCAACTTTTCAGGCCGGCCTCGTACCAGCCTTTGCTGCGGTTGACGATCTTGACCACCAGAAGCATTACCGGCACTTCGATCAACACGCCCACCACAGTGGCCAGGGCTGCGCCGGATTTGAAGCCGAACAGCGAGATTGCGGCCGCCACTGCCAGCTCGAAGAAATTGGAAGCGCCAATCAGCGCCGACGGGCAGGCGATATTGTGCTTCTCCCCCACCCTTCGATTGAGCCAATAAGCCAGGCCCGAGTTGAAGAATACCTGGATGAGGATAGGCACGGCCAGCAAGGCAATGATCAGCGGCTGCTGGATGATGGCCTCGCCCTGAAAGGCAAACAGCAGCACCAAGGTCGCGAGGAGCGCCACAATGGACAGGTGGCCGAGTGTTACAAGCATGGCATCAAAGTTCGCCTGGCCGCGGTTGAGCAGCGCCTTGCGCCATATTTGGGCCAGGATCACGGGAATAACGATGTAGAGCACCACCGAAGTCAACAGCGTGTCCCAGGGCACGGTAATTGCGGATAGCCCAAGCAGCAGCCCAACGATGGGCGCGAAGGCGAAGATCATGATGGTGTCGTTGAGCGCCACCTGGGACAGGGTGAAATAGGGATCGCCGTTCGACAGTCTGCTCCAGACAAAAACCATGGCCGTGCACGGCGCGGCCGCCAGGAGGATCAGGCCCGCCACATAGCTATCGAGTTGATCGGCCGGAAGATACGATGCGAACAGGCCGCGGATGAAAAGCCAAGCCAAAAGCGCCATGGAAAACGGCTTCACTGCCCAGTTCACGAACAGGGTGACGCCGATGCCGCGCCAGTGAGACTTGACCTGATGCAGCGCGCCAAAGTCGATCTTCATCAGCATGGGGATGATCATCACCCAAATAAGAAGCCCTACCGGAATGTTGACCCGGGCAATTTCCATTCGGCCCAAAACCTGAAATGGCGCGGGCAGGTGTTGGCCCAGTATGACGCCGGTCACGATGCACAGCGCCACCCACAGGGTCAGCCAGCGCTCGAACAAGTTCATTGGCAGCCCTGCAGCGTGCTTGAGGGTGGCCTCGCATTGCGCGCTCATTCCCGAGGCTCCTTGCCGATCGCGTCCAGGCGACGCTGCAGGGAAAGCCGATCCAGTTTGTCGATCGGCAGGCTGACAAACAGCGAGATGCGCCGGTGAAGCTGGGTGTAGGCGTTCAGGAAAGCCTTCCGCTTGTCCTCGTCGCCGCCCTCAACGGCGGCCGGGTCTTCGATCCCCCAGTGGGCCGTCATGGGTTGTCCCGGCCAGACCGGGCAGACCTCGCCCGCGGCCTTGTCACACACGGTAAAGACAAAATCCAGTTGCGGTGCTGCCGGGGTGGCGAATTCCTCCCACGACTTGCTGCGTGGCCTCCCTGTCACCAAGCGGCTCTTGTTGAGCAAGTCGATGGCGAACGGATTAACCTGGCCAGTCGGGTGACTGCCTGCGCTGTAGGCCTGAAACGACCCCTTGCCCAGGTTGTTCAGGAGAACCTCGGCCAGAATGGAGCGGGCGGAGTTTCCGGTGCAAAGAAACAGGACCTTGAACTGTTTGTCGGGCATGTCTGGCTCCAGGACTCAATTCGCCTTCGAGGCCAGGGCAGCCGGCGCGCTCAATGCTTCACGAACCGCGGGCACGAGCCGGGTACGAATATCGTCGCGCACTTCAAGAAAGCTCTGCAGCGGCTCGCCATGCGGATCATGGAAGGGAAGATGTATGGCGCGGACGGGCCGGGGAAATACCGGGCAACTTTCTTTTGCGTTGTCGCACACTGTCACGACCAGGTCGATGTTCTCGTTCATGACCGTATCAACATCCTTTGGATGCAGTCCTTCAGTGGGCAGACCCGCCTCCTTCAGGGCAGCAATCGCACCGTCAGCCACCCTGGTTTGCGGGCGCGTGCCGGCAGAAAGCGCTCTCACCTGGCCGGCCAGGTCGTGGTTGAGGATCACCTCAGCCATCTGCGAGCGGCAGGAATTGCCGGTACACAAGACCAGCACAGTCTTCTCTGACATGGCTTTTTTCCTACTTGATTTGCGACAAATTCTGTTTCAGTTGCGCGAACGAAATCGCAGTTTGCATCGGTGCACAGCAGGCACTGCCTTCCGCGGCCTGTTCACCGAATACCGGAACCCGTCCCAAGGTATGAAAGGTCTCCCAGGCAACGCCGGCCGGATCCACGGTCCAGTACTTGTCCGATTCCGAGTAGCAGCAGGTAGTACCCTTCTGTTCGAGCACAGGCCCTTCGGCCGCCTGCAGCCGCTGATGAAGCACATCGAGTTCCGCTTCGCTGTCAGCCTGAAAACCGAGATGGTCGAGGCCGTTCTTGCCGGAGCGGGTGGAAATGGCGAAGTTGAGCCGCGGCTCATCCAGCATCCACTTCGCGTAGTCCGTTTCAACCAACGAAGGCCGGGCATCGAAGAGCCTGGAATAGAAAGCGATGGAGGCGGCGAGATCGGTCACCCCCACATGTACGTGAAATCGTTTCATGATTTGCGTCCTTTCGGTTTGCACGCGTTGTCAGGCAGGCAAGCCTCCCCCTGGCAACAGTTATCGGTGAGATAGGCCAGCAACGCGTTCATGACGTCATAGTTGGCGCGGTAATAAATGAAGCGGCCCTCTTGCCGGCTAAGCACCAGCCCCGCGTGAGTCAATTCCTTGAGATGAAAAGACAAGGTGGGTGCCGCCACGCCCAACTGTTCCCCCATGAGCCCGACCTGCACGCCTTCGGCGCCCGCCTGAACCAGCAGGCGAAACACCCCCAGCCTTGTTTCGTGGGCCAGGGACGAGAGGGCATGAACCGCTTCAAGAATTTCCATGTTTCTATGTTTCTCGAAATGTCAAAATAAGTCAAGCCCGTTAAGGTCAACGTCGCGGAGCGCCTCTGAAGACCCCCTCGCCCGCTTGCGGGAGAGGGTCGGGGTGAGGGAAGCGGTCCGGGCGAGCGCGACGCTACATGATTCTGAGTGGCGCCTACCGCCATGATCGTTAGAATGGCGCATGCCCAAGATCCACCTGCGCAGCGTGAATCCCGAGAGTTATCAAACCCTGGTCAATCAGGGCATTTCACCCACGCTCGCCAGGCTCTATGCCGCGCGCGGCGTGGCCTCCCTGCAGGAAACCCAGCCTCGTCTCACGAACCTGCTGCCATTCGAAACACTGAAAGGCATACGCGAGATGGCCGCCGGACTGGCAGATGCAATCGAGGCAAAGGCGCAACTTCTGATCGTGGCGGATTACGACGCGGACGGCGCCACCGCCTGTGCCATCGGCGTTGCCGGGTTGCGGCAGATGGGCGCCCAGGTGGACTATCTGGTACCCAACCGAATGAAACATGGCTATGGGCTGTCCCCCGCCATTGTTGAAGAAGCGTCCCTGCTGGAACCCGACCTGATAATCACCGTGGACAACGGTATTGCAGCGTTCGCGGGTGTGGAGGCCGCCAACCAGCTTGGCATCGCCGTGTATGTTACCGATCACCATCTGCCCGGCGACCGGCTCCCCGATGCCGCCGGGATCGTCAATCCCAATCAGCCCGGCTGTCCCTTTCCGAGCAAGAACCTGGCGGGGGTGGGCGTCATGTTCTATGTCCTGGCCGCACTGAGGGCTGAATTGCGCGGCCGGGGCAGGTTCACGCAGGCGCCTGAGCCGGATTTGCGCACCCTGCTCGACGCGGTTGCCTTGGGGACGGTCGCCGACGTCGTCAGGCTGGATGCAAACAACCGTGTCCTGATTGCCCAGGGATTGCAGCGCATCCGCTCCGGCCTGGCCGGCGCCGGGATACAGGCCTTGTTCCAGGTCTCCGGCCGCGACCCGCGCAAGGCAAGCGTGTTCGATCTCGGCTTCATGCTGGGACCGCGGCTCAACGCCGCCGGCCGCCTGGAAGACATGGGGCTGGGCATCGAATGTCTGCTCGCCCCCAGCCTCGACGCGGCCTTGCCTCTTGCCCGACAACTCCATGAATTGAATGTGTCGCGCAAGGAGATCGAGGCAGACATGCAGGAGCAGGCCCTGGCGCTGCTGGAACAACTGGACACGCAAAACAGGCATGGCATTGCGGTCTATCATCCGGACTGGCATGCCGGCGTGGTCGGCATCCTGGCATCTCGCATCAAGGAAAAATATCACCGGCCGGTGATCGCGTTTGCGCCGGGAGACGACGGCGAACTGAAAGGTTCCGGCCGCTCCATATCAGCCTTGAACCTGCGCGATGCGCTGGACTGGGTGGATCGACAACACCCGGGGTTGATCAGCCGGTTCGGGGGCCACGCGATGGCTGCGGGTCTCAGCCTGGCCGCGGAGCGCTTTGACGAATTTCAAGCCGCGTTCGAGACAGTGGCCCGGGAATGGCTTTCCCCCGAAGACCTGGAGGAAATCATTGAAACGGATGGCGTGCTGAGTCCGGAAGACATCAGCCTGGAGCAGATTCGCGCAATGGAAAATGCCGTATGGGGGCAGGGCTTTCCCGCGCCCCTGTTTCAAGGGACATTCACCGTGCGCAGGCAAAAGACAGTCGGTGAAAAGCATATCAAGCTGGAGGTTGAGATGGGCGGCCAGCCCTACACCATGCTCGCCTTCTTCAGAGCAGATCCACTGCCGGACCGATTTAGCGGCGTCTACGCTCCCATGCTCAACGAGTACAACGGCAGTGTTTCCATACAGCTAAAACTGCATTACTGGGAATAGATGAGCCCCTCCGACTGGACCGCGCCCGACCTGGAAGTCCTGTTGCGCTATGGGGTCGCACTCGCCATCGGTCTCTTGATGGGACTGGAGCGCGAACGCAACCCGTCCGCCAGAGCAGGCCTGAGAACCTTCGCACTCACCGGCCTGTTTGGCGTGATGGCCGCCCAGCTCGGGCAGCAGACGCAGTCGCCGTGGATCATTGCTGCCGGATTGCTGCTGGTCGGAACCATGATCATCGCCGCCTATTTTCGTCGGGCCGACAAGGACGGCGATCCGGGTACGACCACTGTCAGCGCGCTGCTCGTGTGCTATGGCCTGGGGGCGCTTTGCTGGCTGGGCGAAATTCGCCTGGCGCTCATGCTGGGAATCGCTTCCACCGTGCTGCTCTACTTCAAGACCGAGTTGCACGGCATCAGCCAAAGCCTCACCCGGCGCGACCTGATATCAATCCTGCAATTTGCGGTGCTGGCGCTGGTTGTGTTCCCCCTCTTGCCGGACCGCAATTACGGCCCCTATGGTGCGCTGAATCCGCACCAGATATGGTTGATGGTAGTGCTGATTTCCGGGGTCAGCCTGGCGGGTTATGCAAGCTTGCGGCTTCTGGGTCCGAGCCAAGGGGTGCTGTGGGTGGGTCTGCTTGGCGGCCTGGTTTCCAGCACCGCCACAACCCTGGCCTTTTCTCGCCAGGGCAGGAAAAGTAACGCTGCCGCCAGACTGGCGATCCCGGTTGTCATGCTGGCCAATCTGGTAGTGCCGCTGCGCCTGCTCGTACTCACGCTGGTCGTTGCCCCCAACCTGATGCAACCCCTCTCCATCGTGCTGGGCGGAGGTCTCGCCACTGGATCAATCGCGGTTCTGTACTACTTTGCAAAACTCAAACCCACCGGCCCCGCGCCTGAATTCTCCCTTACCAATCCGACGGAAATACGCACTTCGCTCGGCTTTGGCCTGCTCTATGCAGGCATCCTGGTCGCTGCCGCCTGGCTGTCCGACCTGGCAGGACCCAAAGGACTCCTGGCGGTGGCCACGCTGTCAGGCCTGACCGATGTGGACGCCATCACGCTGTCCAGCTTTCGCCTGTTCAATCTGGGCAATCTGCAAAGCGCCACTGCCGTCGCCGCAGTGACGCTGGCATTGCTGTGCAACCTGATTTTCAAATCCGCGCTTGCCTGGATCATTGGCGGACGGCATCTTGCCTTGCATGCTCTGGCAGGCATGAGCGCTATGGCACTGGGACTGTGCCTGGCCTGGGCGCTGGCTTAGGGCGGCGACCAAATCAAGACCGGCCCGCCGCTTTTCAGCCAAGATAAAAGGCCACCGAGGTCACCATCGTCAACCAAGCCAGGGCGCAGTTGACCCAGGCCCGGGCGAACGGGGGAAAATGCTAGAATTTGCGTTTTTCCGACCCCCAAATCATGGAAGCCGAAAGCCTCAACCAACTCGAATCCAGCCTCGCCGACCTGGCTGCACGCAGCCTTGCCCTCAGGGGGTATCTTTGACTACGAGAACAAGAAGAACCGACTGGACGAAGTCAACCGGCTGAACGAAGATCCGGCCCTGTGGAATGAGCCGAAGAAGGCTCAGGAACTGGGCCGCGAGAAAAAACTGCTGGAAGGCGTGGTGCTGAACCTGGAGCAGATCGGTCAGGCCATCGCCGACGCCCGGGAATTGTTCGAACTGGCGCGCATGGAAGAGGACGACTCCACCCTGGTCGCTTTGCAAACCGATGTGGACGAACTGGAGCGCCGCGTCAGCGCCATGGAGTTCCGCCGCATGTTCAACAACCCGGCGGACCCCAACAACTGCTTCATCGACATTCAGGCCGGCGCGGGCGGGACCGAAGCCCAAGACTGGGCCTCCATGCTGTTGCGCCAGTATCTGAAATACTGCGAACGCAAAGGCTTCAAGGCCGAGATTCTCGAACTGTCAGACGGCGAAGTGGCGGGCATCAAATCCGCCTCCATCAAGGCAGAAGGCGAATATGCCTACGGCACCCTGCGCACCGAAACCGGCGTGCACCGGCTGGTGCGCAAATCACCCTTCGATTCATCCGGCGGCCGCCACACCTCGTTTGCCAGCGTGTTCGTCTATCCGGAAATCGACGACTCCTTCGACATCGAAATCAATCCCGCGGACTTGCGCATCGACACCTATCGCGCCTCCGGCGCAGGCGGCCAGCACATCAACAAGACCGACTCCGCGGTGCGCATCACCCATCTGCCGACCAACATTGTCGTGCAATGCCAGAACGACCGCTCCCAGCACCGCAACAAGGCCGAAGCCATGGCCATGCTCAAGTCGCGCCTGTACGAAGCCGAAATGCGCAAGCGCCAGGCCGCGCAGGACAAGCTTGAAGCGGGCAAGTCCGACGTGGGCTGGGGCCACCAGATCCGCTCCTACGTGCTGGACAATTCGCGCATCAAGGATTTGCGCACCAACGTGGAAATATCCAATACGCAGAGAGTGCTCGACGGCGATCTGGATGAATTCATTCAGGCCAGTCTCAAACAAGGGGTGTAAGCAAGGATTTGCGCCAACCTTGGTGAATGTATATCCTGTATATACAACAGGAGATCACTATGCTTACACGCGTCTTTAAAAGTGGTAATTCGCTCGCCGTCCGCATTCCCAAGGAACTTGCCATCGTCGAGGCCAGCCAGGATGTCGAGATCGAAAAAGTCGGCGACACTCTCGTGTTGCGCCCGGTCGTTAAGCGCAAATTGACCGGGCTGGCCGAAGCCTTCGCCATGTTCACTCCTGACTTCATGGCCGAGGGCCGCGAATTTCATGAGCAGAAGGAACGCGACTGGAGGGGCTTCGGCGAAAACACCAAGGTTCATCAGGACAGCCCGGACTACAAATCGTCTGGCGACAAGTAAGCCATGCGCTACATGCTGGACACCAACATCTGCGTCTATCTGATGAAAGCGCATCCGCCCGAGGTACTGGCGCGGCTGTTGCGGCTTGATCATGGCGACGCGGTCATGTCGATCATCACCTACGCCGAGTTGCGCGTGGGGCTTGAAGTGCTTGGTCCCACCCGCGCGCAAAATGAGCGGGCGCTCCACCTACTAACCCGCGACATACTCGTTCTGCCTTTCGACGAAGCCACCGCTGAACGCTACGGCGTGCTATGCGCCGCCATCCGCGATCGGCGCCGCGACACCCTCGACGGCCTCATTGCCGCCCACGCGGTCAGCCTCGGTATCGTCCTGGTTACAAACAATGAGGCCGATTTCAGGGATTATCCGGGCCTCGATATCGAAAACTGGGTTCAGTAACGTCAAGCACTGTCCATGGCTTTCAACGAACTCGAACGCAAGCGCGTTGAAAAGACCGTTCACCGGTTCATCGAAGCGCATCGCCCCCCGCCCCACATTCGCCCCAAACTCGACCTTGGCTTTCGCCTGCAAGGCCAGAGTGTAGAGCTGTTCGAAATCCGCCCCGTTTGGGACGACCCGAGCAGCAAAATGGAGTCGCCGGTTGCCAAGGCCACCTATGTCAAAATACAGAAGAACTGGAAGGTCTACTGGATGCGTGCCGATCTCAAGTGGCACGGCTACCCACCCGCGCCGGAAGTGGGCACCCTCGACGCCTTTCTCGCCCTGGTGGCGGAAGACATGCACGCGTGCTTTTTCGGCTAGCTATTTCCCTCACGCCTGGAACGCCCCCATAATCGATGCCTGCGTACAAGCTATACCCGGCCATGATCACAAAGCTGAATCCGTCCCATCTTCACGCGGGACTCGGTCTGGCAGGCGCAACGCACATGGATGCATAGAGCAAATGTCGTTAACTAACCCAGTGCGCAGCAGTGATAGCGCAACGCTTGGGACGTGCGCGTGAGCCAACTTCTGATCAACGAGTACCTCAAGCAACTCGATCTCATCAAGAAGATCAGCGGCAGCAGCCGCGAGACAATCGTGCGGGAGGCATTCAAGGACCTGCTCAAGGCCTGGGGCAAACAGAACGGGCTGGTGTTTATAGCCGAATACCCCCTGAAGACGGCGACCAAAACCAACATCTCCGTGGACGGCGCGCTACTCCACGAGTTGCGCATGCCGTTGGGCTATTGGGAGGCCAAGGATGCCAATGATGACCTCGATGCCGAGGTCAGCAAGAAACTCCGCAAAGGCTATCCGCAGGACAACATTATTTTCAGCGATGACACGCTCGCTGTGCTGTGGCAGAACCGGCAGGAGGTGCTGCGCTGCGACATGACCGACACGGCGGCGCTGTCCAAGCTGCTTACGCTCTTTTTTGCCTTCGAGCGGCCCGAGATAGCAGGCTTTCGCGCCGCAGTGGAACAGTTCAAGATCGACCTGCCCGCCGTGCTCGACGCCCTGCGTGACATGATCACCCACGAACACAACCGCAATCCCGGCTTCCGAGCCGCCGAGGCCAAATTCCTCACCCATGCGCAGGAGGCCATCAACCCGACACTGACCGACGCAGACGTGCGCGAAATGCTGATCCAGCACATCTTGACCGAGGACATTTTCGCCAAGGTGTTCGATGACAGCGAATTCCATCAGCACAACAACGTGGCGCGAGAACTGTACACGCTGGAGGCGGCGTTCTTCACCGGCGCCCTCAAGAAGCAGACCCTTAAGGGCCTGGAACCCTACTACGCTGCCATCCGCGCCGCAGCGGCACAAATCAGCAGCCACCACGAGAAACAAACCTTCCTCAAAGTCATCTACGAGAATTTCTACAAGGTCTATAACGCCAAGGCCGCCGATAGGCTGGGCGTGGTGTACACGCCCAACGAAATCGTGCGCTTCATGATCGACGGCGCGGACTGGCTGACAAATTATGTAGGAAGCCGTACGTGACTACGACAAGGTTGACGAAAGTTTAGCTTTGGGAGTAGCCGGCCTTTGCGTGATGGAGAATTTGAACGCATCAAGCCGGATGCTAAGAACAACTGGATCAACCTGACGAACAATGACTTCGGCGCGCTGATGCCGCTGGCGTGCAAGGAAACCAAGACGACGGGATGTAGCGCGCGATTTTCAATTGTATTCGTTGGGGCAGTGAGTGCTAGGGACGAAAGGCTTGCTGCTTTCAGCAGCTCAGAAAGCCGCAGCAAAGCTTAAGAATTCATTCGACTCTACGAGGTCGATTGGGCGGCGATGGAAACTAGCCGGCATCCAAGCACAAACGATTCCGCATCCAGACCGTGGCGATCAGTGGCTTCTGAAGCATGAGTGCACATAGGGCTACAAGGACACCCACCCGCGTGTATTACGTGCGCCGCCCCGAGATGGAAACTGCCGAGGAAAAGCTCGCCTTTCTTGGCTGCCAGCCGATGCGTGGTCTCGATTTCGACGAGGTGCAGCCGGACAAGGTCGGGGAACTGGGTTTCAACCTGACCAATAACGACTTCGATACGCTGCTGCCGCTGGCGAGCAAGGAGACCAAGGCAGCGAAAACGGCGGCTAAGGAGCGGGCGATTTTCAAGCTGTTCTCTTTGGGCGCTTCGACCAACCGAGATGAATGGGTTGTTGACTTCGACGAAAAGGCGCTCGGAACCCGAATGAAATGGTTTTGTACTGAGTATGGCCACGCGGCAGGACTGGCAGAATATCCCGATCATCTGAAATGGTCGAGAAACCTCAAACGGAGAATGGCACAAGGTCGAAATGAGAGCTTTGATCGTGGCTTGCATCAAGTCATACGCACATACCGCCCTTTTGTGCGACAGGCGCTTTACGACTCACCCCTTTTCGTTGATGAGCGTGGCGATACGTCAGCTTTTTTCCCTCAGCGTGCAACGCGAAATCCCAGCATTTGTGTGATTGCCGGCGATCGGCAGCCGTTCTCACTGGTAGCATCTGACGTTGTTCCGAACTTGAACTTGGAACAGTTTCCGCCGACGCGACAAAGTACGCAGCGTTGTATCGGTACGATGAAGCGGGAATTCGTCACGATAACATCACCGACTGGGCGCTGAAGGAATTCACCACCCACTACGCAGAAGAAATCGGCAAGAGCAAAGCCGCCCGCAAAATCACGAAGGAAGCCATCTTCCACTACTGCTACGCCGTGCTGCACGACCCGGTGTACCGTGACAAGTACGCGCAAAACCTGAAACGCGAATTTCCGCGCATTCCTTTCTATGCCCGCTTCTGGCAATGGGCTGACTGGGGCGCGGCGCTGATGGCGTTGCACATCGGCTATGAGCACGTTGCGCCGTTTTCGCTCACGCGTACTGACACGCCCGACGAAAGAGCCCTTGCCGCAGGTCTGCCGCCCAAAGCGATACTGCGTGCCGACCCCGAATCGGGCAGCATCGCGCTCGACACTGAAACCACGCTTCGCGGCATCCCGCCCGAGGCCTGGACCTACAAACTCGGCAACCGCAGTGCAATCGATTGGGTTTTGGACCAGTACAAAGAGAAGAAACCCAAAGACCCCACCATCCGCGAAAAGTTCGACACCTACCGCTTTGCCGATTACAAGGAGAAAGTCATCGACCTGCTGATGCGCGTCACCACCGTGAGCGTGGAGACGGTGCGGATAACGCAGGAGATGCCGGCGATGGCGCGTTAATGGGTGGCTGCGATGCATTGATTCGCCGCTTTAGGCACTTAGAGATATTTGAAATGAACCCATTGAATGCCGCCCTCTCGCCTGCCGACCTCGACGAGCTCGACACCTTCCTCGCCTCCGACGACGCGCCCGAATCGGCGATGGACGTTTCCACTCTGGAGGGCTATCTGACCGCGATCGTCATCGGCCCGCAGATGGTGATGCCGTCTCGCTGGCTGCCGTGGGTATGGGATATGGAGGATGGCAAAGCCGAGGTGATCTACGCCAGCATGGATCAGGCCAACCGGATTATGGAGCTGCTGATGCGGTTCATGAACGGGATTGCCGATACCTTCATGCGCGATCCGGCTGCGTTCAAGCCCATCTACTGGCGGGAGGCGCAGTGGGGCGCCGCCGAATGGTGCGAGGGTTTCATGCTCGGCACGCAGTTCGCTCCGGATGCCTGGAGCCTGTTGTGGGTTGGCAAGCCGACGCTGGCGAAGCCATTTGTCCGCCTGGGTACGGACGACGGTATCGAAATCACGCGCAAGGCCGGTGACGCCCAGTTCTGGATGGAAGCGGTAGAGCCTGCGTTGGTGGAGATACATGCTTTCTGGAAGGCACGGCGCGCCAATCAGCCGCCGGCGCCAGGCGGCGGTTCTCCGCCTGCCCGCCCGCGCGCGCCCGTTGCGCGAGACGCGCCGAAAGTCGGGCGAAACGACCTGTGCCCATGCGGCTCGGGCAATAAATTCAAGAAGTGCTGCGGGGCGAATAGCTCAACGCTGCATTGAGAACGTCAATGCCAGGATATTTACAATGCAGCTTTCATCGTTAATAGTTGAAACCGCAACGGTTTAGAGGAGCCATACCATGAACAGCGCCAAAGAATTGATCCAGAACCTTGTACAGGCTCAGCCCGAGGATGCCACTTACGAGGAGATCGTTCGCGAGCTGGCGTTCGATCGCATGGTTCAGCGCGGGCTGGAAGACGCACGCAAGGGCCGCGTGGTCGGCAACGAGGAGATGCTGCACCGGATCAAGACATGGTCGAACTGAAATGGACGGAGGAGGCCCAGGCCTGGCTTCGCGACATTTTCGATTACATCGCCATCGACAATCCGCAGGCCGCCGCTCGCGTGGTGGAAGACATCTGCGCCCAGGCTCAGGTATTGCTCAGTTTTCCGGACGTGGGCTACCGCTATCGGCAGGTTGAAGAGGGCGAGATACGCATCCTGTTGTATGGCCATTACCGCATCGCCTATCTGCACCGGCAAGAAAACGAATCCGTGGATATTCTGGGCGTGTTTCATGGCGCACTCGATATTGACCGGTATTTCCCATAAGGCAGCGAGAGGCTAGCGGGTCCGCGTCGGCTGCGTGCCCTGCATGTAGCCAACGCCGTCCCGCCATCGGCCGGAATAGAGACTGCGGACCTGCTGCGAAGTGGCGAAAGAAAGGGTAGTAGGGGGGGTAATAACGCCCGATCAGCCTTCTGCCACCACCCCCAGCACATCTTCGCCATAAGCCTCGAGCTTTTTCGCTCCCATTCCGGTGATTTCTCCCAGCTCAGCCAGTGTTGCGGGTTTGCGCGCAGCGATCTCGCGCAGCGTTGAATCGTGCAGGATCACATACGCGGGCAGGCCTTTTTCGTTGGCGGTTTTGCGGCGCCAGGCGCGCAGGGAAATGAAGAGCGGGTCTTCGTCGTTGCGGTCAACTGCAAGCCGGGTTTTGCTGCGTTTTGCCCGGGCTTCGATTACGCGCAGCCAGACCTGTTCCTCGCCGCGCAGCACAGGCCGTGAGGCAGCGGTGAGTTTCAGCGCGCCGTAGGCGGCGTGGTCCACTTCGAGCAAGCCGCGCACCACCAGTTGCCGCAGCACGGCGCGCCAGACCTTGTCGGTCTGGTCTGCGCCGACTCCGAATACGCTCAATTGCCCGTGACCGAATTTTTCGGTCTTCTCGGTAGTCCTGCCAAGCAGCACGTCGATGACGTGCCCGGCGCCGAAGCGCTGGCCGGTGCGGTAGATCGCCGACAGCAGTTTTTGCGCGGCTTCGGTGGCATCCCACAAGGTGGGTGGGTTGAGGCACACATCGCAGTTGCCGCAGGGCTGGATGGCTTCACCGAAGTAGCCCAGCAGCGCGACGCGGCGGCAGCTTGCCGCCTCGCACAATCCGACCAGTGAATCCAGCTTGGCGTGGCCGATGCGCTTGTGCGCGTCTTCGGCGTCGGATTCGTCAATGAAGCGGCGCTGTGTGACCACGTCCTGCAGGCCCCATGCCATCCACGCCTCGGCAGGCTCGCCGTCGCGCCCGGCGCGGCCGGTTTCCTGGTAATAGCCTTCAAGCGAACGCGGCAAATCCAGATGCGCGACGAAACGCACGTCGGGCTTGTCGATGCCCATTCCGAAAGCAATGGTGGCGACCATGACGACGCCGTCTTCGCGCAGAAATCTTTCCTGATGGCGGCGGCGCGTGCCGTTGTCCATGCCGCCGTGATAGGGCAGCGCGGTGAAGCCGGCCTGGTGCAAGCCGTCGGCGGTGTCTTCCACCTTCTTGCGCGTGCTGCAATAGACGATGCCCGCCTGGCCTTGATGGTCGCGCAGAAAATCCAGCAACTGGCGGCGCGGGTCGGACTTTTCGCTGATGCAGTAACGGATGTTGGGGCGGTCGAAGCTCGCCACAAATACCTGTGCGGCGTGCAGATCAAGCCGCGTGAGGATTTCGGCGCGGGTCGCGGCGTCGGCCGTCGCGGTCAGCGCGATGCGCGGCACATGGGGAAAGCGATCGTGCAAGGCCGACAGACCAAGGTATTCCGGGCGGAAGTCGTGTCCCCATTGCGATACGCAGTGCGCTTCGTCGATGGCAAACAGCGCGATGCGGGCCTGTTCGAGAAGACCCTGGAAACGGGGCGTGAGCAGGCGTTCGGGCGCGACATACAGCAGCTTCAGATCCCCTGCCACGAATGCGTGCTCGATCAGCACGGCCGCGGCGCTGTCGAGGCTGGAGTTCAGAAACGCCGCGGCGATGCCCAGTTCCTTCAAGGCCGCGACCTGATCCTGCATCAGCGCGATCAGCGGTGAAACCACCACACCGCAGCCCTCGCGCAACAGGGCCGGGATCTGGAAACATAGCGACTTGCCGCCGCCGGTAGGCATGAGCACCAGCGCATCGCCACCCTCGGCAAGCTGCCGTATGATGGCCTCCTGTTGACCGCGAAACTCCGGATAGCCGTAGATTGTTTGCAGTATGGAGAGTGCGGAGGCGGTCATGAGCGGGAATGGATTAAGGGTGCGCGCAGAATTTTGAGCGTAGAGTAGTAAAGTAACCTCTTTCCGGCGATTCCCCATCCTGTGCGGGAACATTTTTTCAGGAACCTTATTCTTTCATGTCCGGTCCACTCATTCCTCTCGCTCAAGACGGGCGCCAGATCGTGCACGAACGGCTTGTTGCCAGTGCGGTTGACATGGCGCACACGACAACCCATGCCCATGTCATGCGGGGCCCTTGATCTATATTGAACAAGGTGGCGAACTGCATAGCGCCGCCAATCCTGAAGGAATCTCAATGAAATTCAGCGCGCTTGTTCTTGTACTTGCATTTACCGCTTCCGGCCCTGTGGCCGCCGAGGGATCCAGCCCGGGAGCGTCCAAATCCGAGGGGCCTCTGACGCCGGATGAGTTGGCCAATCGGATGATGGACTTCACCCGAAACGCCGATGTATTGAAGGACCCGCAAAAGTTCCTGTCTTTTGTCATGACTGCGACTGAACCGAGCTTTCTCTTTGCCTTGGGCAACCAGGTGCTTGAGCCGGGAAAGTTGGCTGAGATGTCCAATTCCATCGTGAACCCGGCCAGTTACGCCGACTGGATGCCGCTGGGGACCGATCCCGATGTCTACGCGAAATGGATGGCTGCGGCCGCAAACGGAAATTTCAATGCGGCCCTGATCTCGCAGTTTTCAGACCCTGCCAAAGTGATGCGCTGGATGATGGCTCCGACGGATCGCAGAGCAATGGAACTGCTGTTGAAAACGCTGAACCCTGCGCTGTACCTGAGATTGATGACCGCACCGCTCGACCCACGCTGGGTGCAGGCGGGTACGGCGCCGATGAACCCGGCGCTCTATATGGGCTGGCTGGGAACCGGCATGAACCCGGCAACGTATGGCAATGCCTGGACGGGTCTCGCCGCTTATCCTTATGCGACCCCCATCATGGTGCCGATGCAGGCGCCCAACGCCTTGCAGGCGACGGTGCCGTACGGCACACCGCCGCAGGGCGCAGTGAATCCGCCCGCGCCCAAGTAATCCTGATCCCGAATCATCACGCCCCGATCCCGTCGGGGCGTTTTGCTTTCGGCAGTGCCCATGACCGGCGGCCCTGCGCAGGGGACTTCCGGAACCACGGATGATGGTCGCACTCTCGTTGGCCTCACCGGGTCGCTCGTGATACAGCACGCCAAGCCAGCTCTTCAAGGAAAGTTCATTGAGGGCCGTCCGCAGGTGTGTTGCATTGCTCCGTCGCAGCGTTGCGCCGGCTTCGTAAGCGTGTCTGCATGAGTCACGTGCGGCCGTATTCGAGCGAGTGTATTAGAATGACGCCATTCCAGCTCTCCCCATCGTGTGCGGGAAAACCTCTTTCGCCCGCCCCAATCCGCCATGCCCGAACCTCTGATACCTCCGGCTCAAGACGAAAACCAGATCATGCAGGAAAGGCGGCAAAAACTCGCTGCGCTGCGCGAACAGGGCCTCGCCTTCCCCAATGACTTCAAGCGGCGCGACCATGCCGCCGATCTGCACGCCCGCCTGGGAGACAAGTCCAAGGAGGAACTGGAAGCCCATCCGCCGCCGGCCGTTGCCCTGGCCGGCCGCATGATGCTCAAGCGGGTGATGGGCAAGGCCAGTTTCGCCACCCTGCAGGACGGCAGCGGCCGCATCCAGATCTACGTTTCCAACGACCACACCGGCGCCGATGCGCACGAGGCCTTCAAGCACTGGGATCTGGGGGATATTCTCGGTGTCGAGGGGGTGCTGTTCAAGACCAACAAGGGCGAGCTGTCCATTCACGCCCATAGCCTGCGCTTGCTGAGCAAGGCGCTGCGCCCGCTGCCGGACAAGTTCCACGGCCTGGCCGACCAGGAGGTCAAATACCGCCAGCGCTATCTGGACCTGATCATGAACGAGGAGACCCGGCGCACCTTCGGCCTTGCGTTCGCGGATTGTTTCCGCGGTCCGCCAGTTCATGGTGGAAGATGGCTTCATGGAAGTGGAAACGCCGATGATGCACATGATCCCCGGCGGCGCAACGGCCAAGCCTTTCATTACCCACCACAACGCGCTGGACATGGACCTGTTCCTGCGCATCGCACCCGAGCTGTACCTGAAGCGGCTGGTGGTGGGCGGGTTCGAGAAGGTGTTCGAGATCAACCGCAATTTTCGCAACGAGGGACTGTCAACCCGGCATAACCCCGAGTTCACCATGATGGAGTTCTACGAGGCCTACCAGGACTACCGCGGCCTGATGGACTTTACCGAGCAGCTTCTCCGCAGCGTGGCCCGGCAATGCCTGGGCAGCGCGGTCGTCCGGTATCAGGGCCAGGATATCGACCTGTCCAGGCCTTTCGACCGGCTCACCATCACCGGCGCGGTGACGAAATACCATCCGCACTACAGCGATGCCCAACTCCTGGACCGCAACTGGCTGCGAAGCTGGTTCGATGAGCGCAAGGTGGATTACAAGAAGCATGACGGGCTGGGCGGCCTGCAGCTCACTTTCTTCGAGGAAACCACCGAGGCCCTGCTGATTCAGCCGACCTACATCATCGACTATCCTGCTGAAGTTTCCCCGTTGGCGCGCGCCTCGGACGCCGACCACGCCATCACCGAGCGCTTCGAGCTGTACATCACCGGACGCGAGATCGCCAATGGCTTCTCCGAGCTGAACGACCCGGAAGACCAGTCGGCGCGCTTTCTCGACCAGGTCAAGGCCAAGGAAGCGGGCGACGAGGAGGCGATGTTCTATGACGCAGATTACATTCGCGCCCTGGAATACGGCTTGCCGCCCACCGGTGGCTGCGGCATCGGCATCGACCGGCTGGTGATGCTGCTGACCGATTCGCCCGCCATCCGTGATGTAATCCTGTTTCCCCACATGCGGCGCGAAGAAACAGGCAACTGATCTTGTCGCGGCTGTTGTCGGCCTAATATGGGATACATGGCCGACACGAAATTTTCCACCGCTCCCCATGCGCTCGATCTCGCCATCGAGGGCATGACCTGTGCCTCCTGTTCTGCCCGGCTGGAGAAGCAATTGAACCAGTTGCCCGGCGTGAAGGCCGCGGTCAACCTGGCCACGGAAAACGCCCGCATCCAGTATGACCCGCAGCAGGTTTCCCCCGAACGCATCGCCGACGCGGTCGCCAAGACCGGCTATGCGGTCGCTCCCCGACGCATCGAACTGGCGATCTCAGGCATGACCTGCGCATCGTGTTCCGCGCGGATTGAAAAGCAGTTGAACAAGCTGCCCGGGGTGCAGGCCGTGGTGAACCTGGCCACTGAAATCGCTACGGTCAATGCGCCGGGCTGGCTGGATGTGGGCGACATCATCCGCACCGTTGAAAAGACCGGCTATGGCGCGGAGGAAATCTCCGCCGCTGCGCGGGAGCAGGAAAAGGCGCGCAAGGCGGCGCGCTACCGCAAGGATGTGGCGATCTTTGCCGGCGCCGCCCTCCTGACCCTGCCCCTGCTGTTGCAGATGGGCGGCATGTTACGCGGAGGGCACGAGGAATGGCTGCCGCTCTGGCTGCAATGGCTGCTGGCAACGCCGGTCCAGTTCATTGCCGGCTGGCGTTTCTATCGCGGCGCCTATAACTCGCTGAGGGGCGGCGGCGCCAACATGGATGTGCTGGTGGCGATGGGCACCTCGATGGCCTGGGGCTTCAGCACGGTGGTGTTTTTTCTTGGACTGAACCAGCATGTCTACTTCGAGGCCGGCGCCGCCGTCATCACCCTGGTTATGCTCGGCAAGCTGCTGGAAGCTCGGGCCAAAGGCGCCACCACGGCCGCCATCGAGCAATTGATCCAGCTTGCGCCCAAGACCGCCTGGGTAAGACGTGACGGCGAGTTTGTCGAACTGCCCGTTGCCCAATTGAAGCCCGGCGACCTCGTCCAGGTCAAACCCGGCGAGCGCCTGCCGGTGGATGGAGAGGTGCTGGAGGGCAACTCGGGAGTGGATGAATCCATGCTCACCGGAGAGTCGCTGCCGGTGAACAAGTCGATCGGCAACCGCGTGTATGCCGCCACCCAGAATACGAGCGGCATGCTGGTAGTGAAGGCGCTTGGCGTGGGCTCTCATACCCAGTTGGCCGAGATTGTCCGCTTGACGGAAGCGGCCCAGGGATCCAAAGCCCCGATCCAGAAACTGGCCGACAAGGTTTCCGGCATTTTCGTGCCCACGGTGGTGGGCATCGCCCTCCTCACCTTCGCCGGCTGGTGGCTCATTGCGGGCGCGTTCGCTCCGGCCCTGATCAATGCCGTCGCCGTGCTGGTCATTGCCTGCCCCTGCGCACTGGGGCTGGCCACACCGACGGCGATTATGGTGGGCACGGGACTGGGCGCCCGGCACGGGCTGCTGGTAAGAAACGCGGAGGCCCTGGAAGGCGCCGAAAGACTCGATGCCCTGCTGGTGGACAAGACCGGCACCCTGACGGAAGGCAAGCCTCATTTGACCAGCCTGCATCCTGCGCGCGGCACAACCGAGAACGAGTTGCTGCAGTGGGCTGCAAGTCTGGAACAGCATTCGGAACATCCCCTGGCGATGGCCGTGCTGGATGCCGCCCGGGATCGCGGAATCACGCCGGCAATCGCTGCAGATTTTGAAGCCCTGAGCGGCCAGGGCATTCAGGCGCACATAGACGGGCAACTGCTGCAATTGGGCTCGCCTGACTGGATGAAAGCGCAGGGTATGGAACTTGACGCGCTGCCCGAGGGCGTACAAACGTGGATAGGACTGATACGCGAAGGCAAGTTTGCCGGCTGGATCGGGCTGGCCGATACCCTGCGGGAGACCTCTGTTCATGCCGTTGCGCGACTCAGGCAGATGGGCGTGGAAGTCATCATGCTGACCGGGGACAATCCTGTCACTGCGCGCGCCATTGCCGCGCAAGCCGGCATTGAGCGTTTCGTGGCCGGTGTGCTGCCTGGCGACAAGGCTGCTGAAGTGGGCCGGATCAAGGCCAAAGGCGGGATCGTCGGCATGGCCGGCGACGGCATCAACGACGCGCCGGCCCTGGCGGCCGCGGACGTGAGCTTCGCGCTGGCTTCTGGAACGGATATCGCGATCGAAACCGCGGACATCACGCTGATGCGCAACGACCTGAACGGCGTGGCAGACGCGATTGAGTTATCCCGCCGCACCCTGGCCAAGATCCGCCAGAACCTGTTCTTCGCTTTCATCTACAACATCATCGGCCTGCCCCTCGCCGCATTGGGCATGCTCAACCCCGTGATTGCCGGAGCGGCCATGGCCATGAGTTCCGTTTCGGTGGTCAGCAACTCCCTGCTGCTCAAACGCTGGCGACCACAGGGCGCGCTAACGCGCCATCCGCTTGGGGATAAAGCGGTCGCAAGCTAGGATCCGCTGCGGTTTTCCAGATCTTCCCAAAGTCGCAACAGGCCTTCCAGTTCCCGCTCGATCTGCTCCAGCCGGGCCTGCAGCGCTCTGGCTTCTTCCGCGGTGCTCTTATGGAAATCCGGCGCCCCAACGGTTGCGTGCAGTTGGGCCTGCTCCGCCTCCAGAGCTTCTATCCTGCCGGGAATGGCTTCCAGTTCGCGCGCTTCCTTGTAGCTGAGCTTGAGCGGCCGCCTGGAACGCGGAGCGCTTGACTTTTCGGGGTCCCGCAGCGGCGCTGCGTCCTCCGCTCGCGCCGCCTCGCGGCCGGCAAGGTAACGCTGCCAGTCGTCGTATCCGCCGGCATTTGCCACCCAGTGTGCATCTCCGTCAAAGGCGATCACCTGCGTCACCACATTGTCGAGAAACTCCCTGTCGTGTGACACCAGCAGCACGGTCCCCGGATAGGTCTGCAGCAGTTCCTCCAGCAGTTCGAGCGTCTCCAAATCCAGATCATTGGTCGGCTCATCCAGCACCAGCACATTGGCCGGCCGCGCAAACAGGCGCGCCAGCAGCAGCCGGTTGCGCTCGCCGCCCGAAAGTGACTTTACCGGCGAGCGGGCGCGGGCCGGAGAGAACAGAAAATCGCCCAGGTAGGACATGACATGCTTGCGCTCCCCTGCCACTTCCACATAGTCCGAACCCGGACAGATGACATCGACCAGGCGTGCCTCGTCGTCAAGCTGGGTACGGAACTGGTCAAAATACGCGACTGACAGCCGGGTGCCTTGCCGTACCTTTCCGGAATCCGGCGCAACCTCGCCCAGAATCAGCTTGAGCAAGGTCGACTTGCCGGCGCCGTTGGGGCCGATCAGGCCCACCTTGTCGCCGCGCGCAATCACCGTGGAAAAATCGCGCACGACGGCCCGGCTGCCGAAGGACTTGCTGACATTCACCAGCTCCGCCACCATCCTGCCCGATCGTTCGCCCGCATCAACCGCCAGACTCACCTTGCCCAGTTGCGATCTGCGCGCCGCCCGTTCGCGCCGCAGATGTTCAAGGCGCAGGACCCTTCCTTCGTTGCGGGTGCGGCGTGCCTCCACGCCCTTGCGTATCCAGACTTCCTCCTGCGCCAGCAGCTTGTCGAAGCGCGCGTTGCCCAGCGCTTCGGCATTGAGCATTTCCGCCTTGCGCTTCCGGTATTCACGGAAGCTGCCGGGAAAACTGGCCAGCAGCCCGCGATCCAGTTCGACGATGCGGGTCACCACGTTGTCCAGAAAGCGCCGGTCGTGTGTGATCAGCAGCACGGCGCCCGGAAATCCCTTGAGCAATTCCTCCAGCCACTGGATGGAGGCAATATCCAGATGGTTGGTGGGCTCATCCAGCACCAGCAGATCCGGTTCGGACACCAGGGCGCGGGCCAGCGCCACGCGCTTTTTCATCCCGCCGGAGAGCGCGTCGATCGCCTCATCCTGCGGGAGACTGAGTTTCGATAGAACGGCTTCCACCCGCTGATGCAGTTGCCACCCCTCGCCGGTTTCCAGTTGCGTCTGCAGCAGGTGAAGCCGATCCAGCAATGCGGCCTGATCGCCTTCCTGCGATGCAAGTTTGTGTGCCACCTCGTGATATTGCAAGAGCTGACGGCGTACGTCCCCGAGTCCCTCCGCCACCGTGGCAAACACCGTCTGTCGAGCCTCAAACACCGGCTCCTGGGAAACATAGGCCAAGCGAGTGCCGGACTCGAATCGCACACTGCCATCATCCGGCTTGAACTCGCCTGCAATGATCCTGAACAGGCTGGACTTGCCCGCGCCGTTGCGGCCGATCAGGCCCACCCGCTCGCCTGAATCAATCGACAGGCTGGCGTGATCGAGCAAGGGCACGTGGCCGAATGCCAGGCAAAGATTTTCCAGGGTCAGAAGGGGCAAGGCTTGGAACTCTTGGGCGAATTGACTGGACGGGCGAATAACCGGGGCTTTAGCTTGCAAAGGCCCACCCCAAATACGTTGGGCGCTGACCGATTTGGAATCCCTGCTAGTCCTTCCAGGGCTTCATCTTTGCACGCAACCTGGCCACCGCCTGCGAATGCAGCTGGCATACTCGGGACTCCGACACCCCCATCACTGCGCCGATTTCCTTGAGGTTCATGTCCTGTTCGTAATACATGCCCATCAGGTTCTTTTCCCGCTCCGGCAGGTCCTCGATGGCGTCGATCAGGCCCTGGCGGAATCCTTCGTCATGCAGCAGAGACAACGGATCGGACATATTGTTGACCAGATAGCGCTCGAGAAAATCCGAGCTGTCCTCATCGGTAAAGTCTTCGTAGTACAGCAACTGGTTGCCTTTTACGTCGCCCAGCATCGATTGGTAACCGTCGAGCGGCAAGCCCATTTCTCTGGAAATTTCCCCTTCGTTCGGCGAACGGCCGAGGCGTTGCTCGAGCTTGGAAATGGTGGCTTCGATCTGGCGGGATTTTTGCCGGATGTGGCGCGGCAGCCAGTCGGCGTCGCGCAGGTCGTCCAGCATGGAGCCGCGGATCCGCTGCGTCGCGTAGGATTCAAACTGGGCGCCCTGACTGCCGTCGAAGCGATTGATCGCATCCATCAGGCCGATAAGCCCCACCTGGATCAGGTCATCAACCTCGACGCTGGCAGGCAGCCTGACCATCAGATGGTAGGCAATGCGTTTGACCAGCGGGGCATACTGCTTGACGAGATCCCCCTGGTTCAGACTCTTGGCAGGTCTATTTTCAGGCATGGCGTCTTGTGCTGCTTGGGGTCTCCTCGCCCCACACGCTGCGCTTTGCAAGCATTGTAGCGACGATTGATCGAAAGTCACTATCGTGCAGCAGCGCGCTTGCGCCGTTACGGGCCAAGTCGTGGTCCACACGTGACACGAACGAATTTCCGAGATAGCGTGGAATGCGGCCCAGTCGCTGACTGCAAACCCGTTCCAGGCGTTTTGCTTCAGGACTTTGATGGTGCCAGAGCAGCCAGATTCCGGCAGGGCTTTGCACCTGCCTCAAACCCTTGAGCAAGGCATAGATGATTTCCCCCTGGTCAGGCTGCGCCATCACAACTATTTCCTGCGGAGATGTCGCATCAAGCGGCGCATCGTCGGCTTCAAGCTCACCCGCGTCAAACACCAGGTCCCGGTAGCCCAGCTTTGATGCCTCCCTAGCCAAATCAGCATCCCCCGCTGGCGCGCCCCTCGCCACCACCGCGGCCCGGTTATCCTGACTCAGCACGCAATCTCCGAATGTTTTCGCAGGTGCACGGGTCCATTCCAGCATGGGATGACAACCCAGCAGAGCCGTTGCACTTCTGCCCGTGCCATCCACCAGCAGAGGACGCCCGCCCATCTGGCTCCAGGCAAGGGCGAGGCGCCATGCGACGGCGCCGCCATCACACTGCCCAGGCAGACTCAACACGGATAATATGCGCACACTCCTACCGTGTCGGCGCAGTCCTTCTGCCTGATCATGCATGACGCTGACCCTTGTGTTCTGCTTCCTCCAGCAAGGGCCAGTCTTCCTCGTGCATACGGAAGGTATCAGGCTGGCGTGCGCGCAGTGCCCGGTCGATCAATACCTGGGCATGAGCCGGATACAGATCTTCGGGTACTCGCTGGCCGCTTGCCAGACAGGCTACCGGCAGGCGATGGCGTATCAGCGCATCCATGGCGGGGCCGGTCAATCCGCCCTCGTCGAGTTTGGTCAGTATGGAGGCCGCCAGATGAGGGCCGCCAAAAGCCATCAGCATGGTCTCCACCACCGCACCCTGCATGCCCGCTGGCAGCACCAGCAACTGACGTGCACCTGCAGCATCCAGTTGCTTGCGGAAACTGGCGATCCGCTCATCCCGGGGGCTCAGGCCCGGTGTATCCAGCAGCACCAACTTCTTGTGCGCGATCCCTTTCATCGCCGGCAAGAACTTTTCGGCGGCGTCTATCCTGACCAATTCCACGCCAAGCAAATCGGCATAGGTCTGGGTTTGTTCATAAGCGCCGATGCGGTAGGCATCCAGGGTCACCAGCGCAATCTGGTTTGCACCCAGGGCATCGACCGCCCGCGATGCCAGCTTTGCGAGGGTGGTGGTCTTGCCCGCGCCAGTGGGCCCCACCAGCGCCCAGATGCCCCGCTGCTCCCAAAGATGGTCCAGCTTGCTCCAGGCCGCCAGGTTGCGTATCAGCACCGCTCGCAGCCATCTGTTCATGCCCTGGCTATCCAGCCCCCTGGGGAGGCGCGCCGCCAGACTGCGCGCCAGCACGGGACTGAAGCCCGCATTCAGCAGTGTCTGAACCATCTCCACCCGGCGCGGGTGGCGGCGCTTGTCGAGACTCCAACTCAGGCTGGCCATCTGGCTCTTGATCAATTGCTTGATGGCCGTGAGTTCCGCCATCAGGCCGGCGCTTGCCTGACCAGTCGCCGGCGGCAAAGGACTTGTCCTGGTCAGATCTTCGTAACGGCCGGCCATGAATTCGACACCCCCCGGAACTTCACGCGAAGTCACCACGACGGCATCCGGCCCCAGTTCCTGACGGATGCGGACAAGGGCCTCGCGGGCATTGGGAGCGACGTAACGCTTGAGGTTCATGCCATGGCCTCCGCTGCGATTTTGTTTAGGCCGAACTCATCGTGCTGGCTGCCGACGGCATTCACGCGCGTGCGCATGCCCGCCGCGTGGAGGCACGCTTTACGACTCATGGCGTCACCTCCTTCAATTCAACGGACGTTTCCACCCGCTTGTCGGCGGGTATTTCCGCATACGAAATTACCGCAAGCTCCGGCAGGTTGCGACGCAGAATGCGGTACAGCGTCGGTCGAAGCAATGGAGATACCAGCAACACCTGCGGATATCCCGCCTCCACCTGTTGCGCGACGGCCTGTTCCGCGCCCTTTGCCAACGCCTCCTGCAAATTCGGCGAAATCAGTGCTTCGCCCTCCTCGCCCATTTCCTGCAGGAGGCGGTTTTCCGCTTCCGCATCCAGACTTATCACGTGGAGCGCGTCGCCGCCCTCAAAGAGCCGGTCCACGATGCTTCGCCCCAGAGCGGCGCGCACGGATTCAGTCAGATCTTCCAGGTTCTGAGTCTTGCCGGCCCGCGAAGCCAGGGTCTCCAGGATGGTGCGTGAGTCCCGGATGGACACGCCTTCGTTCACCAAATTCTGCAGCAGGGTTTGCAGACTCGTCACCGGCAGTAATCCGGGCACTACATCGGTTACCAGTCCCGGTGTTGCTCGTGCCAGACTGTCGAGCAGTTCCTGCACCTCCACCCGGCCCAGCAATTCGCCCGCGTGAGCGCGGAAAACCGTTTCAAGATGTCCGCTGATGACTTCTCCCGCCGTCAATCCCCGATAGCCGCGCATTTGTGCATCCTCCATCTGGTCGGCACGAATCCAAAGGCCCGAATTGCCGCTCTGAGGATCCACGCCGGGCCGCCCCTCCAACCTGCCCATGATTTCAGGCGTTTCCAGCGCCAGAACCTGGTCCGGATAGGCCTCGCCGCGACCCATCTCCACGCCCTTCAGGGTGATGCGATAGGCATTCGGCTTGAGATCAAGGTTATCGCGTACCCGCACCGGCGGAATCACCAGCCCCATTTCCATTGCAAAGCGGCGCCTACTCTCGGTGATGCGCATGAGCACCTCTCCGCCCCGTTCCCTGTCAAGCAACGGAATCAGGCGGTAACCCACTTCCAGGCCAAGCACATCCACGGGCGGAATATCATCCCAGGACAACTCCGCCGGCGATGCGCCCTGCGCTTCTTCTGGCAACGGCTCATATTCGACCGCCGCAACGGCCCGTCGCTCGGTCCAGTACGCGGCACTGGCCAAGGCACTGGCCAGAAGCAGGAAGGCCACGTGGGGCGTACCCGGAATCAGGCCGAGCAGGGCCAGCACCGCAGCCGTAACGTAGAGGATCTGCGGATTGCCAAACATCTGGCCGAGAAATTCCCGGCTCAGGTCCTGCTCACTCGACGTGCGCGACACCATGATGCCGGCTGAAGTGGAAATGATCAGGGCAGGAATCTGCGCTACCAGACCATCCCCCACGGTCAACAGGGCGTAACGATTCATGGCGTCGCTCAGCGCCAGGCCATGCTGGATTGCGCCAACGGCAATGCCGCCCAGCAGAACCACCAGCAAAATGATGATTCCGGCAATGGCATCGCCCCTGATGAATTTGGACGCGCCGTCCATGGCGCCGTAGAAATCCGACTCGCGTGACAGGCTTGCCCGCCGCAAGCGGGCATCCTGTTCATTGAGGAAGCCGGCATTCAGGTCGGCATCGATTGCCAGTTGCTTGCCCGGCAGCGCATCCAGGGTAAAGCGGGCCGCCACCTCGGCTATGCGCCCCGCACCACGGGTAATCACGATGAAATTGATGATGATCAGGATGACAAACACCACCAGGCCGACCGCGTAATTGCCGCCTACCAGAAAATTGCCAAAGGACTCGATCACCTTGCCCGCTGCATCGGTGCCATTCTGACCCTTGAGCAGGATGATGCGGGCCGAGGCCACATTGAGGGACAACCGCAACAGCGTGGTCAGCAGCAGGACCGTGGGAAACACGGAGAAATCCAGCGGCCGGATAGCGTTCAGGGCCGCCAGCAGCACGATTACCGCCATCGCGATGTTGAAGGTAAACAGCACATCGAGCGCCAGAGTGGGCAGCGGAAGCACCATCATGGCCAGAATCAGCAGCACCAGGACCGGCCCTGCCAGACGGCTGAGCGGCAGACCCAGCATGGTCAGGGTCTGGGTGCTCACTCAGCCGCTTCCTCTTGAACCCGCTTGCTCAGACCAGCCATTCGGGCACGCACGGCCGCCGACATTTCTTCTTCCTGTGCCTCCGCCAATGCTTCGCCGCGTGTCATGGCCAAACCCGCAAGATGCCGCCGCCATTGCCACAGCCCGTCAAGCACGGCAATCAGCGCCACCGTCCCGGCCATTATCAACAGCCCTTTGCCCAGCCAGATGGCCATGCCGGAAAAGGATAGCTGAGGCTCACTGCCCCACAGCGTATACAGTTCCTTCCATGTACGACGCAGGTAAGCCCAGGTCATGGCGCCCAGCAACGCCAAAGCCACGAGGCCCTTCATTCCGCCATACCAGCCGTTAACGGAAAACAAGCGACGCAGAGGGTGCAAGGGGTTGAGCCGTCCGGCCTCAAACTCCATGACTTGCGGGGCAAAGACCCACCCCGACAGGAGCAGGGGCGCAATCAGGGCCGCCAGAAAAACCGCTATCAGCAGGGGCAACACCGCCCTGCCACCATTGGTGACCAGTTCAAACGCGTGCTGGAAGGAAAAGCTGGCTGCGCCCAGCAAGCCCTGTGCGAACATGGAAACGAGACTTTGATACAAGGTGCCGCCGCCAAGACCGAGCACACCGGCGGCGGCAAGCAACATGGCCAGGAGCGTCAGTTCAGCCGAGCGCGGAACCTGTCCCCTGGCTCTTGCCTCCCTCAGCCGGCGCGATGAAGCCGGCTCTGTTCGAGACTCGAAACGTTCTTCTGCCATGTCCTCCTCTTTAGCCAGAGCAGTATGGCGAGCCGCCCAGCCTTAAATGTGCGGTCGAGTGTAACACGGCGGAATTAAAACAAGGGTCATTTGTGCCGTCGCCAATGTGCCTGTCGCCAGGGGGAAATTCACAATAGCCTTCCTGTCTCATGTACCGCATCAATGGCAAAAACATCACCAAAATGGTACAAAGGATGACTGACTCTGCAAGCGCCATCTTCTTACTTTCTGCGCTCCCAAGGAATCATCAATGTCCGATATCACCGAAGAGGCTATCAGCAAGACTTTTCTGACCAGCCTGCATCATGCCGGAGAGCATCAGCATCCCTATCGCCACTGGCTGCTGGACCATTGTCTTCCGGAAGATATGGTGGATGCGCTCATGGCTCTTCCCTTCGTACCACCCCAAATCGACGACACCAAAGGCCGGCGCGAGACTAACAACGATTCGCGCATCCACTTCGGCCCGCAATATCGCAACCGGCATCCGGTAATGGACACGCTCGCCCGCGTGTTCCATTCGCGGGAAGTGGCGGATGCGCTGAAGGAAGCGACCGGCGCCCCCCTCACCGGAACTTCCCTGCGCATCGAGTACTGCCAGGATAGCGACGGGTTCTGGCTGGAACCGCACACCGATATCGGCGTGAAGAAGTTCACCATGCTGGTCTATCTCAACCGGGAACCGGAAGGCGCCGACTGGGGAACCGACATGTACTACGACAGCAACACCCATTTCGGCCGTGCCCCGTCCGCATTCAATGCGGGCCTGATTTTCATTCCGAGTGACAAGACCTGGCACGGCTTCGAAAAGCGTCCTCTGCACGGCGTGCGCAAGTCGCTCATCATCAACTACGTCGGGCCGGAATGGCGCAGCCGCCACGAGCTGTGTTTCCCCGAGGCCACGATACCCTGACCAATCAGTCCCCCTGAACACCAAGCTCCAAGCCAAGTCGTGCTGGCTCATGACCACCGGCGAGGCCGGCATGATCAGCCAGGTCGCCGGCCTGGGCCAGGCGGTCGGCCTGCGCTTCGAACTCAAGACCATCAATCCACACGCACCCTGGCGCTGGTTGCCGGGGCATTGGGCGGCGCGCCTGGGCGTGCTTGCCAGCCTTGATTCGAACGATGGCATCCATCCGCCCTGGCCCGACCTGCTCATCACCTGCGGACGGCGCTCGGTGGCTGCGGCCATCGCGATCAAGAAAGCCAGCGGCGGGCGAACCTTCACCGTGCACATCCAGGATCCACGCGTGCCGCCAGCCTGTTTCGACATGGTGGTACCGCCGGAACATGACCGCCTGAGGGGCGCGAATGTTTTCCCCACCCGGGGAGCGCTGCACAAACTGACCCGCGAGGCGCTGGCCCACGCGGCCGAACGCTTTACGGACGCGTTCAAGGCGGTGCGCAAACCCTTCGTCGCGGTTCTCATCGGCGGCAAATCCAGGTCCTATGATCTGACAGCGGCGCGCATGCGCGAACTGGCCATGCAGTTGCAGAGACCTGGCCACGCACCAAGGTGCCGGGCTGGTCGTGACCACCTCGCGGCGCACCGGGGCAGAAAACGAGGCGATCCTGCGCGCGGCGCTGGCAGATACGGACGCCATCGTCTGGGACGGGACGGGCGAAAATCCCTACCTCGCCATGCTGGCCATGGCCGATCTGATCATCGTGACCGAGGATTCGGCTTCGATGGTCTCGGAAGCGTGCTATACCGGCAGGCCGGTTTACGTCGCCAAACTTGAGGGCCGCTCCAGGCGTTTCGATGCGCTGCACAAGAGCCTGGAAGACGCGGGTTTTACCCGGCCATTCAACGGCAAACTGGAGACTTGGCAGTACGCGCCGCTGGATGAGAATCAGCGCATCGCGGCCATCGTGCGCGAACGCATGGCACTTCGCTGAGCGCCGTCCGCGTGAACCGCGCGAGTGATTTCGATTGAACTGACTACCGGATTCCGGGCGCGTCAAATCCAATCTTGCCAGTCTCGTTGCGAACGGCTGCCCTCAGCTGCAACGCGACCCGTCGCGGCGAACGACAGAAAGGGCTGCACCCGACCCAGACCCAATTCAGTCATTGGTGCCTATCGTAGACTGGATGGCTGCTTTTCAGGCAGTGAGCAGACGGGTGTTGAGATTAGTTTTTGGGACAGTTGGTCGGCTATTGTTGACGGGTGAGGTCTAGTGCGCTGATACACCAGATCAATTAAGTCGCGTCTTTTGGAAACCCTGCGCCTTGCGCCGGCGGGCATTGACCATGTCCCTGCCAATCCAAGAATCGTCAAGGCAAGGGTCGCTGCGTTCTGGAACTGTCGGCCCATCTACAACGTTGTTCAAGTTCAAAACAATATCGTTGAAGTCCTCGTCGCTACCAGGGAATGCAAGATCTTCAAAGGCGACGAAGTAATGCAGCGGATTGTTTGCGTCGACTCCATGTCAGCCATGTGATCCATGGCATCAATGTTATCGGTTGCGAGCGAACTCCAGACTATTCGCACCGGGTGTTCTAGATCGTCAAACGAAATCCCCAGTAAACCCAAATCCATCAAAGACGTATCGCTACCGCCATTGCCGGCAATGCCATTGCCACCCAGCGATGAAGCCACCCCCTAAATCCATTTACGCCGCTATCGGTCCACCATGGGTTAACGCCGAACGTATTGTCGTAACCGGCAAACCGGGCCCGTGCAAGCACCGTGCCCTCCCATCACCTGCCAACTTCCAGGATTCGTCATTGACATCACTCACGCGCACCAGTGAAATCCCATCGCCGGTCATTATGGTATTTATGATGTCGGCAAGAGATTCTTCGTTTCCCACGTTGATCTGAGTCAGAAGCGGCGTCGCCATGGCGGAATGTGAAAGCGACACGCATCCCAAAAGTAGCGCGGCGAAGGACAAAATTTCTGATGTTTGTTTTTGACATTGGTGTGGCGTTCAGCTCCAGTGGCAATGCGTCGTGGTCTTCTTAGTGATTAAAGGATTTACTTATGGATCTTGAAGCAATAGTCGGGCCATATACGTTAACTATATGGTTTTATGGATCTTATTAGGTCTGCGCAATTTCGGCATAACAGTTATGCCGTCATTCTGTAGAAAATCCGACATAAATAGGCGGTGAACATCTGCGCTCGAAAGGTCTGCTTGTTAACCCGAAAGTCAGAGTCAACACGCGTCGCCTTAAGACACCCTCCACCAAACAAGCGCAGTTCAAATGTTCGAAACGGATATTCGAAGGCCTGCAATGATTACTCTGATTCGCTAGATTGACCATCGGCCAGATGGCCTGGCGGCTGGGCCAGCGTGCAGTCCTCGCCAGTGTCTGGTTCAAGTCGAGAACCGGACGATCGTCAGTGCGATTTTGCCGTGTGCCAAGACACCTAGTGGCCGTCATCCATCCGATAGATGCATTAACAACGATGCTGAATCAGACTGGTCATGACGATTAAGAAACAATCTGCGGCATCACTAGCGGGCCGTTCCGAAATCCGGGGAGGCTTCGTCTTGCCTCTCAGTCCACTTCCGACAGCAGATACCGAATCACCTTTTTTCTGTCGGCTAATTCAGGACACCTCGTCCATCCAGGCCAATTGGATGGCTTCGAGAATCTTTTCGTTGGAGTGGTTGGGTTCGTCCTCGAACCCCGGCAAGGCCATGACCCAGGCATGAAGGTCGGTGAAGCGCACATACTGGGGATCGACATCCGGATGGGCCTCCGCCAGTTCGATGGCGATGTCCAGCACGTCGGTCCACTTCATCTCAATGCCCTTCCTTCACCATGTTGATCGTGTATCTGGGAATTTCGATCACCAGATCACTTCCGTCGACCTTTGCCTGGCACGACAGCCGGGAGGTCGGCTCCAGCCCCCAGGCCTTGTCCAGCAGGTCGTCTTCCTTCTCGTCGGAAGCCTCAAGGGCTTCAAATCCTTCCCGAATGATTACATGGCAGGTGGTGCATGCACAGGACTTCTCGCAGGCGTGCTCGATCTCGATGCCATTGGCGAGCAAGGTGTCGCAAATGGATTCGCCCGGCTTGGCGTCAATAACGGCCCCTTCCGGGCACAACTCCACATGCGGTAATACGATGAGTTGAGGCATTACCCTATCTCTTCCAGTTTGTGGCCAGCCAGAGCACGGCGCACATTCGTATCCATACGGCGTTGGGCAAATTCGGTGGTGGCCAGGTTGAGGCCTTCCACCGCGCGCTTGATGGCAAGGTGGTCATTGCCGTCCATGGCCGCGTTCAGTTCGGCGATCTTGGCTTCGATGAACGTGCGCTCTTCGGTACTTAGCAGCGTGGCGCCATCTTCCGCCAGCGCATTGCGCGTCGCCTCGATCAGGCTGCGACCGTCGACGCGTTGCTCGTTCAAGGCGCGTGCAAACATGTCATCCTTGGCGTGGGTGTAGGCATCCCTAAGCATGCGGGTCACTTCCTCATCGGACAGCCCATAGGAGGGCTTGACTGTAATCGAGGATTCCACGCCTGTCCCCTGCTCGCGCGCCAAGACTGACAACAAGCCATCGGCATCCACCTGATAGGTGACCCGTATGCGGGCCGCGCCAGCCACCATCGGCGGAATGCCGCGCAGTTCGAATCTGGCCAGCGAGCGACAATCGCTCACCATATCCCGTTCGCCCTGCACCACATGAAAGCTCATCGCCGTCTGGCCATCCTTGAAGGTGGTGAATTCCTGGGCGCGCGCCACGGGGATGGTGGTATTGCGCGGAATGATCTTTTCCGTGAGCCCGCCCATGGTTTCGATACCCAGGGACAGGGGAATCACGTCCAGCAGCAGCCAGTCATCTGTCCGATTGCCAGCCAGGACGTCGGCCTGCATGGCCGCCCCGAGGGCCACCACCTTGTCGGGGTCCAGATTGGTCAGCGGAGACTGTTTGAAGAACTGTCCCACGGCTTGTCGAATACAGGGCATGCGGGTAGCGCCGCCCACCAGCACCACCCCCTTGATGTCGTCCACAGTCAGTCCCGCATCGCGCAGCGCCTTGCGGGTGGGCCCCAGCGTCTTGCTCACCAGGGTGGACGTGATCTCGTTGAAATGCGGCATGTGTCAAGTTGAGATCGATCAACTCCCCGGTGGACAGCAAAGTGGTAATCCGTTCTTCAGTATGTTCGGTCAGTGATTCCTTCGACTCACGCGCGCGCGTCAGCAGCAGCCGCGTATCTGCGGCGCAAAGCGGAGTCGGCTTGGCCTGCTCCACCATCCAGCAAAATACGCGCTGGTCGAAATCGTCGCCGCCCAATGCGGAATCCCCATTGGTCGCAAGCACCTCGAACACACCCTGGGTCAGCTTGAGGATGGAGATATCGAACGTACCGCCGCCCAGGTCATAGACGGCGTACACACCTTCCGCGGCGTTATCCAGGCCGTAGGCGATGGCGGCGGCAGTTGGTTCATTGAGCAGGCGCAGCACATTGAGTCCTGCCAGCTTGGCCGCATCCTTGGTGGCCTGGCGCTGGGCGTCGTCGAAATAGGCCGGAACGGTAATGACCGCCCCCACCAGTTCGCCTCCAAGGGACCGCTCGGCCCGATCGCGCAATACCTTGAGAATTTCCGCAGAAATCTCCACCGGGCTCTTGTTGCCCGAAGCGGTGTGCAACTGCACCATGCCCGGCGCGTCGACAAATTGGTAGGGGTAACGGCCGGTATCGCCCAGATCCCTCAGTCCCCGGCCCATGAACCGCTTGACCGAGACGATGGTGTTATGGGGATCCTTGTTCTGTGCGGCCTGGGCCGTATGGCCGACCACCGTGGATCCATCGGGCAGGTAACGCACCACGGACGGCACCAGGAGGTGGCCCTGCTCGTCATTGAGTACCACCGCCATGCCGGAGCGCACCGTGGCCACCAGGGAGTTGGTTGTGCCAAGGTCTATGCCCACCGCCAAGCGATGCTGGTGGGGCGCGGCACTCATGCCGGGTTCAGCGATTTGCAACAGGGCCATGGGTCAGTCGTTGTATTAAATGCGGGCGAAGAAAGCCAGTCAGGCAGGTTCGAGTTCTTCCTGAGCGTCGCCGATTTCTTCTATCAGCTTGTGCAGAAACTTCAGTTTGCGCACCGAGACTGCCCCAGCGGCATAGTCCTTGGCATCATCGATCTGGGAAGCCAGTTCGGCTTCCACCCGTCTTGCTTCGGCGCGCGTTTTTCCCATCAAGTCGTCAAGGGTCTTCCGGTTGGTGCGGCCTTCAGCAATGGCTTCATGCCATTCCATCTGCTGCAGCAGAAAGGCAGGCGGCATGGCGGTTTCGGCAAGCGCCTCAATCCCCTGCAATTGCAGCAGATATCTGGCCCGGCTCAAAGCCGGCTTCAAGGTTTGATACGCCTCGTTGACTCGCGTCGCCCACTGCATGGACAGCCGCTTTTCCGCGTCGCCGCCGCTTGCAAATCGGTCAGGGTGAACCTTGTCCTGGATTTCCCTATAGGCCGCGTCCAGCCTGCCCGGATCGATCCGGAATACCGGCGTGAGGCCAAACAGTTCGAAATGGTTTTGCTTGAAATCCATAGGTGAGCGTTCAGGTGGCTAGAGGCTGGAATTCAGAGTGGTCGTGCGGTCGGCGGCCGCACAAATCCGCGAGCAAAGCACGATACCCCTGGCCCCAAACTAGACGTTAAAGCTTTCTCCGCAGCCGCAGGTGTTCTTGACGTTGGGATTATTGAACTGGAAACCTTCGTTCAAGCCTTCGCGCACAAAATCGAGTTCAGTACCATCCAGGAACGCCAGGCTCTTGGGATCGACAAATACGGTAATTCCGTTGCTGTCGAAGCGTACATCGCCGCCTTCCGCCTCATCCACGAATTCCAGCTTGTAGGCCAGTCCGGAACAGCCGGTGGTGCGCACTCCAAGACGCAGACCGACCCCTTTGCCACGTTTCGCCAGAAAATTGGTCACGTGCCTGGCAGCACGATCAGTCAGGGTAATGCCCATATCTCTTACTCCTTACGCCGCTTCCGATTCGGCGTCGCCATGCTTGGTCTTGTAGTCCGCCACAGCAGCCTTGATGGCGTCTTCGGCCAGGATGGAACAGTGAATCTTGACCGGAGGCAGGGCCAGCTCTTCGGCGATCGCCGTGTTCTTGATTTCCATCGCCTGATCTAGCGTCTTGCCTTTGACCCATTCCGTCACCAGGGAGGAGGAGGCGATGGCAGAGCCGCAGCCGTAAGTCTTGAACTTGGCATCTTCAATGATGCCCGCTTCGTTGACTTTGATTTGCAGCTTCATCACGTCGCCGCAGGCCGGCGCGCCGACCATGCCGGTACCGATCCCGTCATCCTGCTGGTCAAACGAACCAACGTTGCGGGGATGTTCGTAATGGTCCAAAACCTTGTCGCTATATGCCATGACAGTTTTCCTCGTTGCTCAGTTTCAGTTTAGTCAGTGTGCCGCCCACTGGACGGTGTTGAGATCGATGCCTGCCTTGACCATGTCCCACAACGGCGACATGTCGCGCAGCTTGGCAACCTGTTTCTTCATGAGGTTGATGGTGTAGTCAATCTCTTCTTCGGTTGTGAAGCGGCCAATGGTGAACCGGATGGAAGAGTGCGCCAGTTCGTCATTGCGGCCCAGAGCCTTGAGCACGTAAGACGGCTCCAGAGAGGCCGAAGTGCAGGCGGAACCGGAGGATACGGCTACATCCTTGACCGCCATCATCAGGGACTCGCCTTCCACGTACGCAAAGCTGATATTCAGGTTCCCGGGGATACGCCGCTCCAAGTCGCCATTGATGAAGGTTTCTTCCATTTCTCTCAAGCCTTTGTAGAGCTTGTCCCTCAGGGTGCGGATGCGTTCGTTTTCGGTAGCCATTTCTTCCCTGGCAATGCGAAACGCCTCGCCCATGCCGACGATCTGGTGGGTGGCGAGCGTGCCGGAGCGCATGCCGCGCTCGTGCCCGCCGCCATGCATCTGCGCTTCTAGCCGGATGCGCGGCTTGCGCCGCACGTACAGGGCGCCGATGCCTTTGGGGCCGTAAGTCTTGTGGGCGGAGAAAGACATCAGGTCGACCTTGAGCTTTTGCAGGTCGATCACCACCTTGCCGGTGGCCTGGGCCGCATCGACGTGAAAGATGAGCCCTCTCTCGCGACAGATCTCCCCCAGTTTCTCGATGTCCTGGATGACGCCAATTTCGTTGTTGACGAACATGATGGACGCCAGGATGGTGTCAGGGCGGATGGCAGCCTTGAACTGTTCCAGATCGAGCAGGCCGTTGGGTTCAGGTTGCAGGTAGGTGACATCGAAGCCTTGCCGCTCCAGTTCGCGCATCGTGTCGATCACGGCCTTGTGTTCGGTCAGGCTGGTAATGAGGTGTTTGCCCTTGCCCTTGTAAAACTGCGCCGCACCCTTGATCGCGAGGTTGTTGGATTCGGTCGCGCCGGAAGTCCAGACAATCTCCTTTGGATCGGCATTGATCAGGGCAGCAACGTGCGCGCGCGCGTCCTCCACCGCCTTTTCCGCCTCCCAGCCGAACGCATGGCTGCGTGAGGCCGGATTGCCAAAATGTTCGGTCAGCCAGGGAATCATCTTTTCCGCCACTCGCGGATCGACCGGGGTGGTTGCAGAATAATCAAGGTAAATAGGTAATTTCATACTTCTCTGTCCGTCTTCTAAACCATGCATCAAGCGGCAACCGCAATTTTGTTCCCGCGCATTTTTTCCTCCAACACCGCCTTGCCGCAACCCTGCTGCTTCGCCACCAAGTCCGCCAGGGTGACCGAATTCAGGTACTCGTAGATTTTTTCATTCAGGCTCACCCACAAATCGTGGGTCATGCAGCGGTGGTCATCGTGACAATTTTCCTTGCCTCCGCACTGGGTCGCATCCATTGGCTCGTCCACGGCCCGGATGACTTCCGCCACCGATATTTCGGACAAGGATTTGGCGAGGGTATAACCGCCACCCGGTCCGCGCACGCTTTCCACCAGGCTGTGGCGGCGCAGCTTGCCAAATAGCTGTTCCAGATAAGACAGGGAAATATCCTGGCGCGCGCTAATACCCGCCAGGGTTACCGGCCCGTTGCCATGGCGCAAGGCCAGGTCCACCATTGCGGTAACTGCAAAACGTCCTTTGGTTGTAAGCCTCATAGTGATTCACCTTCAGTCCAAGGTTGACCAGACTGAACTATAAAATACCTGACCAAATTAGTCAACTTTTTAGTCGACTATCTTATTTAGGTACTCCGGGTCGAAATCATCCTTGTCGGCCCCTCTCTCGGAAACCTGGGCGCCAAGCTTTTCCAGTTGGACCAGAATCGCTTCCATCCGCTGATCGACATGCGCGGCATGATCAATCAGACCATGGATAGCCTTGACCATGGGGTCGTCCATATCCGCTGATATGGCATAGGCGGAAAACCCCAGCTTGGCAGCCTGTTCCTGGCGCTTCTTGCTTTGCGCATCCTCCAGAATGCGCGCCGGTATGCCGACTGCGGTGGCCCCGGCAGGCACATCCTTCACCACTACCGCATTGGAGCCCACTTTGGCGCCTGCGCCGACTGTGATCGGGCCAAGAATCTTCGCGCCAGCGCCGACCACCACTCCGGACATCAAGGTGGGATGGCGCTTGCCCTTGTTCCAGGAAGTCCCGCCCAGGGTCACGCCATGGTAGAGCGTGCAGTCATCGCCAATTTCGGCGGTCTCACCGATCACCACCCCCATGCCATGATCGATGAAGACCCGCCGACCGATGCTGGCGCCCGGATGTATCTCGATCCCGGTCAGCCAGCGGGCAATATGGGAAATAAAGCGCCCCAGCCATTTGAAGCCCATGCCCCATACGCGGTGCGCAAAGCGGTGCGACAACAGGGCGTGAAACCCCGGATAGGTGGTCACGATCTCGAACACGGACCTTGCGGCGGGATCCCGCTCGAACACGACGGCGATCTCTTCACGGATTCTGCTAAACATAGGGAAACCTGTCTTATCCGACTAATGTAGTCAAGGCTTGCTGGCGGCGGTTCCGCCCTGTTCATTTACCGCGGCCAGAATCCCTCGCAGGATATTCAATTCTTCCCTGGCCAGACGGGTGCGGGCAAACAAGCGCCGCAGCTTGGGCATCAAGCGTTTGGGCGATTCGGGGTTGAGGAATCCGATACCGATCAAAGTCTTTTCCAGTTCAACATAAAAGCGCTCCACGTCCCCGAGGTCGGCGGCATCGATATCCGGTGGAGACCATGCGGTTTCATCCAGTGCTTGCAGCCGCAATTCATACGCCGCCACCTGGACCGCCGCCGCCAGGTTCAGCGAGTTGTACTCCGGATTGGCGGGAATCGACATCAAGAACTGGCAGCAACTCAGTTCGTCGTTCGACAGGCCGAAGGTTTCATTGCCGAATACCAGCGCAGCGCCAGTGCTTCCGGCAGCCTCGTGCAGCAGGCGCGGCGCTGCCTCAGCAGGCGTCAACACTTCGGCCACGATTTCGCGCCTGCGGGTGGACGCTCCCACCGCAAGCGTCACGCCGTTCAGCGCATCTTCGAGCGTCGCGCACACCGTTACCTCCTCCAGCACATCGGTTGCGCCCGATGCCATTGCCGTGGCCTGCTCATGAGGGAAGCTTTTCGGCGCCACCAGATAGAGCCGGCTGAGTCCCATGGTCTTCATCGCTCGCGCAGCCGCGCCGATGTTGCCAGGATGGCTGGTGCGCACCAGCACAACTCGTATCCGTTCCAACAGTTCAGAAGTCGCGGGCATCAGGTAAAATCCGGGCTTCGTTCTTTCACACGCGCAGTTTCCCATGCATCCCATGCTTAATACGGCCGTCAAGGCCGCTCGCAAGGCCGGGGCGATCATTAATCGCGCCGCGCTCAATCTGGATCGCCTCACCGTGCGGAGCAAATCCGAGCGGGACTATGTCAGTGAAGTGGACCAAAGCGCCGAGCAGGTGATTATCGAAGCGCTGCTTGAGGCCTATCCAAGCCATGGAATTTTAGCAGAGGAGACTGGCACCCGGCCGGCCCGGGAGGGACAGGCTGATGAATATCAGTGGATCATCGACCCGCTCGACGGCACCACCAACTTTCTTCACGGCCTGCTCCAGTACTCAGTCTCAATTGCGCTGCGGCACAAGGGCCAGATCACGCAGGCCGTCGTTTACGACCCTGTCGCCAACGAACTCTATACCGCCAGCCGCGGCCGCGGCGCCTTCGTCAATGACCGCCGCATTCGGGTTTCCAAACGGGACAGGCTGGATGACTGTCTGGTGGGCACCGGCTTTCCGTTCCGCGAATTCAGCCACGTCGAGGCTTATCTCAACATGTTTCGCGATGTCATGAAACGCACTTCGGGAATTCGCCGTCCCGGCTCCGCCGCCCTTGACCTGGCTTATGTGGCCGCAGGCCGCTATGACGCCTTCTGGGAAATCGGCCTCAATGTGTGGGATCTGGCCGCCGGCTCGCTTCTGGTTCAGGAAGCGGGCGGACTGGTGGGCGATTTGGCCGGCAACGAGACCTGGCTCGACAGCGGCAACATCCTTGCCGCCAATCCGAAAATTTTCGGCCAGATGGTTCAGACGCTCAAGCCCCACCTGTCCCCGGGCCTCGGAAGCTAGAAAACTGATCAACGAGGGATTAGGCTGAGCCGCCCCGACACCTTTTTTGAGATGTTGCCCTTCCCGATCGAATTCCTGCTTTTTGGCCTGACCCTTGCTGGCGTAGCCATCTTCCATCGGCGCAACTTCGAGATTGCGCTGGTGGGCTTGCTGGTAATTGGCGCATACAAAGTCCTGACTTCGCACCTGGATCTTGTTGTGCCACAGCTCGCGTCCGAGGCTCCGCTGCTCATCAATTTGCTTGGACTGCTGTTGGGTTTCGCCATCCTTGCCAGGCATTTTGAAGAATCCCGCCTGCCCGACCTGATGCCGCAGTGGCTGCCGAACAATTGGCAGGGGAGCTTTCTACTGCTGGTCATGGTCGCCGTACTGTCCGCGTTCCTCGACAACATCGCTGGCGCGATGATCGGCGGGGTGATCGCCAGGCACGTTTTTCAGGGCCGGGTGCAGGTCGGCTATATCGCTGCCATTGTGGCGGCGGCGAACGCCGGCGGTGCGGGTTCGGTCATTGGCGACACCACCACCACGATGATGTGGATTGCTGGCGTTCCAGCGGTAGACGTGCTCGATGCCTATCTCGCAGCCGGAGTCGCACTGGCGTTTTCAGGCATCATCGCCGCGCGCATGCAGCACGCCTATCAGCCCATCCGCAAGGACTGGCCACGTGATCAGCGCATCGACTGGACACGTCTGGCAGTGGCCGCTTCTATCATTGTCGGCGCCATTGCGGCCAACATCGGATTCGACTTTCCGGCAGCCGGCGTATGGCTCGTCATTGTCCTGAGCGCGGTTGTGCGTCCCATTCCGTGGCGCGAAGCACAGCGCGCACTCAAAGGCAGCCTGTTCCTGCTGTGCCTGGTGATGGCCGCCAGCCTGATGCCGGTCAGCGAGCTGCCGACCGCTTCGGCAACGAACACTCTTGTACTGGGCTTTCTGTCGGCGGTATTCGACAACATCCCGTTGACCAAGCTGGCGCTGGACCAAGGCGGCTATGATCTGGGGATGTTGGCCTTCGCTGTCGGATACGGTGGCTCGATGATCTGGTTCGGCTCATCCGCTGGCGTCGCCATCTCAAACGAATTCGGTGAGGCAAGAAATACGGTCCGCTGGCTCAAGGAAGGCTGGCATGTCGCAGCCGCCTACGTACTGGGCATGGGGATATTCTACCTGGCGCTGGGGTGGGAACCGGATCGAATGCTCGCCCACTGACAACCTCTGCAGCCCGTAAAGATGTTACGGATTACTCCGTGACCAGCAAATCGAGTCTGCGCGCCAGCCACTTGGTCGTGGGTGCCTGGATCAGGATGGTCATGAGGATCGCAATAAACGTGACCGAGGCAACAATCTCGGCGCCGGGCGCCTTCATGCCAACCAGCAATCCCGCAAGCGCGCCGGGAATCACCCCGGTTTCACGCGTCCAGCACATGAACAGCAGTTCCTTCAGGCTCCACTTTGCACGCCGGTCGACGCCGGCGCACAGGAACACGGTGGCCGGCCGAGCCACAAGCATGAAGACGACAACGACCGCCACACCGCCTAGCAGGTAATGGTTCATCAGGCCGAAGTTCACCTGCGTACCCAGAAGAATAAAGATGAACATGCGCATGATGAGCGCCGTGGTGGTGATGAAGTCTTCCATCTTTTCCGCCTCCTGCTCATCCATGGCGAAGCCGAAGGTCTCCTTGTTGCCCAGCATGATCCCGAATACGAACACCGCCATGAAGCCGCTGGAATGCAGGCCATCGGCCCCCAGATAAGCGCCAATCACGGCCATCAGGGTCACCAGTGGCGCGTACTCGGCCAGAAAGCTGTACTTCTGGTGGGCAATGAGCAAGGCCGCGAGATAGCCCAGCACTGCGCCAGCCAGGATGCCGAGACCGGACTGCCAGGCCAGGTCCCCCAGGGCGTGACCGAGGGAAAATCCGCCGTGTCCCATTGCAATGCCCAGCACCGCGAACGTGGCGATGGCGCCCATGGCATCGTTGAAGGCAGATTCGCTCATCACCGTCTGCGCCACCCGGTCCTTGATCCGCACCTGCTTGAATACCGGCACCAGAGTGGCAGGGTCGGTTGAGGCGATGGTCGCGCCCAGCAACAGGGCCACGATGAGGGGGATGCCCAGGAGATAGTGGGCGGCGAGGCCGGTGATGGCGGCAGTGATGAGCAGGCCGATGGTGGCGATCAGCACGATCGTGATCCACACTTCCTTGAGCACCTTTAGCCTGAGTGATGCCCCGCCGTCGAACAGGATGTAGCAGGAGCCGAAAATCAGAATCATCTGGTTGATGGCAGAGTCGGCCGTGATGTCCACCCAGCCCAGCACGCCTGGCCCCAGCAGCATGCCGATTACCAGGAACACCGCCACGTCGGGCACTCTGGCCCAGCGGGCAAGCAGGCTGGACAGGCTGCCAATGCCCAGGATGATGCCGAAGACCAACAGGGTGTGCTTGGCCAGTTCGAGTGAGGTCGATGATTCCATGTCGGTCAATTCAGTTCTGTGGGTAGGAGTCCTGAATCATATGCGAAACGCACGCGTCCTTGCAGCCCGACCTTCCGCGCGACCACACCAGCCGGATCATTTCCTCGCCTACGCCGTGACGCCTGCGGCCGGCCGAACATTGCGAGCCAGCCGGTTCTTGAAGGCCTCCAGATAGAGATAGATCACCGGGGTAATGTAAAGCGTCAGTGCCTGCGACACCAGCAGACCACCCACCACGGCGAGACCAAGGGGACGGCGGCCTTCCGATCCGGTTCCCAAGCCCAGGGCGATCGGAAGCGTTCCCATGAGCGCCGCCATGGTGGTCATCATGATCGGCCGGAAGCGGGTCAGGCAGGCTTCGTAGATCGCTTCCAGCGGCGCCTTGCCGGCAGTGCGCTGGGCGTTGATGGCGAAGTCGATCATCATGATGGCATTCTTCTTGACGATGCCGATCAGCATGATCAGGCCGACGAAGCCATACATGTTCAGATCGAGGTGAAACAGGAGCAGGGTCAGCAAGGCCCCCAGTCCGGCAGTGGGCAGGCCAGACAGAATGGTGACCGGGTGGATGTAGCTCTCGTACAGGATGCCCAGCACCAGATAGATCACAAAAATCGCGCCCCCGATGAGAAATCCCATGCCGGTGAGGGAGGACTGGAAGGCTTGAGCTGCCCCCTGGAAACTGCCAGTAAGACTGGTAGGGATCTGCATCTGCTTCATCGCGTTTCCGACCTCGGTAATGGCGTCACCCAGGGCGAGTCCAGGCGCCAAATTGAAGGAGACCGTCACCGACGGGAGTTGTCCCAGGTGGGTGATGGATAGCGGGCCGATGTCGCGCTTGAGGCTGGCAACGGTATCCAGGGGCACCAGATTGCCGGCCGAGGAACGAACATAGAGCATGGACAGCGCATTGGCATCCTGCTGGAACTCGGGCGCAAGTTCCATGATGACCTGATATTCGTTGGTCGGCGTGTAGATGGTCGACACCTGGCGTGAACCATAGGCGTTGTAGAGAGCCGTTTCGATCTGCTCAGGCGTGACGCCCAGCGATGCCGCCTTGTCCCGGTCGATCTGGACCATGACCTGCGGGTTGGTAATCTGGAGATCGCTGGTCACGTCCTGAAATCCGGGCAGTGAACGCAGCTTGTCCTCGACGCGCGGCGCCCAGGCGAACAGGGTCTGGGTATCGGCATCCTGCAGGGTGTACTGGTATTGGCTCTTGGTAAGCTGGCCGCCGATGCGGATCGCCGGCAGGTTCTGCAGGAACACCTTGAGTCCCGGAATGTTGGCGAGCTTGGGTCGCAGACGCTGGATCACTTCATCGGCCGAGGCCCGTTCGCCATGGGGCTTGAGGCTGACAAAGATGCGTCCCAGGTTGAGCGACTGGCTCGAACCGCTGGTGCCGATGAAAGCCATTGAGGAGCCGACAGCAGGATCGTTGCGCACAATGTCGGCGGCCTGACGTTGCTTCCTGGCCATGTCATCAAAGGATATATCCTGGGCGGCCTCAGTGAAGGCAAAGATCTGGCCGGTGTCCTCGCTCGGCAAGAAACCCTTTGGCATCACGGCAAACAGCCAGCCGGTGGTGACGAATACTGCGAGGAACGCCAGCATGGTGGCCCTGCGATGGCGCAGCACCGAGCTCAGGCTGCGATCATAGGCGTGTTTCATCGCGTCGAAGACGGCCTCGCTCGCCCGATAGACGCGCCCGTGGTGCACTTCGTCGGAGGGCCGCAGCCAGCGGCTGCATAACATGGGCGTGAGGGTAAGAGACACAAAGCCGGACACCAGCACTGCCGCAATGATGGTGACGGCGAACTCGTGCAGCAGGCGGCCCAGTATGCCGCCCATGAACAGGACAGGAAGAAACACGGCCACCAGCGATAGCGTCATCGACACCACGGTAAAGCTGATTTCACGCGTGCCCTTGAGCGTGGCGTCCCAGCGCGATTCACCCATCTCCAGGTGCCGGGAAATATTCTCCAGCACAACGATGGCGTCATCTACGACGAAGCCTACGCACAGCGTAAGCGCCATCAGGGACAGGTTGTCCAGGCTGTAGCCCATCAAATACATCACGCAAAAAGCGCCGATCAGGGCAAGCGGCAAGGCGAGGCTGGGAATGAGCGTGGCCGACAAATTGCGCAGGAACAGGAAGATCACCATCACCACCAGGGTGAGTGCGAGCAGCAGGCTGAACTGAACGTCGTTGACCGAATCGCGAATCGACTGCGACCGGTCGTAGAGGACGCTCATTTCCACACCGGGAGGGATCTGGGCGCGAAACACCGGCAACAGCGCGCGGATTGAATCCACCACCTGTATTGTGTTGGTGCCGGGCTGACGCTGGATCGCGAGCACGATGCCGCGCTGGCCGCTGAACCAGGCCGCAACCTTGTTGTTTTCCACGCTGTCCAGCACCCGCCCCAGTTCGCCCAGCCGCACCGGCGCACCGTTGCGGTAGGTAACGATCATTGGCCGAAACTTCGCCGCATCGTAGAGTTGCCCGGTGGCCTGAACGGTGTAGGTGCGGCGCTCGCCGTACAGCGTGCCGGTGGGCAGATTGACGTTGTGCTGGGCCAGCGCATCAGCCACCTCGTCGATGCCGATGCCTTTCGCAACGAGAGCGCGTGGATCGAGTTGCGCCCGCACGGCGTATTTCTGGCTGCCATATACCTGAACCTGAGCCACCCCGCTGACCGTGGAAATGCGTTGGGCCAGGAGCGTCTGGGCGTACTCGTCTACCGCCGACAGAGGCAGGGTCTGGGAAGTAAGCGCCAGATAGTACACTGGCAGGTCCGCCGGATTTACCTTGCGGAATGAGGGCGGCGAGGGCAGTTCCGCCGGAAGTTGCCGTAGGGAAGCGGAAATGGCAGATTGCACGTCCAGCGCGGCGGCATCGACGCTGCGTTCAAGCGCGAATTGCAGGGTGATCTGGGTAGTACCCTGGGCGCTCGACGAGTTCATCGAATCCAGGCCGGCAATGGTGGAGAACTGCTTTTCCAGCGGCGTCGCCACCGCCGAAGCCATGGTTTCCGGACTGGCGCCTGGCAGGGTGGCAGTGACCTGGATGGTGGGAAAGTCCACGTTGGGCAGGGCCGCAACCGGAAGCATGCGATAGCTGAACAGACCGAATACCAGTATGCCGATCATGACCAGGCTGGTCATGATCGGCCGGCGGATGAAAATCTCGGAAATATTCATGGAGCGTTCCCGCTGCCCCTGATCGTCACAACCGAACTGGGAGTCAAGCGGGAAGCGCCGTCCGTGACCACTTTCTCGCCCGGCTGCAAGCCCTTTGCAATAACGGCGTCAGTGCCTGCGGTACGCTCCACGACCACGTCGCGGATTGCCACCTTGAGATCGGGCCGCACGACAAACACGTAAGTACCGCGGGGACCGTTCTGGACCGCGCGCGCGGGCGCAACTATGGCGTCGTTGTCCTGCCGCAGCGTGAGCGTGGTTTCGGCGAAGTCGCCCGGCCACAATGCACGGTCGGCGTTGGCAAACTCAGCCCGCAGTCTGAGCGTGCCGGTCGCGGCATCCACCGCGTTGTCGATAAAGGCGAGTTTTCCGTCCACCGGCATCGCCCCGCTCGTGCGCGGCATCGCCTCAACCTTGAGGCTGCCAGCCGCCAGGCGCTGGCGGACCTGGCCGCCGAACTGTTCAGGCACAGCAAAGCTGACATAGATCGGGCTGATCTGGTTGATGACCACCAGCGATACGGTGTCATTGGCCTTCACCAGATTGCCCCCGCTCACCAGGACCTTGCCTGCGCTGCCCGAGATGGGAGAGCGAATCGTTGTATAGCCCAGTTGCAGGCGCCCGTTGTCCAGCGCCGCCTGGTCAGCCTTGACCACGGCCTGAGCCGCATCGAGGTTGGCTTTTACCTGGGCGTAAGCCTCTCCTGAGATAAAGTTTTTCTGCAACAGATCCTGGTAGCGCTTCTCCTGTCCAGCGGCATACGTGAGCTGGGCCTGATCCTTCAGCAGCGCGGCCTCCGCCTGTTTGAGCTGGGCTGCGAACGGCCGCGGGTCGATCTGAAAGAGCAATTGCCCCTTCGATACGTTTTGACCGTCCCTGATCCCCACTTCGACAATTTGCCCATCTACCCGCGATTTCACGTTAACCGTGGCGAGCGTTTCCACATTGCCGACCGCCTTGAGCTGGAACGGCACGGTTTTCTTCACCACCTCACCCACCGTGACCGGCACCGGAGGAGTCTGCCTGAGCCCTGCCTTCTTCGCCTCGCCCTTGCCGCAGCTCGTCATGACCAGCAGCACCGCGGCCGCGCCCATTACCCGTCGTAGCGATGCCTTGCCCATTCAGTTCTCCTTCTTATCAACCCGACCGTGTTTCGACCGCAGGCGCACGAGGTGTAAATACCGCAAATTGGATGCACTCGCCAGTGATTAGTTTGCGCCGCGCGCGACCTTTTTCCGCAGGGGCGGGACAACCTCCGCCTGTTTCGGGAACGGTAGGTTATCAGGCTGGCCTTGGGCTACACTAGAGAGCCTCGCAGAATACCGGCCAGGCCCCCGATCTGCCAGTGATGAAGAACGATATTCCGGATATTTCCCGGGCATCCGCCCCCCATACCCCCATGATGCAGCAGTATCTGGCCATCAAGGGCCAGCATCCGGATATGCTGCTGTTCTACCGCATGGGCGATTTCTACGAACTGTTTTTCGAGGATGCGGAAAAGGCCGCCCGGCTGCTGAACATTACGCTGACCACACGCGGCCAGTCCGCAGGGCAGCCGATCAAGATGGCGGGGGTGCCCTACCATGCAGCGGAACAATACCTGGCCCGTCTGATCCGGCAGGGGGAATCGGTCGTGATAGCCGAACAGGTCGGCGATCCTGCCGCTGCCAAAGGCCCGGTGGAGCGCAAGGTGAGCCGGATCGTCACCCCAGGCACGCTCACCGACGCCGACCTTCTCGATGACCGCCGGGATACCCTGCTGCTGGCCCTCGCGCCTGCTGACAAGAACAAGACCGGTGCGGCCTGGCTGAACCTGGCTGCCGGCCGCTTCACCGTGGCCGAAGTGGACAGCACCTGCGTTCCCGGTCTGCTCGCCCGCCTGTCTCCGGCCGAACTGCTTGTTCCGGATGACTTGCCGCTTGCTTCCCCCTGTCCCATCAAACGGCTGGCGCCATGGCAGTTCGATGCAGATACTGCACGAACGCAACTGGCGAAACAATTCGGCAGCCTGGATTTGTCCGGCTTCGGTGTCGGGCACTTGAACGCAGCGCTGGCCGCCGCCGGCGCGCTGCTCGATTATGTGAAGACAACCCAGCGTACCGCCCTGCCTCATCTAACCTGCATCAGCGCCGAGCAGGATGAAACCTATGTACGGCTCGATGCCGCCACCCGCCGCAATCTGGAGCTTACTGAAACCCTGCGCGGCGAACCCGCACCGACCTTGCTCTCCGTTCTCGACCGCACCGTCACCGGCATGGGTGCACGGCTGTTGCGCCACTGGCTGCATCATCCGCTGCGCGATCGCTCCATTCTGTCCGAGCGGCTCTATGCCATCGCTGCGCTCAACAATGCACGCTCCCAAACAGCATTGCACAAGCTGCTCAAAGGCAGCGCCGATGTCGAACGCATCGCAGGACGCATCGCACTGAAGACCACCCGCCCGCGCGATTTGTCCGGCCTGCGCGACACTCTCGCATTCCTGCCCGAACTGATCGCGGTCCTGCCCAAAACGGCCCCGCGATTGAGATCGCTTGAAGCCGCCCTGACGCCCAAGCCTGATCTGCATGATTTGTTGAGTCGCGCCCTGCTTGCCGAACCTGCAGCGATACTGCGCGAAGGCGGCGTGATTGCCGACGGGTTTGATATCGAACTCGACGAGTTGCGCATGCTCACGCGCGATGGCGGAAGTTTTCTCCTTGAGCTGGAGGCGCGGGAGAAGGCGCGCACCAATATCCCCAGCCTCAAGGTCGAATACAACAGGGTGCACGGGTTCTATATCGAAATCACCCATGCCCACGCCGACAGGATTCCCGCTGATTATCGCCGCCGGCAGACTTTGAAAAATGCCGAGCGCTATGTCACCCCGGAATTGAAGGCCTTCGAGGACAAAGCCCTGTCTGCCAGGGAGCGTGCGCTGACGCGGGAAAGATGGCTGTTCGATCAATTGCTGGACAGCCTGATTCCGCAATTATCCGAATTGATGCGACTTGCCTCGGCGCTGGCAGAAGTCGATGTGCTGGCCTGTCAGGCCGAATGCATGGATGTACTCAACCTTGCCCTTCCGGTTTATGTGGATGAGGCCGTCGTTGACATACTGGCTGGCCGCCACCCGGTGGTGGAAAGCCAGGTCGCTCACTTCATTCCCAACGACACCCTGTTGTCGCGCACCCGGCAGATGCTCATGATCACCGGCCCCAACATGGGCGGCAAATCCACCTACATGCGGCAGACCGCGCTGATCGTGCTGCTCGCCTGCTGCGGATTGCCCGTGCCGGCAGTTACCGCCCGGATCGGTCCGATCGATCAAATCTTCACCCGCATCGGCGCATCGGATGACCTGGCCGGTGGCCGCTCAACCTTCATGGTGGAGATGACCGAAGCGGCGTCCATCCTGCGCAACGCCACAAACTGGAGTCTGGTGCTGCTCGATGAAATCGGGCGCGGCACCTCCACCTTCGATGGTCTGTCGCTGGCCTGGGCCGTTGCCCGCCACCTGCTGACCCATACCCGCGCCTACACCCTGTTCGCCACCCACTACTTCGAGTTGACCCAGTTGAGCAGCGAGTTCAAGCAACTGGCAAATGTTCATCTCGACGCCAGGGAACATGGTGACGATCTGGTGTTCCTGCACGCCGTGGAAGACGGCCCCGCCTCGCAAAGCTACGGCATCCAGGTCGCCAGGCTTGCCGGCGTTCCTGCCACCGTCGTCGCCGCAGCAAGACGAAGATTGAAGGAGCTCGAAGAAGCCCAGATCACCCAAGGACCGCAGGCCGATTTGTTTGCCGGAGTCAGGCCCGGGAACGATTCAGCCGCAACCAACGAGTTGATCGAGACCCTGCGAGAACTGAACCCGGATGAACTGAGCCCCAAGGAAGCGCTGGAGACACTCTATGCGCTTGTGCAGTTAGCCAAGGACGTCTAATGGATTGCCACCTTCCGGCCCGTAAGACACCGTCATGGTTTAAGCTTCTTCCCTATTAGGGGCGGTTAGTCTTTTCAGTGGCCCCATTAATTTTTCTGCCTAGAATCAGCATGTGCACGCTTGCGGTTTCAAACGGCGGAAAGCCGCATGCTCATGCCGCATTGGGCGACGCGAGGCGGGCATTTCTGATTGGGGCGAAGTTGAATCCATTTGAAGCCGACATAGCAGACGCAGCCGGGCAGGCTGGATTTTATCCCAGCCAGTAACGACAATCGCACGCACTTTTCAACTGCAATCTGGCGATAACCATGACTCAATCTATCGGAATTCTCACCTCGGGCGGCGATACGCCGGGTCTCAACGCCGCCATACGCGGTGTCGGCAAGGCCTGCGTGTCTCATTACGGCATGCATGTCATCGGGTTTCGTGACGGTTTTCGCGGCCTTATGGAAAACCGCACCATGGTGCTGGATGGCGACGCGTTATCCGGCATCCTCACCAAGGGCGGAACCATGCTCGGCACCAGCCGCGACAAGCCTCACAAGATGCCGGTGAACGGCAAGGTGCTCGACATGACCGAGACCATCGTCGCCAACTACCACGCCAATCAACTCGATTGCCTGGTCTGCCTGGGTGGTGGCGGAACCATGAAGAATGCGCTGCGCTTGAAGCACGCAGGCCTCAACATCGTGACTCTGCCGAAAACCATCGACAACGACGTGGCGCTGACCGAAACCACCTTCGGTTTCGATACCGCGCTCGGCATCGCCACCGACGCCATCGACCGCCTGCACAGCACCGCGCACAGTCATCACCGCATCATCGTGGTTGAGATCATGGGTCACCGCGCCGGCTGGCTGGCATTAGGCGCCGGCATCGCCGGCGGCGCCGACGTGATTCTGATCCCGGAAATTCCCTACAATGTGGAAACCGTGGCGGATGCAATCAAGGAACGAAAACGCAAAGGCAAACCGTTCAGCATCGTCGCTGTCGCGGAAGGTGCGCTTACTCAACAGGAATTCGCGGTGCAGCAGGCCGCCAGCAAGAAGAAGGACAAGAAAACAAAGGAAATCGTTGTCGAACCCGAGCTGGTTTATGCCGAACGCACCTTGCGTCTGGCTCATCAACTCGAATTGCTCACCGACCTGGAAGCTCGTCCGACCATCCTTGGTCACCTGCAGCGCGGCGGCACACCATCCGCCGCCGACCGTCTGCTCGCCACGCGTTTAGGCACAGCCGCCGCCGATCTGATTCACGCCAGGCAATATGGCTTTATGGTCGCCGCGCGCGGCGAATCCAGCGCGCCTGTGGCATTGGAAGACGTTGCGGGTCAGGTCAAGAATGTGCCGCCGGACCACCCCTGGGTGGCCAGCGCGCGCGGCGTGGAGACGACTTTCGGGGATTGATCGGGCATGGACGTGGGTCGCTTTTCTCCGATATCCAGGGTTTAGTGTGCAGTGATGATGGGCAACGAATCAGCGTCCGCGCCCCGCGTGAATCACGCTTTCTTGGCGTTGACACCAGAGACAGCGTCGTTCAATTTGTTGCTGACCTTGAACTTGACGACCTTCTTGGCGGGAATCTCAATTTCCTTGCCGGTGGCCGGATTGCGGCCGATGCGGGCGGCACGCTCATGAACCATGAAGGTTCCGAAGCCCGTCATCTGGACATTGTTGCCGCTCAAGAGCGCGTTCTGCACGACTCCCATGAAGGCATCAAACATCTCTTCGGTTTGCGCTTTGGAATGCTGCGTCATCTTGGCAACTGCATCAACCAGTTCTGCTTTGTTCATCTTGTTGACTCCTGTGGGGGCATTGTGGAAAACCATTGTATGGGATACAAGAGACTCCAGCCAAGAGAGGTTGCAGACTGTTCTTTGCCTCTCATCGTCTTAACTCTCTTGAGAATAGGCCATAGTCCCGCCGGTTTCAGAATGGAAGCAACCAATCTGGCCACGAAATGACCAAGCTCGTCAGGCAATTGGCCAATCATGACGTTGAAGCCGTCATCAATTTCTGGCGCGATGCCGGACCGCGACGATGGTTCATGAAGAACGCCGCTTTCGATGCCGAGTTTCGCGCGCGTTTCCTGAGTCTTCACGAAGCCGCAGCGCAGGGCAAGCTTGATGGCTGGGCAGACGATGCGCTTGGCGCTCTTGCCCTGGCGATTCTGCTGGACCAATTTCCGCGCAACGCCTTTCGCGGTACTGCGCGCATGTACGCGACCGACAAGCTGGCGCGGCAGCTTGCGGAGAATGCAATCGCAGCCGGTTTCGATTTACAGGCCCCGGCCGATCTTCGTTTGTTCTTCTATCTTCCCTTCGCCCATTCTGAGGATCGCGCCGATCAGGACAAATCGGTGGAATTAAGTGGGCGGCTCGGTGTCGACTACCTCAAACACGCGCTCGAGCATCGCGAGATAATCCGGTATTTCGGGCGATTTCCGCACCGCAACAGAAATCCTGGGGCGGAAAACCACGGCGGAGGAGCAGCAGTTTCTCGATAGCGGGGGCTTTACCGGATAACACCAGGGAACGACAGTTTCCTTTGCCCGGCAAATCGTCTTTACTGAAGCAGGGAACTCCAACCATGAAAGAAATTTTGCCCGGCGTTTTTCATTGGAAAACCTTCCACGAGGGCATCCGCGCCTATGTCCACTCCTACTGCATCAACGCCACCGATCCAGTGGTGCTGATCGACCCCCGCGTCCCGGCTCAAGGCTTGGAGTGGTTTGCTGCGCACGGAATGCCACAGCACATCTACCTTACCAACCGCCACCACTACCGGCACAGCGACCGCTTTGCTGCCCGCTACGGCGCGCAGGTCTGGTGCCACAGGGACGGATTGCACGAATTCACCAGAGGCGAGAAGGTCAAGGGCTTCACCCATGGCACGAAATTACCCGGAGGGGTCTTGGCCCTGAAAGTCGGGGTGCTGTGCCCTGAAGAAACGGCGCTGTATTTCCCGCTGAACGGAGGTATTCTGGCCATCGGCGACGCAATTGTGCGCTCCAACGGAAAACTGGGTTTCGTGCCGGACGAGTATATGGGCGAGGAACCGGAAGGCGTCAAGCGGGGGCTCCGAAAGATTCTTCTCAAGCAGGTTCACGAACGCGAATTCGACCACCTGCTGTTCGCCCACGGCGCTCCCTGGATCGACGGCGCCAAAGACGGCCTTAGAAAGTTTCTGGATGGGATTGAGTTGTAGTCTCGCCCATTGATTTCCAGTTATTGCCGTATTCCTGCACAGCCGGATTGCAGCCGACGCGAGCGCCGCGTTCTGCACGACTCCGCGAAGGCATCAAACATTTCTTCGGCTTACGTCCCCGGGGAGCCGGATCGTTTTGGCCACGGCATCAAGCGGTGCGGGCCCGAGCCAATCTTAATGGATCGCCCAGAAGTTATGAAGTCGCTGTCGGTGGATCATTTCAAATGCCTGACCTCAAAGCGCGGGAGGGAAGCGATCTTGTCATGCTGGTACCGGAAGGAAATTGAAATGCAAGCGCTGACAGCTACTGTGGCAAGGAATTCCCCAAGCCTATTTCATTTCCTCGTGCATCATCTTTTCCATCTCTGCCCGTTTCTTTTCGGCGCTGTTCTTCACGTCACCCAGCTTCATGCCGGGTTTCGCCATGCCCGTGGGCATGGACTGGTCCATATCCATGGGTGTCCAATTTCTGATTTCCTGTCTCGCATCCTGGGCTGGCTTGCGGTCGGCTGTGGCGCTTTCTTCAGCCGCCAGGATTGTCCGGGGCAATGCCATCGCGACCGCGAGCATGACGGCAAGAGCGACGTGCGTCATGAGGGCCGATCAATCACTCACGAGCCGGAGAACCAGTTGTAGCCCTGGTCTTCCCAATAGCCGCCCGGATAGGTGTTGGTGACAAAGATCGCCATGATGTGTTTGGGATTCTTGAACCCCAGTTTGGTAGGAATGCGCAGCTTCATCGGAAAGCCGTACTTTCTGGGCAGGATCTGGTCAGCGCACTTGAAGCTGAGCTGGGTCTGAGGATGCAGCGCGGTCGCCATGTCGATGCTCGTGTAGTAGTTGTCCGCGCACATGAAACCAACGTACTTCGCGCCGAGGTCTGCGCCTACCCTCTCCAGGAACAGGCGGAATGGCGTGCCGCTCCATTTCCCTATCGCGCTCCAGCCCTCCACGCAGACGTGGCGGGTGATCTGGGAGACCTGCGGAAGGGCATAGAGTTCGGGCAGCGTCCACGGTTTGCGATCGCGTATCAGCCCGCCCAGTTCCAGCCGATAGCTGTGCGGGTCGACAACCGGCGCTTCATTCTCGCTGTAGTAAGCGTTGAAGGGAAAGGGCCGGGTGATGGCGCTTTCCGGATAAGTCGGCGCCAGCTTGTTGGGGTCGAACAGCCAGCCCTGGGCCCGGTCATTCCATTTCGACATGGCCAGCAGCATGCGCTGCACCGAGTGGTTTTCAGTAATCTCGCAGCCCGACAACAGCGCCAGCGCCCCCAGGCTCAAGCCACGCTTGAGGAACAGCCGCCGTTCGATGCGCTCGATCTGCCTGCTGGACAGATCTTCAAGCAAACCTATAAGACGAGGGGGCTTGCTCATTTCAGTGCCCCGTACCAGGAACTGATTGCGCGTTCCGCGGCAGGCGCCCGGAAAACATGGGCGGCAGCGTGCGCGGCACCAGGGCCACCATAAACACGTGAACCACAATGAACCCGACCACCCCAGCCATGGCGACGAAATGCACCACCCGCGCTCCATCATAGCCGCCCATCAACGCGGCCAGTTCCTTGAACTGCACCGGCTTCCAGATCGCCAGGCCTGACAAGACCAGGGTGACCCCCAGCAGAATGACAACCAGATAAGCCAGTTTCTGGATCGCGTTATAGCTGCCCAGCGTATGGCTGACCCGACCGTGGAGCAGATTGGCGAATTCGCGCCGCATTGCATTGACGCGCAACGGGAAGAGGCTGCGCCGGTAATGGCCGGAAAGCACGCCATACAGTACATACACCAAGCCGTTTACCACCAGCAGCCACATGGCCGCAAAATGCCATTGCAGCGCCCCTGCCAGCCAGCCGCCCAAAGTGATGCCCGAGGGAAATTCGAATCGGAAAATTGGTGAGGCATCGTAGATGCGCCAGCCGCTGAAGATCATGATCAGGACGGCAATGACGTTTAGCCAATGGCAGACGCGCACGACCAGGGGGTGAATGGCGGTGCTCGATGGATGGGGCGCAGAGCCGAGGCCCATAGGCGGTTCTCCCGGGAAGAAAGGAAGCGGTGCGGACGCAGATTTCGATGCGGCACGGCAAGCTGATAACACGATAGGCCACATCAATAATCAACCTTAGATCATGGGCGGGAAATTGACAATGAAGCTTGAGCCGAGCTTATTCTTTGTCCAAAATAAGTGGCCTTCGAAACGTGATTCCGGAAATGCCGAACCGCCGTATTTAGGTTCGCGGAGCCGGGCCCAGACCAGCCCAGGACTTCTTCCATGCCGCGGTTGAATTATGCCCAATCGCTACTAAGGTTAAATTCCAGACTTACCGTGAGGATGACATCATGCCCCAACAGTTGGCAAGAAGATCGCTGAATTCCCCGGATGATCTTCGACCGTTCAAGGATGGTAAAGGCAGGGCGGAGATCGTGACGTTGGGCGGTCTCACTCTGGGACGCGGTACTTTCGAGCCCGGCTGGCACTGGACTGAGCATGTAAAGCCCATTGCCGGAACGCATTCCTGTCAAGCGACGCACACGGGATACGTTTTGGAAGGGCGCATGGCAGTGAAGATGGACGATGGAACCGAAATGGAATTCGGCCCCGGCGATGCGTTCTACATGCCGCCCGGGCACGATGCGTGGGTCGTCGGCGACAAGCCCTGCGTGCTGATCGACGTCACCGGCTTTGGAATTTACGCCAAACCTGCCTAGCGCAACCCTGCCTCGCCCAGCAGCATCGTTGCCCCGGCTGCAAGCTGGAAATCCGGCGCCGCAGCGCCAGCGCCAAACGCAATACCGAAATCCAGAACCATGCGTCTACCCACGGAATATGTCGCCGCACCAAGAAACGGTGCACGGGGCGATGCCCGGTACCGTGTAGTTACGGACAGCTCCGGCGCACATCCCCACTTCTCGTTCAGCATGCCGGAAGTTCCCGTGGCCCGGGCTGCCTCTGTCCGTCCAGTTTCGGGATTCGGATCGCCGGTCACAGACCCGGCACGAATGTACTACAGCGAAGACTGGATAGCCCAGGCGCACCATGCCATCAGGGGCTGGGGCAGAATGCCAAGCAACAGAACCGCCATCCCGTTGAGCGACAGGATGACGCCCATGTCGTTGCGGGCCGGCAGGGGCGCTGGATCGGCCGGCTCATCAAAATACATCAGCTTGACGATGCGCAGATAGTAGAAGGCGCCAATCAGCGCGAACATCACCGCCACCACGGCCAGCCACACGAATCCCGCCTGGACTATGGCCTGCAACACGGCAAACTTGGCGTAAAAGCCGACGGTGGGCGGAATTCCCGCCATGGAAAACATCAGCAGCAGCATGATGAAGGCGGTCCAGGGACTGCGCTGGTTGAGCCCGCGGAAATCCTCCAACTGGTCTGCCTCGAAGCCTGCGCGTGACAGGTAGAGAATCATGCCGAAGCCGCCCAGACTCATCAGGGCGTAGACCACCACATAAAACATGCTGGCGCTGTAGCCGTTGTGCGAGCCGGCCAGCACGCCCAACAGCAAGAAGCCCATATGCGAGATGGTGGAATACGCGAGCATGCGCTTCAAATTGGACTGCGCGATCGCGACGATATTGCCCAGCGCCATCGACAGTACCGACAGCACAATGAGCATGGCCTGCCAGTCTGCGACCAGATGTTCCAGACCCTGTACCAGAAGACGCATGATGAAGGCAAACGCCGCCAGCTTGGGCGCGGTGCCGAGGAACAGGGTCATGGCCGTTGGCGCGCCATGATAAACGTCCGGGATCCACATGTGGAAAGGCACCACCCCGAGCTTGAACGATACTCCGGCGATAATGAACACCAGGCCAAACGCGAGTGGGACTTTCATGCCCTGGGTTGCGGCCAGCGCATGCGATACCGCGCCGAGCTGAAGCGAACCAGTCACACCGTAAATCATGGACATGCCATAGAGCAGCATGCCGGAAGCCAGCGCGCCGAGCACAAAATATTTCATCGCCGCCTCAGTGGCCACGCTGGAATCTCGCTGCAAAGCCACCAGCGCATAGAGCGACAGGGACAGCAGTTCCAAGCCGAGATAGAGCGTGAGGAAATGGCTGGCGGATATCATCACCATCATGCCCAGAGTGGCAAACAGGATCAGTACAAAGTATTCCCCCCTGTACAGGCCGCGCGCCTGAACATACGCGCGCGAGTACACCAGGACGACGGTCACAACGACATACAGCGCGAGTTTCAGCGCATCGCTCATGGGATCGGCCACGAACATGCCGTGCAGCACCACTGCGGGGCCGGCCGAAATATTGCGTGACGTGAGCCAGGCGCAGCCAACCAGGGTGAGCAGGCTCAGCAGATAGGTGATCGACCGCTGGCTGTCCTTGAGCATGCTATCGAGGACGAGGATCACGCACAGGGCCGAGAGCAGGAAAATTTCCGGCAGCAGGAAGTTGAGTTCGGACAGGTTCATTCAAATCCTTATTGCGGAAGCTTGCCTTGGGCAACATGGGCAATCAGCTGTGCCACCGTGGCATGCATGGGGTCGGTGAAGGGCTTGGGATAAAGCCCCAACGCCAGTACGCAGACCGCCAGCAGGGCCATGAACAGGAACTCGCGCTTGTTGAGATCGGCCATGGTCTTGACCGCTTCATTGACCACCGGGCCGAACACCACCCGTTTGTACATCCACAGGGTGTAGGCCGCGCCAAAAACCAGGGTGGTAGCCGCAATCGCCGCGTACCAGAAATTCACCTTGATCGCGCCAAGGATCACCATGAACTCGCCGACGAATCCGGAAGTGGCAGGCAGGCCAGAGTTGGCCATGGCAAACAGCATGAAAAAGGAAGCGAACACCGGCATGACGTTGACCAGCCCGCCGTAATCCTTGATCTGGCGCGAATGCAGCCGGTCATACATGACTCCGATGCAGAGAAACAGGGCGGCGGAGACAAAGCCATGGGATATCATCTGCACTACCCCGCCCTCCACGGCCAGCTGACTGCCGTGCCCGCTCGCGTCAAACATGAAAAAGGCCAGGGTGACAAATCCCATGTGCGAAATCGACGAATAGGCGATGAGCTTCTTCATGTCGGCCTGCACCAGCGCCACCAGACCGATGTACACCACTGCGATCAGGGACAGGGTAATGACGAAGCCAGCCAGCTCGTGGCTCGCATCCGGTGCAATCGGCAGCGCAAAGCGCAGGAATCCGTAGGCACCGATCTTTAAAGTAATCGCGGCCAGCACCACTGAGCCGCCGGTGGGCGCTTCGACGTGGGCATCTGGCAGCCAGGTATGCACCGGCCACATTGGCACCTTGACCGCAAACGACGAGAAGAATGCAATGAAAACCAGCACCTGCGCGGTAAGCGCGAGCGGCTGCTTTTGGAAATCGAGAATCTCGAAACTGCCGGCGGACTGGAAGTGCAGGTAAATCAGCGCAACCAGCATCAACAGCGAACCCAGCAAAGTGTAGAGGAAGAACTTGAGCGCCGCATAGACCCGGTTGGGCCCGCCCCAGACGCCGATTATCAGGTACATCGGAATCAGCATGGCCTCGAAGAACAGGTAGAACAGTATCGCGTCCAGCGATGCAAACATGCCATTGATCAGGCCGGACATGATAAGAAAGGCGGCCATGTATTGGGCGACTTTCTTCTGGATCACTTCCCAACCAGCGATCACCACCAGCAGGGTAATGAAGCTGTTGAGCAGGATGAGCGGCATCGAAATACCATCCACGCCCAGGTGGTACTGGATATTGAACTGGGGAACCCAGGGCTTCAACTCCTGGAATTGCATGGCTGCCGTCGAGACATCAAACCCGGTGTACAACGGCAAGGCCACCCAAAAGCCCAATGCGGCGCCAACCAGGGCAGTCCAGCGGGCCAGGGAGGCCCGGCGATCCGAACCGGCGGCCAGCACCAACAGTCCGGCCACGATCGGAAGCCAAATTACCAGACTCAGGGAAGGCAAACCCGACATATCTTGTTCCCGTTATGGCTGGGTGGCGCGCACGAACCAGGTGATCAGGGCGAATACACCGATCAGCATGGCGAAGGCGTAATGGTAGATAAAGCCGGACTGGAGCGGGCGAATCAGCCGGGAGACCCAGTTCACCAGCCGGGCCGCGCCGTTCACGATCCAGCCGTCGATAACCATCACATCTCCGCGCTTCCACAGGCCGTTGCCCAGCAGACGCGCACCGCCGGCGAAAAACCAGTCATTGAACTCGTCGAAGCCGTACTTGTGCTCAAGTATCAGGTACGGCCAGCGGAATTTCTGCATCAGCATGGCGGGAATGTCCTGGCGTTTGAGATAGAAGAACGCCGCCAGGCCGACCCCGGCCGCCGCCAGCCAGAATGGCAGGCTCAGCAAAGCCTGCAGTGCCATCGCGAATGCGCCGTGGAAATGATGCGACAGCTCGTGGATGACCGGATGCCGATCGGAAACATAGATGGAATTGCCGAAATAATCGCCAAACAGCATGGGCTCGATGGTGATGTAGCCAATCACCAGAGAAGGCACGGCCAGGGCCAGCAGCGGCCCGGTCACCACCCAGGGTGTTTCATGCGGCATGCCGTGATTATCGTCGCCCGCGTAAGGCTCCTGGTCATGGGTATGATGCTGCTGGTACCTCTCCTTGCCATGAAACACGAGAAAATACATGCGGAAGGTATAGAAGGCGGTGACGAACACGCCCAGGGTGACGGCGAAGTAGGCGAAGCCGGCTCCCGGCAGATGGGAGAACTCCACCGCCTCAATAATTGAATCCTTGGAATAAAAGCCTGACAGAAAAGGCGTGCCGATCAGGGCGAGCGAACCGATGAGCGAGGTGACCCAGGTAATCGGCATGTACTTGCGCAGTCCACCCATGTAGCGCATGTCCTGGTTGTGATGCAAGGCGATGATGACCGAGCCGGCGGCCAGGAACAGCAGCGCCTTGAAAAAGGCATGCGTCATCAAATGAAAGATCGCCACGGAATAGGCCGACGCGCCGAGCGCCACGGTCATGTAGCCCAATTGCGACAGGGTGGAATACGCCACCACCCGCTTGATGTCATTCTGGATCATGCCGAGGAAACCCATGAACAGGGCGGTAATGGCGCCGATCACCATGACGAAGTTGAGTGCCGTGTCTGACAGCTCAAACAGGGGCGACATGCGCGCCACCATGAATATGCCCGCGGTCACCATAGTGGCCGCGTGAATCAGGGCCGAAATCGGAGTGGGGCCTTCCATGGAATCGGGCAGCCAAACATGCAGCGGGAACTGCGCGCTCTTGCCCATGGCACCAATGAACAGCAGGATGCATATGACAGCCAACAGGGACCATTCATGCCCCGGCAGCAGGGTCAGAGTCTGTCCGGACAGACTGTCGGCCTTGGCGAATACCGTGGCGTAATCCAGGCTGCCGAACCAGGCCAGGATCAGGCCTATGCCCAACACAAATCCGAAATCCCCCACCCGGTTGACCAGGAAGGCCTTGAGACTGGCGTAGATGGCCGACTCGCGCGTGTACCAGAAGCCAATCAACAGATAGGACATCAACCCCACCGCCTCCCAGCCAAAGAATAGCTGGAGGAAATTATTGCTCATCACCAGCATGAGCATGGAGAAGGTAAACAGCGATATATAGCTGAAGAAGCGCTTATAACCGGGATCGTCGTGCATGTAGCCGATGGTGTAGATATGCACCATCAGAGAGACAAAGCTGACCACCAGCGTCATCAGGGCGGTAAGCGGATCGATCAGAAAACCGACCTCAAAGCGCATGTCGCCCGAGGTCATCCAAGTGTAGACCGTACCGTTAAAGCTGTGCCCGGCGTTCACATCCTGAAAAACGAACATCGACGCAACAAAGGCCACTGCCACCCCGGCGATGGTGACCACATGTGACAGGGTCCGGCCGATGAACTTGCCGAACAATCCGGCCAGCACCGCCCCAATCAGCGGCGCCAGCGGAATGATCAGGTAAAGTGGTCTCATGCTCAGCCCTTTAGTTGATCCAGGTCATCCACGTTTATCGTATTCATATTGCGGAACAACACCACCAGTATGGCCAGGCCGATCGCGGATTCCGCTGCCGCCACGGTGAGAATGAAGAACACGAATATCTGTCCCGCTATGTCGCCCAGGTAATGGGAAAAAGCAATGAAGTTGAGGTTGACCGCAAGCAGCATCAGTTCAATGGCCATCAGCAGAATGATCACGTTCTTGCGGTTGAGAAATATTCCCAGCACGCTCAACGCAAACAGGATTCCACCCAGCACCAGATAATCGGACAGTGCAATCATGGTCTGCCGTCCTCCCAGTTCTCTGCAGCCGGGGTGGCCGGCACCCGCTTTTCGGAGCGCATGCTCACAAGGCGCACCCGCTCACTGCGCTTCACCCGCACCTGTCTGGCGGGACTGGTGTATTTGGTGTCCTTGCGCTTGCGCATGGTGAGAGCGATGGCGGCCACAATCGCCACCAGCAGGATGATGGAGGCAATCTCAAACGGATAGACGTAATCCGTGTACAGCAGCCGGCCCAGTTCCTTGGTGTTGCTGTAGCCCTCCGGCCTTGCCGCAGGACTGGGCATCGCCGACAGGGCAAAATATTTCCCTCCAAGCACCACGGCCATTTCCAGCATCAGCAACACCACTACCGGCACCGCCAGCGGCAGGTAATCCCAGAAGCCCTCTCTGAGTTTGTCCAGGTTAATGTCCAGCATCATCACCACGAACAAGAACAGCACCATTACCGCACCGACATAAACCAGCACCAGGGTGACCGCAAGGAATTCCGCTTCCAGCAGGATCCACAACCCGGCGGCGGTAAAGAACGCCAGCACCAGGTTGAGCGCCGCGTGGACCGGATTGCGGGCGGTAATCACACGCAGCCCGGCAAATAGCAGGATGGCGGAAAAGAAGTAAAAGGAGAAGGCTTGGAAATTCATTGTTTTTCGTGAGGAGTGAGGCGTACTGGGCAAAGCAGAATGCACAATCGGCAAGGCCCGGGAAGTGAAGCGGGCGGCGCAATTGCACCACGGCCCTGAATGAATTGACCCCTCACCCCTCACCCCTCACGTTCTTCTTCCTTACCGGTATTTCGCATCTGCTGCCCGGTCCCGGGCGATCTGTTCCTCATACTTGTCACCGATTGCCAGCAGCATGGGCTTGGTGTAATAGAGGTCTCCCCGTTTTTCCCCGTGGTATTCCAGAATGCGGGTTTCCACTATGGAATCCACCGGGCAGGATTCCTCGCAGAATCCGCAGAAAATGCATTTGGTCAGATCGATATCATAGCGGGTGGTGCGCCGGGTGCCGTCCTCCCGCTGTTCGGATTCGATGGTGATGGCCAGGGCCGGGCAAACGGCTTCACAAAGTTTGCAGGCAATACAGCGTTCTTCGCCATTGGGGTAACGGCGCAGTGCATGCAGCCCGCGAAAGCGCGGCGACTGGGGTGTCTTTTCTTCCGGAAACTGAACGGTGATCTTGCGCGAGAACAGATGCCGACCGGTGATCGTCATGCCTTTGAGCAGTTCGAGCAGCATGAAGCTCTTGGCGATGTCCTTGACCCATTCGACGGGGCTCCGGCTTGGCGCCCTGGTTTCAGTCTGCTGGCTCATTGCATCCCCATCAGTGGAACAGGTAGCCCCAGCGAGTCTGCATGGCGGCACCCTCCACAAAGATCCAGACCAGGGTAACAGGGATGAACACCTTCCAGCCCAGACGCATGATCTGGTCGTACCGATAGCGCGGGAAGGTGGCGCGGAACCACAGGAACAGGAAAAGCATGCTTGCGATCTTCAGCAGCAGCCAGATTAATCCGTCCGGCAAGAAGGTCAGCGGTGACAGCCAGCCGCCCAGGAACATGACCGAGGCCAAGGTGGAAATCAGGATCATGTTGGCGTATTCGGACAGGAAGAACATCGCAAACGCCATGCCCGAGTATTCGATCATGTGTCCGGCCACGATCTCGGCCTCCCCTTCAACGACGTCGAACGGCGCCCGGTTGGTCTCCGCCACACCGGCGATGAAATAAACGATGAACAGCGGCAGCAGCGGCCAGACATACCATTGTTGAATGCCGCCCGCCTGTCCGCGCACGATATCGGTCAAATTCAGGCTCTGCGCAGCCATTAGCACGCCGACCAGGGCGAAGCCCATTGCGATCTCGTAGGACACCATCTGGGCGGCGGAGCGCATCGCACCGAGAAAGGCGTACTTGGAGTTGGAAGCCCAGCCGGAGACGATCACCCCGTACACCCCCATGGAAGTGACGGCCATTATGTAGAGCAGGCCGGCGTTGATATTGGCCAGCACCAGGGTATCGGTAAAGGGGATGACCGCCCAGGCCGCCAGTGCAGGCGCAATTGCCAGGATGGGTCCGAGCAGAAACAGCGACTTGTTGGCGCCGGTCGGGATGATGATTTCCTTGAACAACAGTTTCAGCGCATCAGCGATGGGCTGCAACAGCCCCTGGTAGCCCACCCGGTTGGGGCCGATGCGCACCTGCATGAAGCCAATGACCTTCCTCTCTGCGTAGGTCAGGTACGCCACACAAACCATCAGAGGCACGACGATCATTAGAATCTTGATCAGCGTCCAGAGGGTGGTCAGCAGCATGCTCCATCCCATCTCAGGCACGCTCCACGGTGATGTCACCGAACATCGGGCCCAGCCCTGCGGTCAGCGGATGTCCCGCCGCAACACGCACACAGTTGTCAGGCAAATGGTCATCCTGCTCCACCTTCAGATTGATCACTTCGTGGCCCTGGCGGACGGCCGCCATCGCGCCGGGTTCCAACCCCAGGCGGATCATCAATTCGCCCGCCATACAGGCAGCCGGCAACGCGGATTCGCGGGTGCGCTGCAGCGAGCCTGCGCGCCGCACGATGGCGTCGGACTGATAAAGTGGCACCTCGCCGATGCGCTGCAATTTGGTGCTTGCTGCAGTCAGACCTAGCGCAACGGCGGAAACCGTATTGTTTAGCACGGCATTGACTGCCGCTTGGGGATCATCTTCGAGAACCTCGCGAGCCACGGACTCTGCAGTATCCTGATCAAAGCCTTCTAGGCCCAGCAAGTTTCCCAATACCCGCAACACCTTCCAGGCCGGGCGGGCTTCGCCGTGCGGCTTGACCACAGCGTGGAAACGCTGCACCCGTCCTTCCATGTTGATGAAGGTCCCTGCGGTCTCGGTAAACGGTGCAATTGGAAGCATCACGTCGGCATAATCGAGGGCCTTGTGCCGGTAGGCGGACAGCGCCACGACGAATTCGGCCGCGGCCATGGCCCGCATGGAAAGGGCTCCATCATTGCAATCCAACTCGGGCTCGGCCCCCATCAACAAATAGGCTTTGCGCGGCTGCTCCAGCATGGCGCGGGCATTCAGCCCCGTCAGCCCAACCTCTTTGCCCAGCGGACCCCGAACCGGAATGGCCCCGGCCGCTTGCGCCCCCACGCTGTTGCCGGCCTCCGACAACACACCAAAGGAAGCGCCGATGAATTCCGCCAAAGTCTCGGCCAGGTAATGAATCTGGCCATAGGCCGGATGATGTTGAGCCAGGCTGCCGAGCAATACGGCGCTGGAGCCGTTCGCGCTCAGGCTTTGCGCGATGGCACGGGCGGTTGCGGAAACCGCGATTGCTTTAAGCTTGACGGGGGCAGCAGCGCCCCTGAGTTCCGCCAGCGCCTTGAGCACTTGGGCCAGCATTTGCGCCATCCGCTCCGGCGCTACAATCGCCTCGTTCGCGACTTTGCAGTACAGCTCCTCATGCACCGGATTGATGAGGTTCAAGTCTGCCCGGTGTTTCTTCACCGTCTGACGGAGGCGATGGGCGATGAGGGGGTGCTCCTTGCGCAGGTTGGAACCGATCACCAGTATCTGTTTGAGCTCAGATAGTTCCTCAACGTTCATACCCAGCCAGAATATGCCTTGCGCTTTCTCATCCAGAGAAAAATCCGACTGCCGAAGACGGTGATCCACATTGCCGCTGCCCAAGCCGCGCATCAGCTTTTGCAGAAGGTAGAGCTCCTCCACCGTTTGATACGGGGTGGCGAGCGCGCCAATCTGTTCGGGACCATGCCGGTCCGCCACAGACCTAAGGACATGGGCCACGTGTTCAAGCGCTACAGGCCACTCTACCTCCACCCACTCCCCATTCTTCCTGATCAGGGGCCGGGTCAGACGCTCCTCGACGTTGAGACCCTCATAGGAAAAGCGGTCGCGGTCAGAAAGCCAGCATTCGTTCAAGCTTTCATTCTCGACAGGCAGGACCCGCATCACCCGGTCGCCCATGGTCTGGATCTGCAAATTGGATCCCAGTCCGTCATGCGGGCTGACCGACCTGCGCCGTGACAGTTCCCAGGCGCGCGCCGAATAGCGGAAGGGTTTGGAGGTGAGCGCGCCTACCGGGCACAGGTCGATGATGTTGCCGGACAATTCGGAATCGATGGTCTGATTGATGAAGGGCATGATTTCAGCGTGCTCGCCACGAAACGCCTGGCCCATTTCCATGATGCCGGCGATTTCCTGGCCGAAGCGCACACAGCGGGTGCAGTTGATGCAGCGTGTCATGTCGGTGGCTACCAAGGGCCCAAGGTCCTTTTCCGTCACCACGCGCTTCACTTCCTGATAGCGGGAATTACTCGCCCCGTACCCCACCGCCAAGTCCTGCAACGCGCACTCGCCGCCCTGATCGCAAATTGGGCAATCCAGGGGATGGTTGATGAGAAGGAATTCCATCACCCCCTTTTGCGCCTCGATTGCGTACTCGGACCGCGTCATCACCTTCATCCCATCCGTAACGGGCGTAGAGCAGGCCGGCAGCGGCTTGGGCGCCTTGTCGACCTGAACCAGGCACATGCGGCAGTTGGCCGCGATCGACAATTTCTTGTGGTAGCAAAAATGCGGAATATAGATGCCTGCCTTGTTGGCCGCATCCATGATGGTGAAGCCGGATTCGACTTCAACTGCACTGCCGTCGATTTCGATACTTGCCATCGCCTATCCCTGCACCTTGCACTGCTTGTGTTCGATGTGGTACTCGAACTCGTCACGGTAGTGCTTTAACATGCCCTGCACCGGCATCGCCGCCGCGTCGCCGAGGGCGCATATGGTGCGTCCGGCAATATTGGCTGCGACATTATCCAGCAAATCGAGATCCTCAGGCCGGCCCTGGCCATGTTCAATGCGATGGACCACCCGATATAGCCAGCCGGTACCTTCCCGGCAGGGCGTGCACTGGCCGCACGATTCATGCTGGTAGAAATAGGCCAGGCGCTCCAGGGCACGCACCATGCAGACTGAATCGTCCATTACGATGACCGCGCCGGAGCCCAGCATGGAACCCGCCCTGGCGATCGAATCAAAATCCATGGTGCAGCCCATCATGATCTCCGCCGGCAGGACGGGCGCCGACGAACCGCCGGGAATTACCGCCTTTAGCTGGCGGCCCGCGCGCACTCCGCCCGCCATGTCCAGCAGAACTGCGAACGGGGTGCCCATCGCCACTTCAAAGTTGCCCGGCTTGTTCACATGCCCGGAAACAGAGAAAAGCTTGGTACCGCCATTGTTCGGCTTGCCCAACTCGAGGAACTGCTGCCCTCCCTCGCGCATGATGTAGGGGATGCTGGCCAGGGTCTCCGTATTGTTGATCGTGGTGGGCTTGCCATACAGGCCGAAGCTGGCAGGGAAAGGGGGCTTGAAGCGGGGCTGGCCTTTCTTGCCTTCGAGCGACTCCAGCAGCGCTGTCTCCTCGCCGCAAATGTACGCCCCGTAGCCATGATGATTATGGAGATTGAAGTTGAGCCCGGAACCCAGGATGTTCTCGCCCAGATAGCCTGCGACGCGCGCTTCCTCAACCGCCCGCTCCATCTTCTCGTAAATCTCGAAGATTTCTCCGTGGATGTAGTTGTATCCGACCGACGCCCCCAGCGCGTAGCCAGCAATGATCATCCCTTCGATCAGGGCATGCGGGTTAAGCGCCATGATGTCCCGGTCCTTGAAGGTGCCGGGTTCGCCTTCATCGGAATTGCAGACGATGTATTTGTCGCCCGGAAACTGGCGCGGCATGAAACTCCACTTCAGTCCGGTCGGGAAACCCGCTCCGCCGCGTCCGCGCAGGGCGGAGGTCTTGACTTCGGCGATGATCTGCTCGGCTGGGGTCCGTTCCGCAAGAATCTTCTTCAGCGCCGCATAGCCTCCCGCACTTTCATAGCTTGAAAGCTTCCATGGTTCCGGCAAATGGAGCGTGTTGAAGATGACAGGGCCGCCTTGAATAATCATGGTCCTACTTCAACTCGTCCAGCAATTTGTCCACTTTTTCCGCGGTCAGAAAGCTTTCCATGCGATGGTTGTCGACCAGGCACAGAGGTGCATCACCACACGCCCCCATGCATTCACCCTCTTTCAGGGTATAGCGGCCGTCTTCAGTTGTCTGCCCCAGCCCCACCCCCAGGCGATTCTCCAGATGCCTGCCTATTTCCAGCGCCCCCATCAGGGTACAGGGGAGATTGGTGCACAGGGTGATCTTGTGCCTTCCCGCTGGCGCCAAGTTGTACATGTTGTAAAAGGTGGCGACCTCGTAGGCCGCGATGGTCGGCATGCCCAGATACTGCGCAACAAACTCGATGGTCTCATTTGCGAGCCAGCCTTTTTCCGTCTGGGCGATTCGCAAAGCCGAGATGATCGCCGATTGCTTTTGCCCGGGCGGGTACTTGGAGATTTCCTGGTCAATCTGTGCAAGAGATTTGGCGGAAAGCGTCATCGGTCCACGTCCCCGAAGACAACATCGATGGTGCCGATTATTGCCACCGCGTCTGCAAGCATGTGGCCGCGCACCATCTCGTCCATGGCCGACAGGTGCACGAAGCTCGGCGCGCGCAAATGTAGCCGATAAGGCTTGTTGGCGCCGTCGGAAACGAGATGCACGCCGAATTCGCCCTTGGCGTGTTCGATTGCTGCGTAGGCCTCGCCTTCCGGGACGTGCATGCCCTCGGTAAACAGCTTGAAATGATGAATCAGCTCTTCCATGTTGGTTTTCATGGAAAGCCTGCTGGGCGGCGCGACCTTGTGATTGTCGATAATCACCGGGCCGGGATTTTTTCTCAGCCAGTCGACGCACTGCTTGATGATGCGGTTGGACTGCCGCATTTCCTCAATACGGACCAGATATCGATCATAGCAGTCACCGTGCACGCCTACCGGGATGTCGAAATCCATCAGGTCGTAGACTTCGTAGGGCTGCTTCTTGCGCAAGTCCCACTCGACCCCGGATCCGCGCAGCATGGGGCCGGTAAATCCTAACGCCAGGGCGCGTTCGGGGGATACCACGCCAATGCCTACGGTGCGCTGCTTCCAGATCCGGTTGTCGGTCAGGAGGGTCTCATATTCGTCGACACATGCGGGAAAACGTCGGGTGAAGTCCTCGATGAAATCCAGCATCGAGCCCTGGCGATTCTTGTTCAGCTCGGCCACCGTCTTTTCGCCATGAATTGCGGAGGCACGGTATTTGGGCATTTCGTCCGGCAAATCACGGTAAACTCCGCCCGGTCTCAGGTAGGCCGCATGCATGCGCGCGCCGGACACCGCCTCGTATATATCCAGCAGATCCTCGCGTTCGCGGAATGCGTAGATGAAGATGGTCATGGCGCCGATGTCCAGACCGTGCGTGGCCAGCCATAGCAGGTGATTCAGGATGCGGGTAATCTCATCGAACATCACCCGGATATACTGGGCACGGATCGGCACTTCGATGCCCAGCATTTTTTCAATGGCCATGACGTAGGCATGCTCGTTCATGGTCATCGACAAATAGTCCAGACGATCCATATAAGGGACCGACTGCAGGTAGGTCTTGTGTTCCGCCAGCTTCTCAGTGCCCCGATGTAACAGACCTATGTGCGGGTCGGCGCGCTCGATGACTTCACCGTCGAGTTCCAGCACCAGGCGCAGCACGCCGTGGGCAGCAGGGTGCTGCGGACCAAAATTCATCGTGTAATTTCTAATTTCTGCCATGGCGCTCGACCTTCTTCGTCACACGGCACGCAGATGCACGATGGATTTCTGCGCAGGCGAGTGCTGGGCGAGAAAGGTGCTCAGAGGCAAGATTCATCGCACAATTTCCAATCTTTGCCATGCCTACTCCACGTCTCCGTAGTGCTCTACGCGAACGATACGCGGTGTGACTTCTCGCGGCTCGATTGTTACCGGCTGATAGATGACCCGCTGCTGTTCCGGATCGTAGCGCATCTCGACATGGCCCGAGAGCGGAAAATCCTTGCGGAAGGGATGCCCGATAAAGCCATAGTCGGTAAGGATGCGGCGTAAGTCAGGGTGCCCCTCGAACACGATGCCGAATAGATCAAATACCTCGCGTTCGTACCAATTGGTCGATGGCCATATGTCGATCACTGAAGGCAACTGCGGCTGGTCGTCATCCGGGCAAAACACCCGCACCCGCAAACGCCAGTTGTGCTCTATTGAAAGTAGGTGATACACGGCCGCGAAACGTGGGCCTTCCCATGTTCCATCGGCATAATCGCGGTAATCCACCCCACACACGTCGATAAGCTGTGCAAAGCGCAGATCAGGATGATCGCGCAACACCATCATGGCTTGCAACATATTGTCGGCATTGAAAATGACGGTCAGCTCGCCCAGCGCCATCACTTCGGAAACCATCGTGCTGCCCAGTTGCTCACGCAGACAAATAGAGAGCTGCTTCACTCTTTCGCTCATCGGTCGGGCTAACGGGCTATGGTGTTGGTGCGCTTGATCTTGTTCTGTAGCTGGATCAGGCCAAATAACAATGCCTCCGCAGTGGGCGGGCAGCCCGGGACGTAGATATCCACCGGAACAATTCGGTCACACCCGCGGACCACAGAATACGAATAGTGGTAATACCCGCCCCCATTGGCGCAAGAGCCCATGGAAATTACCCAGCGCGGCTCTGCCATCTGATCGTAAACCTTGCGCAGTGCGGGAGCCATCTTGTTACAGAGCGTGCCCGCCACAATCATCACATCAGACTGGCGCGGACTGGGACGAAATACTATACCGAAGCGATCCAGGTCATAACGCGAGGCACCGGCCTGCATCATCTCGACCGCACAGCAGGCAAGGCCAAAGGTCATGGGCCACATGGAGCCGGTCCGCATGTAGTTGATCAGCTGGTCGGCTTTGGTGGTCATGAACCCCTGCTCGAAAACGCCTTCTATGCCCATTTCAATCCGCCCGTTCCCTAAGCATCCACAACACACTCTCCACTAAGGAGGTCGCGAGCACATCTTCTTGCCAAGTCGATCCCCGTACTGTGCACAGGGTCCCCTGCTCGGCTGCCCAAAAAGGTCACTCCCATTCCAGCGCTCCCTTCATCCATTCGTAGATAAAGCCTACCACCAGAATGCCAAGGAAAATCGCCATGGCGACAAATCCAAACAAACCGATCTCCTTCAGCACAACCGCCCAAGGAAACAAGAATGCGATTTCCAGATCAAACAGAATGAACAGAATGGCAATCAGGTAATAACGCACATCAAACTTCATGCGCGCGTCTTCAAACGCTTCAAAGCCACATTCGTAGGGGGAGAGCTTTTCGCTGTCCGGCCGGTTGGGGGCCAGCAACCACCCCGCCAGGATAGGCACGACGCCAAATGCCAACCCAACGAGAATGAACAGCAATACGGGGAAATAATTTTCCAGCATGCACTCCTCGCTTCCTAGTCTTCACCGCCTGCGCGGAGGCGTAATTTGGTGTCAGTTTAGTTGCCGGATGTCTGCACTGTCAAGCTAAACTCAAGCTGGATTTTATTTCGAATTCAATAGCTTACATGACCGTTCCGGCTAATGATCTTATTACTATTTTGAATGGTGCCCACGGCGAGACTCGAACTCGCACAGCTTTCGCCACTACCCCCTCAAGATAGCGTGTCTACCAATTCCACCACGTGGGCAAGAGATGGGTGCCATAAGCACCGAGTTGAACGCCTGAATTACTTGGGAATTTCTCCCGCCTTGGAGCCCGGAATGGGAGCACTGTTGCCCGTCGGTTCCTGAACTGGCACCGGTACTGAAGTGGGTACTTTCTGGGCGGGCAGCACGGCGTGCTTCTGCATCAAGTCAGTGGGCTTGGTGTTTTGCAGAGAAAAATAGGTCAGTCCCATGCTGGTAACGAAAAAAACCGTTGCCAAGACCGCGGTGGCCCGGGACAGAAAGTTGGCCGATCCGCTTGCGCCAAACAGGCTACCGGAAGCGCCGCTGCCAAATGCCGCTCCCATATCGGCACCCTTGCCGTGTTGCAGCAGCACCAAACCTATCAGTGTCGCTGCCACCAGCAAATGAATGATCCAAACAAGTGTTTCCATGACTCACCCGGCCTGAGGCCCTAAATTGCCGCCTTGCAAATGGCTACGAACTCATCCACCACCAGCGAGGCACCACCAATCAACCCACCATCGATATCCGACTGCGCAAATAATTCTGCCGCATTGGCAGCCTTAACGCTACCGCCATACTGGATTACCAATTCTTTAGCCACATTTTTGTCCAGGCTGGCAATCTTGCCCCGAATAAACGCATGAACCGCCTGCGCCTGTTGCGGAGTGGCGGTCCGGCCGGTGCCGATCGCCCATACCGGCTCATAGGCAACCACCGCCTTTGCCAGCGCGGCCACGCCCGCTGCGCTCGTTACTGCATCCAATTGCCGGGCCACTACCTGTTCGGTCACGTTGCCTTCGCGTTCGGCAAGGGTTTCACCCACACACAGGATGGGCGTCAGCCCAGCGGCCTGAGCGGCAAGGAATTTCTTGGCCACCATTTCGTCGGTTTCCCCGTACAGCGCACGCCGCTCGGAGTGTCCGAGAATGACGTAGGCGCAGCCAAAGTCCAGCAGCATGCTGGCGGCGACCTCGCCCGTGTACGCGCCCTTGATATGCTCCGACATGGACTGCGCACCCCATGCAATATTGCTGCCTGACAGCGCAGCCTGAAGCTGGGCCAGATAGGGGTACGGCGCACAGACGGCGAAATCTGCCCCAGTTAGACCATCAAGGCCCGCCTTGATGCCGGTCAACAAGGCAGCGTTATCCGCGAGGCTGCCGTACATTTTCCAGTTGCCGGCAACCAGATTTCGCCTCATGACGTGCCCCCGAACACAAAAGCGTTGAATTCTAAGGCCCTGGCGGGCGCCGGTCAACCGACAGCCGGCAGCGCCGTAAAGCGTTTGTCACATACACGTCATATTTGCCCGGTAGCATGACCTATCTGCAAAGACAACCTAAAGGAGAATTCCCATGAATTTCAAGCACGTGATATTTGGTGCAGCCGCCAGTCTGGTTTTCGCTGCCCCTCCTTTCGCCCAGGCTGCCGACATTACCGGCGCTGGTGCCACTTTCCCTTATCCCATCTACGCCAAATGGGCGGATGCGTACAAGAAGCAAACCGGCATCGGGCTGAACTATCAGTCCATCGGTTCCGGCGGCGGGATCAAGCAGATCAAGGCTCGCACAGTCGATTTCGGCGCCTCGGATATGCCCCTCAAACCCGATGACCTGAGGGAGGCTGGCATGACCCAGTTCCCCACCGTAATGGGCGGCGTGGTGCCCGTCTACAATCTGCCCGGCATCGCGGCCGGCCAGATTAAGCTGAATCCGAAAGTCTTGGCCGACATTTTCCTGGACAAGATCAAGAAGTGGAATGACCCCGCCATCGTGGCCTTGAACCCCCGCGTATCCCTCCCTGATAGCGCCATTTCTGTAGTTCATCGCTCTGATGGATCCGGTACCACTTTCATTTTCACGAATTACCTGTCCAAGGTCAGCCCTGAGTGGAAGAGCAAAGTGGGTGAAAACACCTCCGTGCAGTGGCCTACCGGCGTGGGCGGCAAAGGTAACGAAGGCGTGGCCCAATATGTCCAGCGCATTAAAGGCTCAATTGGCTACGTCGAATTTGCTTACGCTCTGCAGAACAAGATGACCCATGCCATGCTGGAGAACCGCGAAGGCAACTTCGTTTCTCCGACCGAATCAAGTTTCAAAGCCGCTGCGGCCAATGCCAAGTGGGACATGAACAAGGGATTTTATGAAATCCTCACCGATGAGCCGGGCAAGGACAGTTGGCCCATCAGCGGTGCCACCTTTATTCTGATGCATAAGTTCCAGCAGGATCCTGCCCGCGCAAAGGACGTACTGAATTTCTTCAAGTGGGCTTATGAGCGTGGCGACAAAATGGCCGCGGATCTCGATTACATTCCGATGCCTGACGCGGTGGTAAAGTTGATCAAGTCCAGCTGGACCCATAACATTATGGACTCTTCCGCCAAGCGAATCTGGAACTAAGCCTTAAGCTTTGTATAATTGACCCTTCCGGCCGCATTTGCGGCCGGAAGGCTGCTGAAAAGCGCTCTCATCTCCATGGAACTTTCCACCAGCCTTCCTGCTGAAAGTTACGCCGTCATGGACAACAAGATCGCGTCTGTCAATCCCAACAGGCAGCAGTTCTATGATGTATTGTTCCGCAATACTACCCGCGGGTTCGCCTTGCTGGTGCTGATCCTGCTTGGCGCCATCCTCGTCACCTTGTTCATCGGCAGTCTGCCCAGCATCAAGCACTTCGGCCTGAAATTTCTCTACACTGACGTGTGGAACCCAGTGACTGAGGAGTTTGGCGCACTGGTCCCCATAGTCGGCACCCTGGTCACCTCATTCGTCGCGCTGCTGATCGGCATACCGGTTAGTTTTGGCATCGCGCTCTACCTGACTGAACTGTCGCCGCGCTGGCTCAAACGCCCGCTGGGTGTGGCAGTGGAACTGCTGGCTGGCATCCCTAGCATCATTTATGGCATGTGGGGGCTGTTCATTTTTGCACCCTGGTTTGCCGACCACGCCGAGCCCTGGATCAACGACCATTTGGGCACAGTGCCGGGCTTGGGACCTTTTCTTCAGGGTCCGCCCCTGGGCATCGGCATGCTGACCGCCAGCCTCATTCTTGCGATCATGGTGATCCCGTTCATCGCGTCCGTGATGCGTGACGTGTTTGATATTGTCCCGCCCATGCTGAAGGAGTCTGCTTACGGCGTCGGCGCCACGACCTGGGAGGTGGTCAGCCACATTGTCCTGCCCTACACGCGGGTGGGTGTGATCGGCGGCATCATGCTGGGCCTGGGACGGGCCCTGGGGGAAACCATGGCGGTCACCTTTGTGATCGGCAATGCCCATGAGCTGAATAAATCCTTGCTGATGCCCGGCAATACCATCGCCTCCGCACTGGCCAACGAGTTCACCGAGGCGGTCGGCGCCTTGTATACGTCCTCCTTGATCGAACTGGGACTGATCCTGTTCTTCATTACCTTTGTTGTATTGTCCCTTTCCAAGCTGTTGCTACTGCAATTGGCCAAGAAGGAGGGCAAGAGCACGTGAACCTTCTGTATGCCAAGCGTCGCTTGATCAATGGCTTCAACCTGACCATGTCTCTGTCAGCTATGGGCTTCGGCCTGTTTTGGCTCGCCTGGATCTTGATCACGCTATTCAAGGCAGGCATCGGCGGTATAAGCCTTGCGGTGTTTACCCAGATGACGCCGCCACCCGGCTCCAGCGGTGGCCTGCTCAACCCCATCCTGGGCAGCCTGATGATGACCACGCTGGGCACCCTGATCGGCACTCCGGTCGGGATCATGGCGGGCATCTATCTCGCCGAGTATGGCCAGCGCGGCTGGCTGGCTCCGACCACTCGCTTCATTAACGACATCCTGCTCTCCGCACCCTCCATCGTGATCGGCTTGTTCATTTATGCGTTGTACGTCGCTCAGGTCGGCCACTTCGCAGGCTGGGCGGGTGCGCTCGCCCTGTCCCTGATCGTGATCCCCGTCGTAATTCGCACCACGGAAAACATGCTGATCTTGGTGCCCAACAGCCTGCGCGAAGCGGCTGCCGCGCTGGGTGCGCCGCAGTGGAAGATCGTCTTGCAGGTGACCCTGCGCGCCTCCCGCGCCGGAGTCATTACCGGCATTCTGCTGGCGGTGGCCCGGATCAGTGGCGAAACAGCGCCCTTGCTATTCACTGCGTTGAACAACCAGTTCTTCAGCGCCAACATGAACGCCCCCATGGCCAATCTGCCGGTGGTCATCTTCCAGTTTGCCATGAGCCCCTATGAGGACTGGCAGAAACTGGCCTGGGCCGGCGCCCTGCTCATTACCTTAACAGTCCTCGGTTTGAATATACTTGCCCGGGTATTGTTCCGCCAGAAGACCATGCAGTAATCGATTCGAACTTGCCATGACTCTCAAACCAGCAAAAATTACCGCGCGTAATTTCAATTTCTTTTACGGCAAACTCCGCGCGTTAAAGGATGTCAACCTGGACATTCCGGAAAAACAGGTAACGGCCTTTATTGGGCCGTCGGGCTGTGGCAAATCCACCCTGTTGCGCACCTTCAACCGGATGTATGACCTCTATCCCGGTCAGACCGCCACGGGGGAGTTGATGCTGGATGGAAAGGACATTCTCGACAAGGGGATGGACGTGAATCTGTTGCGGGCACGGATCGGCATGGTATTCCAGAAGCCCACCCCCTTCCCCATGTCGATATACGACAACATTGCGTTCGGCGTGAGACTTTACAATCGCCTGTCCCGTTCGGAAATGGACGACCGGGTGGAATGGGCCCTGAAGAAGGCCGCGCTATGGGAAGAAGTGAAAAACATACTCGGGCAGAGCGGGCTGTCTCTTTCCGGCGGCCAGCAGCAGCGACTTTGTATCGCCCGCAGCGTGGCAGTCAAACCCGATGTCGTACTGCTTGACGAACCCACTTCTGCCCTTGACCCGATCTCCACCGCAAAGATCGAAGAACTGGTCTACGAACTCAAGTCTGACTACACCATTGTCATCGTCACTCACAACATGCAGCAGGCGGCTCGGGTTTCGGATTACACCGCGTACATGTATCTGGGCGAGATGATCGAAGTGGGCAAGACCGACATCATCTTCACCAACCCCAGGCAGAAGGCGACGGAAGACTACATCACCGGCAAGTTCGGATAGTATCGAAGGGAAATCGCAGGACGTTCACCGGCTCTTCATTGTTGACCGAGTCATCTAAGCGGCTGCCAGCTTCACCGACTCGGCAATATGTTCGGCCCATTTGCGGGCTTTTGATTCTGAGGCGCTCTCCACCATTACCCGGATCAAGGGCTCGGTCCCGGACGGGCGCAATACCACGCGGCCGCCGTCCCCCATATCTGCCCGCGCCTGCTTCTCTGCTTCCTGCACCGGCGGAGTGGCATTCAGGTCGATGCGCCTGGCTACGGGTACATTGATCAGCACCTGGGGATAGAGCACCAGGTCTCGCGTGTATTCCGCCAGACTGACCTCATTGTCACGCAGCGCGTGAAGGACCTGCAGGGCGGAAATGATGCCGTCCCCGGTCGTGTGTTTGTCCAGGCACAGAATGTGGCCCGAGGTCTCCCCCCCAATTGCCAGCCCTTCTGTTGCAGCAACTCAAGTACATACCGGTCACCCACTTTCGCGCGCGCGAAGGGAATCTTCATTCGTTCCAGTGCATGCTGCATACCCAGGTTGGTCATCAGGGTGCCTGCCACGCCGCCTTTCATGTAGCTGGTTTGGACACGGTGGCGGGCGATGGCATAAATCAGTTGGTCTCCATCGAAAATACGCCCATCACGATCCGCCATCATCAGGCGGTCGCCGTCACCGTCGAGGGAAATACCGAAATCGGCCTGGAACTCCATCACCGCAGCGGTTAGCGTGCCCGTGTAGGTTGCACCGCATTCCTGGTTGATGTTGTATCCATTGGGTGCCGCGCCGATGGCAATGACCTCCGCCCCCAGTTCGTGCAGCACATGCGGCGCAACGTGATAGGTGGCGCCGTGCGCGCAATCCACGACTAGTTTCAGACCGCGCAGATCCCTGTCGAAGGGAAAAGTGCTCTTGCAGAATTCTATATAGCGCGCGGCAGCATCCTCGATCCGCCGGGCTCGTCCCAGTTGGCGTGCCGGCACGGTATCCAGAGGGTGCTGCAGCAGCGCCTCGATCGCCAGTTCCGTTTCATCCGGCAGCTTCTGGCCGTTGGCGGAAAAGAACTTGATGCCATTATCCTCAAACGGATTGTGCGAAGCGGAAATCACCACTCCCGCCTGCAGACGCAAGGCCCGGGTCAGGTAGGCCACCGCCGGCGTTGGCAGCGGGCCGGTAAGTTGCACGTTTACCCCCGCCGCCATCAAGCCCGCCTGCAGGGCTGTTTCCAGCAGGTAGCCGGAAATGCGGGTGTCCTTGCCGATCAGCACAGTCGGATTTACTTCCGCCGCCAGGCCGTTACGATCACTGGCCAGCACTTTGCCGGCCGCGTAACCCAGATGCATTACGAACTCGGGCGTGATTGGCGCCTTGCCGACCAAGCCACGAATTCCGTCGGTACCAAAGAACTTGCGTGCCACGTTCAGCGTTCTCCTTCTACTGCATTCCAGATGGACAGGGCGTCCCGCATGGCAGCAACATCATGCACACGCACGATGCTCGCACCCCTGGCAAGCGCCAGAAGATTTGCTGCAACCCCGGCATACTCCCGCTGGCCGACCGGACGGCCAGTCAATGCGCCTAGCATGTTCTTGCGCGAGATCCCGACCAGAACAGGAAGTCCCAGTTGCACCACGCTGTCCAGATGACGCAATAACGACAAATTATGGTCCAGGGTCTTCCCAAAGCCAAAACCCGGATCCACCACAATACGGTCCCGCTTGATTCCGGCCTTCTCGCAGGCTTCAACGCGAATGGCAAGAATGGATCTCACTTCCGCAACCACATCGTCATAAACCGGCTGCTCTTGCATGGTCTGGGGCTGACCTTGCATATGCATCAGGCAGACTGCGACATTGCCCCCCGCCACGGTTTCCAGTGCTCCCGGCGCGCGCAAGGCTTGCACGTCGTTGATCATGGCTGCCCCGGCCTCGATTGCCGCCCGCATCACCTCAGGTTTGCGGGTATCGACCGAAACCGGCACATCGGCTGCCACCAAGGCTTCCAGCACGGGGGAGATCCGGCGCCACTCCTTTTCCGCTTCGACCATGGCCGCTCCGGGGCGGGTGGACTCACCGCCAATATCCACAATATCGGCACCCTGCTCACGCAAGTTGAGGGCGTGGGCAACGGCAGCGTGGGAAGTCGCCAGGCGACCCCCATCCGAAAATGAATCCGGTGTGACGTTCACGACCCCCATGATCAGGGGACGCGACAAGTCCAACTGATACCTGCCGGCCCGAAGTATGTTCATGTGATTGAAACGGCAAAAGATTAGGGGCCCCGTAGGGCCCCTTGTTCACGCTTCTTGAGCCGACGGGGTGGTAGGCGCTGGCGCGGAAGGTTTGTCGCCTCCGCCAGAGGACACAGGCGGTGCAGAAGCTGGCTTGGGCGAGCGTGGCGGCAACCCTGCCATGATGTCGCTTATTTGATCGGCATCAATGGTTTCCCATTCCAGCAGCGCCTTGCTCATCATTTCGACCTTGTCGCGGTTCTCCTCCAGTATCTTTCTGGCCAACGCATATTGCTGGTCGATGATACGGCGGATTTCCGCGTCGACCTTTTGCATGGTGGCTTCGCTGACATTCTTGTGGGTGGTAATGGACCGCCCGAGAAAAACCTCGGCCTCGTTTTCCCCATAGACCATGGGGCCCAGCGCTTCCGACATGCCCCATTCGGTCACCATGCGGCGCGCCAGATCCGTCGCGCGCTGGAAGTCGTTGGAAGCGCCCGTGGTCATGTGGCTCATGAACAATTCCTCCGCCACCCTGCCGCCGAACAAAACCGCGATGTTTTGCATCAGTTGTTCACTATCCATGCTGTAGCGGTCTTCAGTGGGCAATTGCATGGTCACACCCAGTGCCCGGCCGCGCGGAATGATGGTCACCTTGTGCACCGGATCGGTCTTGTCCAGGTTGCGCGCCACGATCGCGTGACCTGACTCATGGTAGGCTGTGTTGCGGCGCTCTTCTTCCGGCATGACCATGGATCTCCGTTCGGCGCCCATGATGATCTTGTCCTTGGCGCGCTCGAAGTCTTCCATGTCCACCAGACGTTTGTTACCGCGCGCTGCAAACAGCGCCGCCTCGTTTACCAGATTGGCCAGATCGGCACCGGAGAACCCGGGAGTTCCGCGTGCGATTATGTCGGCTTTCACATCCGGGGCAATCGGCACCTTGCGCATATGCACCATGAGGATCTGCTCGCGACCGCGTATGTCGGGCAGCGGCACCACCACCTGGCGGTCGAAGCGGCCGGGCCGCATCAGAGCCGGATCCAGAACGTCAGGGCGGTTGGTGGCGGCAATCACAATCACGCCGACCGTGCCTTCAAAGCCGTCCATTTCGACCAGCAGCTGGTTCAAAGTCTGTTCACGCTCGTCATTGCCGCCGCCCAGGCCTGCGCCACGCTGGCGGCCCACGGCATCGATTTCATCGATGAATATAATGCAGGGTGCGTGCTTCTTGGCCTGCTCGAACATGTCCCGTACCCTGGCCGCACCGACACCAACGAACATTTCGACGAAATCGGAACCGGAGATGGAAAAGAAAGGGACCTTGGCTTCCCCCGCTATCGCCCTCGCCAGCAAGGTCTTGCCGGTACCCGGGTTGCCCACCATTAAGACGCCACGTGGAATGCGGCCGCCAAGTTTCTGGAACTTGGAGGGATCCTTGAGGAAGTCCACCAGTTCGGAGACTTCTTCCTTGGCTTCATCACAACCCGCGACATCTGCAAAGGTGACCTGGTTGTTGGTATCGTCCAGCATCCGAGCCCGGCTCTTGCCAAACGAGAACGCTCCTCCGCGGCCGCCGCCCTGCATCTGGCGCATGAAGAATACCCATACCCCGATCAGCAGCAGCATGGGGAACCACGAGACGAAAATACTCATCAGCATGGAAGGCTGCTCTTCCGGCTTGGCCTCTATCGAAACGTTGTTCTTGAGCAGATCGGACACCAGCCACGGGTCATTCGGCGTATAGCTCGTAAACGGCCGGTTGTCGGTGCGCAAGCCCTTGATCACGTTGCCTTCAATGGTGACCTTGGCAATTTCCCCACTCTTCACTTCTTCCATGAATTGGGAATAAGGCACTTGGGTCTGGCTGGCCTGGTGCACGCCCAACTGATTGAACACCGTCATCAGCACCACGGCGATGATGACCCAGATGGCGATGTTCTTTGCGAGATTGTTCACACTTACTCCTGTTTCATTGGGCTCGAAGCCCACCTTAGAATCATTCTAAGCCTGCACTGGGGACTTGGCTAGCCCGCGCGCCACGAGAAAATTTTCGCGGCTTTCATTGCGCGATGCATCCGGCTTGCGGACCGTCACCACGCGAAAATGCGATTTCACCTGGCGCAGATAATTTTCAAATCCCAAACCCTGAAAGGCTTTGACGACAAAAGCACCGTCTGGTTGCAGGCACTTCGTGACAAATTCCAGCGCAAGTTCCGCGAGGACATAATGCCGCGCTTGATCCACGTCCATTACTCCGGATAGATTGGGGGCCATATCGCTTAATACAAGGTCTATCCTTTGCCCCTGCAGGGATGATTCGACCATGCCCCACACCCTGGCGTCGGCAAAATCCCCTTGGATGAACTCGACCCCCTGGACCGGAGCCATGTCCAGCAGATCAATGCCAATCACCCGGCCCCTTACACCCACTTTCTTGGCAGCCACCTGGCACCAGCCGCCCGGCGCAGCGCCCAGATCCACCACCGTCATCCCCGGCCTTAGCAGATGATCTTTCTCATGCAGCCCGAGCAGTTTATAGGCCGCTCGGGAGCGATAACCTTCCTGCTGTGCCCGCTTGACATAGGGATCATGCACATGGCGGTCCAGCCACCAGGGTTTGCTCGTCCTAGACCGCTTCATCGGCTAAAATGCCCGGTTCATTTAGCCTTAATATTCCTCCGGCCCAGCCCATGATCGAACTTACCCCGCCCCAACGCCAATACCTGCAAGGCCTCGCCCACGCCGCGCAACCGGTGGCCATGATCGGCGATAAAGGTCTGACCGAGGCGGTGTTGAAGGAAATCGACCGCGCCCTGTCCAGACACGAGTTGATCAAGATCAAGGCCGCATCCGGCGAGCGGAACGCCCGACAAGTCTGGCTGACGGAAATTTGCACTATCCTCTCCGCCGCGCCCGTGCAGCAGATCGGCAGGATGCTGGTCGTCTACCGGCCATCCGAAAAGCCTGGCATCACGCTACCGCGCTAAGCCCTGGCGCCAGACTAGCCAGCCGCCCAGCAGGCTTTCAAGCAGATAGACGATGCTGGCTACGCCGTGCCAGGCTGCAAACCGGTCACGAAAGGCGCTTTGCATTACGGCTTGGGGCATGGCCTGCTGCTTGAGGGCATGCATAATGGGCTGGATACCGAAATGTTGGCCTAGCGTAAGCAACAACATCACCAGCACGATCCAGAAGAAACCCAGCTTCAGCGCCTCAAATCCATCTCGACCCAAGCGGTAAAAGAGCAGGTAGAGACCCGAGCCAATGCCCACCCACGCGATCCAATTGAACAATACGCCCGCGAGGTTGCCCGCCAGCTGGCGGTCAACCAAACTGGAAAACAGGCTGGGCGCAGCAATGTAGCCGATGGCCCACAAACCGCCCACCCAGAACACGAGCAGAAGCGAAGCCAGGCCGTCTGCGATGCGTTTCATCACTCGTACCGGACATCCAGCACTTCGTATTGTCGAACTCCGGCCGGAGCCTGAACGTTCGCCGTGTCACCGGCATGCTTGCCGATCAAGGCGCGGGCGATCGGAGAGGACACGGAGATCTTGCCCTGCTTAATATCCGCCTCGTCGTCGCCAACGATCTGATAGGTAACGGCGTCGCCTGAATCCAGATCTTCCAGTTCGACCGTGGAGCCAAACACGATGCGGCCATCCGCATCCAGTTCAGCGGGGTTGATCACCTGGGCATGGGAAAGCTTGCCTTCAATATCCTTGATCCGCCCCTCGATGAAACCCTGCCGCTCCTTGGCCGCGTCATATTCGGCGTTCTCCGAGAGGTCGCCGTGCGCGCGCGCCTCGGCAATAGCCATGATGATAGCTGGCCGCTGAATGGTTTTCAGATTATGCAATTCGGCTTTAAGTCTCTCCGCGCCATTGACAGTTAATGGTACTTTGCTCACCGTTGCCCCCCCTTCACTGAATTCTCAGGTGCAAGGACTGCAGGGAATACACCTGCAATTCACTGGAATGCGCCAGTCCCATACACGCAGCCCTGGCGCCGGCCAGCGTGGTGAAATAAGCCACGCGCCGCCCCAGCGCCTCCGCGCGTATGGAATAGGAATCCTTCACCGCGCGTTTGTCATCCACCACGTTTATGATGAGAACGACCTCGTTGTTCTTGATCATGTCCACGATGTTGGGGCGACCTTCCGTCACCTTGTTGACGATTGTGACGGGGGTGCCCGACTCGGCAATTGCCTGGCCGGTGCCGCGCGTGGCAAGCACACTAAAACCGAGACCGTGGAAGCTCCTTGCCAGTTCCGCGCCTTGCGGGCGATCCACCGCGCGCACGCTGATAAACACCTTGCCCTTGGCCGGCAGGGTTTCGCCGGCGCCGATCTGGGATTTGACGAAGGCTTCCGCGAAGCTGTCCCCCACCCCCATGACCTCACCGGTGGATTTCATTTCAGGCCCCAGCATCGGGTCCACGCCCGGAAACTTGCGGAACGGAAAAACCGCTTCCTTCACCGAATAATACGGCGGAATGCGTTCACGAGTCATGTTTTGGCTGACCAGGCTCTTCCCCGCCATGCAGCGCGCAGCCACCTTGGCGAGCGGCACGCCGATGGCCTTGGATACGAACGGCACGGTGCGCGAGGCGCGCGGATTCACCTCCAGCACATAGATGGTTTTGCCCTGGATGGCAAACTGCACGTTCATCAGTCCCACCACATTCAATGCCTTGGCCATGGCCACGGTTTGACTGCGCAGCTCGTCCTGGATGGCGGCAGACAGGCTGTAGGGCGGCAGCGAGCAGGCCGAATCGCCCGAATGCACGCCGGCTTGCTCAATGTGCTGCATGATGCCGCCGATCAGCACATCTTCGCCATCGGACAATGCGTCCACATCGACCTCGATTGCGTCATCGAGGAAACGGTCGAGAAGGACCGGCGAATCATTGGACACTTTTACCGCCTCGGTCATGTAACGCTTGAGGTCGGCCTCTTCGCGCACGATTTCCATCGCGCGCCCGCCCAGTACATAGGAAGGCCGTACTACAAGCGGATAGCCGATTTCCTCGGCCAGCACCAGCGCCTGCTCGGGCGCGCGCGCCGTGCGGTTGGGCGGCTGCTTCAGGCCCAACCGATGCAGCATCTGCTGGAAGCGTTCGCGATCCTCGGCCGCATCGATCATGTCCGGCGTGGTGCCGATGATAGGCACGCCATTTTTCTCGAGATCGCGCGCCAGTTTCAGCGGCGTCTGCCCGCCATACTGCACGATCACACCGTCCGGCTTTTCGACCCGCACGATTTCCAGCACGTCCTCGAGCGTCAGCGGCTCGAAATAAAGACGGTCGGAGGTATCGTAGTCGGTGGATACGGTTTCCGGATTGCAGTTGACCATGATGGTTTCATAGCCGTCCTCGCGCAACGCCTGGGCGGCATGCACGCAGCAGTAATCGAACTCGATGCCCTGGCCGATGCGATTCGGCCCTCCCCCCAATACCATGATCTTTTTTCTTGCGGTGGGGTTGGCCTCGCACTCTTCCTCATAAGTGGAGTACATGTAAGCGGTCGGCGTAGCGAATTCCGCCGCGCAGGTGTCCACCCGCTTGTATACCGGATGAACGTCCAGATGCCAGCGGTGCGCGCGCACCTCGTCTTGCTCAACCCCCAGCAGCCTGCCGATCCGGCAGTCTGAAAATCCCATGCGTTTCAAACGCCAAATGCCGTCCTTGTCCAAGTCGGCTAGAGTCTTTTGTCTAAGTTCACTCTCGGTCTCGACAATCTCCTGGATCATGTGCAGGAACCAGGGATCGATGCGGGTTTGCGCATGAATCTGTTCGAGCATCATTCCAGCGCGAAAGGCATCGGCCACATACCAGACGCGCTCGGCGCCGGCATCGCCCAGTTCCGCCTCAATTACATCCTTGTCGCTGGTTCTTTCGTCCAGTCCGTCCGCCCCGACTTCAAGGCCGCGTAGTGCCTTCTGCAGCGATTCCTGGAATGTACGGCCGATGGCCATCACCTCACCGACGGACTTCATCTGCGTGGTCAGGCGGTTGTTTGCCTGCGGAAATTTCTCGAAGGCAAAACGCGGAATCTTGGTGACGACGTAGTCAATCGATGGCTCGAACGAAGCGGGCGTCGCGCCGCCGGTAATGTCATTGGCAAGCTCGTCCAGCGTATAGCCGACCGCCAGCTTGGCCGCGACCTTGGCAATGGGGAAACCCGTGGCCTTGGAGGCGAGCGCAGACGAGCGCGATACACGCGGATTCATCTCAATTACCACCATGCGGCCATCTGCCGGATTAGTGGAAAACTGCACATTTGAGCCGCCGGTATCGACGCCGATTTCGCGCAGCACCGCCAACGAGGCGTCGCGCATGATCTGGTATTCCTTGTCGGTCAGCGTTTGCGCGGGCGCCACGGTGATCGAATCGCCGGTATGCACGCCCATCGGATCGAAGTTTTCGATCGAACAGACAATGATGCAGTTGTCCTTGTAGTCGCGCACCACTTCCATCTCGTATTCTTTCCAGCCGATCAGCGACTCTTCGATCAACAGTTCGTGGGTCGGCGACGCTTCCAGACCACGATTGCAGATCTCGACGAATTCGTCCATGTGATAGGCAATGCCCCCGCCCGTTCCACCCATGGTGAACGACGGACGGATGATGACGGGAAAGCCCAGGCCGGCCTGGACCTGCTTCGCCTCTTCCAGGCTGTGGGCAATGCCGGAGCGTGCCGAGCCGAGACCGATTCGGGTCATCGCCTGCTTGAATTTTTCGCGGTCCTCGGCCTTGTCGATCGCTTCCTTCTTGGCGCCTATCATCTCGACGCCATACTGGTCGAGAACGCCATGCTTGGCCAGATCGAGCGCACAGTTCAGCGCAGTCTGCCCGCCCATGGTCGGCAACAAAGCATCCGGGCGTTCCTTTTCGATGATCTTGGCCACCACCTGCCAGGTGATCGGCTCGATGTAGGTCACGTCCGCCATATCCGGATCCGTCATGATGGTGGCTGGGTTGGAGTTGACCAGGATGACCTTGTAGCCTTCTTCCTTCAGCGCCTTGCAGGCCTGCGCGCCGGAATAGTCGAACTCGCACGCCTGGCCGATGATGATGGGGCCAGCACCGATGATGAGGATGCTGTGGATGTCGGGTCTTCTTGGCATGTCAGCGGTGCGTCTTTTCCATCATCGATATGAAGCGGTCGAACAGATAGCTGACGTCGTGCGGGCCCGGACTTGCCTCCGGGTGTCCCTGGAAGGAAAACGCAAGTGCGTCGGTGCGGACCACGCCCTGCAGGCTGCCGTCAAACAGCGAAACATGAGTGGGCTTGAGGTTGCCGGGCAAGGTGGCGGCATCTACAGCAAAGCCGTGGTTCTGGCTGGTGATTGCGACCCGGCCGGACTCCAGGTCTTTTACCGGATGATTCGCGCCGTGATGGCCAAATTTCATTTTCAAGGTCTTGGCGCCCGATGCCAGCGCCAGCAGTTGGTGGCCCAGGCAGATGCCAAAGGTCGGAACCTTCTTGTCCACGATGTGCCGAATCGCAGCGATCGCATAATCGCAGGGCTCCGGGTCGCCGGGACCGTTGGAGAGAAACACGCCATCGGGATTCATGGCCAGCACTTCGGCGGCGGAAGTCCTGGCCGGCACCACCGTCAAGCGACAACCGCGCCCCGCCAGCATGCGCAGAATGTTGCGCTTGACGCCATAGTCATAGGCGACGACATGGAAACTGTCCTGATTGCGCGACCCATATCCTTTGCCGAGGCTCCACTCCCCTTCCTCCCATTCGTGCACCTGATCGCACGTCACCACCTGCGCCAGATCCATGCCTGCCAGTCCCGGGAAGGCACGCGCCCGGGTCAGCGCCTCGCTTTCGTCAATGCGCCCCGCCATGATGCAACCGTCCTGCGCGCCATGCTCGCGCAAAATGCGCGTCAAGCGGCGCGTGTCTATATCGGCGATTGCAACGATGTTCTGGGTTACGAGGTAACTGCTGAGCGACTGGCTAGCGCGGAAGTTGGAATACAGCCTGGGCACATCGCGCACCACCAGGCCAGCGGCATGGATGCGCTCGGCCTCCACGTCCTCGGCATTCACGCCGTAGTTGCCGATGTGCGGATAAGTCAGCGTGACAATCTGGCGGGAATAGGACGGGTCGGTGAGGATTTCCTGATACCCCGTCAGCGCGGTATTGAACACCACCTCACCGGTCGTCATGCCGTCAGCGCCGATGGAAAGACCGCGAAACACCGAGCCGTCGGCAAGCGCAAGAAGGGCAGGCTGGGCCTTGGGCACTGGAAACTCCATAGTTGCGGGGCGGCGTGAGACAGGGCAGAGCGGGAGGGGCCTGACGGGCCCGAATTGAGGGTGAATTATACCTTGGATGCGACGCCAGGACAAAGCGGATTTGAGTCGGGTTTTGCCAAACCTTCTGACGGCACAGCTTCCGCGGGGTCAAGTCAGCAAATGATCCAGCCCGCCATCCATATGTAGTTCAGTCAACTCGGTGAACCCGCCGATACACTTTCCATCCACCACAATCTGCGGCACGGTGCGGGCCCCATTGGTCACCACAGAGAATTCCTTCAAGGCTGCGCGATCCAGATCGATACGGACCTCGTCGTAGGCAATGCCACGCCTGTCCAGAAAGCTTTTGGCTTTGACGCAAACGGGACAGGTGCCTGTAGTGTAGACCTTGACTCTATTCATGATGCAAGCCTACTTCAACCCCAGCACGTCGCGCATGTTATACAGCCCAGGTCCCTTGTCGTGCAGCCACTTGGCCGCGCGCAGAGCGCCGTGGGCGAAGGTGGCGCGGCTGCTGGCCTTATGGGTAAGTTCGACGCGCTCTCCGATGCCCGCAAACAAAAGTGTGTGGTCGCCGACGATATCGCCGCCGCGCACCGTTGCGAAACCTATGGTGTCGGGTCGGCGCTCGCCGGTCACGCCCTCGCGGCCATACACCCCGCAGGTCTTGAGGTCGCGCCCCAACACACTTGCTGCGGCCTGACCCAAGGCCAGCGCAGTGCCCGAGGGGGCATCAACCTTGTGTCGGTGATGGGCTTCGATGATTTCGATGTCGTAACCTTCATTCAACACGCGCGCAGCCGTTTCGGCCAGCTTTAGCAGCAGATTGACACCCACGCTGAAATTGGGCGCGAAGACAACGCCGACATCTCTTGCCGCCGCTTCAATGGCGGCCTTACCCCCCACATCGAAGCCGGTCGTACCGATAACCAGATTGACCCCGGCTTTGCTGCAGGCATCGAGATAGCCAAGCGTGGCTTGCGGGCGCGTAAAATCAACCAGCACATCTGCGCCCACAAGCGCAGATGCCGTATCGCTGGTGATGTGTACTCCGGTCCCGCCACCCAACATCCCTGCAACCTGCCCGATCGACGGGCTGCCCACGCGATCCAGCGCGCCATGCAGTGCAAAGGCTGTGTCCTGAGCCACGGCCTCCAGCAGCGCGCGGCCCATGCGGCCGGAAACACCCGCTATGACAGTTTGCAACGCGCTCATTTCTTGTTCCTTCCGGGCAGGACAGGAAGCACCTTTTCTTCCAGGATCAGCCAACGGCCGTTCTGCAAGCCCATCAACAGTTGCTTGACCACGGTGTCATGATAGGTGGCGGAGCGGTAATACTGATTGAAGGTAATCAGCGCCCGACCTTCGGCAGGAAACTCCACCACCGGGGACTCGATCCGCACCTCGATCTTTTTCGACAGATTGAGCAGGAGGCGACGGCGCCTTTCCCACTCGGCCTTGTCAAAGCCGCCCGTCGGCTTGAATTCGCTTGCATACGCCGCCAGATACGCCTCTTCATCCCGGTCCGACCAGGCTTTGGCCCACGCTTGGGCCGCTGCCAGCACCGGAGCTTCGACTTCGGACGCCGCAGTCGTCTGCGGAGAATCCGGCATTACATCCGGCTTTAAGCGTGCCACGTCGGTTTCGCGCCGCAAGACCAGGGACTGAGGGGAAGAATTCTCAATTTTCATGGGACGCGATGTTGCGCCGGTAGCGGCCAGAGGCGGAACTACGCTGGTCTTGACGCGGGACCGGCCTGTCGATGGCGCTGCACTTCGCACGCGGTTCGCCGGGCTGCGGGTGCTCGCCCGGGCCGTGGCCTGCGGTGCTGGCTGCGTCACTTGAACGATGGCAGACTTGGGCTGGACATGGGATTCCTCAACGGCCTTATTATCGGGAGCCGCTCGAGGGGGCTCGATCGCGGCCGCGGCAGCGGGTGGCGAAATCGGGAGCTCAGTCCCCGTCGCAGACTTGCCTTCCGGCTCAGCCTGTGGAGGCTTGACCTCGCTGGTGTTTGCGGCCGGCGCCAGCGCAGCGGTTGGCTGGTCCAGACCACTGGTCTCGATCCGGTTCAACACGTCGTGGTCGAAGAATATCGTAAGCCGCTTCTGCGCGGTCAGCTTGCCGGCATTGCGATAGTTGTATACGTAGTCCCAACGGTTGTCGCGGAAGGGATCGATCAGCAGAGGAGTGCCCAGCAGAAACCGGACCTGGGAGCGTGTCAGGCCCGGTTTCAGCTTTTCCAACGCTTCCTGATCGATAACATTGCCCTGCTGCACGTCAATCTTGTGCGGGGATATGGGCAGCTGGGTAGTGGTACACGCTGCCAGAAATAGTGCCGTCAGGAGGAGGAGCGGTACCCGCATTCTGTTAGGGACGCATGTGCTGAAAGGCGCTATGATAACTGACTTTCTTTCTCAGTTCGGAGCCGCTTTCGTGAGCGCCCCTAGTGACCTGAAAAACATCGGGCTTAAAGCAACTCTGCCGCGTTTGAAAATCCTGGACATTTTCGAGCACAGCGAGAAACGCCACATGACCGCGGAGGAGGTCTACCGTCTGCTGTCTGACGAAGGCCACGATATCGGCTTGGCGACGGTCTATCGGGTACTGACCCAGTTCGAACAGGCGGGCCTCTTGATACGTCACCATTTTGACTCCGAGAAGGCCGTGTTCGAACTGAATCAGGGCAACCACCATGACCATCTGGTTTGCATGCAATGCGGTCGCGTGGAAGAGTTTCTCGATGCGGAAATCGAAAAGCGGCAAAACAAGATTGCCGAGCAGCGCGGCTTTTCCATTCATGATCATTCACTGCAGATTTACGCCGATTGCACGAAGGAACACTGCCCCTATCGGCCGCACAAGTAAGCGCCCGTCAGACCCCGCCCCCTCCGCCACCTGCATCCTGGTTTCATAAGCCCGCGCCGCGGGAGCGGAGGGCGCTCGCAGACATGCGGATCCGCGCAAGCGGGGCACCTCTTTCCTGCTCGTACCCTCACCGCTCCACGGCGAGTTCCAGCATCTCCTGCGCATGCCTGCGCGTGGTCTGGGTTATTTCCAGCCCGCCCAGCATACGGGCGATTTCCTCCACCCTTGCGCGGTTGTCCAGCGGCCGGATATCGCTTTGCAATTTCTCATCAACTACCGACTTGCTGACCAGTAGATGCTGATCACCCCAGGACGCAACCTGCGGCAGGTGGGTAATGACCAGCACCTGCTTGGATTTGCCCAACTGAGCCAAACGGCGGCCAACTGCTTCGGCAACCGCGCCGCCTATGCCCACATCGACTTCATCCAGAATCAAGGTCGGCACTCCGGCCTGCCCTGACACGGCCGTCTGAATGGCCAGACTGATGCGCGACAACTCGCCGCCGGAGGCAATCTTCTCCAGCGGACCGGCGGGCAGACCACTATGGGGTGAGACGAAAAACCCGACCTCCTCCATGCCCACGGCGCGGGGATCGTCGAGGGCCTCCAGGCGAACTTCAAAGCGCGCATCGGCAAGCGCCAGCTCTGACAAGGCGCTGTTCACGCTGCGCGCCAAATCCTTCCCGGCCTGTTTGCGCAGCCGCCCAAGTTGTCCCGCCAGATCCTTATACTTGGCTGCCGCCGCCTCCTCTGCACGCCGCAGGGCCTCCACGTTATCTGCGTCATTCAAGGCATCCAGCCGAGATTGCATATCGTGAATCAATTCGATCAGTTGTTCGGGCGGCAGCCGGTGTTTGCGCGAAAGGCGGTGAACTTCGCCCATGCGCCGATCCAACTCCTCCAGGCGAGCCGGGTCCAGACTGAGCCGGTCGGCATAACGCCGCAGCTCATGAGCCGCCTCACCGAGCTGGGCTTGGCCGGATGCGATGAATTCGCGGATCGGTGCGAGCGCCGCATCGTAGCCTGCCAGTTCGCCCATGCGGCGCTCCAGACCGCCCAGACGCGACAGCACGGGGTCATCGCCCTCGTCCAGCGACGTCAGAGTCTGGGCGCATCCTTCCATCAGTGCCGTGCTGTGTGACAGGCGGCCATGCTCCGCCTGCAGCTCGTTCCATGCGCCGATGTCCGCCTGGGCGGGCAGCAGATCCGCCAGCGCAGCAGTGAGCGCTTCGCGCTCCATCGCCCGTTCGCGCCCCAGCGTATGGGCTTCCTCCAGACGGCTGCGCCCTGCTTTCCATGTTCGCCAGGCCTGCCCCACTTGCTGTACGGCTGATTCGCAACCGCCATAGCTGTCGAGCAAATTGCGTTGCACCTCGGTTCTTAGCAGAGTGTGATGGGCTTGCTGGCCGTGGATGTCCACCAGCAGGTCGCCAATCTGCTTGAGCTGCGTGAGGGTAACGGCGGAACCATTGATGAATGCGCGCGACCGTCCGCCTGAATCAATGACGCGCCTTAGCAGGCACTCACCCGGCTCGGTGGCCAGCCCGGCTTCGTCCAGCCACGTCCGGCATTCGCGCAGCGACGTCACGTCGAATTCCGCGCTGATTTCCGCCCGCTCGGCGCCCTGGCGGATCATTCCGGTATCGCCGCGCGCGCCCAGGACCAGGGCCAGGGCATCTACCAGCAAAGACTTCCCCGCACCCGTCTCCCCGGTCAGCACGGTCAACCCCGGCCGGAAACTCACTTCCAGCTGCTCCACCAGGACGAAGTCGCGCAGGCTGACGTTGCGTAACATCTCGGGTTCCTAGAGCTGATGCCCCCAATGCAGTTTTTGCCGCAGGGTCGAGTAATAGCTGTGATCCAAAGGATGCAGCAGGGTCGCAGGCGTGACGGCACGGTAGATCTGCACCTGGTCGCCCACTTTCAGGTCGGCATTGCGTTGCCCGTCGAAATGTACCCGGCAGTCATCGGCAAACATGATGTGGACTTGCACATGAGAATCTCCATTGATCGCGATCGGCCGGGCCGAGAAGGAATGCGGACAGATGGGCACCAGAACGATTGCATCCAATGTGGGATGCAGAATGGGGCCGCCAGCCGACAGGGCATATGCCGTAGAACCGGTGGGCGTGGCCACGACCAGGCCGTCGGAGCGTTGACTGTAGACGAACTCTTCGTCGATCGAAACCTCAATCTCGATCAGCCGACCTGCCCCCCCCTTGCTGACCACCACGTCATTGAACGCACAGGCTTCGGTGATGATTTCTTGGTCCCGAATCACCCGGGCCTTGAGCAGTATCCGGTTTTCCGCCTGGAACTTGCCAGCCAGCATGGCGGCCAGGTTGGTTTCCATTTCGGCCAACGAGATATCCGTCAGAAAGCCCAGTCGTCCCTGATTGACGCCGATGATCGGAACTCCAAAGGGTGCGAGCACGCGTGCAATCGAGAGGATGGTTCCGTCACCGCCGAGCACCACTGCGACATCGGCCAATTGCCCGATATCCGTCAGGCTCTCCAGCCGGTAGCCGGGGATATCGAGCTTTTCGGCGGTCTGCCGGGCGATTACAACCTGATAGCCGCGATGCACCAGAAATCGGGCGAGACACAGGACAGACTCCGCGATCCCGACGCTGTCGTACTTGCTCACCAGGGCAACGGTCCTAAATGGCGTGTTCATGCTGTGAATTATACGGGCCGTATTAGAATGAAACTATGCTAACCGACCGCGCGCGTATCCTGCTGAAAACCCTGGTTGAACGCTACATCACCGAGGGAGAGCCGGTGGGCTCGCGCACCCTGTCCAAGCATTCCGGGCTTGATCTGTCACCGGCGAGCATACGCAACATCATGGCCGATCTTGAGGACCTCGGCTTCGTCATAAGCCCGCACACCTCGGCGGGCCGGATACCGACGCCCAAAGGCTACCGGTTCTTCGTTGACCGCCTGCTGACCGTACGCCCGCTGGAAAGCATCGCACGCAGCCAGATGGAACATCAGTTGGCGCCCAATGATCCGCAAAGGCTCATCGCCTCGGCGTCCAATCTCCTGTCCGAACTGACTCAATTCGCCGGCTTGGTGCTGGCGCCAAGGCGAAACCCTGCCTTCCGTCAGGTCGAATTCCTGAGCCTGTCCGACAAGCGGGTGCTGCTCATCATCGTTACCCAGGAAGGCGAGGTGGAGAACCGCGTATTGGTGACCGAGCGTTCCTACAGCCAGAGTCAACTCATTGAATCCGGCAATTACTTCAACCATCACTTTGCCGGCCTGACCTTTGACCAGGTCAAACTCAAGCTTAAAGAGGAATTGGGCAGACTGCGCGACGACATGACCCGCCTGCTGTCAGCCGCCGTGGATGCGGGCAGCGAAGCGCTGGAATCCGGCAGGGATCCGGTGGTGGTCTCGGGCAGCCGCAACCTGCTCAACGTGGAAGAGCTCTCGGCCAATGTACATAGGCTGCGCAAACTGTTTGATGCATTCGAGCAAAAGACCACCTTGCTGCAGTTGCTGGAGCAGTCCCGTTCCGCCCAGGGCGTGCAGATATTCATAGGAGGGGATTCCGAACTGCTGCCTCTGGATGAGTGCAGCATGGTGACTGCCCGCTATGAAGTCGATGGGCAGGTGGTCGGCACGCTCGGCGTGGTGGGCCCCACGCGCATGGCTTACGAGCGGGTCATCCCCATCGTCGACATCACTGCCCGCCTGCTATCCAACGCCCTTTCCCAACACTAGACGCTAAAGCCACCCTCGATGACTTATTTGCAGGAACCCGAATTCAAGCACGATAGCCTGGCGCGCACCGGCATTCTGCTGGTCAATCTTGGCACCCCTGACGCACCCACGCCCGCCGCGCTGCGCACCTATCTGAAGGAATTCCTTTCCGACCCGCGCGTAGTGGAAATCCCCAAGGCACTCTGGTGGATGATCCTGAACGGCGTGGTCCTCAATCTGCGGCCCAAGAAGTCGGCCAGGAAATACGCTTCCATCTGGACGCCGGAAGGCTCGCCGCTGAAAGTCCACACCGAAAAACAGCTCAAGCTGCTCAAAGGCTGGCTGGGCGAGCGAATCAAGTCACCTCTCAAGCTTGAATACGCCATGCGCTATGGCCAGCCCTCCATCGCCGGCGGACTGGACAAGCTGAAATCCTTCGGCTGCGACCGTATCCTGATCCTGCCTCTCTATCCCCAGTATGCCGCGTCATCCACCGGGACCGCCATTGATGCCGTTGCCCAACATCTTGCGCGTGTCCGCAACCAGCCCGCGCTGCGCACGATCAAGCATTTTCACGATCACCCTGCCTACATCAACGCGCTGGCCGCCAACATCCGCGACTACTGGCAACGCGAGGGCCGCCCGGACATGCTGGTCATGAGCTTTCACGGCCTGCCCCGCTACACGCTCGACAAGGGCGACCCCTACCATTGCGAATGCCAGAAGACCGGACGCCTGCTGATGGAACGACTGGGCTGGCCGAAGGAACAATTCCGGCTCACCTTTCAGTCCCGCTTCGGCAAGGCCGAGTGGCTTAAACCCTATACCGACAAGACCCTGGAAGAACTGGGCAAGGCGGGCACTCAACGCGTGGATGTCGTCTGCCCCGGCTTTGTTGCGGACTGCCTGGAAACCCTGGAGGAAATTGCCATGGAAGGGCGAGACAGCTTCCTCAGCGCAGGCGGAAAATCCTTCCACTACATTCCCGCCCTCAACGAGTCAGCGGCCTGGATCGATGCACTCGGTAGTATTGCCCTGGAAAACCTGGCCGGCTGGGCGAGCGAGGGCTGGGATCAGGATGCAGTGGATCGTCAGCTTGCTGAATCGGCAGCGCGGGCAAAAGCTGCGGGCGCCTGAGCAGCGCAGAATCATGAAATATTGCATGATCGGCCAGATCAGCCGAACAGCAACCACGATTCCCCTTGATTAGCGCTCTGCGGCGACTGGCTTCGGCGAACTGATCTCAGGCGGCTGCAAGCGTAATGGATACATCAGTTGTCCACCCAACGAACTGGGCAGTTTCGCCTCGATGCCATAGGCCGACGGCCACTGTTTCCGGGGCAGATGGAGCGTGCCGAAGATCCAGTCCATCACGGGCAACATCGACGCATAATTGCGATCCCGTTCTTCGCCCAGCGTGTGGTGCCAGTGGTGGAAGTGGGGAGTGGCGAACAGCCATTCCAGCGGACCCAGCCGCCAGCGCAGATTTGAATGGATAAAGAATCCCCACATGGTCAAAGCGAGTACGAGCAGCGCAGCAACGGTACCGCCCTCAGGGGTTAGCGGCGTAGCGATGCCAAGCACGTAAACTGGTATGAAGCCACATAGTCGAATGAAGACGTTGTCGATCGGATGTGCCCGCGAACTGATCAAAAAGTAGATCTGCTTGGCGCTATGGTGGATCGAGTGAAAGCGCCACAGGAAAGGAATCTGATGCGCCCAGCGATGGCCCCAGTAGAAGCCGAGCTCGCTGACCAGAAGTCCGGCAAGGGCGCGTTGCCATAACGGCAATGCAGCAACGGCGGATTGCACGCGCCATGGCACTATGGCATGAGCGCCATAAGCAGCCAAGGATAGCGGCACAGCCATCAACAGGCCGGGCACCAGCCCACTAATGAAGTAATAGCCCAAGTCCTGGACGAGGGACTTGCAAAAGAACTTTCTCGGATGCAGCGCAAAAATTCGCTCAAGCGGCAGGAAAATAACCGCGAGCAGGGCGAGCCACACGCTGAGCCTAATGATTTCTCGGACGAGCGCCAGGAGATGCTGTTGATCCAGAAAAGACGGCACGGTCACGTGTCCTGAGTCTCATTCATGCAAACGACAACGGCCATCGCCGCCTGAACTGAAGGCAGGATGGCCGCTGAGCGGTCAGGCCGTCAAGCTGCGCTCGGGGACCGACGTAGCCTGCTTGCCCCAAGGCCTAATAGCCCAAGACCGAAAAGTGCCACGGTTGTGGGCTCCGGCAGATTGAGCCCAGGTTCTGAATTGACGCCCGCCAGGAAAATCATCGGCGGGAGATTGGCAGTGTTGCCGTTGTTACCCCAGGCCAGGAAGCTCAGCACCTGATTCGTGTCGTCGGCGGTGAGATCAACCGAGACATAATTCCAGTCAACCAGGCCTTGGTCTGGAACACTCATCAACGGCGTTGACACGATCGATGCGGTCGCATCCGCGTTGGAATATGAGCTATTGCCGCCGCCAAGGCAGCCGGCGCAGTCGGTGAGTCCACTGGTGCCTAGGGAGACAATCCACTGATTGGTCGTGGCTCCCCTAAAGCCCGTTTGCTGGCTGGCCGCCTGGTAGAAGCTCAGGGTGTAGGTCTGTCCCGCAGTCAGTCCGGTAATGTTGTAGCTAAATCCGCTCTCGAAATCGGGATTACCGTCCGCCTCGACGTAGTTGTAGCCACCGGGTATAGCCAGGGTGCTGGGGCAACCATAGGTCTGCAGGTAAATGCTTCCGCAGGCAGAATTGGGGTTACTGGCATTTCCGGGTTGATCGATAAAGATAAGGCCATTACCGCCCGTCCAACCGTCCGGATTGACTGCAGTAAAGGAATCTTTGGGCGCTGACGGGCCCGCATACGATAGAAAGTTGAGATTGGTCAGTCCCGGCAACGGCACCGCATTAGCAGCCCCAACCAAGAGCGACAAGCCGATGAGAGCGGCGGATTTAAGCAACCATGTAGACATAATTTCCTCACAATCTTAGATTTCTGACGACCGAGCAGTGGAAGATCACCTTCGGCACCCGTACGAAGCACGATAGCGACCAACCTGAACGCGAACTGTTCCGCCTGGACGCAGAACCACCGAAAAGCACGATACATGCCAGAATAGAAAGTATCTCAATATCAATTAGTTATGGCTTTAACGTCAGCGGATTGTAAAATTATCCGACATTGTTCTTCCACTGTGGAGAGTGTCCAGGCACCGTGATCAGATAATCCGGCCGGCCCGTCCAATTTGGCGCCTACGTAATCCTACGACGAACTCGCGGTTTCCCTCCCGAACCTCCCAAATCCAAATTAAGAAGCCCGTTTTGGCATGGCCGAAGCGGGCTCGCAGGCAACCAATCGGGAAGACTTACGGGTGGTAATCCACCCGCTCACGCAGCTCCTTGCCTGCCTTGAAGTGGGGCACATACTTGGCCGCCACGAACACCTTGTCGCCCGATTTGGGATTGCGGCCCTGGCGCGCAGGCCGGTAGTTCAGGCTGAAACTGCCGAAGCCGCGAATCTCGATTCGGGCCCCGGTCCCCAAGGACTTGGTCATCGCATCCAGTATGGTCTTGACCGCCAATTCGGCATCCGCGCCCGCAAACTGCGGGTAACGGATGGAAAGCTTGGCGATCAGTTCGGACTTGGTCATGGATGACTACTGCTGGTCGCCGCCCTTGTTGTCGAGTTTGGCCTTGAGCAGCGCGCCCAGGTTGGTGGCGCCACTCGCCGCCGCGGAAGATTCGGCCGAGAATTTCTTCATGGCAACATCTTGTTCGGCGCTGTCCTTGGCCTTGATGGAAAGGTTGATCTGGCGGTTCTTGCGATCCACATTGATCACCATGGCCTCGACCTGGTCGCCTTCCTTCAGATGCGTGCGCATGTCTTCAACGCGGTCACGCGATACTTCGGAAGCCCGCAGGTAGCCTTCCATGTCGCCACCCAGATCGATCACCGCGCCCTTGGCGTCGAGCGACTTGACCGTGCCCTTCACAATGCTGCCCTTTTCGTGGGTGCCGACGAAGGAGTTGAAGGGATCGCCTTCAAGCTGCTTGATGCCGAGGGAAATCCGCTCGCGCTCCATGTCGATGCCCAGCACCACGGCTTCCAGATCCTGGCCTTTGCGGAAGTTGCGCACCGCTTCTTCGCCGGGAACGTTCCATGACAGGTCGGAAAGGTGCACCAGTCCGTCGATGCCGCCGTTCAGGCCGATAAACACGCCGAAGTCGGTGATCGACTTGATCGCGCCCTTGACCTTGTCACCCTTCTTGTAATTCATCGAAAACTCTTCCCAGGGATTGGGCTTGCACTGCTTCATGCCCAGGGAGATGCGGCGCTTGTCTTCATCGATATCCAGCACCATCACTTCCACTTCATCGCCCAGTGCGACCACCTTGGAAGGATTGACGTTCTTGTTGGTCCAGTCCATCTCGGACACATGCACCAGGCCTTCGATGCCCGGTTCAATTTCGACGAAGCAACCGTAATCGGTCAGGTTGGCGACCTTCCCGAACATGCGGGTGCCCTGCGGGTAACGCCGTCCAATGCCCACCCAGGGATCATCGCCCAACTGCTTGAGGCCGAGCGATACGCGGTTCTTTTCCTGATCGAACTTGAGGATCTTGGCTTCCACTTCCTGACCGACCTGTACGACTTCCGAGGGATGTTTGACGCGGCGCCAGGCCATGTCGGTGATATGCAACAGGCCATCGATTCCGCCCAGATCCACAAACGCGCCGTAATCGGTGATGTTCTTGACCACCCCCTTGATCACCTGGCCTTCCTTCAGGTTGTCGAGCAACGCCTGTCGATCGGCGCCCATGGACGCCTCCAGCACGGCGCGACGGGAAACCACCACGTTGTTGCGCTTGCGATCCAGCTTGATGACCTTGAACTCCATCTCCTTGCCTTCGAAGGGCGCGGTGTCCTTGATCGGGCGCATATCCACCAGCGAGCCGGGCAAAAAGGCGCGCAGTCCGTTCATCAGGACGGTTAGGCCGCCCTTGACGCGACCCTGCACCAGGCCGCTCACGATGCGGCCTTCGTTCATAGCCGCTTCCAGGTCCAGCCATGCCGACAAGCGCTTGGCGCGGTCGCGCGACAGCTTGGTGGAGCCAAAGCCGTCTTCCAGGGATTCGATCGCGACCTGGACAAAGTCGCCAGGCTTGACTTCAAGCTCGCCCCGGTCATTGAGAAATTCTTCCCGCAGAATCAGACTCTCTGACTTGAGGCCGGCGTTCACCACGACGAAGTTGTCATCGATGGAGATGACTTCGGCGGTGATGACTTCTCCCTGGCGCATTTCCTGACGGGATAGGGATTCCTCAAACAGGGCAGCAAAACTTTCCATGCTTTCCATGGGTTCGGAGGAGATTTGGGTTGCAGCAGACATAGGGGCCTTCAGTTCCGTCCGGGCGGACGGGGTTGGTTGCACATTGCCGGCCTTCCGGGCCGGCGCCAAAAAATCATCTGGACGTATTGCGGTAATGCTCCAGCACGGCATCCACCGCATCATCGATCGACATACCGGTGGTATCCAGCAGCAACGCGCCCGGTGCAGGCCTGAGTGGCGCCACCGGACGAGCCGCATCCCGCTCGTCCCTTGCCCGCATTTCCTGGACAAGGGCGGCAAGATTAGCAGAGAATCCTTTTTCGATCAACTGCTTATATCGCCTTTCCGCGCGGACTTCCGCGCTTGCCGTCAGGAATACCTTGGCCTGCGCATCAGGAAACACCACGGAGCCCATGTCGCGCCCATCCGCCACCAGGCCCGGAGCTCTGCGATAGGCGCGCTGGCGATCCAGCAGCGCCTCGCGCACCCGGGGCAGCACTGCCACTTTTGACGCTCCTTCGCCTACCGATTCGCTGCGGATGGTTTCCGTCACCTCGTCGTCATTGAGCCAGATCCGGCCGCTCTCAAAACGGGCCGGCAGCTTGCCCGCCAGGCCTGCCAGTGCAGTTTCGTCATGCAGTTCTACGCAGGCTTTCATCGCCGCCAGGGCGGTCAGCCGATACAGTGCGCCGCTATCCAGGTAATGAAAATTCAACCGGCTGGCAACCCGTTCCGCCACCGTTCCTTTGCCAGAAGCGGAAGGTCCGTCAATGGTGATGACCGGGGTTGGCATTTAGTTGAGGATGGAAGAAAAAGCGTGAAAATAATCCGGAAAGGTCTTGTTGACGCAACCGGGATCGTTGATGCGCACTGGCACCCCGCCCAGAGCGACCAGCGAAAAACACATGGCCATGCGGTGATCATCATACGTATCAACGGCGACGTGAGGGGTAAGGCGTGAGGCGTGAGGAGGGATGATGCGAAGATAGTCGGCGCCTTCTTCCACGATTGCGCCAAACTTGCGCAATTCGGTGGCCATGGCTGTTATGCGGTCGGTTTCCTTTACCCGCCAGGAGCCGATGTTGGTGAGCGTGGTGGTGCCGTCGGCAAACAAGGCCAGCACCGCCAGGGTCATGGCCGCATCGGGAATGTGGTTGCAGTCCAGTTCCAGGGCATGCAGCCGGTCCGAACAACCCAGCCGGGATTCAATCCAGTTGGGGCCGAAGCTCACTTCCACGCCCATACGCGCCAGCGCCGCGGCGAACTGCACGTCGCCCTGAAGACTACTGCGCCCCACGCCTTCCACCCGCACGGGACCATGGCCAATAGCACCGGCTGCGAGGAAATATGAGGCCGACGAGGCATCGCCTTCAACATGGATTGTGCCGGGGCTCTTATAAGACGTCGCACGAACCGTGAAACGCTGCCAGTCTTCGCGCTGCACCTTGACGCCGTAGCGTTCCATCAGGCCGAGCGTAATACCGATATAGGGTTTGGAAATAAGCTCACCCTCTACTTTTATTCTCACCTCCCGTTCCAGCAGGGGCGCCGACAGCAAGAGTCCGGTGAGATACTGGCTGGACACATTGCCTTTCACCGACACTTCCGGCACCCTGGCCGTCTGGCCCGGCCTGATGGCCAGGGGCGGGAATCCCTCATTGCCCAGGTAGTCGATCCGCGCGCCAAGCCGTCTCAACGCATCCACCAGATCGCATATCGGCCGCTCGTGCATGCGAGCCACGCCGGATAACTGATACTCACCCCCCGAGAGCGCGCAGGCCGCGGTCAGCGAGCGAAAGGCCGTGCCTGCATTGCCGAGAAACAGCTCTGCGTGCTTGACGGGGAAGGCCCCGCCCACGCCGCTGATCGCATAATCGCCGGAATCGAAGTGGCGCTCGACCCCCACGCCCAGCGCGCATAGGGCTTCCAGCATCACCCGCGTGTCATCCGAATCGAGCAGATCCTTGACCTCGGTCGTACCCGCAGCGAGCGCGGACAGCAGCAGGACCCGGTTGGAAATGCTCTTGGAACCCGGCAGCTTGATGGTGCCGCGCGCCCCTTTCGCAGGCTGCAAATCCAGATATTCTTTCATGGGATCTTTCTCAAGGCAGAGCGTGCTTGCCGCGCGCGGGAAAAGATCTTGATCAATGCATCCCCATCTTCGGCACTTAGGGCTGCTTTCAGTTCCTCCAGCTTGGCCTGATAGGCCTCGAGTTCATCCAGCAAGGCATGTCTGTTGGCCAGGGCAATGTCGCGCCACATTTCCGGGCTGCTGGCCGCGATGCGGGTGAAGTCGCGAAATCCGCTGGCGGCGAAGTCGAAAAGCAGATCGCTGTCGGCCCGGCTGGCCAGCATATCCACTAGCGCATACGCCAGCAGGTGAGGCAGATGGCTCACCGCGGCAAAGATGCGGTCGTGCTGGCTGGCCTGCATGAGGCTCACTTTCGCGCCGCAGGCCTGCCAGGCCGACTGGGTTTTCACCAACGCCTTGAAATTGGTGTCCGGCAACGGTGTCAACACCACGTTCGTGCCGCTGAATAGATCGGCACGTGCCGCCTCGGCGCCGGATGTTTCCGCGCCCGCAATGGGATGGCCCGGGACAAAACGGCCGAGGCTGTCCGCCAGACAGGTACGCGCCATAGCTACCACATCCTGCTTGGTACTCCCCACATCGGAGATAACGACATCCGGCGCAAGCGCCGGCGCGATGGCTTGCATCACGCCCTCCATTTGGCCGACCGGGACGGCAAGCAGAACAAAATCGGCACCTGTCACCGCTTCGGCCGCACTGGCTGCAATATGGTCCAAGATACCGCGCACCTTGGCAGTCTGCAGATTTCCATCGCTGCGCCCTGCACCCACCACGCTTCCGACCTGCCCGGCCTGCTTCAGCGCAAGTGCGAACGAACCACCGATAAGGCCGGTGCCGACGACTGCCAGACGTTCGATCAACGGCATTCTCTCAAAGCCTCTTCAAGCGCCAGCAGACACTTGGCATTCTCCTGCGCCAGGCCGATGCTGATGCGCAGATGCTCGGGCATAGCATAGTTGGCCACCGGCCGCACAATCACGCCCTTGCTCAGCAAGGCTTGAAACACTGCCTCCGCCGGTCCCACCCTGACGCTGATGAAATTGCCGGCGGAAGGAATGGGTTCCAGCCCAAGCTTGTCGAAGCCCTGGACAAATTGCTTCATGCCCAACTGGTTCAGCGCGTAGCTGCGCGCCACAAACTTGCTGTCATCCAGGGCTGCGGCAGCAGCAGCCAGGGCCGGACTGGTAACATTGAAGGGTTGCCGCACCCGGTTCAACAGATCGGCAATGCCCTCACTGGTCAACGCATAACCGACGCGCAAACCAGCCAAGCCATAAGCCTTGGAAAAGGTTCGGGTCACGACCAGATTGGAAAACTGTTCCAGCCATTGCAGCGCCCGCGACTGCTTTTCCGGCGGCAGGTATTCGCCGTAAGCTTCGTCCAGCACGACCACCACATGGCGCGGGACTTCATTCAAGAACCCTTCGAGGTCCGCGTTGGGCAATAGCGTGCCGGTGGGATTGTTGGGATTGGCGATGAACACCACCCGAGTGTTATCCCGCACCGCGGCGGCCATCGCTCTCAGGTCATGCCCATAATCCCTGGCACGTGTCTCAATGCCGGTGGCGCCCGATGCCTGCACTGCCAGCGCATAGACGGCGAAGGCATGCCGCGAATACACCGCGGATGTTCTGGGCGCGAGAAAGGCCCGGGCCGCCAGCTCCAGCACGTCATTGGAGCCATTCCCCAGCACGATGCGGCCAGCTTCGATGCCGAACTTGCCGCTCAGCGCGGCTTTCAACTCATAGCCGCTGCCGTCCGGATAGCGAGCAATGTCGGCAAGCGCGGCTTCGGCCGCGGCCTGTCCTTTGGGACTCGCACCCAGAGGGTTCTCGTTGGATGCCAACTTGATGATGGTTTGTTCTGGCAGCCCCAAGTCGCGCGCGAGTTCGGAAATGGGCTTGCCCGGCTGATAGGGGGCGATGGCGCGGATATTGGCCGGGGCCCGTTCGCAGGGATCGCAAAACATGGCGTGTCAGGAGCTGGCAGCCGACGGATAAGAGCCCAGCACTTTCAACATCGCCGCCTGGGCCGACACCTCGGCCAGCACAGCCGCAACTTTGGCGTCCTCGCGGTGGCCTTCGCAATCGACAAAGAACAGGTATTCCCAGTTACCCTGCCGGGCGGGCCGCGATTCCAGCTTGGTGAGCGACACGCCCGCCGCCGCGAATGGCTTGAGCAGTTCCACCAATGCGCCCGGTCGGTTTCGAATCGACAGCACGAGCGCAGTCTTGTCCTTGCCCGAAGGGGATGTATCCCGGCAGGACAGCACCAAAAAACGGGTGGTGTTGTTGGGTTCGTCTTCGATGCGGGACGCAATGATCGTCAAGTCGTAGATCTCCGCCGCGGCCTCGCCCGCCAACGCAACCGAATCCGCATCCTGCGCAGCGAGCCGGGCCCCTTCCGAGTTGCTGATGACCGACACGCGCTGCGCATTGGGCAAATGCTTGTTCAGCCAGTTCTGGCATTGGCTCAGCGACTGGGCATGACCGTAGACCCGGGTGACGCCCTTCAATTGAGTCATCTGCGCCGCATCCGACGCCGCGACCTCAGCCCCTGCTCCCTTCCCGCCAGGCATGGGGAGCTTACGCAGCAGGTTCTGGTGAATGGGCAGATAGACTTCGCCACCCACCTTGAGCGGCGATCCGACGATCAAATCAAGGGTGCGAGACACCGCGCCTTCAGTGGAATTCTCCACTGGTACCACGCAGTAATCTGCCTTGCCGGTTTCCACCGCACGAAATGCCTCGTCTATCGTGGTACAGGGCAAGTCGCCGACGGCATGGCCGAAATGTTTGTGCACCGCAGCCTGGCTGAAGGTGCCTTGCGGGCCCAGGTAGGCAATGCGCAAAGGTTGTTCCAGGTCGCGGCAGGCCGAAATGATCTCACGGAACAAGCGCTCGACAGTATCGTTGGACAGCGGTCCCGGATTGGTCTCGCGCATGCGGCGCGCCACCTGGGCCTCGCGCTCCGCGCGGTATATGCCCTCGCCATTCTTCAACTGCCCAACCGCCTGCGCCAGACCGGCCCGTTCCGACAGCAGCTTGAGTAGCTGGCCATCTATGGCATCGATCTGTGCGCGCAAGCGGAAGAGTTCGTCGCTCATGCAGGCAGATAGCGGACATTGAGCACGCCGCTGATGGCGCGAATCTTGTCGAGCACGGCATCGGCGACGGCGCTGTCCACATCTACCAGGGTGTAGGCCATGCCGCCTTTGGACATGTTCACCATGTTGTGGATGTTTAGCTCGGCCTCGGCCATGGCGGTGGAAATCTGCCCCAGCATGTTGGGCACGTTGGCATTTGCGATGGCGACCCGGAAACCCGATTCCCGATCCAAATGGACATTGGGGAAATTGACCGAGTTGAGGATGTTGCCGTTTTCCAGAAAATCCGATACCTGCTCCGACACCATGACCGCGCAATTCTCTTCAGCCTCTTCGGTAGAGGCGCCCAGATGCGGCAGGGTCACCACATCGGGCCGGCCCTTCAGGGCATTGGCGGGGAAATCGCAGATGTAGGCGCGCATGCGCTTCTCATCCAGCGCTGCCACCACGGCGGCATTGTCGACCACGCCCTCGCGGGCAAAATTGAGCAGCACGGCGCCGGGCTTCATCAACGCCACACGCTGGGTGTTGATCAGGTGGCGGGTGGCGTCGATCAGAGGCACATGCAGGGAAATGAAGTCGGCGTTCCTCACCACCTCTTCCACCGTGCCCGCCTTCTTTACGCTGGAAGGCAGCCGCCAGGCCGCGTCCACGGTGATGGCCGGATCGAAGCCGATCACGTTCATGCCCATCCTGATGGCGACGTCCGCGACCAGAGAGCCAATCGCGCCGAGGCCGATCAGGCCCAAGGTGCGGCCGGGCAATTCGATGCCGGCAAAATTCTTTTTGCCTGCCTCCACCGCCTTGTGCATTTCCTCGTCCGTGCCGCTTATGCTGCCGGTGAAGTTGATCGCCGGGATCAGGTTGCGCGCTCCCATCAGCAGACCCGCCACCACCAGTTCCTTGACCGCATTGGCATTGGCGCCGGGCGCGTTGAACACCGGTACGCCCCGTTCACTCATCCTGGCGACCGGAATGTTGTTGGTGCCCGCGCCCGCCCGGCCTATGGCCATCACACTGGCCGGAATGTCCAGTTCGTGCATGTTGGCGGAGCGCACCAGAATCGCATCGGGATTCGCAACCGCGTCGCCCACTTCATAATTGGCCGGCAACCGCGCGAGGCCGCGGCTGGAAATCTTGTTCAGGGTCTGAATACGGTAGGCTTTAGCCATTCTTTTTCTCGAAGTCCTTCATGTAATCGACCAGCGCCGCTACACCTTCTCTGGGCATGGCGTTATAGATGGAAGCGCGCATGCCACCCACCGAGCGGTGGCCCTTGAGTTGCAGCAGGGTGCGTTCCTTGGCGCCCTTGAGAAAGCCTTCGTCCAGAGCGGAATCTTTCAGGGTGAAAGGGATGTTCATGCGAGAGCGGTTTTCGTTCGCCACGGGTGAATGGTAGAAGCTGGTGCTGTCCAGGTAGTCGTACAGCAGGTTGGCTTTTTCAATATTGATCTTTTCCATCTCCGCCAGACCGCCCAGTTTTTTCAGCCACTGAAACACCAGGCCGGCCACATACATGCCATAGGTGGGCGGCGTGTTGTACATCGAATCGTTGTCGGCATGGGTCTTGTAGTCAAACATGGTCGGCGTACCCGCCACGGCCTGGCCGATCAGGTCCTCGCGCACGATGACGATAGTGAGCCCGGCCGGACCGATGTTCTTTTGCGCACCAGCATAGATCACGCCATAGCGGGAGACGTCAATGGGCCGTGACAGGATGGTGGAAGACATGTCGGCCACCAGTGGAACGTTGCCGGTTTCCGGCGTCCAGAAGATTTCCACGCCACCAATTGTTTCGTTCGGCGTGTAGTGGACATAGGCCGCGCCGGGATCCAGCTTCCAGGTGCCTTGCGCCGGCGCATAGGAGAAATTCTTGTCCTCGCTGCTCGCCACCACATTCACGCGGGCGAATTTCTTCGCCTCCTTGATTGCTTTCTTCGACCACTCGCCGGTGTTGAGATAATCCGCGCCGGTCTTTCCGCGCAACAGATTCATCGGCACCATTGCGAACTGGCTGGAGGCGCCGCCTTGCAGGAACAGCACCTTGTAGCTGCTCGGTATTCCCATCAGTTCCCGCAGGTCGGCCTGGGCCTGGGCGGCAATGCCCATGAACTCCTTGCCGCGATGGGACATTTCCATCACCGACATGCCTGAGCCGTGCCAGTCAGGCAATTCGGCCTGGGCTTGGAGCAGGACTTCCTTGGGCAGGACCGCCGGGCCGGCGGCAAAATTGTAGATCGTCATGATTATTTCGCCTGGAGATTGATGGTTTGGTCTTTAGATCTGTGGTTCCGGCTCTTCGGTTTCAACAACTTTTTCCAGACCGGCGAGTTTCTCCCCGTCGTCCACGTTGATCAGGGTGACTCCCTGGGTGGCACGACCCATTTCGCGGATTTCCTTCACCCGGGTACGAATCAGCACGCCGCCGGTGGCGATCAGCATGATTTCGTCATCTTCCTTGACCAGGGTGGCGGCCACCACCTTGCCATTGCGCGCAGTGGTCTGGATCGCGATCATGCCTTGGGTGGCCCGCGCGTGCCGGGTATATTCGGTGATTGACGTGCGCTTGCCATAGCCGTTCTCGGTCGCGGTCAGCACCGAATCGGTTTCATCCTCGGCCACCAGCAGGGAAATGACCTGCTGGCCCTTGCCCAGGCGCATGCCGATCACGCCGCGTGCAGTGCGGCCCATCGGGCGCACGTCGTTCTCGTCGAAGCGCACCGCCTTGCCGCCGTTGGAAAACAGCATCACGTCGTGCTTGCCGTCGGTAATGGCCGCGCCGATCAGGTAATCCTCGTCGTCCAGTCCCACGGCAATGATGCCGGCGGAACGCGGTCTGGAAAACTCACTCAAGGGTGTTTTCTTGACGATGCCCTTGGCTGTCGCCATGAACACATAATGGTCATCATCGAAGGACTTGACTGGCATCAGGGTGTTGATTTTTTCTCCTTCAGTCAGCGGCAGCATATTGACGATGGGCTTTCCGCGACTGATACGACCGCCCTGCGGCACGTTGTAGACCTTGAGCCAGTAAAGCCGGCCGCGATTGGAGAAACAAAGAATGTAGTCGTGGGTATTGGCCACGAACAGACGCTCGATGAAGTCGTCTTCGCGCGTTCCCGCCGCCTGCTTGCCGCGCCCGCCGCGCTTCTGCGCGCGATAGTCGTCCAGCGGCTGGGTCTTGATATAACCGGCATGCGACAGGGTCACCACCATGTCCTCGGGCGCAATCAGGTCTTCCATGCTCAGGTCCTGCGCATCCTGGACAATCACCGAGCGGCGCTTGTCGCCGAACTGGGCTTTGATCTCGGCCAGTTCCTCGCCGATGATCGCCGTGATGCGAGACGGATTGGCGAGGATGTCGAGCAGGTCGGCAATGCGCTCCATGATCTCCTTGTATTCGCCGGTGATCTTGTCCTGTTCCAGATTGGTCAGGCGCTGCAGCTGCATTTCCAGAATGCGCTGGGCCTGGACTTCGGACAGGTGATAGCCGTCCGGGTGCAAGCCGTATTGCGCAGCCAGGCCAATGGGGCGGGAGAAATCCGGATTCACGCGCACCAGCATCTCTTCCACCAAAGCCGAGCGCCAGGCTTTCGCCAGCAATTGTTCCTTGGCAACGGCCGGGGTCTCGGAGGCTTTGATGATGCGGATGATTTCATCCACGTTGGCCAGCGCCACCGCCAGGCCTTCGAGGATATGGCCGCGATCGCGCGCCTTCTTGAGTTCGAACACCGTGCGCCGGGTGATGACCTCGCGCCGGTGGCGCAGGAAGGCATCCAGCATGTCCTTCAAATTGAGCAGGCGCGGCTGGCCGTCGACCAGGGCCACCATGTTCATGCCGAAGGTGTCCTGCATCTGCGTCTGCTTGTACAGATTGTTCAGGATCACATCCGCGTTTTCGCCGCGTTTCAGTTCGATATAGACGCGCATCCCGGACTTGTCGGATTCGTCGCGCAAATCGGCGATCCCGTCGATCTGCTTGTCGCGCACCAGTTCACCAATCTTGATCAGGAGATTGGCCTTGTTCACCTGATAGGGCAATTCATCGATGATGATCGCCTGCTTGCCGCCGATCTTGTCCACGTCCTCGACATGGCAAGAAGCGCGCATCACCACCCGGCCGCGACCGGTGCGGTAGCCATCCTTCACCCCGGTGGTGCCGTAGATGATGCCGGCCGTAGGGAAATCCGGCGCCGGCACGATCTCGATCAATTCGTCGATCGTGGTTTCCGGATTCTTGAGCAGGGCCGCCAATGCGTCGCAGACTTCCGTGAGGTTGTGCGGCGGGATATTGGTCGCCATGCCCACCGCAATGCCCGACGATCCATTGATGAGCAGGTTGGGTATCTTGGCCGGCAGCACCAGCGGCTCGTGCTCCGAGCCGTCATAGTTGGGGCCAAAATCGACCGTTTCCTTGTCGATGTCGGCCAGCAGTTCGTGCGCGATCTTCGCCATCCGCACTTCGGTGTACCGCATGGCGGCTGCATTGTCGCCGTCCACCGAACCGAAATTGCCCTGCCCGTCGATCAGCGGATAGCGCAGTGAAAAATCCTGCGCCATGCGCACCATGGTGTCGTACACCGCGGTGTCGCCGTGGGGATGGTATTTACCGATGACATCGCCGACGATGCGGGCCGATTTCTTGTAGGCCTTGTTCCAGTCGTTGCCCAGTTCGCTCATCGCGAACAGCACGCGGCGGTGAACCGGCTTCAAACCATCGCGCACGTCCGGCAGGGCCCGCCCCACGATCACGCTCATGGCGTAATCCAGATAGGAGCGGCGCATTTCTTCTTCCAGACTGACCGGGATAGTTTCCTTGGCGAATTGTTCCATGTAGCGAAAAACAGCAGACCTGAAGGGCAATAATTCTAACATGGCCGGCGAGCCCCGCCGCTGCGCTTTTCCCCTACAATCCCCCCATGCCGCAGCCCATCGATACCCTGGTCGTTCCCCGCTGGCTCATCCCTGTAGAGCCGGCCGGGGTGCTCACCGAACATGCTGTGGCGATCCACCAGGGTGCGATTCTCGGCGTGCTGCCCGCAGCGGAAGCGCGGACGCGCTATGCCGCAGATCGAACCCTCAGCCTGCCCCAGCACGCCCTGATTCCCGGGCTCATCAACCTGCATACCCACGCGGCCATGACGCTGCTGCGCGGCTTTGCCGATGACCTGCCACTGATGGACTGGCTTGAGCGCCACATCTGGCCCGCCGAGCGGACTCATGTGTCCAGCCGTTTCGTCAAGGACGGGACATTGCTGGCGTGCGCAGAAATGCTGCGAGGCGGCGTCACCTGCTTCAACGACATGTACTTCTTTCCCGATGCCGCCGCCGACGCCGCCCTGGACTGCGGCATGCGGGCCGCCATCGGCATGATCGTGATGGACCTCGCCACGCCCTACGCGAGCGATGGCCCGGACTATCTCGCAAAGGGCCTGACTTGCCGCGACAAATACAAGGGGGAAGCAGCCCTGTCATTCTGCTTCGCCCCGCATGCCCCCTACACGGTCAGCGACGAAAGCTTCCGCCAGATCGCCACCCTGGTGGGACAAATCGGCGCGCCCATCCACTGCCACCTGCATGAGACCCTGGAAGAAATCGCCCACAGCGAATCCCGCTACGGGGTACGCCCACTGGAGCGGCTGGCCCGGCTGGGCCTGCTCGGACCGGGCTTCATCGGCGTCCATGCCATCCACCTCAGCGAACCGGAGATTGACGCCCTGGCGCGCCACGGCTGCCATGTTGCCCATTGCCCCACGTCCAATCTCAAGCTCGCCTCTGGCCTGCCCGATGTTGCCCGATTGCTGCGCGCAGACATCAACCTCGGCATCGGCACCGACGGCGCCGCCAGCAACAACCGGCTAAACATGTTCGGCGAAATGCGCCTCGCCGCGCTGCTGGCCAAGGGCGTCGCGAACGATGCCGCCGCCCTGCCCGCCCACGCTGCGCTCAAGGCAGCCACGCTGGGCGGCGCGAAAGCTTTGGGGCTGGATGATCAAGTGGGATCGCTTGCATCCGGCAAGCGCGCCGATCTGGTGGCCGTGAATTTGTCCGGACTCGATCTGTTACCCGTGTTCGATCCCCTGTCCCACCTGGTTTATGTCGCCGGCCGCGAGCAGGTCAGCCACGTATGGGTGGATGGACGGTTAAAGGTGGATAATGGGCGCCTGACCGAGGTCGACGTCATGGACCTGAGAGCCCGCGCCGGCTATTGGTCCAATAAGCTTTCCACGGTTGATTCCTGATTCCAGATTCCCACCCCACTCCACATCATGAACAACGTCGATTCCGCAGAAATCCAGAAATTTTCCGAACTGGCCCACCATTGGTGGGATCCCAATTCCGAGTTCAAACCCCTGCATGAGATCAACCCGCTGCGGCTGGGCTGGATCGAGCGCCACTGCGGCGGCCTGGCGGGCAAAACCGCGGTGGATGTTGGCTGCGGCGGCGGCATCCTGTCCGAATCCATGGCCGTCAAAGGCGCGACCGTTACCGGCATCGACATGGCTGAGAAAGCGCTCAAGGTGGCCCGCCTGCACCAGTTGGATTCCGGCGTTTCAGTGGATTACAAGTTGCTGCCAGTGGAGCAACTCGCGGCCCGGCAGCCTGCCAGTTTCGACGTCGTCACCTGTATGGAAATGCTTGAACACGTTCCCGATCCTGCTTCCGTGGTGCAGGCCTGCGCCCAGCTGGCCAAGCCCGGCGGCTGGCTGTTCTTTTCCACCCTGAACCGCAATCCCAAGTCCTACCTGTTTGCCGTGATCGGCGCCGAATACCTGTTGAAGCTCTTGCCCAAAGGCACGCACGACTACGCCAAATTCATCCAGCCAGCCGAACTGGCACGCATGGTCCGCGAGGCCGGTCTGGAACTGCAGGACCTGTCCGGCATGAGCTACAACCCGCTGACCAAGGTCTACAAGCTGGGAACAGATACGGCGGTGAATTACCTGATTGCCTGCAGAAAAGATGACTGAGGCCGTCCTGTTCGACCTTGACGGGACCTTGATCGATACGGCGCCCGACCTGGGCCATGCCCTCAACCTGCAGCGGGCCCGGCATGGCATGGCTCCGCTTGAAGAAGCAGTCATCCGGCCCCAGGCTTCCCATGGCGCCCGCGGCCTGATGTTCCTGGGATTTGATCTGCGCCCCGAAGATCCGCAGTTCGCCACCATGCGGGAAGAATTCCTTCAGCTTTACGCCGACAACCTTAGCCGCCATTCGCGCGCATTCGATGGCGTGCTGGATCTGCTGGGCGAACTGGAAAATCGCGGCATTGACTGGGGCGTGGTCACCAACAAGCCTGCCCGCTTTACCGAGCCTCTGCTGTCGATGCTGGATCTGGCCGACCGGGCGGCCTGCATCGTCAGCGGCGACACCTGTCCGCAGCCCAAGCCCCATCCCTGCCCTCTGCTCTATGCCGCGGAGGAAGCCGGGCACAAGCCGGAACACTGCATCTACGTGGGCGATGCAGCACGCGACGTCGAAGCCGCCGTGGCCGCCAGGATGCCGGCGCTGGTTGCGCTGTGGGGTTATCTGGCCGTCACCGACCAGCCGCAAGCCTGGGGCGCGCGCGGCCTGGTCTCCAGCCCGGCGCAGATTCTCGATTACCTTGCCTGAACGGCTGCGTCTGATGGACTACGGCCTGGTCAAACTGATACACGTCGGCACGGTTGCCATCACCCTGCCGCTGTTTGTCCTGCGCGGGATCTGGATGACGGCGGATTCCCCCCGTCTGCAAGCGCGCTGGGTGAAAATCCTGCCCCATGTGAACGACACCATCCTGCTGGCGAGTGGGATCGGCCTGGCCGTCCTGCTGCGCCAATACCCCTTCGTCAACGGCTGGCTCACTGCCAAATTGCTCGCCCTGCTCGCCTACATCGCCCTGGGCACCATCGCACTCAAACGCGGCAAGACCCGACCCATCCGCATCACCGCCTTCTTGCTCGCCCTTGCCGTATTCGCCTATCTGGTAGCCGTTGCCCTCACCCATCAAGTCCTGCCCTGGGTCTGACGTATAATGAAATTGTTGCAGAGGAACTTTCGGCTGACTGAAAGCTCTGATTCAGCAATACTGGGGGCGACCTGGCTTCGACGTGGGTTGCAAAGCAGTGGAGGGCATACCGAGGGTCGGCCGACCTCGTAAATCCAACCGAAATCGTTTAAACGCAAACGACGAAACGTACGCTCTGGCCGCTTAATCGCGCCAGACCCTACACCCGCTAGCATACGAGCGGGGCCGGGCAACCGGCAGTAGGGTAATATCAGTATGATCGCCTTGTTCAGGGCTGCTTTGGACAAGGTCAAACACAAGGCAGCTCGCTGGTATCAAGCCTGTTCGGCGGGCGTGATGCAGGTTAAATCCAAATCACCGGACTAAGTATGTAGAACTTGCTGTAGAGGACTTGCGGACGCGGGTTCGATTCCCGCCGCCTCCACCAAATTAAAATGGCTGCCACTAGGCAGCCTTTTTAGTTTGTGCAGGCCGGTTGGCATGAGAACCCGCCTGGGGTTCGGTGAGCGAGCACTGCTCGCGAAAGACGCCCGCAGGGCGGTCCCGAGCAAAGCGAGGGATGGCTGACTCGCCGAGGCAACGCGAGACAGACACATTC
>CAVVDR010000025.1:0-97180 GCA_963746955.1 uncultured beta proteobacterium | reverse complement strand
TATGAGTCCTCTGCTCTAACCAACTGAGCTACAGGCCCGGCGGGAATGGGGCAGAAGAAACGGGTCTTCCGCCTTATTCATTCCCCATAAAACTCTTGAGCTTCTCCGACCGGGTCGGGTGGCGCAGCTTGCGCAGGGCTTTGGCCTCTATTTGGCGTATCCGCTCGCGGGTGACGTCGAACTGCTTGCCCACTTCTTCCAGGGTGTGATCGGTGTTCATCTCAATGCCGAAGCGCATGCGCAACACCTTGGCTTCGCGTACGGTCAGGCTGTCGAGGATCTCGCGGGTGGCATCGCGCAGGTTGGCGTACACCGCAGAGTCGTCCGGTGCCAGGGTGGACTGGTCCTCAATGAAATCGCCCAGGTGAGAATCCTCGTCATCGCCGATGGGTGTTTCCATGGAGATGGGCTCCTTGGCGATCTTCATAATCTTGCGGATCTTGTCCTCAGGCATTTCCATCTTCTTCGCCAGCATCGCCGGATCGGGCTCCTGCCCGGTTTCCTGCAGGATCTGACGCGAAATCCGGTTCATCTTGTTGATCGTCTCGATCATGTGCACCGGGATGCGGATGGTCCGGGCCTGGTCCGCGATGGAGCGCGTGATGGCCTGGCGTATCCACCACGTGGCATAGGTCGAGAACTTGTAGCCGCGCCGGTATTCGAACTTGTCTACCGCCTTCATCAGGCCGATGTTGCCTTCCTGGATCAGGTCGAGGAACTGCAAACCGCGGTTGGTGTATTTCTTGGCGATGGAGATCACCAGCCGCAGGTTGGCTTCGATCATCTCGCGTTTGGCGCGGCGCGCCTTGGCTTCGCCGGTGGACATCTGGCGGTTGATTTCCTTCAGTTCCCTGATGGGAAGTCCGGCCTTTTCCTCGATCGCCCTGAGCCTTTCCTGGTGCTCTTTCACTTCGTACTGCACGCGGGCGAGAGCGGCGCTGTAGGCCTTCTTGGCCGCCATTTCCTTGTCCACCCAGTCGTGACTGGTTTCGTGGCCGGGAAAGGCGCGAATGAAATGAGCGCGCGGCATGCCGGCCTTGTTGACGGCGAGATCCATGACCTGGCGTTCATGGCCGCGAATCTTTTCCACCGTGCCGCGTAGGCCGTCGCACAGGGCTTCCACCTGTTTGACGGAAAAGCGGATTTCCATCAGCTGCTCGGTTACGTCCGATTGGGCCTTGACCTGCTGCTTGCTGCCCAGGCCGTACTTGGCGGTGGCGGCCTGCAGTTTCTTGTAGCCTTTGGCGATGGCGTCAAAACGGACCAAGGCATCGGCCTTGAGCTGGGCCAGATTGGCAGCGGCTGCGGCGGCGCCGTCATCGTCGCCATCCTCTTCATCATCGCCGGCCGAGCCGGCCTTTTCCTCGGCGTCGCGGAACGCGTCTGCAGTTGATTCCACGTTGGCAAAACCGTCCACCAGCTCATCGACGCGCATTTCATCCCGCTTGATCAGTTCCACCAGGTTGAGGACTTGCTGAATCGTCATGGGGCAGGAGGAAATAGCCTGCACCATATGCTTCAGGCCTTCCTCGATACGCTTGGCAATCTCGATTTCGCCTTCACGGGTCAGCAGTTCCACCGAGCCCATTTCACGCATGTACATGCGCACCGGGTCGGTGGTGCGGCCAAACTCGGAGTCAACTGACGAAAGCGCCTGCTCGGCCTCTTCCACCACGTCCTCGTCGGCAACCTGCGCGGTGGTTTCGTTCATCAGCAGGGCCTCGGCGTCGGGGGCCTCATCGAACACCTGTATACCCATGTCGTTGATCATGCTGATGATGCCCTCGATCTGTTCGGCATCCAGCATTTCATCCGGCAGGTGGTCGTTGACCTCGGCGTAGGTCAGATAGCCCCGCTCCTTGCCTAGCAGAATGAGGGTCTTCAGCCGGGTGCGGCGGGCTTCCTGTTCGGCCTGGGTCAGTTCGGTCCGCTGTTGGGCTTGAGCTCTGGAAAGGGCGGCATCTATCTTCTTGCTGGCCCGTTTCATGTCTGTGGCCTTGGCCTTGCTTTTGATCCTGACAGTTGACATATTCCGCATCCGATAAGGTAATTTTCCCCACTTCGTGTGTGAGGGTTTTACCGCAAAATCGTTAATTGTACCCAGTTTTCCCCCTTCGTCAGAAGGCAAGAATTGGGCCATATCAGGCCCTGGTTTGGGCCAAAAGTTCCAATAATTCCTGACGATGGGCTGGACTGAGGTTTTCCGGCCCCGTCTGGCTCAATTCGGCCAGCCGTCGACGGCCCCACAAGTCCTGCATCTGCTTGAGCAAGCCGCTGAATTCGGCTTCCAGGTCAAAATCATCTCCGAACCCCATGATCTCCATGTGTAGGGTCTCCACCAGTTTTTCAAGCGGCCCGCCCCGGGCGGCTTCTTCCAGTGCTGCCCCGGAACTTGCGGTCTCGGTCGATAACCAGGCGAGCAGTTCGGCCAATTCCCGGGCAAAGGGTTCAGTCGGGACCAATCGGACCCGATCGATCCGCTTTGCCCAATCGGGCTTGTGCAACAGCAGGCGGGCGATCTGGCGGTAGGGCGAGGCTTGCCGGGCGTTCGAACGGGGCGGGGGGTCCGGTTTGCGTGCCCGCAAGTCATTTCTTTGCCGTGGTTCCGCGCCCTGCCCCAGCAGGCTATCCACCTCCGCTGCTCCCACACCAAGCCGTTGTCCCAGTTCGCGTCGGATTAGCGCGGCCAACAAGGGTGCGCCCGCTAGCCTGGCGAGGAGAGGCTGGGCAGTCTTGAGCACCCGGGCCCGGCTCTCCTGGGTGGTAATGGCTTCATTCTCGATCAGGTGGCGCACCATGAATTCGGATAGCGGCACTGCCTGCTGTTGCAGCAAATTCTCAAGCGCGGCAGCGCCGTTGGCGCGGACGTAAGTGTCCGGATCATCGCCTTCAGGCAGAAACAGGAACGCGGCTTCCTTGCCATCCTGCAAGGCGTCAAGCGTATTCTCCAGCGCGCGCCAAGCCGCTTTGCGGCCGGCATCGTCTCCGTCGAAGCAGTAGAAGACTTTGTCCGTGTGGCGCAACAGGGTGCGTGCGTGGACCGGGGTTGTGGCGGTGCCAAGGGTGGCGACAGCGTAAGCTATGCCGAACTGGGCCAGGGCCACCACATCCATATAGCCTTCCACCACCACGACCTTGCCTGCTGCGCGGACCGCCTGGCGCGCTTCGAACAGGCCGTAGATTTCGCTGCCCTTGCTGAATAGAGGAGTTTCCGGCGAGTTCAGGTATTTGGGTTCGCCCTGATCGAGGATGCGCCCGCCAAAGCCGATGACATTGCCCTTGCTGTTTCGGATGGGAAACATGATGCGGTCGCGAAACCGATCGTAACGTCCGTGCTCCCCGTCAATCACCAGACCGACGGTGGCCAGTTCGGTCGCCTGATAGTCGGGAAACACGGCTTTCAGGCCATCCGCCTGCGCCGGCGCAAAGCCGAGGCCGAAACGGGCGGCGATGGTGCCGGTCAGACCGCGATTCTTCAGGTAGTCGATCGCGCGCTGGGTATTCTTGAGCTGGTGCCTGTAAAACGTGGCGACAGCGTCGAGTGCTTGCCCCAGTTGCGGGGCGGCCTTGGGGCGAGGACTGAAGCCTGCGTCTTCGGGCACCGCCAAGCCCGTATCTTCGGCCAGTTCCTTCACCGCATCGACAAAGCTCAGCCCGCCATACTCCATCAGGAAACCAATTGCGGTACCGTGGGCGCCGCAGCCGAAGCAGTGGTAGAACTGCTTGGTGGGGCTGACGGTGAAGGAGGGGGATTTTTCCTGATGGAAGGGACAACAGGCCTGGTAGTTCTGGCCGGCTTTCTTCAACGGCACCCGGCGGTCGATGACGTCAACGATGTCAACGCGGCCGAGCAGGGTGTCGATGAAGTCCTTCGGGATCATCGTGCAAACCTACTGCGGAGTCCCGACTCTGGCAACGCCGTTCAGCCGTTGAGTTTTGCCTTGATCAGCGCTGAAACGTGGCCCATGTCCGCCTTGCCCGCCAGTTGAGGCTTGATGAGGGCCATCACTTTGCCCATGTCCTTGGGGTTGCTTGCGCCGCTGGCGGCAATGGCCGCATCGATGGCGACCAGGATTTCCGCCTCCGACAATTGGGCCGGCAGGTAGGCGGACAAGACCCCGAGTTCGGCGGTTTCCGCATCCACCAAATCCTGGCGGCCGGCTTTGGCAAACTGGCTGATGGAATCCTTGCGCTGCTTGATGAGCTTTTCCACGATGGCCAGGACCGTGGCATCATCCAGCTCGATGCGCTCGTCCACTTCCTTTTGCTTCATGGCGGCGGTCAGCATGCGCAGGGTGGAAAGGCGGGCAGCCTCCCTGGCCTTCATGGCGGTTTTGACATCTTCCTGGATGCGGGCTTTGAGACTCATGGGCGACTCCAAAAATGACAAAAGGCGGAGCATGCTCCGCCTTGCGCGCAGGCCAAGGCCTGGATTCAATACATCTTGGGCGGCAGCATCTGGCCCCGCAACCGCTTGTGCGTGCGCTTGACCGCGGCGGCGAGTTTGCGCTTGCGCTCGGAGGTGGGCTTTTCGTAGAACTCACGCGCCCGCAGTTCGGTCAGCAGACCGGTCTTCTCAACCGCGCGCTTGAAGCGGCGCAGTGCGACGTCGAACGGCTCGTTCTCTTTGACCTTGATGTGCGGCATGAAAATCGCTTCCTTGACCGGGAAAAGTCATAAATAATACCGTGCTTTGACGGAATGCACCAGCCCCCAATGCTCGTCCTCGGCATCGAATCCTCCTGCGACGAAACGGGCCTGGCCCTGTACGACACCGAACGCGGGTTGCTGGCCCATGCGCTGCATTCCCAGGTGGCGATGCACCAGGACTACGGCGGCGTGGTGCCGGAATTGGCCTCGCGCGACCATATCCGGCGCGTGACCCCGCTGCTGCGCAAGGTGCTGGCGCAGGCCGGCAAGCCCTTGTCCGCGCTTTCCGGCATCGCTTATACGCAGGGACCTGGACTGGCCGGTGCCCTGCTTGTGGGGGCTGGGTTGGCCCGGGCCCTGGCCTATGCCCTGCATGTCCCGGCGGTCGGGGTCCATCATCTTGAAGGACATCTGCTTTCACCCCTGCTGGCTGAACCGCGGCCGGCGTTCCCTTTCATCGCCCTGCTGGTGTCCGGGGGCCACACTCAGCTGATGCAGGTCGGCGGAGTGGGCACTTACCTAACGCTTGGCGACACGCATGATGACGCGGCGGGCGAGGCCTTCGACAAGACCGCCCAATTCCTGGAACTGGGTTATCCCGGCGGGCCCGCGGTCTCGCGGCTGGCCGAGCAGGGCAATCCGGCCCGGTTCAAATTGCCCCGACCCATGCTCAATTCCGGCGACCTCAACTTCAGCTTCAGCGGCCTTAAGACGGCAGTGCTTACGCTGCGCAACAAACATCCGGGCGCCGCCGAGCGGGCGGACATAGCAGCCGCCTTTCAATCCGCCATGGTGGATGTGCTCGCTGAAAAGGCGCTGCGAGCCCTGCAACAGACCGGCAGCACGCGTCTGGTGGTGGCAGGCGGAGTGGGGGCCAATCGCCAGCTGCGCGCACGCCTGCTGGACGAAACGGCCGGCCTGGGGGCGCAGGTGTATTTCCCGCCGCTGGATTTATGCACTGACAACGGCGCCATGATCGCTTACGCCGGCGCCCAGCGCATGCGCCATGGCGTCACCGGCCCGGCCTCGTTCAGCGTCAGGCCGCGCTGGGATCTGCAGCAGGTCAACCGGCAGGGGTCGGGGGACGGGCGGGCAAAGCCCGCACCCCGGACGAATGAACTGCCGTAGGCCCGCCTCTTCCAAGATTTCCCTTGAACCCTACTGCCGCAATCGCGGCAGCGCGTCGTGCACCCAGTTGAGTATGGCCTTGCCGCCCGGCAGCTGGGCAAGGACCTCGGGGAACATCACCAGGCCAAACAGCAGGGCGGCCAGGCAAAGCAGCACCAGGTTCATGAATATGCTCTCAGGGCGCAACACGCCCCAGTAGCGCATGGTGAGATACATGGCGTCCTTCTTGTGTTCGCTCATGGTGAGCCAGCGGCGCGCCAGGGAAATTGCCAGATACACGAGGTAACCGCCGGTGAGCGAGGCGAAGATGATGCGGAAGATGCCGAACAGGTCGAGCGCACCGCCCATGAAGCGGTGATACATCCATGACACCGCGCCCAGCATGAGCGAAGCCATGATCGCAATGACCACGTTCAGGAACATCCGCCGCCGCTCGCGCGCAAGGTCGTCCTGGCGACGGATGAAGAAGTCGTCGATCTCCTCCTTGAAGTACTCGATCTTTTCCTCGACCAGGCTGGAAATCTCGCGCTTGGCCACCGCCACCCGCTCGTCCAGTACGGTGGAAAGCTTGTCCCCCGCATAGTCCACCATCTCGCGCACGTCGTCCTTGGTGAATTGTCGCTGGTTGTGCAGCTCCTGCGAGATCTTGTCCAGCTTGGCGTCGATTTCCTCGCCCGCGCGCTCGATGACTTCGCGCAACTCAGTGCCGGCCTGCGACACGCCATCCTTGACCACGCCGGTCAGCCGTTCTCCCGCGCGTTCTATGGCTTGCTGCGAAACCTCCGCCAGGCTGTCCTTGGCGAAGTTCATTTCCTTTTCAAACCAGGCCATGAGTGAGTCCTCTATGCCTACTTGGATTTGGCAAAGCGCCCTTCTTCGCCAGACATGAGCCGCCTGATGTTGCCGCGGTGACGCCAGAATAAAAGGGCGGAGATTGTCAGCAGCACCGCAACGCCTCTGGCATCCTTGAGCAGCAGCAGGCCGTAGACCGGAGCCGCGGCAGCGGCGGCCAGTGCGGACAACGACGAGGTGCGTGAAAGCCAGAACACGACCAGCCAGGTCGCCACGCACAGCAGGCCCAGTAGCGGGTGCAAGGCAAACATCACCCCCAGCGCGGTGGCCACGCCCTTGCCGCCTTTGAAGCCGAAATAGACCGGGAACAGATGGCCGATGAAGACACCCAGCGCGGCCGCATAGCTCGCCAGCCAGGCCAGATCGAGCTTGTTTCCGATCCAGCCTGCGAGCAGGACGGCGATAAATCCCTTGGCAAGGTCGCCCGCCAGAGTCAGTGCCGCTGCCGCTTTCTTGCCGGTGCGCAGCATGTTGGTCGCGCCCGGGTTGCCGGAACCGAAAGAGCGTGGATCGGGCAAGCCCATCAAGCGGGCGACAATGACGGCGAAAGAGAGCGAGCCGATGAAGTAGGCAGCGATGAAATAGGGCAGGGCGAAGGCTAGGCTTTCCATTAAAATTGCGTCTTTCGTTGGGGCGCGTGGTTCATGGATATACTGTTCTTGCGGGACTTTCGCCTCGACCTCATTATCGGCATATACGAGTGGGAACGCAAAACGCCGCAGCCGGTGCGCCTGGACCTTGAGATCGGACTGCCGCACAACAAGGCGTGCGACACGGACCAGGTGGCGGATACCATCGACTATGGCGCAGTGGCGGGCCGAATCAAGGACTATCTCAACAACACGCCGCAGCCCATCACCCTGGTGGAGGCGGTCGCCGAGCATGTGGCGCGCGTTGTGCTGAATGAGTTCGGCGCGCCCTGGGTGAAGGTCAGCGTCACCAAGTTCGCCATCGTCCGCGGCATCAAGGAACTGGGCATCACCATCGAACGGGGTTCGCGCATTTGAGCCTGGGCCAGGGGCTCTACGCTGTCCTGGTGCTGACACTGGCATATTTCATTCGCGGCATCAGCGGATTTGGTTCGGGGCTTGTGGCAGTGCCTTTGCTGGCCCTGATGTTTCCCTTGCCGCTCATGGTGCCCACCATCTTGCTGCTCGACTTTACCGCCTCACTCGTGTTGGGCGGCTTGAACTTCAAACAGGTGCGATGGGATGAGACCAAATGGCTGATCCCGTTCGGCATCGTCGGTGTGGCGCTTGGCACGACCCTGTTGATCAACCTGCCGAAAGCTCCATTGCTGATCGGCTTGGGAGTCTTCGTACTGATCTTCGCGATCCGCAACCTGCTCGACCTGCATGGCGAAAAGCCCATCTCCCGTTTCTGGGCTCTGCCGGCCAGCCTCTCGGGCGGCACCATCGGCGCGCTGTTTGGCACCGGCGGCCCGCCTTACGTGATCTATCTTTCGCATCGCCTGAGAGACAAGGGACACCTGCGCGCCACCCTCTCTGGCGTGTTCTTTTTCGAAGGACTCATGCGGATCACCAGTTTTGCCACTGTTGGGCTGCTACTGAATACGCAAGTCTGGAAAGGCTATGGATTTGGCCTGCCGATTGTTTTGCTTGCACTTTATGCAGGTAGCCATGCGCATACGGGCTTGAGTCAATCTCTCGTGACGCGCCTGATTGGCGGGCTCTTGTTCTTCTCTGCGCTGTCCTTGTTTATCAAGGCCAGGTATTGATTTGCAAGGATCGAAGCGTGGAACCGTCCCGAAGAATGGACTGGTTGCATGTGACCGCGGGATTGACTTGCACGGCCATGTCTGCTGCCAGAAGTTGCCTTGGAGGCAGCGGAACGCCAGAAATACGAGATGGGGCGGCTGGAGAAGAGGGAAGGGATCCAGCCCCTCCGATTGGCCGCTTGGTCTTACCCGCGTGGATGATGCTGACCATGGAGCTGCTTGAGCCGCTCCCTCGCGACGTGGGTGTAAATCTGGGTAGTGGAGATGTCGGCGTGGCCCAGCAACATCTGCACCACGCGCAGGTCGGCCCCGTGATTGAGCAAGTGCGTGGCGAAGGCGTGGCGCAGGGTGTGAGGTGAGAGTGGCTGGGTCAGACCGGCGGCGCGGGCGCGCCGCTTGAGCAAGTACCAGAAAGCCTGCCGCGTCATGCCCTTGCCATGATGGGTGACGAACACGGCATCACTGGCTTGTCGGTTTAACAATTCCGGACGCGCATGTTTGAGATAGCGGCCAAGCCAGAGGATGGCTTCTTCTCCCAGCGGCACCAGACGCTCCTTGCCGCCCTTGCCGGTCACGCGTACCACGCCGGCATCCAGGTTCAGCCCGAGGAATTTCAAACCGACCAGTTCGGAAACGCGCAATCCAGTGGCGTACAAGGTCTCCAGCATGGCCTTGTCGCGCAGCCCCAAAGAGTTATTCAGGTCGCTTGTCGTCAACAGGCGCTCCACATCAGCTTCTGACAGACTCTTGGGCAGCGAGCGGGGCAACTTTGGGCTGTCGAGGTTGAGCGTGGGATCGAGGGCGATCCTGTTTTCGCGCGTCAGCCAGCGGTAGAAACGCTTGAGGGTGGACAGGTAGCGCGCGGCGCTGCGCGGTTTGGTTTTCTGCGCAAAGCGGTGAGCCAGGTAGGCTTCCACATCCATCTGCAGCGCACTCTCAAGTCGCTTGTGGCGCTGGTTCAGAAGCCATTGAGCAAAGCTGCGCATGTCGCGCCGGTACGCCGCCAAGGTAAGGTCGGCCAAGCCTTCTTCCAGCCACAGGCGATCGCAAAACTGGTCGATAAATGCCGGATCAGTCGGAGCGCTCATGCGCCAGCAGCCATGACTTGATGTTGAGCGGGCCAAGGTAGCGGGTGCGCATGAATCCGCCCAGCCCGGAAGCGGCAATCACACGATGGCAGGGCACGATAACGGGCAAGGGATTCGCGCCGCATGCGCCGCCAACAGGACGCGGCGCAGTGTCCAGTGTCTTGGCGAGCTGGCTGTAGGTTTGGGGAAGGCCGGGCGGAATATCACGCAACGCCTTCCACACGCGCTGCTGGAAGGCCGTCCCGCGGAGTCTCAGCGGCAGGTCGAATTGGTGACGGGAGTTGAGGAAGTAGCTCCCAAGTTGGGTCTCGGCTTCCCTGAGCAGTGCAGAAACAGGTTTCTTCGGCGGGAGCCGTTCAAGCAGAAACTCGACCCCGCAGAGGAAATCGCCGTCTGAAATGAGCCTGAGCTGACCAAACGGCGCGTTGACGATGGCTTCATCCATGGCCACATTCTAAACCTCATCCGCAGCCAATAGAAAAGCCCTCGCGAAGAGGGCTTTTCTAGTTCAAGGGTATGCGTCTTATTGGGCCGCAGCCTTGGCGCGATTAGGCAGCTTTTCCTTGATGCGGGCGCTCTTGCCGGAGCGTTCGCGCAGGTAGTACAGCTTGGCGCGGCGGACGTCGCCGCGGCGCTTGACTTCGATGTTGGCAACCAGCGGGGAATAGGTCTGAAACGTCCGCTCCACGCCTTCGCCGGCGGAAATCTTGCGCACCGTGAAGGCGGAGTTGATGCCGCGGTTGCGCTTGGCGATCACCACGCCCTCGTAGGCCTGCAGTCGTTCCTTGTCGCCTTCCTTGACCTTGACCTGCACCACCACGGTGTCGCCGGGGGCGAAGACGGGAATGGTTTTGCCCAGGCGGGAGATTTCTTCCTTATCCAGTTGTTCGATGATGTTCATGGTTCACTCATTCATAATTCGCGAATTGGTTTCCAGAGGAAACATTGCGCGGTTATTGAGACGGCTAACACGTACCAGGAATGGCGACCTGTCGTGCGCCATTTAGTTGTCCAGATCAGCGGGGCCGTCTCAATAACCCGCTGTTTCAATTGTTATTGGATACTTGCGAACCAACAACAGCCTCTATTCGAGACCTTCTTCCTCCCAACGAACTTCGTCGAGTAACGCTTTCTCGTCGGCACTGAAGTTCCGACAGGCAATCAAATCCGGGCGCTTCCGCAAGGTCGTCGCCAGGCTCTGCTTGAGCCTCCAGCGGCCAATGGCCTTGTGATTCCCGCTGGTTAAGACTTCCGGCACCTTCATTCCGCGGTACACCTCGGGTCGCGTGTAGCAGGGTCCGTCCAGCAGACCATTCACGAATGAATCTTCCTCCGCGGAAGATTCATTGCCCAAACTCCCTGGCAACCGGCGGATGAGCGCATCCATCAGCACCAGAGCGGGAAGTTCCCCGCCGGAGAGGACAAAATCCCCAAGCGAGATTTCCTCCTGCACTCGGCGCCGCAACAATCTTTCGTCCACGCCTTCATAGCGTCCGGCGATCAGGGCGAGGGCCGGTCTGGCTGCCAGTTCGGTCACCTTGGCGTGGTTCAACACGGTGCCGCGCGGTGTGAAGTACACAACCCAGGGTGCGAGCCCTTCACTTTCCTGGACTGCCGCTATCGCATCCAGGGTGGCCTCCAGCGGTTCGGCCAGCATTACCATGCCTGGGCCGCCCCCGTAAGGCCTGTCATCCACCGTCTTGTACGCGTCGGTGGCGAAGTCCCGCGGGTTCCAGGCCTGGAAGCGGAACAGCCCTCTGTCCATGGCCCGGGCGGTGATGCCAAAGTCTAGCAGGATGTCGAACAGTGCCGGGAAGAGGGTGACGACATCGAATCTCACCAGTCCAGCTCCCAATCCACTTCGATTCGCCTGCCCAACTGATCCACGCGCGCAACGTATGCATCCGCAAATGGAATCAGCCTTTCCCGCTCGCCTTTTACCACCAGCACGTCATGGCTGCCGGTTTCCATCAGCCCGGTCACCTGGCCAAGCACCACGCCTTCCCGGTTGAACACTGCCATGCCGATCAGGTCGTTCCAGTAGTATTCACCTGTCGCTGGTTCAGGAAGTTGTTCCCGGTTGACCGCGATTTCCTTACCACGCAGGGCGAAAGCCTGATCCCTTTCTTCTATCCCGGCTAGTTTGGCAATCAGCCCGTCACCATGAATGGCGGCTTCCTCGACCTCAAAATCCTGCCATGCCGCGCCCTGATTGATCTGCCAGACGTCATAGTCAAACAGGTTGTCGAGGCTTTCGGTGTAGGGCTGAACCTTGATCCAGCCCTTAATGCCGAAAGGGGCGCCGACGCGCCCCATGACTACCCGATCAGGCAGATGCCTTGGTCCGCTCTTTGACCAGGCGGGCCACCGTTTCGGACAGTTGGGCGCCGTTCTTGACCCAATGGTCGATGCGGGCCAGGTCGATGCGGGTGCCCTCGGTTCCTTCCCGTGCGACCGGATTGTGGAAACCCAGCCGCTCGATGAAGCGTCCATCCCGGCGGCAACGGGAATCGGCCACCACCACGTTGTAGTAGGGGCGGTTTTTTGCGCCGCCACGGGTAAGGCGAATGACAACCATGGTCTTGATCCAGTATATAAATCGGAAAACGGCAAATTGTAAGCGAAAAAACGCTGCTTTGCCAGAGGCTTTTTCTCCCGAGAATCATTCTAAAAATAACAGGTTAACCTATCTAACTATACATAGTCAAACATTCCCTGTATAAGACGTGGAATGGAATCAGACGAATTCTGAAGAGAAGTGCTCTGTGAGCTCCAAGTACGTCCTGTGGAGCGAAGCGAGGAGGCGCGCTACCAAGAGCATATAGCGCGCTACCATTATCTTGGCTATGTACCGAAGATTAGCGATACGGTGTGGTACGTTGCGACCTGTCACGAGCAATGAGTGGCGCAACTGAGCATGTCGGCGGCGGCGCTGAAATGCGGCGTTCGTGATCGCTGGATCGGATGGAACTTTCGCTTGCAGTATGGGCGACTCTAGCTGATCGCCAACAACAGTCTCTTCTTGATTCTGCTCGATTGGCACCGGCCTAACGTCGGTTCACGCGTCCTGTCGCTGACCGAACGCCGAGTTGTCTGTGATTGGCAGGCACGCTTTAGTCATCCGTTGCTGCTACTGTAGACGTTTGTCGACCCCCGCCAGTTCCATGGTGGCGTCTATCGTGCCTCCAAGTGGCTTTACTGGGATTGACCCAAGGGTATCGACAGACCCGGGACAGCTATAGCGCGGACGCTGACTCTCCCAAGCTAGTCTTTGTTCTTCCACTATGTCGCAATCCTCAGGCGCACTTGACTCACCCCGACCGAACGCAGCTTCAACTCACAGGAGCCTCCAAGATCATGCTCACCGCTGAACAGATGCGCAGCCTGCCGAATTTCTTCTACGATATCCCCGATCCCCGCCTCTCCCAAAGCCATCGTCATCTACTCCCTGTGTTGCTTATAATCTCCTCTGTAGCTATCTTGTGCTAGATGCTCATCTACAAAGCCATCTCTATATGAGCTATCTACCTTATCTCCTAATCCCGTGAACGCTTTGGCTGTCTTCTCGAACAGAGCCGTTACCTCGTTCTCAGCGAGAACATCATTCGTGATGTACTGGTCCGTGTCGATCCAGCCCTGCTCTACCGTGCGCTCCAACACTGGAATGCGGCCTTCGGCCAGGAAGACCTTAACTTCGCTATCGATGGCAAGACCATGTGCAATGCCATCGACGAACAGGGACAGTAAGTCACACATGAGGGTCGGGCATGAAACCGCCTTGTGCTACACCCAAAAAAAGTCGGCACTTTGCCCGTAGCGGGTGAGGTAGAAACCAAGCAAACCAATGAAATCGAGATGTTCATTTCGCTGCTAGATGGAATCGACATCTCCAGCAAAGACATCACCGCCGATGCTCTGTGACGCAACGCAAACTGGCGATCTATCTGGTGCAGCGTCAGGCGCATTATCACTTCACAGTCAAAGGCAATCTAGCGACTCTCCAGACAGACATCGCGCTTCAGTTCCAAGATCAGCAAACATCATATTTCTTCTTTATTTGAGATCGAACACAGTCTTATCGAAACTCAGCGTTTCTGTGTAGTGGCTCAAAGCACAACTAGAATTCTCTCTTATCATCCTAGTCTTCTTGATAGAGCGAGAATTTCTTCACAAAAAGATCTTCTAATTTATTTTTAATGTGTTTTAGGAATCAATAATCTCTTTATAAAACTAATCTATTCACATCTCTTTCTCTTTATCTATCTCTTTCTTTTTTTCTTCTTTATTTTTTTGTAGTGCACAGAAGGGAGTTCAGTATGAATTGATAATGTGTGAAAGCTACTTGAAGAAGAGAGTAAATCCCTCTAAATCATCTTTCAATAGCTATTTTCTAATCATTTTTAAAAGCTTCATTTAATAGTCTTATTATTTATCTTTTTTTTTTAAGAGATGAATTAAGTAGAGTAGATAGGATCAGAGAGACGAAAAGAGTAAAATTTAGATGCGCGTCGTAAGTCAGATATTGTCGTCAAAACAGAGGCGTTTATATCTATTGATACAAGTTTATTGGTACTTGAATACTGAGCAAACAGAGATCATCGTATAGAGATCTTTATTTTTATATAAGCTATGTGTGGAATTGCTATAAACATTCTTTTTGATGTCAAAATAGAAACACTATTTTTTTTAAATTCTTTTCAGAGTATCTTTTCGAGTATTGGGACAGATTTATCTGTAAGAGCGATTTAGGTGGTAATGAGAGAGCAAAGAAGTCTTATCTAGTTTTTGATTTAGGTTTGAGTTGAAAGAGGATTAGGTGGTGAGTATAAGAAAATTAGTGTTATAGAAAAATAAGGGTGTAAGAAGCGTATAAAGAGGTAAATAAATGTTATTAGGTTGTAGTATTTTAGAGTCTATAGAAGTATTTTATAAGAGTGAAAAGTAATATATAAAAGATTTTTTAAAATATATTATCTATTATTTATTTTTCTTCTTTTTTAAAATTTTTTATATTCTTAAAAAAAATATTATATATCTCTTTTTATTTTTTCTCTTTTTTTTATATCTTTTTTCTCATATTTTTTTTTATTTTTTCATTGAAATTGATAAAGAAACTAAGTTTTTAACGGTTATTAAGGTTATAGATTATTAAGATAGGTTAGGATGCTGTTGATATTACTCTTTTACTATTATGGAAATATGATTGATTTTTAGAGTTATATATTAAATTTTTTTTAGATTATAAGGATATATATTGTTTCATTTTTGTGAGAAATATGTTTTATTATGGTTAAGTTGTATATAAAACGTTATTTGAATTTATCTTTGCTTTTGTTATAGGAAATTTATAGAACGTAACCAAAGAATTTCACTAATCTTTGTGATCATTTCAGTGATATCCTATTTATTTTTTCTTTACACTTTTTATATCTATATGTAGAAGCATTATATATAGAACCGTGGTGCCGGTATGTGGTGATAGTGGTGCATTGTAATATTGAGCAGGAGTCGAGGCCATCAAGGCGGCACTAGATGCAAGGTTATGCAGTGCGCATTACAGATACTTAGATAAGATTAAGTCGTGTACTGTAAAGAAGTAAGTCGCATAGGGAGGTATCCTATCTCTCTTTTTTTTTTTCTCTTATATTCCTTCCTTCCTCTTTCCTTTAATTATCTCATTCGTCACATTTTTTTGTTAGCTTCTCTCCGCGTTTAGCCTTTAGGCGATCAAGTCGATGCTTCATTCTACTCTCTTACTTTTCTATCTTTTTCTTACTTACTTATTGCTTTATTGCCCTCTTTCTCTACCCTTTCCTCCTTTTTTTTTTTTCTTTTTTCTTCTTTTTCTTTCTTTTTGCGCTATATCCCTTCTTCATATATATTGCGACCAGGGCTACTTGGCGCCCGGCATCATGCCCTTCATCCCACGCATCATCTTTCCCAGGCCGCCCTTGGACATCATTTTCATCATCTTTTGCGCTTGCTCGAACTGGTTGAGCAACTTGTTGACTTCCTGCACGGATACACCCGCGCCGGCGGCGATGCGGCGCTTGCGCGACGCCTTGAGGAGTTCGGGTTTCTGGCGTTCCTGTCGGGTCATGGAGTTGATGATGCCTTCCACCCGGTTGATGGCCTTGTCTTCATTGCCATTGAGCTGCGGCATCCGGCCTGCGCCCGGAAGCTTGTCCATGAGCGCGGACAAGCCCCCCATCTTCTTCATCTGGATGATCTGGCTCTTGAAATCTTCCAGATCGAAGCTCCTGCCTTTCTTGACCTTGTCGGCAAGTTTCTTGGCTTCCACCATGTCCACCGAGGTCTGCGCGTGTTCGATGAGCGACAGCACATCGCCCATCCCCAAGATCCGAGAGGCCATGCGTTCGGGATGGAAGGCTTCCAGGCCATTGGGTTTTTCACCCACTCCAGCGAATTTGATCGGCTTGCCGGTAATGTGGCGGACCGACAAAGCCGCCCCGCCCCGGGCGTCGCCATCCAGCTTGGTTAGCACCACCCCGGTCAGCGGCAAGGCTTCGTTGAATGCCTTGGCGACATTGACAGCGTCTTGTCCCTGCATGGAATCGACCACAAAGAGTGTTTCCACCGGCTTGAGGGCGGCGTGCAATGCCTTGACTTCCGCCATCATGGCTTCGTCGATGGCGAGCCGGCCGGCGGTGTCGACGATCAGGACATCAAAGAACTGTCTTTTCGCGTGATCCTGCGCGGCGCGCGCGATGTCCAGGGGGGAATCCAGCCCGTTGGCCTCAAAGAACGTGACTTCAAGCTGCGTTCCGAGTTGGCGCAACTGGTCGATGGCGGCAGGGCGGTAGACATCGCAGGAGGCAAGCAGGACTTTCTTCTTTCGCCCCTTGAGCAATAGCGCCAGTTTGGCGGAAGTGGTGGTCTTGCCCGAGCCCTGCAGTCCCGCCATTAGAATGACAGCGGGTGGCTCGGCGGCCAGATCCAGATCGGCGGCCTGTCCGCCCATGATCTGGGTCAGTTCGTCATGCACAATCCCGATCAGGGCTTGGCCGGGAGTGAGGCTGTGCATCACACCCGCGCCAAGTGCCTTGGTCCTGACTTCTTCGATAAATTGCTTGACCACTGGCAGGGCAACATCGGCTTCCAGCAGCGCCATGCGCACCTGCCTGAGAGTGTCCTTAACGTTCGCTTCGGTGATGCGAGCCTGGCCCCTCAGGGTTTTGACGACAGATGACAGGCGGCCAGTCAGGTTTTCAAACACGGGGTTCCTTGGGTAGCATTCACGCGGCGCCCGTTGGATAATAGGGGCGCCCACTCATCTATTTTAACTAATGCCCTATTTTCTGGCCGTTTCCATTGTAACCTCCGGCTGCTATGGCTTGATTGCCTGGCAGTTTTTCCGCCATGCGGGCGTCCGAGGCGTTTCCCTTTGGGTGTCCATGCTGATGCTGGCGGCCCTGCTGATGCACGCCGGCTTGCTTGGGGTCAGCGTGCTTGGCAAGGGCGCCGTGCACCTTGGATTTGGCAACGCCGTTTCACTTCTGCTGTGGCTTTCCGCGCTGGTTTACGGGCTGGCCAGTTTTCGTTACGTCCTGCCCGGCGTGCAGGCTTGGGTGACGACGCTGGCGGCGGTTGGCGTGTTGATGCCGCTGATTTTTCCCGATGTGCGCCCGGTGCCGTTTTCCAATCTGCCGGGCTTCCGCGCCCATCTTGTCGTCTCCTTGCTGTCTTTCAGCCTGTTGTTGATTGCGGCATTGCAGGCGGTTTTCATGGCGGCGTTCGAAAAACGTTTGCACAGGGGGGCGGAGGGGGGAATGTCGGGGCTGCCACCCTTATTGACCCTGGAAACCGTCTTGTTCAGGCTGATCTGGTCCGGCTACGTACTGCTGACGCTGGCCTTGGCGAGCGGCATCTTTTTTTCCGAGGAGGTGTTTGGCCGTGCCATGCCTTTCACCCACAAGACGGTCTTTGCCGTGTTGTCCTGGGTGGTGTTTGGCATTCTCCTGGCGGGCCGGCACTGGCGCGGCTGGCGCGGTCGGATGGCGCTGCGCTGGACCATAGCGGGATTTGGCTTGCTGTTTCTGGCTTATGTAGTAAGCAAATTTGTTGCACAAGTCCTGCTGCATCATTGAATTGCAGGCTTCAAAGGCTTGACAGACCGGCGAAGCTTGCCAAGACTGGTTAAGCCCCCCAACACCAACCCTATCCGCCTTGGATGATATTTCCTTGGGCGTGCTGATTGGTACGCTCGCCCTCTTTCTGCTTCTCGCCGCGTTCTTTTCGGCCGCTGAAACTGCAATGATGGCTGTCAACCGCTATCGGTTGAGAGCTTCGGCGGCCCAGGGACATCGGGCTGCAAAGCTGACCCAGCAGTTGCTGAGCAAGACTGACGAGTTGCTGGGCGTCGTCCTGATAGGCAGCAATCTCTTGAATTCCGCCTCCGCCGCTCTAGTGACGGTGATTTCATTCAGATTATTTGGCCATGACGAATTGGCTCTGACCCTCGCTACCCTCTCGGTCACATTTCTGATTCTTGTATTCGCCGAACTTACTCCCAAGGTCGCCGGAGCGACCTATCCGGAACAGGTTGCATATGCGTCCAGCTTCGTTCTGGCACCATTGCGCAAACTGCTTTATCCGGCGATCTGGTTCGTCAACCTGTTTGTGACAGGCCTGCTCAGGCTGTTCCGGCTAAGCAAGGATGGAGCCGGGGAGCAGGGACATCTGGGAGTTGAGGAACTGCGCACCCTGGTGAGTGAGTCGGGAAGACTCCTGCCGGGGAAGCACCGGGAGATCCTGCTCAATCTGCTGAGCCTGGAAAGTGTGACGGTGGATGATGTGATGACCCCGCGCAGCCAGATTGAAGCGCTTGATCTGACCGACGAGCCGGCGCGGTTGGTGCAGCAGCTTTCCACCAGCCATCACACCCGAGTGCCGGTTTATGACGGCTCACCGGATAACGTCGTGGGCATACTCCATGTCAGGCGGGCACTCCGTCCCATCCTGGCAGGGGAGGTGACGGCGGCATCCTTGCGCGCGATCGTGTTGGAAGCCTACTTTGTGCCTAGCGGCACGCCCTTGTTCACCCAGCTCAGGCATTTCCAGGACAATCGGAAGCGGCTGGCGCTGGTGGTGGATGAGTATGGCGAGCTGCAAGGCTTGTTGAGTCTGGAAGATATCCTGGAAGAACTGATCGGCGAGTTCGCCCCCCAGGCCCCTGGCCAACTGGGCTGGCTCAGAGCCACGGAAGACGGTGGCTGGCTGGTGGAAGGGACCGCTCTGCTGCGGAACCTGAATCGCAAACTTGGCCTCGATTTTCCTCTGGATGGACCGCGCACGCTGAACGGCGTTATTCTGGAAAGGCTGGAGGATATTCCGGAGGCGGGGGTCAGCGTCAAGATCGGGGAAATTCCCATCGAAATCGTTCAGACTCAGGGCCGGGTGGTGAAAGTGGCCAAGCTATACCCGGCGGCGCGGATTGCGGCGGATAATGAATCCAATCGTGACTAGGGTTAACTTTTGGGGCGTAGGACCGCTATAGTATTGTCGTGAACCGTACTGATAGAAAGAATATGGCTGCTGTAGGCGTATCTTCCCGTCTGACTGGCTTGGCGCGTGCCCTGGTTGCCAAGGGGCTGCTTACTGAACGCGAAGTGGATATTGTCGTGTCCCAGGCCGCGAACAACCGTGATGGCTTTGTTCCCGAACTTCTGCGCAGCACTCGGCTGAAGAGTCTGCAAGTGGCGGAGTTTGCCGCCCATGCCTTCAATTACCCCTTTCTCGATTTGAACGCGTTGGATCCGGATTCCACGCCCCAAGGTGTGCTGGATCCGAAACTGATGCAGAAGCGCCGGATTGCGGCCCTGTTCCAGCGCGGAAACAAGCTGTTCGTTGGGTTATCCGACCCGACGAACCTGCTGGCCCTTGACGACGTCAAGTTCCAGACCGGGTTGGCCATCGAGCCCGTCGTGGTCGAGGATGACAAGCTCGCGAAATGGATCGACAAGGTTGAGGCCGCCATGGACAACACCATGGAAGTGTTGAATACGGAAGACCTCAATCTTGAGTTCAGCGACGAGGATACGACGGCCCCACAGGAAACCGGCGGAATTGAAATAGACGATGCGCCAGTGGTGCGTTATTTGCAGAAGATCATGCTGGATGCCATTAATACCGGGGCATCGGACATACACCTCGAGCCGTATGAGAAGTTTTACCGTATTCGTTATCGGCGCGATGGGATCCTGTATGAAATCGCTCAGCCGCCACTGGCGATCAAGGAAAAGATCGCGTCCCGCATCAAGGTCATTTCCAAGCTGGATATCTCGGAAAAGCGTGTGCCGCAGGATGGCAGGGTCAAGTTGGTGCTGTCCAAGAATCGGACCATTGATTTTCGGGTGTCTTCCCTGCCGACCTTATATGGCGAGAAGATCGTCATGCGGATTCTGGACCCCACCAGTGCGCAGCTGGGCATCGAGGCCTTGGGTTATGAGCCCTGGCAAAAGGATTTGCTGCTCAATGCAGTGCAACGCCCCTACGGAATGGTGCTGGTAACCGGTCCAACGGGTTCTGGGAAGACCGTGTCGCTCTATACCTGCCTGAACATCCTCAACAATCCGGGCGTAAATATATCCACCGCCGAGGATCCGGCCGAAATTCAACTTGCCGGCGTCAACCAGGTGAACGTAAACGATAAGGCCGGCCTGACTTTCGCCACTGCGCTCAAATCGTTTCTGCGCCAGGACCCGGACATCATCATGGTGGGCGAAATCCGCGATCTGGAAACGGCGGATATCGCCATCAAGGCCGCCCAGACTGGCCATATGGTATTGTCCACCGTGCATACCAATGATGCGCCGAGCACCCTCATGCGGCTGCTCAACATGGGAGTGGCGCCGTTCAACGTCGCCTCTTCTGTCATTTGCATTACGGCACAGCGCCTCGCGCGCAAGCTTTGTTCCTGCAAGAGGCCGGTAGATATCCCGCCGGAAGCCTTGCTCACAGCAGGTTTCAGTGAGGCAGACCTGGACGGCACCTGGCAGCCGTTTGGCCCCGTCGGCTGTGAGCTTTGCCAGGACAGCGGCTACAAGGGCCGCACCGGCGTCTATCAGGTAATGCCCATTACTGACGAGATGACCCGTATCATTCTGAAGAATGGCACTTCGGTCGATATTGCCGACCAGGCACGACGCGAGGGCGTGATGGATTTGCGTCAGGCCGGTCTGCTCAAGGTCAAGGCAGGCATCACTTCCCTGGAGGAAGTTGAAGCCGTAACCAATATGTAGGAGGACAAAGCATGGCTACTGCTGTTGCCAAAGACGCGACCTTCCAGTGGGAGGGAATGGACAAGAAGGGCAAGAAGCTCAAGGGCCAAATGCTGGCCGGGGGCGAGGCGCTTGTCACCGTCCAGCTGCGGCGCCAAGGTATCACCGTCACAAAGGTGCGGAAGCAAAGTACGCTGTTCGCCGGGGCACAAAGGATTACCGAGAAAGACATTGCTCTGTTTACCCGGCAACTGGCTACCATGATGAAAGCTGGCGTGCCCTTGCTGCAGGCCTTCGACATCGTTGGCAAGGGTAATGCCAACCGATCGGTGCAGCAATTGCTGATCGAGGTGAAAGCGGATATCGAAAAAGGCAGCAGCTTATACCAGGCATTCAGCAAGCATCCCAAGTACTTCGACAGCCTGTTCTGCAATCTTGTGAATGCGGGTGAGCAGGCGGGTATTCTGGATGGCGTGCTCGATCGACTGGCCACCTATAAGGAAAAGATCGTTAAGCTCAAGGGCAAGATCAAGTCTGCCCTGTTCTATCCTGCGGCGGTGATCGTGGTAGCCATTGTCGTGACCACTGTCATCATGATTTTTGTCATTCCGGCTTTCAAGGAATTGTTCACTGGCTTTGGCGCGGATTTGCCAGCGCCCACTTTGCTGGTGATGGCGATCTCCGATTTCTTCGTCAAATGGTGGTGGGCGATTTTCGGCATCCTGATAGGTGGAACGGTGGCTTTCTTTAAGGTTTGGCAGCGGTCGAAGCCTGTCCAAGCGTTTATGGACAGGTTATTGTTGCGCTTGCCCATTTTTGGGGTGGTAATCGAAAAAGCCACTATCGCGCGCTGGTCTCGGACCCTATCCACGATGTTCGCCGCTGGCGTTCCTCTGGTGGATGCGCTGGATTCCGTAGCAGGCGCCTCGGGAAATTATGTCTTTGAAGAAGCCACCTATCGTATCAAGGGGGATGTGGCTACCGGTACCGCATTGACTACCGCCATGCAAAGCACCGGGGTATTCCCCAACATGGTGCTGCAGATGGCGGCGATCGGTGAGGAATCCGGGTCTCTGGATTCGATGTTGAGTAAAGTGGCGGATTTTTATGAGCAGGAAGTGGATGACGCGGTGGATGCCATTTCCAGCCTGATTGAACCCTTGATCATGGTTGTGCTCGGCGTGCTGATAGGCGGGCTGGTGGTCGCCATGTATTTGCCAATCTTCAAGATGGGTTCTGCGATAGGGTGATCGAGTTCCTGCGTTCCGAGCCGGCGGTCTTCACCAGTTTGATGCTTGTTCTGGGCCTGCTGGTTGGCAGCTTCCTAAATGTCGTGATATACCGCCTGCCCAAGATGCTGGAATCCGACTGGCAGCTCCAGTGCGCCGAACTGCGCGGCGACGTCGTTGCGGCGCCGGCAGTCTACAACCTATGGATGCCTCGTTCGGCCTGCCCCAATTGTGGCCACCCCATCTCGGCGCTGGAAAATATCCCCGTCATAAGTTGGCTTGCGTTGCGAGGCCGTTGTCGGGATTGTGGAGCGGCCATCGGACTGCGGTACCCGACGGTGGAACTGCTGGCCGCTCTGCTGGCTGCCGCGCTTGCCTGGAAATATGGCCCCAATCTCATGCTGGCAGGCAGTCTGATCTTGCTGTGGGCGCTGGTGGTACTGGCATTCATTGATCTGGATACGACTCTGCTGCCGGACACCCTGACTCTGCCCCTGCTGTGGCTGGGTTTGTTGTTCAACCTGTTCGACACCTTCACTACGCTGCAGTCCGCGGTCATCGGCGCCATGGCAGGCTACCTGAGCCTTTGGCTGGTTTACTGGGCATTCAAGCTGGTTACGGGCAAGGAAGGCATGGGATACGGCGATTTCAAGCTATTGGCCGCCATCGGCGCCTGGCTGGGCTGGGAGCTGTTGCCGGTCACCATTTTGCTGTCTTCTCTAGTAGGTGCGCTGGCGGGTCTCTTGATGATCGCCCTGGTGCGCCATGACCGCCGTATTCCCATTCCCTTCGGCCCCTATCTAGCCGGCGGCGGCATGGTTGCATTGTTTTTTGGCGCCGGCCTGATGCGAGCCTATCTGGCTATACTCTGATGCGGGTTGTCGGCCTGACCGGAGGCATTGGGTCTGGCAAATCGACGGTCGCGGAATTGTTTGCGCAATTGGGTGTCCCGGTTATTGATACTGATCAATTGGCGCGCGAGCTGACTTGCAGTGGAGGGCAGGCCATGCCGCTTATCCGCACCCAGTTTGGCCCGGGTTATCTCACTCCCGATGGGGGTCTCAACCGCCCGCTGATGCGCCGCACGGTTTTTGGCGATGCGGCTTCAAGAGCCAGGCTGGAAGCCATTTTGCACCCATTGATCCGAAAAGAGGTGGAGACGCAGCTGAATTCCCTGGCGGTGCCCTATGCCCTGGTAGTGATCCCGCTGTTGGTGGAAAAGGGCGGCTACACTGACCTTCTGGATCAGGTGCTGGTGGTCGACTGCAATCCGGCACAGCAAATCGCCCGCACGATGGCGCGCAGCGAGCTCAGCCGGGAAGAAGTGGAGCTTATCTTGGCAGCCCAGGCTGATCGGCAGGCCCGCTTGGAGCGGGCAGATGACGTGATTGTGAATGACGGGGATTCCGCGGAATTAGGGACGAAAATCCAGGCCTTGCATGAGAAGTATTCTTCGCTTGCGAATAAGAAACCTTGATTTGGTGCGATATTCATGGACAATCGGCCTCGCCGCCGCGGTAAAAAGGGTGTGTAAACACGCTCGCAAGGGCACGAGCATTCGGACGCGCTTTGAACCCTGTCTTTTGCAAGAGAATCACTGGTGCTGCCCATAAGCATGATTCGCTACGAATATCCTTTAAACGAACGCATCCGCATATTGCTTAGGCTTGAAGATCTGTTCGACAAGCTGGTCTGGTATGTGGCACGCAGCCATGGGTTAAATCATCATGCGGCGCTGCAGACCCTGTTTGAAATCTGCGAGGTTGCTGCGCGCTCCGACCTGAAGTCGGAACTGTTGCAGGAACTGGAAAGACAGCGTACTACGCTGGCGGCGCTCGCCGGAAATCCAGGGGTGGCAGCCGCTAAGCTGAAAGCAGTGCTGACAGAAATCGAACAGGTTTATGCCGGCATACACGCCATTCCGGGCAAGGTTGGCCATCATATCAAGGAAGATGAGTGGCTGATGGCGATCAAGCAGCGGGCGGTGATTCCCGGTGGCCTGTGCGAATTTGATCTGCCCAGCTATCACCGTTGGCTGCATCTACCGGCTCCGGCGCGGCGCGAATATCTCCAATCGTGGCTGGAGCCTATGCTGCCAGTTCGGGCGGGGGCGGGCATTGTGCTGAAACTCCTGCGCGAGGGCAGCGACCCCCGGCAGCAGAAAGTCCAGGGAGGCCTGTTTCAATTGATGATGGACGGGCGTCACGCGCAGATGGTACGGGTTGGACTGGCGGAAGATTATCCCTGCGTGCCGGAAATTTCCGCCAACAAGTACGCGCTCAACATCCGCTTTGTGCGCTGCATGCCAGGCCATCCCAAGGTTTGCGCCGATGCGCTCGCTTTCGAGCTGACTTTTTGCAGCCTATGAAACCAGCAAATCAGCCCAGAACAAGAGTGGCTTGTCCGGGCTGTGGCCGATTACAGGTCTACAGTTTGGACAATCCCGTCCGGCCGTTTTGCAGCGAACGCTGCAAAATGATTGACTTGGGACAGTGGGCCAATGAGCGCTATCGAGTGCCGTTGGCGGAAGAACAGTCCGACCCGGAATCCTCAGTGCCGGATTGATGCCTTGACGCCAGTTGCCGTCCCCAGCAAGAGAATATCGGCCGGGCGGCGCGCGAACAGACCATTGGCAACCACTCCGGCAAGCTGGTTTATTGCCGTCTCCAGGGCAACCGGGTCCAGTATGCTCAGGCCTGAGACATCCAGAATCGCGTTCCCGTTGTCAGTGGAGTATCCCTCGCGCAATTTCGGTTGGCCGCCCAGTCTTACCAGTTCGCGCGCCACGTAACCTCTGGCCATGGGAATGACTTCCAAGGGCAGGGGAAATTTGCCCAGTACGCCAACCAGCTTGGATTGATCCACCACGCAGATGAACTGCCGGGCACACGCGGCAACAATCTTTTCCCGGGTTAGCGCGCCACCGCCGCCCTTGATCATGTGGAAGTGCTCGGTGACTTCGTCCGCGCCATCTACATAAATCTCCATGCCATCCACGCTATTCAAATCGTAGACCGCTATTCCGTAATTCTTGAGGCGCTGGGCGGTCGCTTCGGAACTGGCCACTGCGCCATCGATACGCCCCTTGATCTTGGCTAGTTCGTCGATGAAATAGTTGGCGGTTGAGCCAGTGCCCACTCCGATGATGCCGCCCTTGACGTATTCAACGGCAGCTCTGGCCACCGCCTGTTTCATTTCGTCCTGTGTCATCTCGCTTGCCTTTTCTCCTGTCAACCTGCAAAGATAGCGGGATTCCCGGATTTTCTCAAACTTCCATAACAACATGACAATGCCTGTTGACGATTATCTCGAACGCATACTGACCGCACGCGTCTATGACGTGGCAATTGAATCCCCCCTGGAACTGGCGAGCAGTCTGTCGCGCCGGCTCGATAACCAGGTCTGGCTCAAGCGCGAGGATTTGCAGCCTGTGTTTTCGTTCAAGCTGCGCGGTGCCTACAACAAAATGGCCAGCCTGACACCCGCCCAGCTCAAGCGGGGTGTCGTCGCGGCATCTGCCGGCAACCATGCTCAGGGAGTGGCACTGGCGGCGCAAAAGCTTGGAGTAATGGCAACGATCGTCATGCCTGTGACCACACCACAGATCAAGATCAGCGCCGTGGCGGCGCGCGGGGCCCAAGTGGTGCTGCACGGGGATTCCTATTCGGACGCCTATGAACATGCGCGCTTGATCTCACGCGAACGCAATGCCAGCTTCGTACATCCGTATGACGATCCGGCCGTGATTGCCGGCCAGGGCACGATTGCCATGGAAATGTTGAGGCAGCACAGCGGCCCCATTCATTCTGTCTACGTGCCGGTGGGCGGCGGTGGCCTGATCGCCGGTATCGGCGTATACATCAAGCGTTTGCGTCCTGAAATCCGGGTCGTGGGGGTGGAGCCGGAAGATGCCGATGCCATGGCCCGTTCCCTTTGCCGCGATGAACGGGTAAAGCTCGCCAACGTGGGCATCTTTGCCGATGGCGTGGCGGTCAAGCAGGTCGGACTGGAGACCTTTCGTCTGGCCAAGCTGTACGTGGACGAAATCATCCGAGTGGACAACGATGCCATCTGCGCGGCGATCAAGGATGTGTTCGAGGATACTCGCTCCATTCTTGAACCGGCCGGAGCACTTTCAATCGCTGGCCTGAAGGCCGCCGTGCGGGGCGATCGGCTCAAGGGCAAGAATCTGATGGCGATCGCCAGTGGCGCCAACATGAATTTTGACCGCCTGCGCCATATTGCGGAACGCGCTGAACTGGGCGAGCGCCGCGAAGCAATTCTGGCGGTGACCATTCCGGAAAAGCCCGGCAGTTTTCGCGCCTTCTGCTCTTTGCTGGGGGCGCGCAGCATTACCGAATTCAACTATCGCTACGCAGATCCGGCAGCGGCCCATGTGTTTGTCGGCCTGCAGATTCACGGCCGCGACGAGGCCGACAAGCTGATCGCGCAGTTGCAGCAGCACGGCCTGGATGCCCAGGACCTGACCGACAATGAAATGGCGAAATTGCATATCCGTCACCTGGTCGGCGGGCGAGCTCCGCACGCCATCAATGAGCTGGTCTATCGGTTCGAATTCCCGGAACGGCCCGGCGCCCTGATGAATTTTCTCAACAGCATGAGCCGGGGCTGGAATATCAGCCTGTTTCATTACCGCAACCACGGGACGGACTACGGGCGGGTGCTGGTGGGTATCCAGGTGGCAGAAAAGGAAAAGCCGGCTTTTCGCAAGTTCCTGGAAAAGCTTGGCTATCGCTACTGGGACGAATCCCGCAATCCGGCCTACAAGTTGTTTCTGGACGGATAGCGGGGATCCGCCAGAGACTGATTTCTTCGTGATGGCTCGGGAATTGATGCCGACGGGCAAGACGGGCCGGACACCAGCCGCTTGGCCGTGAACATAAGGACCGAATGCCTATCCACGGCCATTGCGGACCAGATCGGCCAAGGCGCAATACGGCAAGACGAATCGGCCTCTGTACCGCGCCGAGTGAGGGTTGGCCCGGCCGTGCGCAGAGATCAGCTGGTGCTGACCAAACAGGGGTAGCCGTTGCCCGATAGGTTCGTTCCCCTGTCTTCTGTACGCGTTCTTCAGCCCCCGGATTTCACCATTGCGCACCATGGCAAGATCAGCCAAGGGCTTGCCAAAATCGATCACGATGAATTCTTGCGCTGCGTTCAGCAGGCACTTTCCTGGCGAAATCAGGGAAGCCCGTAAGGCGCAGTCTCTCCAGACAGGGCGCGATCGAACCAACTCCGCAGGGAGTCATGGGGGACAGGGGTTACGATGCGCCGTGATAAGCTTTGAAGTCATGAACCGGAATTACTTGCTTTGGATTTTGGCGAGCACGCTAGCAGCAATAAGCAGTCAGACAATTGCGGGTAACGATGATGCGTTTCTGCGTGCCAGGCAGGCGTTTTACGCCCAAGATGCAAGGGGGTTCGAACGCCAGGCGGAGCGGGTCGACAAGAGCTACGTGCTCTATCCCTATCTCCAATACTGGAGTATCAGCCGGGATATCAGAAGCGCAGGCGATGCCGCCGTGGCTGACTTTCTGGCCAGCCAGCCCGATACCTGGCTGGCCGAAAAACTCCGTGCAGACTGGCTGAAGGATTTGGGGCGCCGCGAACTGTGGCCAGCCTACCTGCCGGAATATGCCCGACTGGCCAGCCCGGATATGACCCATAAGTGCTATGCCCAGCGTGCCGAGCTGGCCGCAGGGAGCAAGGCCCATTTACGTGAGGCGGTCAGCTTGTGGTTCACGGGCAGTGATTTGCCTGCCGCTTGCACCCCATTGTTTTCCCAACTTATATCTCTCGGCTACCTCAGGCAGGAGGATGTCTGGCGGCGCCTGCGACTAAGCTTGCTGGCGGGCAATCCCGGTGTGGCGAAATCCGTGGCCACTGCCTTGCCGTCCGAAATGAGACCTGACCCAGTTCTAATTGATACAGCCAGCCGGGACCCAGACGCGTTGCTTGGAAGCGGTAAACTGGATCTGACGCGTCGGGCCGACCGCGAAGTCATGCTGTATGCGCTGGGCCTGCTGGCCAGGATTGATCCGGACCGGGCGGCAAATCTGCTAGAAGGGTTGGTCACACATTTGCCCGAATTGGATGGGCATACAGCCTGGGGCTTGGTGGGGTTTCGCGGCGCGATGTTGCACCATCCCAAGGCCCTGATCTGGTTTCAACGGGCCGGCACCCTGGCCCTTTCTGATCCCCAGCGCGAGTGGTGGGCGAGGGCGGCACTGCGGGCCGCTCAGTGGCGCCAAGTATTCGAGGTGATCAGCAGCATGGGCGATGAGACGCAAAATCAAGCGGTTTGGCGATACTGGAAGGCCCGCGCGCTCAAAAATCTTGGCCGGACCTTCGCCGCAGATGCGCTGCTGGGACCCCTGTCTGGTGAATTTAATTATTATGGCCAGCTTGCGGCGGAAGAACTGGGACCAACAGCGGGCAATCCCGTGGCCGATATCAGGGTTTCTGGAGAAGAAATAAAGAGCCTGGGCAAAGACCCGGCCATTGTCCGGGCGCTGGCGCTTTACCATCTCGGGCTGCGGGCCGAAGCCACAGAGGAATGGAATTGGGCGATACGCAAGGATGATGACCGTCAGCTTCTGGCGGCGGCCGAACTGGCCCGGCAGCATGAGTGGTTTGACCGCGCGATCAGTACCGCGGAGAAAACCCGTGAGCAACACAATTTCGACTTGCGTTTCTTGACTCCGTTTCGCGAGCAGGCCTCTGCCTATGCGCGGGAATATCGACTGGACGAGGCCTGGATCTACGGCGTGATTCGCCAGGAAAGCCGTTTTTCTGTGGACGCCAGATCAGGGACCGGGGCCATGGGTCTGATGCAACTGATGCCGGATACCGCGCGCTGGATTGCCCGCAAGCTCGGGTTTCACCATTTCAAGGCGCACGATGCCCACAATGCCGATACCAACATCAAGTTCGGCGCCTATTATCTGCGTGCGCTGATGGATGCCTTGGACAACCAAGCGGTGTTGGTCACTGCTGCATATAACGCAGGGCCGCGACGGGCACAGCGCTGGCGTGACGAAAGGGCCATGGAGGGATCAATCTATATTGAAACCATTCCGTTTAACGAAACCCGGGAGTACGTGAAGAAGGTCATGAGCAATGCCATGTTCTATGCAGTCCGCTTCGGCAAGCCCTCTTCCCTGCTGAAGGACCGGCTGGGAGTGATTCCAGCGCTTGCGGGGGCGGTTCCGCTTGCCATAACTCCGGAAGACAAGAGTCCTGACCTGCACGATAAGGCAGCAAGGGGTTAGAATTTTCTATTTCAGGATTCGAATTGGCAGCGTATGAACATACAAACGATCTGTGTACTGGGGGGATCTGGCTTTGTCGGCCGCGCCGTGGTGAGCCGGCTGGCGGCAAGAGGCAAGCAGGTGACCGTGCTGAGCCGAAAACGCGAACGCTCCAAGGAGTTGATCCTGCTGCCTACGGTTGATGTGGTGGAGGCGGACATCCATGACGAAAGGGAACTCTCTCGGCGGCTCCAGGGTGTGGATGCAGTCATCAACCTGGTGGGCATCCTGCATGAAGAGCCGCAGGGCAGGGGCAACGCCGCAGTTGAGCGGCGCAGGGACTTTCAGCAATGTCATGTCGAACTGCCGAGAAAGATTGTCCAGGCCTGCACCGAATCCGGTGTTCGCAGATTGCTGCACATGAGCGCGCTGGGCGCCAATGTGGACTCCCCCTCCGCCTATCAACGCTCGAAGGGGGCAGGTGAAGCCATCGTGCGGGACGCGGGCATGCGGAGCCCGGCGGGCCTCGACGCTACCATATTTCGTCCCTCCGTCATTTTTGGCCGCGATGACAGTTTCATCAGTTTGTTTGCCCGATTGACCCGCTGGTTTCCGGTCATTCCTCTGGCCAACGCGAATACACGCTTTCAGCCTGTGTGGGTGGAGGATGTGGCGCGTGCATTTGCCGATTGTGTGGAAGACAGAAGCAGTATTGGAAGAACTTACGAGCTTTGCGGACCCAAGTCCTATTTCCTGCGGGAAATCGTTGAATACGTCGCCCATCTGCAGGGGCGACGCACGCGCATCATTGCCTTGAACGACGGCCTGTCCTATCTGCAGGCCTGGGCCATGGAATTCAAACCAGGGGCCAAACTGATGACCCGGGACAACTACTATGCCATGCGGCAGGACAATGTCTGCCAGGGGCAATGGCCATTTCCATTCACTTGCACGGCGCTTGAAGCGGTGGCTCCGACCTATCTCAATCGGCAAAGTCCGCGCGCGCGCTATGACGCGTTCCGTGGACATGCGCGACGACATTAAGGATCAGGTCCTGCAGGCGTTTTGCTGGATGAGCTCGCACACACTGTGAACCAGTCCGGGCTAGTGGTCTTCCAGGTGGGCGGTGCCGTTCGGGACGAACTGCTGGGGCTTCCGGTGCGGGACCGCGACTACGTCGTGGTGGGGGCAAGCCCGGAAAGAATGACTGCCCTTGGCTTCAGGCCGGTGGGCAAGGAGTTCCCGGTCTTTCTCCATCCCCAAACCCACCAGGAGTATGCGCTTGCGCGAACCGAGCGAAAATCGGGGCGCGGCTACAAGGGCTTCATCTTCCATGCCGGCCCGGATGTTACCCTGGAGGAGGATCTGCGCCGCCGTGACCTGACCATCAACGCCTTGGCACGGGACGCGAATGGCACGCTGGTGGACCCTTATGGTGGCCAGGCCGATCTGCAGGCCGGCATCTTTCGCCACGTCAGCGCGGCGTTTGCCGAAGACCCGGTTCGGGTTCTGCGCGTGGCGCGTTTTGCCGCGCGGTTTGAGTCGTTTGCCGTCGCACCGGAGACGATGGCGCTGATGCGGCAGATGGTGGCCGACGGCGAAGTGGATTATCTTGTTGCAGAGCGCGTGTGGCAGGAACTGTCGCGCGGACTGATGGAGAAGCGACCGTCACGCATGTTGCAGGTGCTGCGGGACTGCGGCGCGCTGGAAAGGATTCTGCCCGAAGTGGACCGGCTGTTTGGCGTGCCCCAGCGCGCGGAATTCCACCCCGAAGTCGACACAGGTATTCACATCATGCTGGTGGTGGACTGGGCGGCCCGACAGGGATACAGCCTGGCAGTGCGCTTCGCCGCCCTGGTGCACGATCTGGGGAAAGGTGCGACGCCTGCCGCTGAATGGCCCACCCACCACGGACATGAAGCCAGGAGCGCGACCTTGGTGCGCAGCCTGTGCGAACGCATCCGCGTGCCGGCCGATTGCCGAGATCTTGCCATAATTGTCGCGCGCGAACATGGCAAGGTGCACCGGGCCGGCGAGCTTCGTCCGTCCACGGTAGTCGAACTCCTGGAACGCGTTGACGCATTTCGACGCCCGGAGCGCTTCGAGGAGTTTTTGCAAGCCTGTGAATGTGATTTTCGCGGTCGCACCGGGTACGAGGACCGCGATTTTCCCGAAGTGGACTATCTGAAACAGGCCTTACACGCCGCCCGCAGGATAGACGTAGGTGTGGTTGCGCGAAGCACAGACCCCGGGAGGATCAGGGAAGCGGTCTTTCAGGCACGCGTGGCAGCCGTATCGGCGTGGCAACAGCGCGGTTAACCTGTCACGCAGCAAGATCGGCGTGGACAGGACGCGGCCGAGAGGCCTGCATGGCTAACGGAGGGAGTCTGTAATTCAGGCGCCTGAGACGTTGGCATTGGCGGTGTGACAGGTTGCCCCTATTCGGGCGACCCACAAAACCTGCCGGCGTCGCGTCCCCGCTCTGATTACCTGGTTTGGGTGGCAGGGGCAGAATACCTAATGCCGGCTGGTGGCGGTCAAACTATCTACCCTGGCGATTGCCGCCCCAGTCTCCATGATCCCGATGATCGCAATCCCAGCCATCGTGCCTGTGGCCACCCCCATCCCAACGATAGGGTTGGTAATAGTGGTTGTACCAGTGGTATGGATAGACATAGCGGGGCGCGGGAACCGCGATCCATGGGGCGGGGTAGTAATCAACATAGGTCCAGTAGCGTTCGCCGCCTGAGTCATACAGGATCTGAAAGTGGTTGCGGCCATCCTGGAACCCAAAGGAAATTGCAGGTTCCACGCGGATGAAGCGTCCATAACCACGGTCGTGATCCCAATCCGCCCAGCTAGGTGCGCTGAAGGCGCTACCCAACATCAGTAACAAAAGTGGCTTCTTCAACACGATCTAGTCCCTCATGTCAATCTTCATAGTTAGGGTCGCGAAAGTATCGAGTTTGACGGCTCGGGGAAACCTCAACGTTCACGTCCATCCAGCGGCCTGGGTCATTGGCCATGCGCGTGCTGTACTGCAGGCCGTGGTAGCTGTAGACCACGTCATAGCCCACCACGACGTCACGGAAATTGTCAGACATCTGGCAGTGTTCCACCTGGCGCGGATGGGCGCGGCGATAGTAATGTTCATCGCCGTCGATGCGGTCACCGATCATCGCGCCCGTGGCAGCACCGATCGCAGCACCGGCTACCCTGCCTGCACCTCTGCCCACCGTGGAGCCCAACAGGCCGCCGGTGATCGCGCCGAGTATCGCACCGCCGTTGTCGTTGCGGCTGCGGTAGACCTCTTCGTCATAGCCGGTGGTTTCGGTCCAGCACTGCTGGCGCGGCTCGTTGATTCGGTCATACACCGGGGTTGATGAGAGGACTCGCGCCTTATCCGGAAAGCCGGGACGGTAGTCAGCCTGGGCACTGGCGGCGCCAAGTCCCATCGCGGTTGTCAGCGCGATAACAATCGGTCTGAATTTCATGCTTATTCTCCTATATGTAAATGCACGGTCTGATCAACGGCGGTCGCGCGAATCGTACTCATCTCGATGGCGACGCTCATAGCCATAGCCGTAACCTCGATCGGCCCCTCTTCTGTCCTGCCTGACTGGTTCAGCCGGCTGCACCTGCCGCTCAGGGCGCCTTTCCCTGCGAGCCTGTCGGGCATCCCACCTATCCTGTCGCGCAGATTCCCGGTAAGCCAGAAATCCGCCATCAAATGCATGGACCTGGACAGGCAGGAAAGCGCTCAGCCCGCAGATGCTCAACAACAACACATTCAGCTTCAGTCTCATTTCTTGCTCCCATGGGGTAGAGGTATCTGCCTTCCACGATTTGCAGTTTGGGCGAGGAAAGTAACCATGCGGTTTCCCGCGAGGGGTATTTTGTAACAACATGTAACCTCTTTGTTTCCCGGCGGGCGAGGCTTTATAGTTTGGGCATGAGCAAAGAACTGATTTACGTGGTGGATGACGACCCGGGCATCCGCGACCTGTTGACGGAATATCTGGACAGTCAGGGCTATGAGGTGGAACAGGCCGATGGCGCCGAGGCGCTCGATACTCTGCTGGCGGAGCGGGTTCCAAGCCTCGTCGTTCTGGACCTGATGATGCCCGGCGAGGATGGGCTTTCCATTGCCCGGCGACTCAAGGCCGGAGTCGGGGCTCTGCCCATCATCATGCTATCCGCCAGGGGCGAGGACATCGACCGGATCATTGGTCTCGAAGTGGGGGCGGATGACTATCTGCCCAAGCCCTTCAATCCGCGTGAATTGCTGGCCCGCATAAAGGCGGTGCTGCGCCGGGGCACTGCGCTTGCAAACGAAGGAAATGTACGCATCGTGCGCTTTGGTCCCTTCACCTTCAACCTCGACGCCCGCAGTTTGAACCGCGAGGACGAAGAAGTAGTGCTGACCAGCGGCGAATTCAGCCTGCTGGAGATCTTCGTGCAGCACCCCAACCGTGCGCTTTCGCGCGACTGGCTGATGGATCAACTGCGCGGCTTTGAACGCGATCCGTTTGATCGCAGCGTCGACGTGCGGGTCAACCGATTACGCAAGAAGATCGAAGCGGATGCGACCAATCCGCGTTACATCAAGACGGTTTGGGGACAGGGCTATTTGTTTGCCCCAGCCGGAAAAGTATGAGGCTAAAGCCTGCTTCGCTGTATTCCCGGACCGCCCTGATTCTGGCTCTGGCCTTCGTGCTGTTCCAGGCGGCGGCATATTGGGTGGTCTATCGCACCCTGGTGCTGCCGGTGGCCCAGCGCTCGGCGGACGATCTGGCGGGTCTGGTGATATTGTCCGCCCAGACTTGGGTTGAACTGCCGCCAATCACCCGTCCGGCCTTCGAGGAAGAACTGGCCTACAGGCACGGGTTGCGGCTGACAGCGCAGCCTCTAGCCGATCCTGTTCCGGCACCTCATTTTGCCTTCAAGAGACAAGTTGTCCAGGCCCTTTCGAAGCGATTGGGGCATGCACTGTCCCTCTCGGGCCGTCGCCAGGACGCGTCAGTCTGGGTTGCCATCCCAGTGGGTGGCAGGGAGCTGAGGGCCGGCTTTTTTCCTAACCGTTATGCCGTGCGCCCGCCGTTGGCGGCGGTGACGCTGCTATCCCTGGGTGCGTTCCTGGTGCTGCTAACTGCGCTGGTGCTGGTGCGGCGTATCACCGTTCCTTTGGCTCGGGCCGCCCGGGCCGCCGAACAGGTGGGCGCGGGCCATTTCCCTGCGCCCCTGCCGGAAGGCGGTCCGCAGGAACTGGCGGAATTGGCCCGAAGGTTTAACCGCATGAGCCGGGAAGTTCAGGCCTTGCTGGAAAACCGCACCACCTTGCTGGCGGGCGTCTCGCACGATCTGCGCACGCCGCTTACCCGGGCCCGGCTGGCGCTGGAATTGTTGCAGGAGCGGCCGGACTCCAAGCGGATAGAAGGGATCGGACAGGACTTGGAGGAAATGAATACGCTTATCAGCGGCTATCTAGACCTGGCCCGCAGCTTCAAGGTCGAAGAACCCGAGGAGGTGGAGTTGGACCAGGCCCTTCGAGAGATCGCGTCCCGAACCGGGGGCGTGCGGGTCGAGGCCCAAGCCTGTACCATCCGAATCGGCCGGCAGGCCCTGGCCCGCATCCTGTCCAATCTGCTGGAAAACGCGCGGCGCTATGGCGGCGGCGAGATTGGCTTGAGGCTTGTGAGGGATAAGAATTGGGTGCGTATTCGGGTGCTGGATAATGGGCCAGGGATTCCGGAGGAAGAGTTGGACAAGGTGTTTCGTCCGTTTTATCGCCTCGATGTCTCCCGTGCCAAAACCACCGGAGGAACAGGTTTGGGGCTGGCAATTGTGAAACAACTGGCGGAAGCCAATGGCTGGAGAATCCGCTTGCGCAACCGGCCGCAAGGCGGCCTGGAGGCCGAACTGGAAATTCAAGCAACGCGCTAGATGTGTTGCCTATGTTGATCCAGGTAACGGGTCAAACGCAGTTCCACAAAGAGGACTGACAGGGAGTACATGGACAGGCGCGCGGTTCGGCCCAGGAAATAACCCAAGGCCAGACGGCTGAAGCCCAATCGCAGCATCAAACTGCGACCCAGACAAAAGTTCACGTTTTCAGTAGGCACAGAGTCGACGGCCAAACAGGGAAAACTGGACGAACAGCAAGGACAGACTGAACAGGCGCATGCGCTCGGTCTCTCCCTGGAACCAGGCAAACGGCTGGGAGGACAGTTCCATCATAAACAGGTTCTTGCCAAAACGTACTTTCATGATTGCTTCCTTTCTTTAAACGGGCATCGCCCTTGTCCAAACTAATGCAAACTCAATGCCGACTTTCTTCGGACTCGCAGCCCATTTGTAGGCTGTTGATTGGAAAGGTAAATGTTGTTGTCGTCTGGAAAATCGGCCAACTCCCCACGGGCAATAAATATGAGTTTCCGACACCCATCGGCCGGTTATGAAGAAATGTTGACGCACCGAAGGAAAGTTGCCTTCAAGCCATAAGAAGATCAGGAATGGGTCCGTCGTTTTCTTGGTTTCAACCTGCGATCCGGGTGTCGTCAGTCCGGCTTGAGAATTCCACGACAATCTGGGCGCACGGGAACAGAATGGAAACCCGCGCCGAAAATCGGCGATCTTGCTTAAGCGAGTCGTAAATGCAGCTTGAACTATCCGAGCATAAGGCTTACCCGATGCACGATATGGCCAGTCGGCTGGCAGCGATACACGAGCAAATCGACGAGGCTGCGCGCCGCGCCGGCAGAGACCGTCGCGAGGTTCGCCTGATCGCAGTCTCCAAGGCGCATCCAGCCGAAGCGGTGATGGCGGCCGTCCACACGGGCCAGATCGTATTCGGCGAGAATCGGGTACGGGAAGCGCTCGACAAGCAGACCTCGCTGCATGTCTTGTCGGCGACAGTTCCTCCCCTCGAATGGCACCTTATCGGGCATCTTCAATCCAACAAGGCGCGCAGTGTTCCCGCAGCATTTCAGTGGATCCATTCGGTCGACAGGCTCGAGCTCGCCCGCCGGCTGAACGATGCGGCGCAAATCGCGGGCATCACATGCAACGCGCTGATCCAGATCAACGTTGAAGAGGATCCCAACAAGCACGGCATCGCGCCGGCCGATCTTGTCCCATTGGTCGAAATGATTCTTGAGGCGAATTTCGCCGGACTGAGCTTGCGCGGGTTGATGACCATTGGTCGTCTGAATGCAGGGGAAGCACAGACGCGACGCGCCTTTGCTCAGTTGCGCGAATTGCGCGACGCTTTGCGCGAGCGCATGGATCTGCCCGAATTCAGTGAACTTTCGATGGGCATGAGCGGCGACTTCCCGTGGGCCATCGCGGAGGGCGCGACGATGGTCCGCGTTGGCAACGCCATCTTCGGAGCACGAAAGGCGGTTGGCAGGATCCAATAACGCACTGCGCTGATCGCATGAATGGGGAAGGACAGGGCATATGCCTGCGCCGGGTTAGAATGGGCGCTTTTAGCCAGCCGCACCCCCTATGCGAAGTTTCCAGGACATCATCTTGGCCCTGCAAAGCTACTGGGCCAAACAGGGTTGCGCCCTGTTGCAACCCTATGACATGGAGGTCGGCGCGGGCACCAGCCACACCGCCACCTTCCTGCGCGCTCTGGGGCCGGAACCCTGGAAGGCCGCCTACGTACAGCCTTCGCGCCGGCCCAAGGACGGCCGCTACGGGGAGAATCCCAACCGCCTGCAGCACTACTACCAATTCCAGGTGGTGTTGAAGCCCGCGCCCGCCGATATCCTTGAGCTGTATCTCGGCTCGCTCGAAGCCCTCGGTTTGGATCTCAGGAAGAACGACGTGCGCTTTGTCGAGGACGACTGGGAAAACCCCACCCTCGGTGCCTGGGGGCTAGGCTGGGAAGTCTGGCTGAACGGCATGGAGGTCACCCAGTTCACCTATTTCCAGCAGGTTGGCGGCATCGACTGCAAACCCATTACCGGCGAAATCACCTACGGCATTGAGCGTCTGGCCATGTACCTGCAGGGGGTGGAAAGCGTGTTCGACCTGACATGGGCGGAGGGGCTCACTTACCGTGATGTCTATCACCAGAATGAAGTCGAGCAGTCGGCCTACAATTTTGAGCACAGCGATGTCGAGTTCTTGTTGACTGCTTTTGGTGCGCACGAAAGACATGCGCAGCATCTGATGGAGCAGAAACTTGCGCTACCCGCCTATGAGCAGGTGCTGAAAGCCGCCCACACCTTTAACTTGCTGGATGCGCGCGGCGCGATTTCCGTCACCGAGCGTGCCGCCTACATCGGCCGCATCCGCAATCTCGCCAGAAGCGTGGCGAAAAGTTATCTCGACAGCCGCGCCCGACTTGGTTTTCCCATGGCGCCCAAGGCATGGGCGAAGGAAGTGTTGGCACAACTGGCTAAAGAAGAGGCGGCCTGAGCATGGGTACTGATTCGGTCAAGACGGCAAATCTATTGGTCGAATTGCTGGTCGAGGAACTGCCGCCCAAGGCATTGAAGAAGCTAGGCGCGGCATTCTCAGTCAACCTCTATGCCTCCTTGAATAGCCAGTGGCTGATAGACCTCAATGCGACGATCTCGCCCAATGAAAGCGAGCCAGATTTGCGACCTTCTGAACCCTTTGTTTCTCCTCGCAGGCTGGCAACTTTGATACGAGGAGTTCGCACTAATGCTCCTGAAATGCATCATGCAAGTAAGTTGATGCCGGTCAGCGTCGGTCTCGACGCGAACGGCAATGCAACTCCTGAGCTGATGAAGAAGCTGGCTGCACTTGGAACTGACGCAAGTGCTGTGGCAAAACTGCGCCGCGAGTCAGTCGGCAAGGTCGAGTTCCTGTTCTTTGACAGCGTGGCGAAAGGCGCAACGCTGGCAGACGGATTGCAAAAAGCTCTCGAAGCAGCGCTTGCAGCACTGCCGATCCCCAAGACCATGACGTATCAACTCGCCGACGGCTGGACCACGGTGAACTTCGTGCGTCCCGCGCATGGGCTCATCGCACTGCATGGCGCGGAAGTTGTGCCGGTGTCTGTACTCGGCTTGAATGCGGGCAACAAGACCCATGGCCATCGCTTCGAGTCGAGCGCTGATCCCATCGTACTCAGGACTGCCGACAGTTACGTTGCGCAGTTGGAAAAGGAAGGCGCGGTGATTGCGAGCTTCGCCAAGCGACGCGACGAGATTAAACGCAAAGTGAAGGAGGCTGCAGCGAAGGCCGGTAAGAATCTCAAAGAAATTGATGACGAAGCCTTGCTCGATGAAGTGACGGCGCTGGTTGAGCGCCCCAATGTGTTGATCGGTCAGTTCGAGGAGGCGTTCCTTGAAGTGCCGCAGGAATGTCTGATCCTAACCATGAAGGCCAACCAGAAATACTTTCCCCTGTTGGGTAGCGACGGCAAGCTCACCAACAAGTTCCTGATCGTTTCCAACATTTCACCCACCGACAGCTCTGCCGTGATTGGCGGCAACGAGCGCGTGGTGCAGCCGCGGCTGGCTGATGCCAAATTCTTCTTCGATCAGGACCGCAAAAAACCGCTGGAATCGCGCGTGCCGGGACTGGCAAGAGTGGTGTATCACAACAAACTCGGCACTCAGGGCGAGCGAGTGGAGCGCGTCATGGCGATTGCCCGGGCTATTGGCGAGAAACTCGGCGGAGAAAAACTGGCGATGTTGGCCGACCGTGCCGCACTGTTGGCCAAGGCTGATTTGCTTACCGATATGGTGGGCGAATTTCCCGAGTTGCAAGGCATTATGGGACGCTATTATGCGCAGCATGACGGACTGGGCGACGAGATCGCCTTCGCCATCGAGGATCATTACAAACCCCGCTTCGCCGGTGACGAACTGCCGCGCAATCAGGTTGGCGTGGTGGTGGCACTGGCGGACAAGCTGGAAACTCTGGCCGGCATGTTTGGCATTGAACAGGTTCCCACCGGCGACCGGGATCCATTTGCGCTGCGCCGGCATGCTCTGGGCATATTGCGCATGTTGATCGAGAAATCGCTGCCCTTGCGGCTCTTTGATATGGTGAATTCGGCGTTTGCTGCGTTCCCTCGGGGGCTGCTGGGCGATGCTCATACCGACCTCGAAACCTTCATGTTTGAACGGCTGGGTGGTTTGCTGCGCGAGCAGGCCTACACCGCCAATGAGGTCGATGCGGTACTGTGCATGCGCCCGACACGCATTGATATCGTTCCCCGGCAGCTTCTGGCTGTGCGCGCGTTCGCGTCACTGCCGGAAGCAGGAAATCTGGCCGCAGCCAACAAGCGCGTGGGCAATATCCTAAAGAAATTGGAGGAAGGTGTCCCAACTGAGATCGACACTGGCTTGTTCAAGGAAACTGCCGAGATGGCACTCAATGATGCCCTTGCACAAATCAAGCCCAGGGCCGATGCGGCGTTTGAGGCAGGCGATTACACTGCTTCGCTGCAAGCTTTGGCAGCATTGAAGGCGCCGGTTGATGCGTTCTTCGACAGAGTCATGGTGAACAGTGACGACACGGCACTTCGGAACAACCGCCTGGCGCTATTGAATGAGTTGCACCAGACCATGAATCGCGTGGCCGATCTCTCCAAACTTGCCGCTTGATCTGCCGGCTGGCCTAGTATCCGGTCAGCCAGATCACCAGCAGCACGACCCCCAGACACAGGCTGCAGGCCGCAGCCAGTTTGGCGGCCAGAATCAGTTTCGGGTGGAAGCGCGGTTGGGGCATGGCAAGATATTCCAATATTTCCCGAATGTGCGCCAGGGCCTATACTTATTTATTCATGAAGCTCGTTATTCTTGACCGCGACGGCGTCATCAATTTCGATTCGGACAAATTCATCAGAAGTCCGGAGGAATGGAAGCCCATACCGGGCAGCCTGGAGGCGATCGCGCGCCTCAATCACGAGGGTTATCGGGTGGTGGTGGCCAGCAACCAGTCCGGCGTGGGGCGCGGGCTGTTCAACATGGCAACCCTCAATGCCATTAACGCCAAGATGCACAAGGCCGTGATGGGCGCCGGCGGCCAGATCGACGCGGTTTTTCTGTGCCCGCATCCGGCCGAGTCTGGTTGCGATTGCCGCAAACCCAAGGCCGGTCTGTTCCGCCAGATTGCCGAGCGGTTCCATGTAGATCTGACCGGCGTGCCGGCCATCGGCGACTCGCTGCGGGATTTGCAGGCTGCGGAACAAGTGGGTGCGGCGCCCACACTGGTGCTGACCGGCAAAGGCAGAAGAACCCACGCAGCAGGAGCCTTTCCCAAGGGCACCGAAATCTTCGACGATCTAGCTCAGGCAGTCGAGGCCTTGCTTAAGACAACAGACAAGGGCGAATGATCATTCTGCGTTCTACGCTGTTTGCATTGTTCCAGGGCTTGTTGACCATCGTGTTCGGGATCCTTTCTCTGCTGACCTTTCCATTCGGACCCCTTACCCGCTACCGCATCATCAGCCAATGGAACCGGCTGATTGTGTGGCTGGCCAGAGTCATCTGCGGCATCCGTTATGAGATGAAGGGACTGGAAAATTTGCCGCATACCCCGGTGGTAGTGATGGCCAAACACCAATCGGCATGGGAGACAATTGCCCTGCCGATATTGCTGCCCCCCCAGGTGATCGTCCTCAAGCGCGAACTGCTCTACATTCCCTTTTTTGGGTGGGGCATGCGCATGCTGTCGCCGATCGCCATCAACCGCAATGCAGGCAAAGAGGCCCTCAGGCAGATCGTGGCCCAAGGCAGGGAACGGCTGGCGCAAGGCTTTTGGATACTCATCTTTCCCGAGGGCACCCGGATCAAACCCGGCGAAATCGGCCGTTACGGCATTGGCGGGGCCTGGCTGGCCACCCATACCCAAACCCCCGTGTTGCCGGTGGCGCACAATGCCGGGGAGGTCTGGTCCAAGAATGCGTTCTTCAAGCGTCCCGGAACCATTACCCTCAGCATCGGCCCGGTGATCGAATCTGCCGGACTCAAGGCCGATGCACTTAATCAAAAAGTCCGCGATTGGATAGAAGCGGAAATGATCCGCCTGCCCCATGCCACGAAAGCGCACTGAACAGGGGACTCTTGCGCTCGGCGGCCTGAGCGTGCCCTATGTTCTGACCCGCAGCCGGCGCAAGTCCTTGGCGCTTAGCGTGAACCAAGCGGGCGTGCGGGTCAACGTACCCTGGTGGGTGCCGCGGACGGAAATCGATGAATTCATCCGCGAGCGCGAGGCTTGGCTGATCCGTACCCTCAAAGAGACGCAATCAAGCCATCAGCCGGAATTCGCGTGGAAGGACGGCGCAGCTCTGTCCTATCTGGGCGTGAGGTTGAAACTGCGCGTCGTTCCCTGCCTGTTTACCGATGTGCGCCGGGTGGGCCGGGTGCTGTGGGTGTCCTGCACCCACTCCGAAGAAGTGGCTGACCTGGTCAAGGAATGGCTGCGCCATCGGGCGCAGCGCCTGTTGGCCAGGCGTGTGCGGCAGTTTGCCCGATGCCTGGGCCGGCGGCCCGCCTTTGCCCTGTCCAATGCCCGCTCCCAGTGGGGCATTTGCCATCCGGATGGCCGCATCCGGCTGAACTGGCGCTTGATCCAGGCGCCGCTTGAGGTGATCGATTATGTCGCGGCCCATGAAGTCGCCCATCTTGTCCACCTCGACCATTCGGCGCGATTCTGGCGTCAGGTGGATGCCTTGTATACGGGAGCAGACAGCGGGAGGGAGTGGCTCAGGAAGAATGGCAACAGATTGATGCTGGTCTAGGAGGAACGATGAAAATACTGCATACAATGTTGCGCGTCGGCAATCTCGACAGATCGATAGATTTCTACACGCGCGTCCTGGGCATGAAGTTGTTGCGGAAGAAGGATTATCCCGATGGAAAATTCACGCTGGCCTTCGTGGGCTTTGACACTGAAGACAAAGCCGCCGTGCTTGAACTCACTTACAACTGGGACACGGACAAATACGACCTGGGCAACGCCTACGGCCATATCGCCATTGAGGTGGACGATGCCTACAAGGCTTGTGAATCGGTCAAGGTCAATGGCGGAACCGTCACACGCGAAGCCGGGCCGATGAAGCATGGTTCTACCGTAATTGCATTCGTGCAGGATCCGGACGGGTACAAGATCGAATTCATCCAGAGTGGCACGGCGGGATGGGCGAGGCAGAGTTGAATGGGGGGCAGGGATCACTCCATTTGGGGAAGTCATCGGCTCGTCGCTGAAGCGCCGCTCCGCAGCGATGGCTCTCGGCTGGAAGGTAATGTGAGATTGGCTCGTTATCGCGCTACGGACCTTCGCGACTCTATTCGTGACCGGGTGGTGTACAGTGGCAAGCTTGGGAGCGGCGCGGCAAGCGGGTAGCCGGAGCCTGAGTGACCTGATCCGAGACCGACTTGCCCGAAGACCGGGCGCTCGGCATTCTGGAAAGCGGTTACATCTGCTTACACATGCACACGTAATTGACACACCAGCGGTGCATCTCATCATTATCGTATTGAGTGTCTGGCGTCGAATGGTTCGGGGCCAGCAATTTAAAAAAAGGAGCAGCACCATGAAGATTGCAACTACTCTCAAGACCCTGTCCCTGCTCGGCTTGACAAGCCTGACCCTGACCGTGGGTACCAGCCAGGCCGATAACGGCTACGGCTATTACGGCGGAGCGCCGACCACCAATCCCTGGTACGGGGCCGCGCCGAATGCCAATCCCTGGGCGGCCAATCCGGCTTACCAGCAGGCGCAAATCATCGCCACCATGAAGCAACGCCAAGCGCAATTGGACCAACGTCAAGATCAGCAATTGCAGCGCATCCTGAACGGCATGGAGAGCGGCAAGCTCACCTCGCGTGAAGCCGTCGGTCTTCTGCGCGAACATCTGGCCATCGCCAACCTGGAGCGCAGCTATTTGGCCGACGGCCGTCTTGGGCCGAATGAAATTGTCAGCCTGGAACAGCGTCTGGCTGAAGCGGCAAAGCACATCACGTTTGAACAGCGAGACCGGGAGCAGGTTGCCCCTGCTGGTCGTCCCGGTGATACGGGCCGTCCAGGCAACATGGGCCGCCCTGGCGAGTACGATCGCCGCTGATCTGATATGACCGGGAGCGCAACCGGCTCCCGCTCGCTGTTGGCAGGGCCATTATTCTGGGCCGGGAAAGTACAGAGTGATGCCCGAAAGTGTCTTTAGGTGGAGTGGCAGACGAACTGCTATCGCTTCTGTTGCAGACCGTCAACCACATTCATCTGATCGGCAAGTGTCGGCCAACTGGCGGGCACTTGCTTCGCACTTTCCATTGATTGCGTGTGACGACGGTCACGCCTTGCATAGCAAGTCTAATCACGAAGACCATTTCCATTTGCTATGTGCAAAGCGATCGCTTCGTAGTCAGATACCGCTAGATTCTCCGCGCGAAGTCCGGCATCTATTCCAAGTTTTGCAAACTCTTCCACCTTGAGCTTGTTCGCCAGGGTGTTGCGCAAAGTCTTGCGTCGCATGGCAAATGCGCTGGCCACGATTTCGGCGAACAACTTTTCATCCATCTTCGCGATTTCACTGCCGGGTTTGGGAATCATGCGCACAACAGCGGATTCGACCCTGGGCGGCGGGTGGAAGGCTTCAGGCGGCACGTCGAACAGGGCTTGCAGATGGAAGCGGCGCTGCAGCATGACGGAGAGCCGGCCGTAGGCGGGGGTGGACGGCGCGGCAACCATGCGATCGACCACTTCCTTCTGCAGCATGAAGGTCATGTCGCTGATGACCTCGGCGTAGTCCATGAGGTGGAAGAGCAGCGGGCTGGAGATGTTGTAAGGGAGGTTACCGCAGACCCGGATTGTTCCAGTGGTGCTGCCTTGGCTGGATTGCCGCGACCCCTCGGGCCTCGCAAGAAGCTTGAAATCGAATTTCAACACATCGCCTTCGTGGATGTTGAGGCGTTCCGGGGGCCAGGTCATTTTCAGCCTGGCGATGATGTCGCGGTCCAATTCCACCACATGCAGGTGGGGAATGCGAGCAAGCAGGGGCCGCGTGAGTGCGCCCAGCCCCGGTCCGATTTCAACCAGTACTTCGTCCGGAGTGGGGTGGATCGCATCTACGATGGCGCCAATGATGCCCTCGTCGGTGAGGAAGTGCTGGCCAAAGCGTTTGCGGGGGACGTGTTTCACAGGATCAGGAATCAAATGACAGAGAAAGGCATTCTTACGCGGCTTGATGTCATTTATTTCCTCAAGCTGCCCGTTCAATGCCGTTGTCTGGCGGCGAGCTTGGCTGCAAGCTTGATAGCCTGGTGGAGACTACCGGTTTCAATGTTTCCCGTTCCGGCAAGATCCAGCGCAGTGCCATGGTCCACCGAGGTTCGAATCAGTGGCAGGCCGAGGGTGATGTTGATTCCTGCGCCGAAGCTGGCGTATTTGAGCACTGGCAGTCCCTGGTCGTGATACATCGCCAGCACCGCGTCGGCAGGCTGTTTGCGCAATTGTGCGAACAGGGTGTCGGCAGGGTGGGGGCCGGTCAGGTCCATGCCTTCACTGCATAGGGCCTGCAACACCGGGGCGATGGTCTCGATTTCCTCGCGGCCCAGGTGACCCGATTCGCCAGCGTGGGGGTTGAGTCCGCAAACTGCGATGCGTGGATGGGGGAGGCCGAATCTTTCCACCAAGTCCGTATGCAGGATGCAGATGACGGAACTGAGTTCATCGTGTGTGATGGCGCGGGAGACTTCGGACAGCGGCAGGTGGGTGGTGGCCAGCGCGACGCGCAGTCCGCCGCCGGTCAGCATCATGACGACTTTTCGGGTCCCGGTCTTTGCCGCCAGATATTCCGTATGACCGGTAAAGGGAATGCCCGCCTCATTGATGACGCCTTTGTGCACTGGGCCGGTCACCATTGCCTGAGCCGATCCAGCCTTGCAGGCGGTAACCGCCCGGTCCAGCAGGCGCAGCACATAGGGCGAATTGCGTGTATCCAGTCTCCCCGCCTGGCTGGATTGCGCCAAGGGCTCGTGCCAGACCTGCAGGGTGCCGGGCTGATGCGGCTTGGGCCCTTGGTCAGCGCCAATGGCTTGCAGCTTGACCGAATTACCCAATAGTGCGGCGCGTTCGTGAAGCAATTCAATATCGGCCAGCGCGACCAGGGCGCAGGGCAACTCCTGCCGTGCGATCAGCAGCGCCAGATCGGGGCCGATGCCAGCAGGTTCACCAGTGGTGAGGACAATGGAGGGCAAATTCATAAATAAGAAAGGCCGCTCAGGTGCGGCCTTGAATGGCGTCGTCACGGCCTATTCCAGGGGGCGAATTTCCACATACGCCGAGTCGCGCAGTTGGCGCACCCATTCCTGATAGGCTTCGTCCGCCTTGCGTTCCCGGATGGCCTTTCGGGCAAGGAGTTTCTGGCGCTCCTCGGTGACATCGCGCTGGCGCCGTTCCAGTACCTGGATCAAGTGCCAGCCAAAGGGAGTCTGGATGGGCTGGCTTAATTCGTTGGGCTGCAGCGCATCCAAGGCCTTTTCAAATTCGGGTACTGTGTCGCCCGGGTTGATCCAACCCAGATCCCCGCCCTTGCTGGCCGAGGCGTCTTCCGAGTACTGGCGCGCGAGATCCTCGAATTTCTGGCCGTTTTCCAGGCGTTCGCGAATTTGCATCAACCGGTTCTTTGCGTCGGCTTCCGATACCAGTTCGCTGGGCTTGATCAGGATGTGGCGGGCATGGGTCTGGGTCACGATCATGTTTGTGTTGAGGCCGCGCTTGTCATTGAGCTTGACGATGTGGAAGCCGTTGGCACTCTTGATCAGGGGCGCGACTTCGCCTGGCTTGAGGGTCCTGAGCGTATCCACGAACAGGGTGGGCACCTCCGCGCTGGATTTCCAGCCCAGATTGCCGCCCTGCATGGCATTCGGCGCATCGGAGTAGCTGGCGGAAAGCTGGGCAAAATCGGCGCCTTTGGCCAGTTGATCGACAATGTCCTGCGCTTTGGCGCGGCGCGCCTGTATCTGCTCCGGTGAAGCATTTTCCGGCACGGCAATAAGCATGTGAGAAAGGTTGTATTCCTCGTCCCTGCCTTGAGCTGCCTGAGTCTGCAGATAGCCGTCGATTTCCCCATCAGACACGACTATCTTGTTGTCCACATCTCGCTCGCGCGCCCGGGCGATCATGATTTCGTTGCGGATTTCGTCGCGAAACTTGTCGAAACTGGTTCCATCACGGGCCAGCGCGGCTTTCAGCCCCTCCACATCCAACTTGTTCTGCTGCGCAATCCGTTCCACAGTGCGCTCTACCTGGGATGCATCCACCCGTATGCCCGTGCTGCTGGCGTGTTGCAGGATGGCGCGCTCGGTGATCATGCGTTCCAGCAGTTGTTTTTCCAGCAGGGCCTTGGGGGGCAAGGGCGTATTTTGCTGCCGCAACTGGGCGAGCACTTCCTTGTAACGGGCCTCCAGTTCACTCCGGGTGATGACTTCGTCATTGACCACGGCGGCGATCTGGTCGACCGCCTCGATATTGGCCGCGAGCGTTGGCAACGGACAGAACGCCAGGCTAATCAGGTTGAGAAGAAATAATGTCGTTCGTATTCGCATATCCGGGAATACTCTGTTTGAGAACGTCTATCGGATTGGAGCCGAGACGGCCGAGACCGTTCAATTCCAACTGGATGAAAAATGCATTGTTGCGACTGTTCTGCGCGGTGGCGAGTCGTTGAATGACACTGCGCAGAGCCCAGCATCCACCATTGTATTCAAGCCCCATCAAGCCTTCCACCAATTGGCGGTCCTTGAGCGAGTAATTGATTCGGGTCAGGCCGTAAAGACGGCGGGTCAAGGGCCACTGGCTGGACAGGTCGATCTGCTCGGCCGATCCCTCGATGAATCGATAACCGACGTTAAGCAATCGCCCGGGACTGGGTTTGTAGCCGACGCTCAAGTTTGAGCGCAGGGTTCTGCTCTTGTCGGTGTTGTATTCCCAGTTTCCGTCTACCCGCACTTCGGACGTGACCTGCCCGCCGAACGCGGCCACCAAGTCGGTGGCCAGGGTATCCCGTGGCGTTTCCCCCGGCAGCGTGACCAGCTGCTTGTCGAAGTAATAGCGCTGGCCGAAGGTCAGGTTAAGACGTTCAAGGCCAGTTTCTGCGTCGATCAAACGACTGGTCAGGGCCAGGGTCAACTGGTTGGCGTCGTTGATGCGGTCGCCACCGATGTATTGGTTTTCGCGAAACATCTGGTCTAGGCTCAAGTCCAGCTTTGCCGTGTCAAATACCGGAATCTTGCTCTGGTCACGGAACGGGACATAGAGATAGTAGGCACGAGGTTCCAGGGTTTGCTGGTAGCGTTTGCCGGCAAAATCGAAATCCCTGTCCAAGGCAAGGCCGCCATCCAAGCTGGCTATGGGCAGTATGCGGGTGATGCTTTGCTTGGGTGCGGAGTTGTCCAGGCTGTAGTAGCTTGCGTGCATGCCGAACTTGGCATTGAACGTGGCAAAGCTGGTCTCCCACGGCAGCTTGAGCTGCGGATAGACGATCAGCCGCGCGCCCTGCGTCTGGGTGGGGTGGGTGAAATAGTCAAATTCCGAATCCAGCTTTCCTTCGAACGCGCCGAACAGACGGTCGGTCTTGAGCGTGATACCCGGCAGGCGGCCATAAGGACGGGTGATCGGACTGTTGGGGTCCTGCAGTAGCTGGAACTGCTGAACCGTGAACTGCCCCTGCCAGAGGCCATCGTCGTAGTCCAGCACGCCCTGTTCGGGCAGCAGCGTTTGGGATGTCTTGACCACCAAGGTAGACAGATCGCGGTAATAGTTGTTGTCGGATACTCGCTGAAAATCGATGCGCCCGATGAGGGCGGGATCGATTTGCTGCTGATGCTGGAGCAGCACGGCCCAGCGGGATTGGCTCGTGGTCTTGTCACTAAGAAACTCAGCCAGCGCAGAGCCTTGATACGTATCCATCAGGTAACGTCCTTCCACCCCCAGTTGCAGGCCGCGCTTGCTGAGCAGGCGAGTGTACAGGGTGGCATCGTAATTAGGCGCCAAATTGAAGTAGTAGGGCAGCGAAATTTCCAGACCGCTCTTGCTGGTGGTGCCGAAGGTTGGTGCGAGAAGGCCGCTCTTGCGGCTGTTGTCGAGAGAGAAATTCATCCATGGCGTATAGAGCAGGGGCACGTCCTTAAACGTAAGCAAAGCGCTGTGGGCGGTGCCCACTTGCTTGGCCTGGTCGATGTCAAGCTGGGTCACCTGGAGCTTCCATGCCTCGTCCTCGACAGGGCAGGTCGTGTAGAGAGCTTTTTTGAAGCTTGCGTGATCCTGGTCCTGGAAATCCGCTCGCTCGGCGCGGCCGCGACCGGGCGTGGCAGTCAGCTCGAAGGTCAGTTTCAGCATGGTGCCGGACTTGGTGTCCAGTTTCATGGTGAGGCTATCACCTGTTACCACCGCCTGTGCCTCCTCAAAACGCACCCCGCCGCGCGCGTACACCTGATTGAGCCGGGTGTCGTAGCGCAGAAAATCAGCAAAGAAATTTTCCCCCGCGTGGCGAGCTTCGACCTGGCCGAAGGCTTCCACGACATCCGGCTGGCTGGATTCGATGCGATCTGCCGCGATGAACAGCGGTCCAGCCGGGCCCGCCACGGCCGAACCGCGCAGCTCGGTGTCCTGCTTGAGAACGAGCATGGGCTCCGCGCAGGACGCGCTTCGGGCCAAGGACTGAACCAGGCAGACCGCTAGCAGGGTTCGGAGCCGATCATGGTTCATGGAAGACTCTCAGGGGCTCCGTCGGAGTAAAATTGCCGTGTTTGCCTAATCGGAAATGTTCGTGGAACGCCTCGAATCCTTGCAACACTGGGTGGCCGCCTGCTTGGGAAGCCAGGAGTTTGGCCTGGCTCCGGCCTCCAGCGATGCCAGTTTCCGGCGCTATTTTCGTGCCACGTTCGACGGCAGCAATTATATAGTGATGGACGCCCCGCCGTCCCACGAGGATTGCCGTTCGTTCATCAAAGTCGCCCGGCTGTTTGCCGACGCCGGGGTTCATGTGCCGCGGGTGTTGGCGGAAGACTTGGGGCTGGGCTTCCTGTTGCTGTCGGATCTGGGCCCGGTGACCTATCTTTCATCGCTGAATGAATCCAGCGCGAGAGAATTGTACCTGGCGGCTAATGCAGCCTTGGTGAAGATTCAGCTCGCCAGCCGGCGAGGCGAACTGCCGCCCTACGACCGCGAATTGCTGCTGCGCGAACTGACTTTGTTTCCCGACTGGTATGTGGCTCAACACCTGGGCCAGACTCTGACAGACGGCCAGACCCGTCTGCTGAACCAGGCGTTTGAATGCATACTTGCCAATAATCTGGCGCAGCCCAAGGTCTATGTGCACCGGGACTATCACTCGCGCAACCTAATGGTCAGCGACCCCAATCCGGGCATACTGGATTTCCAGGATGCGGTTTACGGCCCAATGACTTACGACCTGGCTTCGCTATACAAGGATGCCTACATCAGTTGGGAGGAAGAGCAGGTGCTGGATTGGGTGATTCGCTACTGGGAAGCGGCGCGCAAGGCCGGGCTGCCGGTTGCCGCCGATTTCTATGAGTTCTATCGCGACTTCGAATGGATGGGTGCGCAGCGTCACATCAAGGTACTGGGCATATTTGCGCGCCTGTATCACCGCGACGGCAAGGAAGCCTATCTCAAGGATATGCCCCTGGTGATGGAATACCTGCGCCGGACCTGCAGGCGTTACACCGAACTCCACCCAATGCTGCGGCTGCTGGATCAGTTGGAAAACCGATCGGCCCGTGTGGGTTATACATTTTGAAAACTTCCTGTCGCAAGAGGAATGGGAGACTGAGGGCAGGGCCCAGCTTCCCGTCCTCCTGTCTTCCTTGTCCAGCTTCTTTGCGCTGAATGAATCGGGCAATGATATTGGCGGCTGGGCGGGGCGAGCGCATGCGACCTCTGACCGATTACATCCCCAAACCGCTGCTGCCCGTTGGTGGCAAGCCCCTGATTGTGTGGCATCTGGAAAAGCTGGTGAAAGCGGGCTTCGATTCCATCGTCATCAACCATGCCCATTTTGGCGCAGAAATTGAAGCGGTCCTGGGCAACGGCGCGGCTTTTGGAGCCGCAATACATTATTCGCGCGAGGAAGAGGCTCTGGAAACGGCGGGCGGGATCGCAACCGCGCTGCCGCTACTGAACGCTGAGATATTCCCCGTCATCAACGGCGACATCTTTTGCGATTACGATTTTTCCAAATTGCCGCAAGCAATCGAAGTCATCAGGCGAACTTGCCTGTTGGGCTACCTGGTACTGGTCGATAATCCGCCGCATCATCTGCAAGGCGACTTTGTGTTGAACCAAGGCCGGGTGAGCGACAAAGACTTACTTCCGACTCTTCACTGCTCGCCCCTCACTTTTTCCGGCATCGGCGTCTATCACCGCGACCTGTTCGCCCATTCCAAGGCGGGAAGGAAGGCGCCACTTGCCCCCTTGCTGCGCGCCGCCATGGCACTAGGGAAAGTGGGTGGCGAGCATTACACTGGGCGCTGGGTCGATGTCGGAACACCGGAGCGTTTGCGGGAACTGGATCGGATCGTTACCGGACAAATGTGCTGAATGAATAGCCAAATCTATATGGACCGGCGAGCCCGCCTTGCTGACCAGTTGCGAGAAGGGGTGGCCATCCTTGCCAACGGCCCGGAAGTCGTCCGCAATCGGGACAGCCATTACCCCTACCGGTTCGACAGTTATTTCCATTATTTGACCGCATTTCCGGAGCCGGAAGCAGTGTGCGTCGTCATTGCGGGCAATCCACCGCATTCCATCCTGTTTTGCCGGGACAAGGACGCGGAGCGGGAAATCTGGGATGGCTACCGATACGGCGCCGATGCGGCGAGACAAGCGTTTGGATTTGAGGAAGCCTATTCCATCTCGCAACTCGACGAGAAACTGCCGGAGTTGCTGGCCAACCAGCCGCGCCTCGCTTACCTGTTGGGAACGGACGCCGGCTGGGATGGCCGGGTGCTGGGCTGGTTAAATGCGGTTCGCGCCAAATCCCGCGCCGGTGTACGTGCACCGGAAGAGATCATCGATGTGCGCCGCTGGCTGGATGAAATGCGCCTGATCAAGGATGGCGCGGAGCTGGATATCATGCGCCGCGCAGCAGACATCTCGTCCGCCGCTCATCGGCGGGCCATGGCTAAGGCTCGCCCAGGAAGATTCGAATATGAAATCGAAGCGGAACTCTTGCATGATTTTGTCCGTCACGGCGCACGTCATCCAGCCTACGCTTCCATCGTTGCGGGCGGGGCCAATGCCTGTGTGCTGCACTATGTCGAAAATACCGCGCAGCTGAAGGATGGCGACCTGCTGCTGATCGACGCGGGTTGCGAACTGGAAGGTTATGCCTCGGACATCACTCGTACTCTTCCGGTAAACGGGAAATTCTCTGGCGCGCAACAGGCAGTCTATGAGCTCGTGCTACAGGCCCAGCTTGCGGCCATTGAGACTGTCAGGCCCGGCACGCGCTGGAACGAACCCCATGATGCAGCGTTGCGGATTCTGACCCAGGGCATGGTGGATCTGAAGCTGCTGCAGGGCGAGGTGGACGGACTGATCGAGCAGGAATCCTACAAGCGTTTCTATATGCACCGAACCGGGCACTGGCTGGGCCGCGATGTGCATGATGTGGGCGAGTACAAGCAGCAGAGCGAATGGCGCGAACTGCGGCCCGGCATGGTGCTGACGGTAGAGCCGGGTTTCTACATCCGGCCCGCCGAGGATGTGCCGGCAGCGTTTCATAACATCGGCATCCGCATCGAGGATGACGTCGCGGTGACCGAATCCGGCCATGAAGTGCTCAGCAGCGCGCCCAAGACTGTAGTCGAGATCGAAGGCTGCATGGCGGACAAGTGACAGAGCGCGCGCAGAGCAACGACATGACAGGAAGTTTCTCGGGGACCTCCATGGAAGAACACACGTTCATGCCAGATTCAGCAGATATCGCAATCGTCGGCGCCGGCCCGGTGGGAGCGGTTTGCGCCCTGGCCCTCAAACAGGGTGGGCTGGATCCCCTGGTGCTGGAAGCGCGGACGGCGGATAAGCCCTTGCACGACCGGCGTACCCTGGCTCTGTCGCACGGTTCTCGGCAGATTCTGCAACGCTTGGGCGTGTGGGCCTGTCTGAATGAACCTACGCCCATTACCGCCATCCATGTATCGCACAAGGGCGGCTTGGGACGGGCCTTGTTGACGGCTCGCGAAGAGGGTGTGCCGGCCCTGGGCTACGTGCTGTCCTATGGTGACCTGAACCTGGCTCTGCAGCAGGCGCTGCAGGCGAACAAGGTGAACGTCAGGCTTGGGGCGCCGGTGGCGGAGGTCACTCCGGGTGCCGAATCGGCAAACCTGATCGTGGGCGGCGAGCCGCCGTGTCAACTTGCTACGCGCCTTGCCGTCGTCGCGGATGGAGGGCACGGTGAGCAAACCCCGCCGGCCAGGCTCAAACGCGACTATGGACAGATTGCGGTGGTGGCAGAGGTCAAGACCGAACGACCGCATCTCAACCTGGCCTATGAGCGTTTTACCCCGGACGGCCCGATAGCCTTGCTGCCCAAGGCCGAGGGATATGCGCTGGTCTGGGTCAACGCACCGGAGCAGGCGGAGCGGATTGCCGGTCTCGATGACGGGGCGTTTCTTGCGGCATTGCAGCAGCATTTCGGTTATCGCCAGGGCCGCTTCGTACAGGCGGGTCCGCGCGCCCGTTTCCCCCTGAGGCTCGACTGGCGCGGCCCGGGCCGGCAGGCGCGGGTGGTGCGCATAGGCAATGCGGCGCAAACCCTGCACCCGGTGGCGGGCCAGGGTTTCAACCTCGGCTTGCGCGATGCCTTTGAATTGGCGCGTCTGCTGACCGACACGCCAGATGGCGACCCAGGGCAGTCTGTCGTGTTGAGGAAGTTTGCATCTGCCCGCCGTACCGACGCTCTGGGAGGTATCGCCTTCACCGATTTTCTGGTGCGCAGCTTTTCTACCGACCTGGCGCCGGTCCGCCATGCGCGCGGCCTCGGGCTGATGGTGTTGCAAGCCTGTCCTCCACTCAAACACTTTGTCGCCCGGCGCATGATGTTTGGAGCGAGAGGCTGATGCGCTATCACGCCGTAGTAATTGGAGCTGGCTTGGTGGGGGCAGCCTGCGCCTTGGCCTTGGAGAAACAGGGCTTGCAGGTGGCCATGGTCGAGTCACGCCCGCCATCCGAGCCGACCCCGGACTGGGATAGCCGGGTCTACGCCATCAGCCCCGGCAGTCAGGCCTTGCTTGAGCGTCTGGGCGCGTGGGGCCGCATGGATGCCAGCCGGTTGCAGCCAGTCTATCGCATGGACGTGTTCGGCGATGACGCCGGGGCATTGCGGCTGGACGCGTACGATTGCGGTGAGGAGCGGCTGGCTACAATCCTGGAGTCCAATCGTCTGCAATGGACTTTGTGGCAGGCCGCCCGTCAGGCCCTTAACCTGGAATTAATCAGTCCGGCGCAAGTCGGGAGTTTGCACTTGGGGCAGACCCTGTCTCGAGTGATGCTTGAAGATGGGCGCGAGTTGGAAACGGAATTGATCATCGGCGCCGATGGCCGCGACTCCTGGGTGCGGGCCCAAGCCGACATGCGGCCGCTGATTGAGCCTTACGGCCAGTTGGGGGTGGTGGCCAATTTCGCCGTGGAGAAGCCTCATCATGGCACGGCTTTCCAATGGTTCCGCAGCGATGGCGTGCTGGCCTGGCTGCCGCTCTCGGGCCACAGGATATCCATGGTTTGGTCCACTGCGGCAGAGCACGGTCGGGAGCTGCTCGCCCTGGACGAACAGGCTTTGTGTGTCAGTGTGGCCGAAGCAGGACAAAATCGGCTCGGAGGCCTGTCCCTGCTGACGCCGGCGGCGGGGTTTCCACTGCAACTGAGCAAGCTGGCAGAAATTTACAAGCCTGGCCTGGTGTTGATCGGCGATGCTGCCCACGGGGTGCATCCGCTGGCAGGCCAGGGCGTGAATCTGGGTTTTGGCGATGTGGACAGCCTGACGGCCTTGCTGGCAAACCGGGGCCGGGCGAGTTCCGGCGATGCCCGTTTGCTCGCCACCCATGCGCGCGCCCGTGCCGAGCCGGTGTCGCGCATGCAAACTGTCACGGATAATCTTCATCATTTGTTTGCCCGTGGCGACAAGCTCAGCGGAACCCTGCGCAACGCGGGCATGTCTTTATTGAACCGGTTGCCCGTTGCCAAATCTGCCCTGGTCCGCGAGGCCATGGGTATAACCGATCAAGGAGTCAATCTGTGAAGCTGCGCATGTTTGTTGCCGGGCTGGTATTGCTCGGTCTGCCCACCCTCGCCTCGTCCGGCGAGGCCGATATTCGAAAAGTCATTAGCGCCAAATATCCCGGCGCGGATATTTCCGCGGTGCACAAAACGCCCTATGGGGGACTCTATGAAGTGCTGATAGACGGGGACGTGATCTACGCAACAGCGAACGGCAAATATCTGTTCATCGGCAATGTTGTCGATACCGCCACCAAGCGCAACCTCACGGCTGCCCGCATGGCCAAGCTGCAGGAGGTGAAATGGGACAGCCTGCCATTCTCCCATGCGATCAAGATCGTGAAGGGGGACGGGAGCCGCAAACTGGCGGTGTTTTCCGATCCCGATTGCCCCTACTGCAAGCGGTTCGAAAACGAGCTGACCAAGGTGGACAACGTAACGATTTATACGTTTCTGACCCCGATCGCGAGTCTGCATCCGGGCGCGATCAATGTCGCCAAGCAGATCTGGTGTGAAAAGGACCGCGTCACGGCCTGGCACGACTACATGCTGAAAGCGGAAAAACCCAAGGCTGCCGCCACCTGCAACAACCCGGTGGATGAAAATATTGCGTTGAGCAACCAGCTCAAGGTGTCTGGTACTCCCACCCTGGTATTCGAAAACGGCCAGCGGGTGGCGGGCATGGTGCCGGCTGACAAACTGGAAACCCTGCTGACCGCGGCCGAAACGAAGTAAATATCACGCGCATGGGTTTCTGGGATCAGCGTTACGAACAGCCCGGTTATCTATTTGGCGAAGCGCCCAATGTATTTCTGCAGGGTCAGGCTGGCCTGCTCAAGCCCGGCTGGCAGGCGCTGTCGCTGGCGGACGGCGAAGGGCGCAACGGCATTTGGCTGGCGGAACAGGGCTTAAACGTTCACGCCCTGGACTTTTCGCCGGTTGCGTTGGAAAAGGCCAAATCATGGGCCCGGCAGCGGGGCGTGCATCTGCGCTTCGACCACGCAGATCTGCTTTCCTGGACCTGGCCCGAGGCAAGCTACGATCTGGTGGTGGCCATCTTCATCCAGTTTGCGGGGCCGGTTGGCCGCAAACTCATATTTGGCGTAATACGTCGAACTCTCAAACCCGGCGGCCTGCTTATCCTTCAAGGCTATACTCCGCGCCAACTGGGCTACAAAACCGGCGGTCCGCCGGCTGGCGAAAACATGTATACCCAGGCGTTGCTGAAGGAGGCTTTTGGCGACTGGAACACGCTGCATTTGCGCGAGCATGATGATTACATTGCCGAGGGCACCGGTCACCATGGCCAATCTGCGCTGATCGATCTGGTGGTGCGGAAGCCCGACCAGGCAAGCTGATCGGCGTCAACTGAACGGGAGTTATCAAGGGCCGGGCGGACGATCGCACTAGTGGCAGGATGTTAAGATTTGCCGGTGACCACGCCTGCTTGTCCAGCCCCCATCCTTCAGTCTTCGCTCTGAGACTTGGTGCCATGCCGCTCCCTGGCACCTTTCCTCAAGCTGTTTTTCCCTGGCGCCGGGTCCTCATTGCCCTTTGGTTATCGGTTGCGGCCCATATTGCCGTTCTGGCCTTTATTCGTGTGCATCCGGCACCCGCGGCGCACCCGACAGGCGCCCTGCAAGTGAGGCTGGAGCCGTCTGCCACGGGGAAACTATCCACCCCTGCGCCTGTTTCAACGCCGAGCCCAATTCCACCGGCACCCGCGCCGCAGCCGGAGTCGCAGACTGGCGCCCAAGCGACGCGGCCACCGCCCGTGCCCGAACCCGAACCATCAGTTATTCCCCATTTGGAGCTGCCCCAACTGGCGGACACCACGTATTACGATGCGCTTGCGCTGGATGTGCAGCCCCAGGCCATCGGCACGGTAGAGCTGGTCGATCCAGAGGCAGGATCACCCAGCCCTCACGTGGGCCATGTGAGATTGCAGCTCAAACTGGAGGCGGATGGCCGGGTAAGCGAGGCCAAGGTGCTGGAGTCCAGTCTTCCGCCCGTGTATGAGACGCTGGCGCTCGACGAATTCGGCAAGGCGAAATTTACTCCGGGGCGCAGGAATGGCCGGGCCGTACGTGCAAGGATAGTGATCGTGGTAAATTTCAAACCACCCGAGCTGAACTCAAGGTGATTTGCCGGCGGTCTGCAGGGGATAGTCTTTCGGCAGCAGCACCCACAAGCGACCTTTTTGCTTCATGCGGCCTGCCAATTCACCCGCCTCCGGGCCGAGGCCCCAGAATAAATCTGCCCGAACCGGTCCCAGTATCGCGCCGCCGGTATCCTGTGCCATTACCAGCCGGTCGAGGGCCTGGTCGGAAAGGGGGTTCGTGGTTGAGAGGAACACCGGCGCACCAAGTGGAATGAATCTGGGATCGATGGCAATGGAGCGGCGCGCTGTGAGCGGCACGCCCAGGGAGCCCAGAGGGCCGCTGAGGTCGTTCGGCAGTTCGCGGAAGAATACGTAACTGGGGTTGCTGGCAAGCAGCTCCGGCAACTTGTCCGGATTTCTTTGTCCCCAGGCCTTGATGCTCTGCATTGAGGCGTCTTCCAGCTTCATCTCGCCGCGCTCCACCAGCAGCCTTCCGATGGAGCGATAAGGGTAGCCGTTTTGGTCCGCGTAACCTACGCGCATGCGCTCGCCATCGGGAAACTCAATCAGGCCCGACCCCTGTATCTGCAGAAAAAACAGCTCCAGCGGATCTTCCGCCCAGGCGATGGGCCCGGCCTGGAACCGGCCGTCGCCGTTCTCGATCTCTGCACGGCTGAAATAAGGCACCAGCTTGTTGCCCTCCAGCCGGCCTCGCAGGCGCAGGCCCTTCAACTCCGGATAAACACTGGCCATATCTACCGTAATCAAGTCATGCGGCGCGCCATAGATGGGGTAGCGGGCGCGCGAGCTGCATTTCCGGTCGCCCTTGATCACGGGTTCGTAGTAGCCGGTGATGGTGCCGTCAAGGCTGTTGTCCAGGTTCGCCACGGCATAGGGGCGAAAGTTCTGTTCAAAATAGCGCTGTTGGCTGCCGGCGTCCTTGGGGTCGATGGCGCGCGCGGCGGCACAAACGGTTTGCCAGGCCGCCTGGTTTTTCAGACCTGCGCAGCTCTGCAGAAAGGCGGGCCAGGCTCCCCCGACCGATTGCCGGTTCCAGTTGGCAATCGCAGTCCAGTCCACCGGGCGCAACTGGGTGGCGGGAAATGACGGCGGTACGGGGGTGGCAGATGCAGGCGGTGAAGGCGTAACGGGCGCAGCGACGGGCGGTGGTAGCAGGGGAGTGGCGGCGGGTGTTTTGGGGGCGGGCGGTTGAGTCTGGCAGGCGGCAACACTCAAGCCAACCAGAATTACTGCAAGGCCAGGACGCGAGGCCATCGCTATTTCTTCATTGTCCACCAGACAAAGAAGAGCATCAGTCCCAGCGCAAATGCGGCCTCCAGGATCAACAGCCAGGTGCCATCCTTAATCATCAGTGCAGCACCCTGGGCATGGACAGGCTGAACTCGTTGATATCGGCGTCGAATTTTTGCCCGTCTTCGGCCACCATCTGGTAGGCGCCGCGCATCGCGCCGACCGGTGTTCCCATGGACGTGCCGCTGGTGTACTCAAACGATTCGCCCGGCCGTAAGAAGGGCTGCTCGCCCACCACGCCCAGCCCGCGAACTTCCTGGACCTTGTTGTCCGCATCGGTGATGATCCAGTGACGGGAAATGAGTTGGGCGGCCACCGTCCCGGTATTCTCGATGGTAACCGTGTAGGCAAACACATACCGGTCGGATGCGGGATCGCTTTGTTCCGGAATATAGGCAGTGCGTACCTTGATGGTGATGTCGTACTTGTTGCCTTCAGCCACGACGGCTCCTTCCGCTTGTCAGACCAGATTCTAGCGCCAAGTGCGGTAAAATGCCGACGTTCGGTGAATTTTATCCTGGAGTCTTACCATGACTTACCGCATCGCGCCCTCCATACTTTCGGCCAACTTCGCGAGGCTCGGCGAAGAAGTGGACAACGTCCTCGCTTCCGGCGCCGACGTCGTTCATTTTGACGTGATGGACAACCACTATGTGCCCAACCTGACCATTGGTCCCTTGGTGTGCGAGGCGCTGCGCAAGCACGGGGTGACCGCGCCTATCGACGTGCACCTGATGGTCAAACCGGTGGACCGCATCATTCCCGACTTCGCCAAGGCTGGCGCCACCTACATTACCTTCCACCCCGAAGCATCTGAACACATCGACCGCACTATTGGCTTGATCCGCGAAAATGGCTGCAAGCCTGGTCTCGTATTCAATCCGGCAACTCCGCTGGACGTGCTGGAATACACGCTGGACAAGATCGACATGGTGCTGCTGATGTCGGTCAATCCCGGTTTCGGCGGGCAGAAATTCATTCCCTACGTGCTCGACAAGGCGCGCGCGGTGCGCCAGAAGATCCAGGCGACCGGTCGCGACATCAGCCTGGAGATCGATGGTGGGGTCGGACCGGGCAATATCCTGGAAGTCGCCAAGGCTGGCGTGGACACCTTCGTCTCCGGCTCCGCCGTGTTCGGCGCGGCCAAGGACAGCGATCCGCAGCGCTACAACAGCGTGATCGCCGCGATGCGCGCGGAGTTGGCGAAGGCTTGAATCCTCAGGGATCAGGATTCAGGGGCCTTTGTGCTTCGCGCCCTCGAAATCTGAGCGACCATATCCCGCACAACCCGTGAGTCCTGAGCCCAGAATCCTGGAATGAATTTTCCATTACGCATCAAGGCCATCGTCATCGACCTGGATGGCACCCTGCTCGATACGGCGCCAGACCTGGCGCATGCGGCCGAGCTAATGATGGCCGAGCTGGGTAGACCGTGCCCGTCTCAGGACACCATCCGCAGCTATATCGGCAACGGCGTATCGCGGCTGGTGAAGCGGGTGCTTACCGGGCAAATGGATGCTGAACCCGAAGCCGGCCTCTTCGAGCTTGCCTTGCCCGTCTACCAGAAGCACTACGGCAGGCACGTGGCCGATCAGTCGCGCCCGTTCTTCGGTGTAGTGGAAGGTCTGCAGGCTTTGAAGGCTGCCGGATTTCGCTTGGCCTGCATCACCAACAAGTCTGCGCAGTTCACCCACCCCCTGCTCAAAGCCACCGGGCTGAGCGACTTCTTCGAGTTGATACTTCCCGGCGATGCCCTGCCCAGGCGGAAGCCCGACCCGCTGCCGCTGCAGCATGCGTGCGAGACGTTCGGCATCCAACCGCATGAGCTGCTGCTGATCGGCGACTCGCTCAACGACACCCAGGCCGCCCGCGCGGCCGGCTGCCCGGTCTTCTGCGTGCCCTACGGCTACAACCGCGGCCGGCCGGTGACCGAGCTGGATTTGGACGCGGTGGTGCCGACGCTTGCGGAAGCAGCCAAGCTGGTGGTAAAGGCATGACTGGCGGGGTCGGGATTCAGGATTCGCGGGTCAGGATCTGTGTCGCCGATGGTGGCGCGCTCCATTTATCCGGCGCGGGCGGAGCCCGCTTTGATCCTGAATTTTGGTCCCTGACAGATGACTGAACAAGAATTCAATGAGTTGGCCCGCCAAGGGTATAACCGCATCCCCCTGGTCCGGGAATTGCCTGCTGATCTGGACACGCCGCTGGCCCTGTACCTCAAGGTGGCCAACGGGCCGTATTCCTACCTTTTGGAATCCGTGGTTGGGGGCGAGCGCTTTGGTCGCTATTCCATCATTGGCCTGCCGGCCCGCACGGTACTGCGGGTGTACGGGCGCCTGGTGCGGGTGGAGCAGGACGGGCAGGTGGTCGAGGAAGAGGAGGTTTCCGATCCGCTGAACTTCGTCGAAACTTTCGCGGCCCGCTTCAGGGCAGCGTCCCCGCCTGGTCTGCCCCGGTTTGCCGGAGGCCTGGCCGGCTATTTCGGTTACGACGCTGTCCGCTATATCGAGAAGCGGCTGGCCAACGCGCACAAGCCGGATGTGATTAGAGCCCCGGATATTCTCCTGCTGCTGACGGAAGAGGCTTTGGTGGTGGACAATCTGAGCGGCCGCGCCACGCTGGTTGTCCATGCGGATGCCATGGAAGTTGGGGCCTACACCCACGCATTGGCCCGGCTGGATGAACTCGCCAGGCAGGTGCAACAGCCGCTCACCGCACCCCGGTTGGAGGCACTGATGCCGGCCGGGGCCGACTCCGAATTTGGCGAGAATGCGTTCAAGGCTGCCGTTACACGGGCCAAGGAATACATCGCTGCCGGCGACATCATGCAGGTGGTGTTGAGCCAACGCATGAGCCGGCCCTTTTCTGCCAGCCCGCTTACGCTATACCGCTCCCTGCGCAGCCTCAACCCTTCACCGTACATGTTCTATTACGATATGGGCAATTTCCACATCGTGGGCTCCTCTCCGGAAATCCTGGTCAGACTGGAGGACGACACGGTTACGCTCCGCCCCATTGCGGGTACCCGTCCGCGCGGAGATACGCGCGAAGCCGATCTCGCCCTGGAGCATGAACTGATGGCAGACCCGAAGGAACTGGCCGAGCATCTGCAATTGCTTGACCTGGGGCGCAACGACGTGGGCCGGGTAGCCGTCACCGGCAGCATCCGGGTGACCGAGCAGATGGTCATCGAACGCTATTCCCATGTCATGCACATTGTTTCCAACGTGGAAGGCAAACTCAAGCCTGGCCTAAAGCCCATGGACGTGGTGCGTGCCACCTTTCCCGCCGGCACCGTTTCCGGCGCGCCCAAGGTCAGGGCCATGGAAATCATTGATGAGCTTGAGCCTTCCAAACGCGGCGTCTATGCTGGTTCTGTGGGCTACCTGGGTTTTACCGGCGCCCTCGATCTGGCCATAGCGATCCGCACCGCCGTCGTCAAGGATGGCACGCTGTATGTCCAGGCCGGAGCGGGGATAGTCGCCGACTCGGTGCCGGAAAGCGAATGGATTGAAACCCAGAACAAGGCGCGGGCCGTTATCCGTGCCGCCGAACTGGTTCAGGCCGGAATTGAGCCGATCCTGGAGTAAGCGACAGATTCCTTGATACGGGTCAGGATTTCGCAATTATTCTGGATTCTGTTTAGGCCGATCAGCCATTATGGAAGTGCTGGGCAATTCATCGGCGCAGGGTTGCGGGGGAAGCCTGCTCGTGATGGCTCATCAAGTTGTAGGGGCACTCTTATCGGTGATGCTGGGCAGTCAACGCGTCAGTCAGCCATTCGGAGTGCTCTTTTTCTGTTGTTAGGTTACCGCAAAGGAGGCAACAAATGATCAGCAAAGCAATATTGACAGCACTGGGCGGGTTTCTGTTGTTTGCAGGCCCGGTCCACGCCGGTGACGCCACTGCGGGCAAGGCCAAGGCCGATGACTGTGCGGGGTGCCACGGGGATGATGGCAAGGGTGACGAGAACACTCCTGGTATTGCCGGGATGGCCGAACTCGATTTCGTCAAGGCCATGAACGAGTACAAGTCCGGGGTTCGCACCAAGAGCAAGGGTATGAACAGAATTGCAAAGGGCTTGAGCGATGACGATATCGCCAACCTCGCCGCCTACTACGCGACCCTGCATTGAGACCATTCCCTGCCAGCGCGGCCAACACCGTCTTGACATAAGCCCCTGACCTCCTGAGAGGGGTTGGGGGTGAGGGAGGGTCAAGCAAGCTCTTGTAGCCCCTACCCTTCGCCTCATACGCATCTGAATTTCCAGTTCCCCCCCCCCCGGCCTATGTGCTTAATAAGGCCTCATTCACGCGCTTAGGACAGCGCAGATTCTCTCCGGCCGACCTCGGCCGGCCCCCCATATGCGCTCAAGTCGCCCGGGGTCCCCAAGCCGCCTGCTACATGCAATCTGGGCACCGATAGAAGTTGGAGCCATGTAACGCGCTCAGCGGCAAATGAACCCGTCGCCCAAGTGGATTGCAATTCGCCGAAAACAAGCTTCAGGAGCGGACAGGCACACATTGATTTCCGTCGTTCTCCAATCTGGTGGAAAATAATCCTTTCGCCAAGTAGATTGAAGACCAGCCCATGCAGTACGCCAGCACATCCGAGCCGCAGGGCTTGTAAGTCGAGAGGATGCAAGCATCATGCTGCTGATGATCGACAACTACGACAGCTTCACCTATAACCTCGTCCAGTATTTCGGCGAACTGGGCGAAGACGTGACGGTGGCGCGCAATGACGAAATCGACCTGCCGGGTATTGCTGCGCTTAAGCCCGACCACATTGTCGTTTCGCCGGGCCCCTGCACGCCCAACGAGGCGGGCGTGTCGGTTCCGCTGATCCGGGAATTCGCGGGCAAGATTCCCATCTTGGGGGTTTGTCTGGGGCACCAGAGTATCGGACAGGCTTTTGGTGGCAAGATTGTTCGCGCCAGGATCCTGATGCACGGCAAGACCTCGCCGGTTCATCACCTAGACCAGGGCGTGTTCGCCGGCTTGCCCAGCCCGTTTACGGCCACCCGCTACCATTCCCTGGTCATCGAGCGGGAAACCCTGCCGCGGGAACTGGAAATTACCGCCTGGACCGATGACGGCGAGATCATGGGAGTGCGTCACAAGTCGATGGTCGTCGAAGGCGTTCAGTTTCACCCGGAATCCATCCTGACCGAGCACGGCCACAAGTTGCTGGGCAACTTCTTAATGGAACGCGCGTAATGCAATTCAAGGATGTCTTGACCCTTTTGCTGGAGCGGCAGGACCTTCCGCGCGAAGCCATGCTGTCCGCCATGCATACCCTGATGAACGGCGCCTACACGCCCGCGCAGATCGGCGGCTTTCTCATTGCGTTGCGCATGAAAGGCGAAAGCGTCACGGAAATCGCTGCCGCTGCGGAAGTCATGCGCGAACTCTCAATCAAGGTGCCGCTGGCGGGAGTTGACCATCTGGTGGATACCTGCGGCACCGGGGGCGATGGCGCGCGAACCTTCAACATTTCAACCACGGCGGCGTTCGCGGCGGCGGCCTGCGGGGCTCGGGTGGCCAAGCATGGCGGACGTTCGGTATCGTCCAGTTCCGGCAGTGCGGATGTTCTGGAAGCCTTGGGCGTGAACGTCAATCTGGCGCCGGAAAAGGTCGCCCAGGCAGTGACGGAAGTCGGGGTAGGTTTCATGTTCGCGCCCAATTACCATGCCGCCATGAAACACGCCGCCCCTGTTCGCAGGGAACTGGGGGTGCGCACCCTGTTCAACTTGCTGGGGCCGCTGACCAATCCTGCCGGCGCACCTAACCAAGTCTTGGGCGTATTTGACCGGGCGCTTGCCGGCAAGCTGGCGCGCGCGTTGCAGGCGCTGGGGAGCCGCCATGTTCTGGTGGTGCATGCGGAAGAAGGACTGGACGAACTGAGCCTGGCTTCGCCTACCTTCGTTGCCGAATTGAAGGACGGCCATGTGACCGAATACGAGCTTGAACCCGGCGTATTCGGCCTGCCCCAGGTCGCCGCGGCGGAAATGGCCGTAAACGGCATTGAAGACGCCATGACCATGCTCTTCGCGGCACTCGAAAACCGCCATCCCGCTGCTGCCGCAATCGTCGCCCTCAACGCTGGCGCCGCGGTCTACGTTGCCGGCAAGGCAGACAGCCTGCAAGGCGGTGTCGCCCAGGCAAAGGCAGCGATCGAATCCGGGGCGGCGATGGCCAAGCTGGAGGCGTATATCGAATTCAGCCTTAAGAGCTAAACCACATCTCCTTCGTGTTTCTCCAGATTTAATGTCTGACATCCTGCGGAAAATCCTCGCAACCAAGCGTGAAGAAGTCGACGCCGCAAAGGCTCGCCTGCCTATTGCCGAAGTTGCCGCCCGCGCCAAAGATCAGCCGCCGACCCGCAATTTCATCGCGGCCATCCGCTCCAGAATCGCGTCCGGCCGGCCCGCGGTCATCGCCGAAATCAAGAAGGCCAGCCCCAGCAAGGGTGTCCTGCGGGAGGGTTTCAATCCCGCCGAAATCGCCGCGAGTTATGAGCAGGGCGGGGCGGCTTGCCTCTCGGTGCTGACCGACAGGCAATACTTTAAGGGCAGCCCGGAATATCTGAGGCAGGCGCGTGCCGCTTGCAGCCTCCCGGTGTTGCGCAAGGATTTCATGATTGACCCCTATCAGGTCTACGAAGCCCGGGCCATGGGTGCGGACTGCATTCTGTTGATCGTGGCCGCGTTCACTCCCCTTGACCTTCAATCGGGAGGAAGGGCCGGGGACTCGGGGCTCGAAGTGATGCGGGATCTGGAATCTCTGGCCTGCGAATTGGGAATGTCAGTGCTAGTGGAATCGCATGACGGCGCGGAACTGGATGCAGCCCTGCAACTGCAAACACCGCTTCAAGGGATCAACAACCGCAACCTGCGCAGCTTTGAAGTCGGGCTGGGCACCACCCTCGATTTGCTCCCCAGGATTGGATCCGATCGCATTGTGATCACCGAGTCCGGCATAACCGCTCCCGAGCATGTGGCCCTCATGCGCGAGCACGGAGTCCAGGCCTTTCTGGTGGGCGAGGCCTTCATGCGGGCGCCGGATCCGGGCCAGGAACTGGCGCGGCTGTTTGCCTGAAGGGGTATTTCTGTGCCCTATGAAGACCACCCGTTACTTCAGGGCGATAGCGTAGCCGCCCAGACCGTAGGACAGGCCTGCCTACGGACTGAGCTGGCAAGCGCCGGAGCGATCATCCAGAAGGGCGCTTGCACAGAGTGAAAAGGTCACGAGCAGACGTGTGCCACGAAGACAAACAAACAAGGGTTCCACGCACACTTTCTCAGTCAACAGACCTGAATGTCGGAAATTATTCGGCAAGGTCATACCTTGACCCGGCTGGAATATAAGATGTTGCTTCTATGAAACAGCCAAAACGAACTTCATATCCTGTTGTTATTTCAGGCTTTAGTCGCCGGGAGCCCCATAAATGTTGCTAGATAGAGACATACACTCCTGCCAACTGGGTATTTTGCAACACATTTTTCTTGCCTGGCCATAGACGATCTGGATAATGGGTCTTGTCCCGATAAGGACGGCTCTGCAGAGCCCAAAGATTTTTAGGATTTTCTTTCCAAACAGGAGAAATGAAATGCAAAAGAAACTGATCGTTCTGGCCCTGGCTTCCGCGTTCGCCGCGCCAGCCTTCGCGGCCACGTCCAACGTGGATATTTATGGTCAACTGGATGTGTCGGTTGATTACGTGTCTGGCCTTGGCGCCGTTCCCGCCAGCACTTCCTTCGGGGGTGCGAGTAACCATGCTTGGCGTCTTAACAGCAACGCTTCCCGCATCGGCCTGAAGGGTTCCGAAGACCTGGGTGGCGGCCTCTCTGCGATTTGGCAGTTCGAACAAGGCGTTAGCCTGGACGCCGGCGCGACTCATTCCGGATGGGGCAACTCGCGCAACTCCTTCGTGGGCCTGTCAGGAGGCTTCGGTACGGTGCTGGCCGGTACGCACGATACTCCGTACAAGCTGTCCACCGCCAGCCTGGACCCGTTTGCCGATACCATGGGTGACTACAACGCCATCATCGGTACTTTCGATGGCCTAAACACCTCCGACCTGCGTCTGGGCAACGTGCTGGCCTACATCTCCCCCAACTTCAGCGGCCTGACCGGCGCGATCGCCACCTCCTTCCTCAAGGAAACGGGTGTGAGCAATCTGGCTGGCTCGCCTTCCGCCTGGACTGGCATGGTGAACTATGCCAATGGCCCGCTGTATCTGTCCGGCGCCTATGAAATTGCCAAGCACGTTTCTCCCCTCTTTGATCCTCTCCTGGACTTCGATATCCGCAGTTGGAAGCTGGGCGCGGGCTACACCTTCGGCAACTTCGTGGTCAATGCGATCTATGACAACATCAAGGTTAAGAATAACGCCACTACCTTCACTTCAGGGAGTGACACCAAGCGCAGCGCTTGGGGCCTGAATGGCGTTTACAACATGGGCAACATCGCGCTGAAGGCGGGTTTCTACGATGCAGGGAAGCTCTCCCACTCGACCGACACCGGCGCCAAGATGTATGAAGTGGGCGGGGATTACATGCTGTCCAAGCGTACCAAGCTGTATGCCCTGTACGCGCACGTCAATAACCAAAACAATGCCGACTATTGCGTTGGCGGTTCAGCGGATGTCGGTTTCGGTGGGGGCGGCGTGAACCCGGGCTGCAGCAATTACACCGGGAAAGATCCTTCAGTCTTCTCACTCGGCATGCGTCACACCTTCTAAGAACCCGCGGGCTCGGCCCGTTGTTCCTGGAAGCGCAAACAGGCCCGCGAGGGCCTGTTTGTATTTTCGCTTGATAATATGTTTTCTTGAGACTTGAACGGTGACGCCTGGCGTCAGGGAATGGAACTCGAAGATGGCACAGATTGGGCGCAATGCTCCCTGCCCCTGCGGCAGTGGGAAAAAATTCAAGCACTGCTGCGGTAGTGGTGACTCAAAGCCCGCTCCCTTGCCGGTGCCGGAACTGTTTGCGCGCGCGCAGCGGGCCCAGGGCGAGGGGCGCGTGCGGGAAGCGGCGGGGTTGTATGAGGCCATCCTTGCTCGTGAACCTGAGCACGCCGACGCCACCCATTATCTGGGCATGACGGCGCTGCAAGCCGGGGACTTGGTCAAGGCCCAGGCCCTGGTAGGCAAATCGCTGCAGCTTAACCCGCAAGACGGGTTTTACTGGATGAATCAGGGCCTGCTCTACCAGCATCAGAAAGATACGGAGAGGGCAGTCGAGGCCTACCAGAAGGCCGTAACCCTGATGGCCGACAACCCGGGCCTGTGGTTCAACCTGGGCAATGGCTTGATGCAATTGCGCGGTCTTGACGAGGCGATCCAGGCGTTTAAGCAATCCGTGGACCTGTATGCCGGGGACTGGCAGGTATGGATGAATCTGGGCACGACCTATTTGATGCGCCATCGGGATGAACAGGACTCGCGTGAAGCGCTTATCTGTTTTGAAAAAATGATCGAGTTGGCACCGGGCCGGGGCGAAGGCTACAACGGCAAGGGTCTGGCCCTGTTCAACCTTGACCGGGTTCCCGAAGCGCTGCAATTGGTGGAAGAGGCCGTGCACATAGACCCCAAGCTGGCCAATGCTTGGTTCAATCTCGCCCGCTTGCGTCTGGAATCGCTCGACGTGGACAGCGCCCTGGCGGCCTACCAGCAGGCCATCCAGTTGTCGCCCGACACCACCGAATTCTACGCCGCCATCGGCGACACCTTGAGCATGGTGGGCAAATTCGACAAGGCGCGGGAGTTTCTTGCCAAAGCCAATGCCTTGAATCCGGCTGACCTCGGTGCCCTCGCTCAGTTGTTGAACAATGAGGACACGCCCATGCTGCTGGCCCAGGCCGAGGCGTCAATCAATGCGGCGACGGATGAGACCGAGGATGTAATTACGCTCTTGTTCGCTCTCGGCCGCATTTACGACAAGCAGAACCACTTCGACCGGGCCTTTGCTTTTTATGAGCGCGGCAACCGCATCAGGAAGAAGAAAGAGGCATTTGACCATGGGGCTCATGCTCGAGCCATTGATCGATTAATTGCCGCCTTTTCGGCCGACCGCATCGCCGAGTTGAAGCAATGGGGAAATACATCGGATCGGCCGGTACTGATTCTGGGCATGCCGCGCTCGGGCACGACGCTCACCGAACAGATCATCAGTGCTCATTCCAAGGTGACGGGTGGCGGGGAACGTGCGTTCTGGGTTACCGAGGCGTGGACCAAGATCGAAAAAGGAATCTGGCATCTGGACAAACAGGGCATGGCGCAAATCGCTCAGGCCTACCTGGGCGATCTGGCCAGCATCAAGGGTGCCCAAGCGAGTCTGGGGGTGACTGACAAGATGCCGTCCAATTTTCTGCGAATCGGCTTGATCCACAGCGTGTTCCCCAATGCGCGCATCATCCATTGCCGCCGCAATCCGGTCGATGTGTGCCTGTCCATTTATTTCCAGAATTTTTCCGGCCATCACCCCTATGCCTATGATCTGGATGATCTGGCGTTTTATCACGAGGAATATCAGCGCCTGATGGCGTATTGGCGAGAGGTGATACCGCAGGGCCGGCTGTTCGAATTCAACTACGAGGACCTCGTCGCGGACCAGGAGGCTATAAGCCGACAGCTCATTGCCTTTGTCGGCCTGGATTGGGAAGACGCCTGCCTGGATTTCCATAAGAACGAGCGGGCGGTGCAGACGGCAAGCATCCACCAGGTGCGTGAAAAGATTTACACCCGTTCGGTTGAGCGTTGGCGTAACTATGAGCCCTATATCCGACCATTGTTGAGGCTCTTACCGGCCACTTGAATTCGCGGGAAAATCGGTGGAACTGCGAAGCACACAAAGGACGCAAACAGGATCGAGCGCAGCCGTCCAGCGAGTTCATTTAGTGCGCCTCGCCGGCAGCTTGAATTCCGTGTTACTCCTTGGTGGCCTTCATGCCCTTAGTGGTCCAACAGTCGCGTTCAGGATTAGCTCCCCGCCTCGTTGTCGTAGCCGAAATATTCGATATACGGTTGCAGCCCTCCGATAACCGGGCTCATGTAAGGCAGGTAGCGGCGCCATCTTCCTGAAGCGCGCTGATAGATCGGCTGGGTGACCTGGGAGCGGCTGGGAGTGTTGATGTGACCACGCCGCGCCGCGTACTCGTGGGGACGCGCCATTTCCTCGTGCCATTCCAACCCGAGAAAATCCAACAGCGGCCTGATCTCGCCCGGCAGATCCTGCACCAGGTGCTCGTAGTAAACCCGATGCTGGCGCATCGGTAGAAGCCCGGACCAGTGGCGCCACATGCCCATCACCTTGGCATACAGGTCGGCGGCATTTTCCAAGGTATCGAAGTTGGCCATTGCATCGTTCGGTTCGAAAAGGCGCATGAAGCAGCTCAGTACACAGTCGCAGGGATGGCGCAGGGCCAGGATGAAACGCGCATCGGGGAAGATGCGCGCGATGTAGGGCACACGGGTGATATTGAGGGGAAACTTGTCGATCAACAGATTGCCCGGCCGCAGTTCAATAAAGTCCGCAACATACTCGAAATAGAGCCGGCGCAGCCGGGCAAGGTGCGCCGGGCTCAGTGCCTTAAGGCCTTCAGGTTTGCCACTGACCAGCTTGTCGATGTCATCGCAAAGAATGCCGACGATGGGTTTCTCTTCCAGGGTTTGAATTTTCGGATGGCTGCCTAGGATCTGTTCAAGCAAGGTGGTGCCGGAGCGCGGGAAGCCAACCAGGAACACCGGCGCGGGCCGCTCGCCGGACAGCACCAAGAGATCCCGCGGCCAAATGACGTTCATCTGCGCGATGCGGTCCAGTTCCGAGTTGTAGCGGGCCTTGCTGACGCCGCGCTGCGTGGCATCCTGCGCGTGCAGCCGTTTGGCTTCGACAAAATCGGCAAAGGCCAGGTCGATCTGATCGAGTCGGTCATGCAGCAGGCCGCGCTCGCACTGAAGCGTAGCGGCCAGCCGGATATCCATCCCGGTCGCGTCTATGCGTTGAACGTGCTGTAAGGCCTCCTCAACTCTGCCTGCGCGGCGCTCGCATATCGCCATCGCCAGATTCAAGCTAGGATTGGTCGGATCGAGCAGCAGCCCCGCGGCCGCGACCCGTTCCGCCTCTGGCAGGTGGTTGCCGGATTCAAGCAAGAAGGCCAGGCTGGCATGGGAAGCCGCATCGTGCGGGTTGTTCCGTATAAGTTGCTGAAATTCGGCGATGGCCTCGTCCCAGCGCTTCAGGCCGTACAACAGTTGGGCGAGGTTGGCGCGCGCATCGACGAAGCTGGGGTCGAGTGCAAGCGCCTGCCGGTAACAGGCTTCTGCTTCGTCGAGCCGCTCCAGGCCGCGCAGTGCGTTGCCCAAGTTCGAATGGTATTTCGCGATGCCAGGCTGCTCGGCGACGGCCTGCCGCAACAACGGCTCGGCTTCGGCGTAACGGAGCTGAATGTTTCGGATGACACCCAGCAAATGACGGGCCTCGGGCTCTACCGCAGGCTGGGCGAGCAGGTTTTCGCAAAGCTTTTCCGCCTCGGCCAAATTTCCGGAACGGGCGTGAGCCAAGGCTGACTGAAGGGTATCGGAAGCGGCTGGAGACATGGCTGACAGGGTGTTGCCTAGTGGAAGCAAAAAGTAACATGGTAATCTGCAATGTGATCTTAGGCACCCCAAATCAATGTTATTCCAATGGAAAGGGAAGTTAACCATAGCCATTCCCGGATTGGCTGATCATGGCAGTTATGAACCTGGCTGATGTTTTCCTGAAGACGGCTGCAAATCAACCCGGCCATGCGGCAATCCTTGGTTCGCGGGAAGGGGCGTTGACCTATTCTGGCTTGGCCCAGCGCATTGAACGAATGGCCACCCAACTCTTGGCGGCAGGAGTGAAGAACGGCCAGACAATTGGTTTGCATTGCGCCAGCGGGACTGATTACGTTGTGCTGAACTATGCCATTTGGCGCTGCGGGGCCTGTGTCGTGCCCGTTGCCCCAGAAATGAGTTCGGATGAGAAGCAGCAGCTTTGCCAGGAAATCAGCCTGGACGCCATTCTTACCAAGCCTGGAGTAATCCAGGTCCTATTGCCGTTTGCGGCCTCGGCGCCCTGTGAAATTGCCGGGAATACATGGATCTTTCCCACCCGTCAAACACATGCCAAACCAGCCGGTTTCGCGGCCATCAACGCAGCGTTTTTGCGCTTCACATCAGGCACTACCGGGGCATCAAAAGGCGTCGTGCTCTCCCACGAAACAATTTACGACCGGATTCGCGCAGCTAATCAGGCGCTCCGCCTATCGCCGGACGACCGCGTAGTCTGGCTGCTTTCCATGTCTTATCATTTTGCCGTATCCATCGTCGCCTATCTTACTTTCGGTGCCGCGATCGTTTTGCCCAGGACGCTGTTCGGTTCGACCATCATAAAGACGGCCCATCAGCATGCGGGTACCGTGATTTATGGGCCGCCATTGCAATATGAACTGATGGCCCACGATCCGACCAATCTCATGCTTCCGTCCCTTCGACTTGCCGTTTCGACAACGGCCTCCTTGTCTCGGAAAACCGCCGAGGCGTTCTTCCAGCGGTTTGGCAAAGGCTTGAACCAGGCCTATGGAATCATTGAAATAGGCCTGCCCTGCATCAACGTTGATATGCCCATGGAAAAGTTGGGCTCGGTCGGCCCGGTATTGCCTTCATATGAGGTTTGTCTTGAAGACATTGGGCTTGGCGAAGAGCTCCGCGCCATCAAACTGAAGGGAACGGGCTTGATCGACGCCTACTATTCGCCCTGGAAGCCACGCCATGAAATCATGGCAAATGACTGGTTTGACACAGGGGATCTGGGCTACCTTGACCCCGACGGCTACCTTTTTATAAAGGGGCGCAGCAAGGAAATTATCAACGTTGCGGGAATGAAGTTCTTCCCACCAGAAACGGAAACGGTGCTGAACACCCACCCGGCCGTCGCGGAATCCTGTGTTTTTGCTCACAAACATGAGCGCCTGGGGGAAGTGCCTCATGCCATGGTTGTATTGTTGCCAGGCAGGACATGCTCTGCAACCGAAACCGAACTGAAGGAATACTGCAACGAACATCTGGCGGCATTCAAGGTTCCCGAACGCATTCATTTCACCGAAAACCTGATTCGCACGGCCAGCGGTAAACTTATCCGCGACGAATTGAGGATTCTTCAACATGCAGGAATGAGTCACGAAAATTGACGAAACTGCAAGCGTGGCATTGGGTCTGGAGCAAGGAGACTGCATTCGGGAAAGCCATTCTGTCAATTTGATCTGAACCCTTATCCCGTAGAGGCAATTCGTCTGGGGCCCTTCATTTCCATGGGTTGGAAGCGCGATATCTGCCTATAGGGATGGGAGACTAACAACGCCTGGATGGCTATAATCTCGTTTGACAAAAATCGAGTCGTCTGCAAGGCGATCATAAGGATAGATGGATGGTTCTTGTAATTGGGGTGGGGAGCTTTAATGTCAACCGTTACCGTTGAGCCGGTTGCAACAGCAGACGAAGCGGGCCTATGCGTCGCGGTGCCGGGATGGCGTTCGGCATTCAACCAGACTCTGACCCATGTGATAGGCGTGTTACCGGGGGAAGGCATCGGCCCGGAGGTGATCGGCATCACCCTGGACGTACTCGCGGTTTTGGCCGCACATAGCTCGAGATGCTTCGACATCAGGATCGGCGGCCCTATCGGACTCATTGCCCAGCAGCAGTACGGGCATAGCCTCACAGATGAAGTCATCGACTTTTGCAGTGACTCCTTCTCTGTCGGCGGCGCCATACTGTGTGGACCGGGCGGCGGACGCTTTGTTTATGATCTGAGAGCCCGGTTCGAACTCTATTGCAAATTCACTCCCTTGCGCCCTTTTCGCGCCTTGCAAGACACGGGAGCGTTGCGGCCAGAGCGTACGGTAGGCGTTGATATTGTTGCCGTCCGAGAAAACATCGGTGGCCTTTATTTCGGCAGCTGGGGCTCGGAAGTCCGACCTGATGGTCAATCGCTTGCCTATCAACACTTCTCCTATCTGGAGGAGGACGTTGACAAGATCCTCGACGTCTCCCTCAGGCTTGCGGGTCAACGGCGGAATCGCCTGGCTGTGGTGACCAAGCCAGGTGGCGTACCTGCAATCAGTGCCATTTGGGAACACCGGCTGCGCCATCTCAATGAGGGGAAGAATGTCAAGACTCAGATACTGGAAGTGGACAACGCCGTTTACCAGTTAATAGCCAATGCCCACGAATTTGACGTAATCGTTTCTCCGAACATGTTCGGAGACGTACTGGCAGATTGCGGCGCATTGCTTCTGGGTTCTCGCGGCATGTCGTTCTCTGGTAATTTCGGACCGGCCGGGCGGGCAGTCTATCAGACCGGTCATGGGGCTGCGCGGGACTTGGCAGGCACTGATCGCGCCAATCCCCTGGGGCAAATACTGTCTTTGGCGATGATGCTGCGGGAGAGCTTCTCTTGGCATAAGGGTGCTCAGCTAATAGAGCAAGCCATCGAAATGACGCTGACCAACGGTTATCGCACTTCAGATATCTCCTCGCCTGGCTGCAAGGTAGTAGGCGCGCGCGAACTGGGCCGTTACATTTGCGATACCTTGCAAGACCTCGTATCTGCTTCTGACCTTTCCTGAAGTGCGCGCTGCGCTCCTCACGGTTGATCTTCAGCGGGATTATCTTGGTCGGCCCGGGTTAAGCCCCCCTGCGTCAACCCTGATCAACCGCGTAGCCGAATTGCTGGCGGGTTGCCGGAGCCTGACTATCCCTGTCATCCATGCGCGCACCATCATCCGCCCTGATGGTTCCAATCGCATGCCCCATTGGAAACGCGAGAACGTCTGGGCTTGCGTCCAAGGTACGACTGGTGCAGAGCCGCCGATAGAACTCATTCCATTGCCGTCTGAGCAGATCATTGCGAAGCCTTATTACAGTGCTTTCGGCAACCCGGAAACGAACCGGATCTTGAAAGACCTGAATATTGGCACCCTTGTAATCGCCGGGATCTATTCCCATGCTTGTGTACGGGCAACGGCCATGGATGCCTACCAGGCCGGCTATGACGTTTGGGTGGCTGACGACGCTATTGCCTCTGATGATCCCTTGCACGCCAAGGTGACACGTGCATACCTGGCTCCAAGAGTGTGCCGCTTCCTGTCAAGTGACGAGATTCTGGATCGGCTGGGTTCAAGAAAAGACGCCCGACCGCGAACCACGAATGTTGAAGTCTTGCCGGTAGGTTGCGTGGCTAATACCTGGCTGACGAGTGACGGCCATGATCTCTGGCCTCGACGCAATCCGGCTCGATGGGACGCCGTGCTCGCAACCGTTCCGATTGGTCGAGACAGGGACATAGCGCTGGCCGTTTCCAGCGCCTCGGAAAGCCAGGCTGCCTGGTCGAGAAAGCTGCCTCGCGAGCGCGCTGCCTACCTAACTGCATGGGCGAGGTTGCTAGCCGAGCGGCGTGAAGAATGCGTGGCCCTTATGGCACAGGAAATTGGTAAGCCGATCCTGCACGGACATGCCGAGTTTGATTACGCCATGGACTTGCTGGATGCCCTGATCAAACGAATAGGCGGGGATGAAACGGAAGACCGTGCGGCTGTCCGAATACGCCGGCGCCCTTTGGGCGTCGTCGGCCTGATTACCCCGTGGAATAACCCTTTGGCCATTCCTGTCGGGAAATTGGCGCCGGCGCTGGCATATGGCAACTGTGCGGTCTGGAAGCCCGCTCCCGAAGCCCCCCGGCTCGCCATGTTAGTCATGGATACGCTTAGGCATGCAGGAGTGCCGCCCGGCTGCGTAAGCATGATTCAGGGGAATGCGGATACCGGCCAGCATCTACTGATCCATCCCGACATTGCCGCCATCTCATTCACCGGGCGAGTGGACACCGGGCGCCAAGCCGCCAGCGTCTGCGCTGCCAATAACAAGGCTTTGCAGGCGGAACTCGGCGGTAATAACGCAGCGCTGGTGATGGCGGGATGCAATCTGAGAGCCGCGGCGCTTGAACTGGCGAAGGCGGCCTTTCGATTTTCAGGTCAGAGTTGTACCGCGCCGCGGCGCTTGATCGTGGAGAGCAAGATTCGTCCAGAGTTCGAAGAAACACTGGTCAACGCGATTTCGTCGTTACCTATTGGCAATCCTGAAAGGCCAGATACCTACATCGGCCCGCTGATTTCTGCGACGCATCGTGAACATGTCCACTCCATGGTTGAATCGGCCGTAGGTGACGGCGGCCGCATTCTGTGCGGTGGGCGAATCCCTCTGGGCTATGAACACGGGTGCTGGTATGAACCAACGTTAATTGCCGACGTGTCTCACCAGGCTTACGCAGTTCAGGAAGAAAGCTTCGGCCCCTTGGTTATCTTGATGGAAGCGCGAGATATTGGGGACGCGATGAACTTATGCAACGATGTACCTCATGGACTGGTTGCCACGCTTTACTCCATTGACCCAAGCCATCAGGAACACTTCCTGGCTGAGGCGCAGGCGGGAATATTGCGCATGAATCAGGGAATCACGGGGATAAGTCCGAACGCGCCTTTCGGCGGGTGGAAATCATCGGGGATAGGCCCACCGGAGCATGGAACCTGGGACCAGGAGTTTTACACTCGACCCCAGGCGATTTACGAAATACATTGAATAATCCGACATGCTTATTCAAGCTGGAAACAAGATAAATTGAATGATGCGAGTTTGACTGGCGACCCAATCCTGGCCCCTGATTTCAATCGATGGCACAGATTCTAGCCGCCACCAATCGCATGACGTCCTGCTTCGCGACGCCCCTGTGTCGCCTCAGCCCAGTCGGTTCCAATTGATAACACCATCCCCACCGGGCGCACGTTGTAAAGGTCTGGGCGATCCACCCCGGGGGGCGTGACGCCTTGATCTCGCAGCGCTCGCGCCGCCTCGATGAGCCTCCGGCGCACCCGGATAATCACGTTGTCAGCCGGCCCAAGATGTTCTTGCGTGCGGTCGACGATCGGCCCCATGCTCTCCTGTATCGCGGAATCCTGTAACGGGTTGGACAGAATGCCGCAGAACAGCCGCGTCTTTTCCAGTGAGCGATCAATCAGGTAGTCGTTGCCCGCGCATGCTTTTGAACGCCATGCGCCAGCCGGCGCCGACGTCGGCTCCATAAACCCATGCGGTATCCGCGCCCCGAGCAATGCGGCGCGTTCAGCATCGCTCCACGGACGTTCAGGGCGAAATTGCCATTCCAGAATCAAGGTCTGCTCATCGTCCATCGGCACCCACAGCTTGCCGTTGAAACTGACCTCGGCCTCGCTTATGCCTCCCCCCACCATGGTATGGAAGGGAAACAAGAACGGATGCACACGGTGATATTCGCGCTCATCCCCCAAGTGCCGCGCGGAAGTATGCAATACGCCGACTTCACTGTCCATGGCCTCCAGGCGCGGGACACCGCTATTCTGAAGCAACCGGATGCCGGTAGCAGCGTACCCCGGCAATGGCACTCCCGGGACCGTCGATAGATCGGAGGCATCCAGCGGCCGGTGCAGAAAGTTGATGTGGGAACTGTCGATGTCGCCCTCCATCGCCTGGGCCCAGTTGCAGGCCCGGTAATTACGCCACATGAAGGGGATGTTATCCGGCTGCCGATTCCATTCCAGGTCGGGCAACGGCGGGGGTACCTCACGTGGCCCCATATAAGTCCAGATCACGCCATTGCGCTCGTGGCACGGATAAGCTCGCAGCCGGACTTTGTGCCTGAGGGGGCAACCCGGCGCTTCGTTCGGCATATCTGTGCAGCCACCCTCAAGGTCGAATTTCCAACCGTGATAGACACAGCGCAACCCCTCGTCCTCGTTGCGACCGAAGAACAGCGACGCGCCCCGATGGGGACACGCTTCCGCCACCAGGCCTACCTGCCCCGATGTGGCGCGAAATGCGACCAGATTTTCGCCCAGCAAGCGCACTCGCAACGGCGTCCCATCGTTATCGGGAAGCTCCTCTGATAGTGCTGCCGGCATCCAATAATGCCGCAATAACCCGCCCATTGGCGTTCCTCGACCGACGCGGGTTAACAGTTCGTTTTCTTCGTGCTTCAACATGTCGTTATGGGTGAGTTCGTGTGGGTACAAGAGTCGGTATGAACTAAAATACAAGCCACTTGAAGGGCGGCCTCATTCACCCAGATTGTATTGTCTTCTCCTGGGTGGCGGCATTGATGGGGCTTATGGCTGCCCGCGCCTTCAACAGACAGTCGGTGAAATGACGGATGAATGCCTTATTGTGTGAGTCGATGATCTGGTTATGTGAAGGTCCGACCTCGAAGCATTGCACCTCTCCGGAAAAATGCTTTTGCAGGGTGGCAGGCGTTCGCCATCCGTCCGCCGCAAGCCGCTTGGTGCTGGCAAGCAGGAATACCGGCCCTGCATAGGGCTTGAGTTCAAAATTCTGCAGCGCGATTTCAAAGGTCTTCGCGACCTGGGCAGCCCCTTTCCTGCGATAAGGATCAGTGATGTCGTAGTGCTTCCTGTCTTCTTCGCGCGGCAATCGGAAGTGTATGTCGAGACCCTGTTTTCGGAAGGCTGCCAATACTGGATTAAGGGGCAGGACGGGGGGATCGACCAATATTAGCGGCGCAACCTGTTCGCCCGCGGATTGAAGCATGCGTGCCATTTCGACCCCCACCCATCCGCCCATGCAAAGCGCGCATATTAGATACGGGCCCCGAGGTTGGACAACGCGTAAGGCGTCTATATAGTCTCGTGCCATCGCCTCGATGGTTTCGTTCGGCTCCTGGATGCCGTCGGCTCCTCTCGCCCGGAAAGCGTAGAGCGGCTGATCATCGCCAAGCAGATCGAGCAGATGCGGACTCAGCGGGGCTTGCCCCATCCTGCCGTGCACCAGGAAAAGAATCGGTTGGGAGCCTTTCTCTCTGACTGGCACAAGTACGGGCAACAGCCGATCATCGACCGACGGTATCGAGTCCTGTCGCCTGATAGATTGCGCTACCCCGGCGACCGTCGCATCTTCAAAGATGTCCGGCACATCCTTTCCGAACGCGTCAAACAGTCTGATTTGAAGCTCGACCGCCGACATCGAGTCGCCCCCCAGCAAGAAGAAATCATCCGTGCGTCCTACCGGGGAATATTTCAGGACCTCCTGATAGATCGACGCGATCTGTTCCTCCAGCTTGTTCGAAGGTGGACAGTAATCTTCATGATTCGTGTTGGGGTGCTGTTCCGGCGGCGGCAGTGATTTTCGATCAACCTTTCCGGTCACAGTCAGTGGAAGCGCATCCAGAAAAACATAGATTGACGGGAGCATGTAATGCGGCAGATGGGCGGCAAGCTCGCGGCGCATTTTCTTGGGTTCCCGGTCGCTGATTGATTTGACCACCACATAGGCAACCAGCATTTCCGCCTCCTGCTGATCACCCCTCCTAACGATGGTCACGGCCGCATCGTTTACATGGCTGCATTGGCGCAACGCGGCCTCAACCTCCGCCAACTCAATCGTATGCCCGCGAATTTTGGCTCGCGAGCCATGACGCCCGAGAAAATGAAGATTGCGATCGGAATCGATTCGTCCGATATCTCCGGGACGAAAAATCCGCCATCCTGGCTTATCCGGGTCATCGGAAAAGACTGCTGCATTCTGATCGGGGCGTTGCCAGTACCCGGGGCTGACAAAGGGACTGCTGATCACAACTTCCCCAACCTCGTTCACCGCGGCTTCAATTCCATCAGGGCGCAGGATATGAACCTGGATGCCCGGCGGGCTGCGGCCGGCCGGAACAGTCTGGCCGGAATAAGTCTGGCTCTGGTTTACGAAATATTGGGCAATGACATGCGCCTCGGTTGCTGCGAGGTGACTCACCAGTTGGCAGGCTTGCGTAAAATGCTGGTGGAACGATCTCACATCGGTTGTGAAAATGGGCTCACCGCCCAAATCAATGATCCGGATCCTGGGAAACACGCGGACTGGATCAAGGCTCCTCATCAGTTGGCGGAAGACCGGGGTAACAGCATGCAGCACGCTGATATCTTTCTCGTCCAACCAGTTCGCCAGCAGCGGAATTCCACTTCGTCGCATGTCATAGGCGCAAATTGTTGCGCCATTGAGCAGGCCCGGGTAGATGTCCATGCTGGACGCGCCGAAGCTAAGTGAGAACAGCAGCGTCAGACGATCCTGATCTTGAATCTTCAGGGCATCGCTGTAACAACCGGCAAAGTGCAATACGTTGCGATGAACCTGGCACACCCCCTTGGGCTGCCCCGTTGAACCGGAGGTATAGAGTAAATAGGCAAGGGCATCAGGTCCTACAGTCGGAAGCTGAACTGAAGGCACATCGGTTCTGGGCTCGTCAAGATTGAAGAGCTGACATCCATCAGGAACAATCTGACGAGCGAGTGCCATGTGATCGTTGTCAGTGATCAACACAAAAGGCTCGCAGTCGCGCAGGATGAATCGCGCTCTTTCACTCGGATCGGCTGGGTCTACCGGCACGTAGGCATGGCCTGCTTTCAGTACCCCGATCATTGCGCTAATCGCAGCAATACGGTTGTTGAACAACAACGCGACACGCCCTTGCGAAGGCGAGTTCATGGAAAGCAAGCGCCATGCAATGGCGTTCGCGCTTGAATCAAGTTCAGAAAAGCTTATCTGCCTGTCACCAAACTCTATGGCGGTCTTTGTGGAATAACGGGCGGCAACCTCTTCAAAGGTCGCTCCAATTGACCGGCTCGTGTGCCCAATATGGGGATCAGCCATCTAAATGACTCCCTGCCGGATCTTCAACAAGAAAGATCTTATTCGCATCTGTTTCATTCTGATCAAGACGTGCGGAAACTTGCTGCCACGCTCTCAATGGGTTGAGGCAAAAGTCGAAATTCGAAATCCGACGTGAGTTTAGCATTTACGTTTTCATGGAAGTGAACGAGCATGATCCCCCCAACTTGTCTGATATCCGGAAGCGACTCATGCGCACGGTCGAGAGAAGCGAACGCAACGTGAGATCAATACGGCGACGGCGGATTGAACAGCCGACCCAGAAAGCGGCCTGGATAGCAAACACTCAATCGGACATTTTTCGGACCATCAGACGATGCATTCCAAATTTGAACCCGAGCGCAAAAGAAAGCCCCGCGTGGCGGGGCTCTTTACCGGGTGAAGGGCTCTTCAGACCGGGATCAGCGCGCGCATCTTCTGCATGGCTTTGGTTTCGATCTGCCGGATGCGTTCAGCGGAAACGCCAAACTCGGCGGCCAGTTCATGCAAGGTGGCGGGCTCCTCCTGGTGGAGCCAGCGCGATTCAATGATGCGCCGGCTGCGTGCATCCAGATTGTTCAGGGCAGCACTCAAGCCTTCATGCTGCAGGCGCTCAGTCTGGTCGCGAGCAAGTATTTCAACGGGCTCGTCCTGCGGACTGGACAGATAGGCGATCGGGCTGAAGCTTTCCTCGCCGTCTTCAACCGTGGGATCCAGACCGACATCCTGCCCGGACAAACGGGTTTCCATCTCGCGCACTTCCTCCGGCTTGACCCCCAGTGTCTGGGCGATTTCTGCCGTTTCGCCCGCACCCAGGCTGCCCAGTCCCTTGCGCATGCTGCGCAGGTTGAAGAAAAGTTTACGCTGGGCTTTGGTGGTGGCTACTTTGACCAGGCGCCAGTTGCGCAAGATGTACTCATGAATTTCGGCCTTTATCCAGTGCAGGGCAAAACTCACCAAGCGAACGCCACGATCCGGGTCAAATCGCTTGACCGCCTTCATCAGGCCGATATTGCCTTCCTGGATCAGGTCTGCCTGAGGCAGGCCGTAGCCCAGGTAGCGGCGGGCCACACTGGCAACCAGGCGCAAGTGAGACAACACCAGTTGACGTGCGGCTTCAACGTCCTGTTCGTCCTTCCAGCGGCGTGCCAATTCATGCTCTTCCTCGGCAGAAAGCAGGGGATAACGATTTACCGCCTGGATATAGGAATCGAGGCTTTGCGCGGCAACCGGAAAATTCAGGCTCAGGTTGGTGTTCATAAAAAGGCTCCTCTCATGGGACTAATTTTAGCACTCCTGATCAACGAGTGCCAAAGCGGCTGGAAAGTTCCGCTTTTAGTGAGGATCCACCTGGCGCAGGGTGCGGCTGACGGCCAGCCACGCGCCTGCCCAGCTTGACAGGGCAGTCAGCAGCAGGATCAAGCCTTGTTCGGACAGTTTGAAAAAGCTGAGCTGGAAGGGAGAAGCATAGAGGGTCGCCAGGCCGGCAACCGGGCCTTGCAGGGCGGCAAACAGCACCATCAGGATCAGCAGCGCCATGAGCCCGCCCAGCAAACCTTGCAGGGTGCCGTGGTAGAGGAACGAGCGGCGAATGTATCGGTCAGAGGCGCCGATCAAGCGACTGACCTCGATTTCGTCGAGCCGCGCGAGAATCTGGGTACGGATGGCATTGCCCGAAATGGCCATCAGGGCCAAGGCAAAAAGCCCCGACAGCAGGCCGACAAGCGTGCGGCCAATACGCAACCCCGCTTGGAGCCGGGCGGCCCATTGGCTGTCCAGATTTACTTCGGCAACGCCGGGCAGCCTCTCCAGTTCGGCCCTGAGCTTTTCAAGGGCGGCCGGGTCGGGATCAGCGGGGGTCAGCATCCAGGCATCCGGCAAGGGGTTGCCATCCAGGCCCGCGGTGATATCGCCCAGGCCGCCGGCTTCGGCCAAACTCTTAAGGGCGGTATCCCGGGATACGTAGCGTACGTTGATAAGATCCTTGCGCCCGGTCAAGACCTGCCTAAGCTGGTTCACTTGATCCTGACTGGCATCGCGGCTGACATACAGGCTGATTTCCGGCTGGGCGGGCAGATGACCCGCCAGGCGGTCGAGATTGAAGAGGCACAGATAAAGGCTGGCGGGAAGACTGATGGCGACGCCGATCGCAACCAGCGTGAACAGGCTGGCAAAAGGGGCGTGCCAGAACCGGGAAAGGGCAGTCTTGAGCGCTGTCAGGTGAGCGCGCAGCCAGTTCATTGCGCCGCCTCGGTTCCATTGCTCATTCGGAAGCCTCGTCGTGTCGTCGGCTGGCGGGATTCGCAGGCTCGCGGCTCCCCTCCCTGCTGTTCATGCCGCTGCCCCCAGGATCTTGCCGTGGTCCAGGTGCAGCACGCGCCCACCCATGGCGGCAATCGCACGCTCGTCGTGGGTCGCGATGGCCAGCGTGGTACCGACGCGGTGAAAGTCCTTGAACATGGTCAAGATCGTGGCGGCATATTCCGTATCCAGGTTGCCGGTGGGTTCGTCCGCCAGCACCAGCGCAGGCCGTGAGACCACGGCCCGGGCAATGCAAAGGCGCTGTTGCTCGCCGCCCGACAAGGTGACAGGCATGGCTTTCTCCTGCTTGAGCAAGCCCACCTTGTCCAGCGCGGCACGGGCGCGCTTCAATGCCTCGCGCCGCTCCATTCCGGCAATGGCCAATGGAAGTACTGCGTTCTCGATGGCATTGCGGTCGAACAGCAGCTTGTGGTCCTGAAAAATAAGGCCGATGTTGCGGCGTAGATAGGGCACCGCGTGGCGCGAAAGCCTGCCGACATTCTGTCCGTTGACCCTGACCACGCCGGAACTGGGCCTCTCGATGGCGGCAATCAGCTTAAGCACGGTGGATTTGCCAGCGCCGGAGTGCCCGGTCAGAAATACCAGTTCGCCCTGAGCGATATCGAAGCTGACGTTTTCAAGCGCAGCGTGGCCGCCAGGGTAGCGTTTGGAAACCTGGCTGAAGGAAATCATCTATCGACGCGGCGCAAAAAATCAAGCGTATGCAAGCGCATCCGAGCCGGCTTCAGAACTTGTTGTCACGGCTGCAGTGCGGCGCAGCACTAGTCAAACAGCGCGTCAACGAATTCCGCGGCATTGAAGGGCCGCAGGTCGTCGACGCTTTCGCCCACACCGATGAATCGCACCGGGATCGGCCGCGCTGACGCGATCGCCGCGATGGCCCCCCCTTTGGCCGTGCCATCCAGTTTGGTGATCACCAGGCCGGTCACGCCCAGCGCATCGTCAAAGGCCTTCACCTGGTTGACTGCGTTCTGGCCCGTGTTGGCATCCAGCACCAGCAGCACTTCATGCGGGGCCGCGGAGTCCACTTTCTGTATCACCCGTTTCACTTTCCTGATTTCTTCCATCAGGTGCAACTGGGTGGGGAGACGACCGGCGGTGTCGGCCAGCACCACATCGATGTTGCGCGCGCGCGCGGCGCTGATGGCATCAAAGATCACTGCGGCCGAGTCGCCTTTTTCCTGACTGATGACGCTGACTCCGTTGCGCTCGCCCCAGACCTGCAACTGTTCGCGGGCTGCGGCGCGGAACGTATCGCCCGCGCCCAGCAGCACGGATTTTCCCTGGGCTTGGAAATAGTGCGCCAACTTGCCTATGGTGGTGGTCTTGCCGGCACCGTTCACGCCAGCCAGCATGATGACAAACGGGCTGGCCCCGGAGATATCCAAAGGGTCTTGCAAGGGCAGCAGCAATTCGGTCAGGGAGGCTTTCAGTGCGGCCTGAAGCTGGGGAGCCTCGGTCAGAGCTTCCTTCCTGACCCGGCGGCGCAGGGACTGCATCAAGGTTTCGGTCCCTTCCACGCCCACATCAGAAACAATCAGGATGGTTTCCAGTTCCTCGAACAGGTTCTCATCGATCTTGCGCCCGGCGCCGAACAGTCCGGTGATCTGGCTGCCCAGCTTGCTGCGCGTCTTGGCCAGTCCCTGTTTCAGCCGTTCCGCCCAGGCGAGTTTGGGCGATCCGGCGGCGGTTTCCTGAGCGGGCGCGGGCGCGCCGAGCTCGGTGGATGCGGACTTGAAGAAACTAAACACGGGCCTTGCAGGTCTGCTGATAAGGAATTTGGGGTATTTTATCATCTGCCTTCCGGAGCGAATTTTTCTTATGAACATGATTTCCTTTTCCAGGTGGGCGGCGGCCGGCCTGTTCCTGGCCACCGCATCGGCCCACGCGGTCGTGCAGGAATTCAAGCTGGACAATGGCTTGCGGGTGCTGGTGGAGGAAGACCCGCGGGCCCCGGTAGTGGTCTCGCAGGTATGGTATCGGGCCGGCAGCATGGATGAATTCAATGGCACCACCGGCGTGGCCCATCTGCTCGAACACATGATGTTCCAGGGCACCAAGAAAGTACCGGCTGGCCAGTTCTCCAAGCAGATTGCGGCGGTCGGCGGGCGCGAGAACGCCTTCACCGAGCGCGATTACACCACCTATTTCCAGCAACTGCCGAAGGACCAGCTGGCGTTGTCCATGAAGCTGGAGGCAGATCGCATGGCCAACCTGAATATCAGCGACGAGAAATACAAGAAGGAGATCCAGGTGGTCATGGAAGAACGGCGCTTGCGCACCGAGGATAAACCCCAGGCCATGGTTTATGAACGGGCCATGTCCATTGCTTATCAGGAACATCCCTATCGCCGCCCCATCATCGGCTGGATGGACGATCTGGAGCATATGACGGCGCAGGATGCGCGCGATTGGTATGACCGATGGTATGCGCCGAACAATGCCACGCTGGTGGTGGTGGGCGACGTCAAGGCCAGCGATGTTCTTGCCCTGGCAAAGAAATATTTTGGCCCCTTGCCCGCCAAGGCCTTGCCGACGCGCAAGCCCCAGGATGAGCCGGAACAGAAGGGGATCAAGCGCATTACCGTCAAGGCGCCGGCCAAACTGCCCTACCTGTTGATGAGCTGGCATGCCCCGGTGCTGCGCGACGTGGACAAGGATGAGCTGCCCTACGCGCTGCAATTGCTGGCGGGCGTGCTGGATGGGCACGATTCGGCCCGCCTGCAGAAGGCCCTGGTGAAGGAACGCAAGCTCGCCGTGAGCCTGGGAGTGGGCTATGACAGCATTTCACGCGGACCCGGGATGTTCTATCTCGAGGCGACTCCTTCCGAAGGCGTGAGCGTGGATGGGCTGGAAAAGGCTATCCGCGCAGAGCTGGGAAAAGTGATGGCCAAGGGTGTGAGCGAACAGGAGCTGAATCGCGCAAAGGCCCAGGTCATAGCTTCCGATGTCTATCAGCGCGATTCGGAGTTCTATCAGGCCATGCAGATCGGTGAACTGGCGACGGTGGGACTGCCCCTGCGCCTGCTGGATGAACGAGTGACGAAACTGCGAGCAGTGACTGCAGATGAGGTCAAGGCCGCCGCTGCCCAGATCATCCAGGATGACCATTTGACGGTGGCGGTGCTCGATCCGCAGCCGATCGAACCCAAGCCGCGCCGCGCCGCTGTTCCGGGAGTGAAAAATGATTACTGATTATCTCCCACGACTGCTTCTCGCACTGGCGTGCTCGGCGATTTTGACGGCCCACGCGGCCCTGCCCATCCAGCACTGGACGACGCCGGAAGGCGCCCGGGTCTATTTCGTCGAAAGCCACAACCTGCCAATGCTCGACGTATCGGTGGATTTCCCTGCCGGCAGCGCCTATGACACGCCGGACAAGGCGGGTTTGGCCAGGATGACCCAGGTGATGCTGGACCAGGGAGCCGGTGACATGAGCGACGAGGATATCGCCAACAGGCTGGCCGATGTTGGGGCGGAACTGGGCGGCCACTTTGACCGGGATCGGGCAGGTGTGACCCTGCGCACCCTGTCTTCGGCCAAGGAGCGCTACGAGGCGCTGGCGATCCTGGTCGACGTGCTGCAGCGTCCACGTTTTCCCGCCGCCGTGTTTCAGCGCGAGCGGAATCGGATGCTCGCCGAACTGAAGGAGGAAGAAGCACAGCCCGAGGACGTGGCGGATAAGGCATTTTACCGCGCGGTATACGGGAGCCATCCCTACGGTTTGCCGGAAAGCGGCAACGCTCGGGGGCTGAACCAACTGTCGCGGGAAGACCTGGCCAATTTCTACGCGGGTCACTATGTGGCAGCCGGCGCCGTCATTTCCATGATCGGCGATCTGTCACGCACTGAGGCGGAGCAATTGGCCGCCCGCATTTCTGCAGGTTTGCCGAAGGGGCCGGCGCCGGCCGGCATTGCGGCTCCGGTGGCGGTCAAGCCGGAAACGGTGAGGCTCCATCTGCCTTCCACCCAGAGCCACATCCTTATGGGGCTCCAGGGCATGAGCCGGACCGATCCGGATTATTTCCCGCTCTATGTCGGAAATTACGTGCTGGGTGGCGGTGGATTCGATTCCCGCCTGCTGGAAGAAGTGCGGCAGAAGCGCGGCTATGCCTACAGCGCGTACAGCTATTTCATCCCCATGGTGCAGCCCGGGCCCCTGGAGATCGGCCTGCAAACCCGTCAAGAACATACGGACGATGCATTGAAGGTAGCGCGCGAGACCGTGCAGAAGTTCGTTGCGCAAGGTCCCACCCAGGCGGAGTTGACGCAGGCGAAGGGCAATCTGGTGGGTGGTTTTCCGCTGCGCCTCGACAGCAACAGGAAGATCCTCGACTACCTGGCCGCGATCGGTTTTTACCGGCTTCCCCTCGATTACCTGGATACCTGGCCCGCCAAGGCGGAAGCGGTGAGCCTTGATCAAGTCCGCGATGCGTTCAAGCGCAGGGTCAACCCCGACGCATTGTCTGTGATCGTGGTGGGGCCGGAATCCCAGCCGTAGGGATGGTGAAAAGCACGGCGGGGAAACGCGTCGGCCGGGCTAATCAGGTCCGCATTATCGGCGGAGATTACCGTCGTCGTCTGGTGCGATTTGCGCCGGAAGCGGATTTGCGGCCGACCCCCGACCGGGTGCGGGAAACCCTGTTCAACTGGCTGGGGCAGGATCTGACCGGGATGCGGGTATTGGACGCCTTTGCCGGCAGCGGCGCCCTGGGTTTCGAAGCCGCATCCCGCCATGCCGCCCGGGTGGTGATGCTGGAAGCCAGCGCCAGCGCCGTTGATGCGCTGGTGGCCAATCGCACCCTGTTGGGCGCTTCGCAGGTGGAAATCTTCCGGGCCAATACCATGCTCTGGCTTGACCGCAATGCTGAGGTTTTCGATCTGGTGTTGCTCGATCCGCCATTCGACAGCGATTTGGTCAAGCTGGCCGTGCCGTTGGCGGTAGAGCATCTGGCGCCGGCCGGCTGGCTGTATGTCGAACAGGGCCGGGCGGCTGTTGCGCCGGAAGGGTTTATTATTCATCGTGTAGGGGCTGCGGGGCAGTCCCATTTTGCCCTGCTCAGACGAGTGTCCTAAGGAACCTCTGAACAAGTCCATCATGGGTCGCGTTTACACGAAAAATGCTCAGATGCTAGGCGCGCGACAAAGGTCGTACTTGATGTACGAAGCCGAGGAGCGCAACAACACAGATGGGCATTTTTCGTGCAAACCCGCAGGGCAGGGGATTGGCGGGCGAGCTGCTGTGTCGCGCCGCTTGGCATCGTAGAATGACTACGACCTGCGCGGCGCTTCGTGCATCTCATCCCGCCAAGCCCCTGCGCGGCCCATGCGGGGCTTATTCAGAGGTTCCATAATGCTCAAAGCTGTTTACCCTGGCACCTTCGATCCCATCACGCTTGGCCACGAAGACCTGGTCAGGCGGGCTGCGGGCCTGTTCGACGAGATCGTGGTGGCGGTCGCGGAGAATCGCGACAAGGCGCCTTACTTCACTATGGACGAACGGGTGGCCATGGCGCGCGAAGTGCTGCGCGATGTGCGCGGGGTGACGGTTGAGGGTTTTTCCTCCCTGTTGATCGACTTTGCTGCCCGCCATCGGGCCCGGGTCATCCTGCGTGGCTTGCGCGCGGTATCCGATTTCGAATACGAGTTTCAACTGGCGGGCATGAATCGCAATCTCAAGCCGGATATCGAGACTATCTTCCTGACGCCATCTGATCAGTACATGTTTATCTCGTCAGGCATGGTCAGGGAAATTTCCCGCCTTGGCGGCGAGGTAAGACCTTTCGTCCACCCCTTGGTGGCAGAGCGATTACATGGGAAAATTGCCGGTGTCTAATGCCTTTATCGCGGAGTAGCAATCATGGCGCTGATGATTACGGACGAATGCATCAATTGTGATGTCTGCGAGCCCGAATGTCCCAACGAGGCGATATCGCAGGGCGATGAGATCTATGTGATCGACCCCAACAAATGCACTGAGTGCGTGGGCCACTTCGATACGCCCCAATGCCGCGAAGTGTGCCCGGTGGACTGCATTCCTATGAATCCCGACTATGAGGAAACGCCGGAGCAGTTGATGGAAAAATACAAGCATTTGACCGGCAAGGCCTAGCCAGCATAATTCGAATAATCGGAGCACGCTATTGGGCCGTGAATCGGGGCACTCGATAGGCGGCAGACCGCCAGACCCGCTCGGTCAGGACGCCACCCTGCAAACCTGAATTTCGGCCATTCCCGAGAGTCACTCGGAAATCTCGTGACCGCCAAGCGTCTGACTTGGGCTCTTCCGGCTCGGATCGCGCGTCGTACCAAATCCAGCCAATATTGAGAATTGCAGGTGAGCGCGAAGTGCGCGCCCGCCAGAAATAATATCCTTCGTCGATACCAATCAGCCGCCATGGACCGCCTGGTGAGTCGGGCGTGTTGTGTCGGAGAATTTTACGTCCCGCCGCCATCCATTCTGCCGAGATGCACGATTTAATCGAAATAACAAGGAGTTGAATTACTGGCCTGGGATATGCATGAAACCGGGTACTTGCAAGGGCGTAACAAGTCCACAAAAAGCCCAGAGTCACGCAACGAAAGGAAAGATCATGTTTATGCCCGTATTGTGTCCGATCTGTGGCAAAGGCGTTGCCACTACACCTGAACGTGCCGCGCTATTGGGCGGCTTGCACCCCGAATGCTGGAGGCAGGTCCAGCAGGAACCCCGGCTCTGCCAGCAGGAGGCTGGTGACGTCCGGGTCAGGCGCGCTTAGCCAGAGGAGGGGCGCTCTGCGTGGTTCGGGAAAGCGCTTCCAGCAACTGCCGATTGAGCGCGGCCAGGTCTTCGATCTGCCGTTGGGCGCCGGCGGCGGAAACGGCCAATTCCCGAATCCGCTCGTCCAGGGTTTCGGTGGCGGCATGGACGCGCTGCACGCTCTCCAGCCGTCGCTTGAGCTGCATATGATGTTCGCGTACCTGGGTTTCCATCGGCGCCATCAGGGCTTTTAGCCAACCCACGGCTTCCCGGTTGGCGATCTCGAACACCTGCACCACCTTGCTGGCCAGAGTCTCAAAGAAGCGCGCAGTCAACTGGTACTGGCCGTTTCTGATCAGGGCCGCGAAGTTGTTGAAGCGCTCGTCGAATATCCGCTCCAGGCGCTGCAGTTCCGACTGGAAGCGCAGCAGGGAAAATTCCGGCGGGCTGACCGCCGCCAACCCGTGTTCTTCGCTGAACTTGAAGTACATGGCTTTCATCATGGCCTGGATTTCGTCGGCCTCGTGCCCGGCCTTGTCCATATAGCCTCTCACGTGCCGAAAAAACCTCTCCATGGCGTTGCTCAGACCAAGGGAAAACACGCTGCTTTCCATGGTGGTACGGGTATTCCTGATCTCGGAACGCAGGGTGTCCATGCCCAGATTGACTTGCAGGACGGCGGCATGGCTGGCGAATACGTTTCTCAGGGCCTGAAACTGGTCCAAGCCTTTTTCGAAGGTCTGCTTGTCCTGGTTGGCCTTGGCCATCATGTGGGCCACCACGTCCTTGTTCTTGCCGCGCAGCGTTTCCAGTTCGTCGATCTGGTCCCGCATGCCGGCAAGGCGGGCTTCCAGGAGTTCGGTGGTTCTGACCACCACGTCCACCACGGCCCCTTCGGTCGAAGAGCGCACCAAGTCCTGCTTGCAGGGGATCAGTTCGCCTGACAGGGCAGCTTCCAGCGCCGGCAGGCGGCTTTTCGCCAACAGGCCATCGTCATGTCTGATCTTCGCGAGCAAGCCCTTCTGCGCCGACACCGGGTAGATCTGGTCGGCGGACAAATCCAGTTGATCGGCGGTGATCGCCACCTGGCGGGCAATTTCCGCGTCCACCTGTTGCGGAGTTTTCAGTTCGTCCCACAGGCCGTCGATCTTGTTCAGCACCACCAAACGGCCCTGGGTGCCGCTTTGCACTGACGCGATATGGTGGCGCCAGACTTCGATATCGGATTTGGTCACGCCAGTGTCGGCGGCCAGCAAGAACAGCACGGCGTGGGCGTTGGGCAGCAGGCTCAGGGTGAGCTCAGGCTCGGCGCCGACGGCATTCAGGCCCGGCGTGTCGAGAATGACCAGACCTTGTTCCAGCAGCGGATGGGGGAAATTGATCAGCGCGTGGCGCCAACGCGGAATCTCCAGCGTACCTTTCCTGTTCAGACTGCGGCGGGCTTCCTCGTCATTCGGATTGAGCAGCCCGTACTGTTTGGCAATTTCTTCGGTGACATGAGTGGTCTGCGACAGCCGCGAAAGCACGCTGGTCATCTGTTCCGCAGAATGGATGTCAAGCGGGAATTCTGTCCATTCCGACAGATGGCGTTTGAAATCGCTGACCGTACCATCCAGGGTGCGGGTCTCAATCGGCAGCAGCCGGATGGAGGGCGGGCTGCCGGCTTCGTACGAGAGTTCTGTGGGACACATGGTGGTGCGCCCGGCCGACGAAGGCAGCACCCGCTGGCGGTACTCGGCAAAGAAAATGGCGTTGATGAGTTCCGACTTGCCGCGCGAGAATTCGGCCACAAACGCCACGTTGAGCCGGTCCTCGCTCAGCTTGTCCAGCAGTTGCCTCAAGCGCAGGTCGGTTTCCGCATCGTTCAGATCCTGACTGGCGAGCCAGCTTTTCAAATCGATAATGCGTTCCGCCACGCCGTTGCGCCAAAAGCTGTAGCGCTCGAAATCAATTGCGAGGGTGGTGCTCATGTCTGCCCAAACAGTCTTGAAGAGGGTTTGGACATTATCGTAAACGGATGCCAAAGCTGCAATATTCAAACCACCGATCGGCCTCTACCCTTGGCAACGGGGGCAATAGAAAGTCGCGCGCTGGCCCTGGACCACCCGTTTGATCGCCGTCCCGCAATTTCTGCACGGCTGGCCGGCGCGGTCATATACCCGCGTATGGAGCTGGAAATAGCCCAGTTCTCCGCTCGCGGCCACATAGTCGCGCAGCGAGCTGCCGCCGGCCCTGATCGCGGCGCGCAGGACGGCTTTGATCGCCTGTGCCAGGCGCTCGCAGGCGGGGCGGGTCAAGCGGCCCGCGGCAGTGCCCGGGCGGATGCCGGCGGCGAATAGGGATTCGGACGCGTAAATATTGCCCACTCCCACCACGCGCTTGCCGTCCATGATGAAATTCTTTACCGCGATCCTGGCGCCGCGGCTCGCGCGATAGAGATGGTCGCCATCAAACCGGGTGGAAAGCGGTTCCGGCCCCAGATGAGCCAGCAAGGCATGGCTGGCGGGGTCCTCGGTCAGCAGCACGGCGCCGAAGCGGCGCGGGTCGCGCATCCGCAGCGTGAGCGCGCCGGCAAATCTCCAGTCCACGTGATCATGCACCGTGGGCGGCTCGTCCGGCGCGACAAATCGCAGGCTGCCCGACATGCCCAGATGCACGATCTGGGTCAGGCCGGAAAAATCAAACAGCAGGTATTTTCCCCGCCGGCTGATGGCCTTTAGCCGGCGGCCGCAGAGCTGCGTTTCCAACTCGGCCGGAACCGGCCAACGCAACTGGCGATGACGCACATGAACAGCGATCAGCTTGCGGCGTTCCAGTTTGAGTATCAAACCACGCCGGGTGGTTTCGACTTCGGGTAGTTCGGGCATGGGGGGATTTTAGGGCAAGGTGGAGTGGGGTGAGCGGCAGGGGTGCACAAGTCTGTCAGTCAATAATGCCAACGAGCTTCTCCCGACCCCTGGCGGTCATTGACGATTGCGGGACCACCGGCAATTCCCGCCCCACAACAGCTATCCAACCATTGACGTCGCATCTGTCGGCTACCTAGGTTTGAGCCGCCGTCCAACAATGTGATGCGGGTGCCGGGTCCTCGGCCAAAGGCGACGAAGGGTTTTCGATTCGCTCCGTCCGCATGCTTCGTTAATGGACGGTGATGATGCCAGAAAGGTCATTCACAACATGACGTCAGGAACCTCCACTATAAAGAACACGGCCGGAACATCCGCTAAAGGTTAACGCTTCCTTCGTGACTTTGATCGAGCGCCAGGAAGGCGGGAATGAAATCACGTCAAAAGCGTCCGCAGTGTGCGGTGAGATTGAGCAATTGAGGAAATGATCCCATGGGGCAGACAGTGCATCAGGCACACCTTGCAGAATCCATTGGCCTGATTCTGTTTCGATTCACAACGAAAGCGCGGAAAGGAAACTTTCCGGAGGTCATTTACGGCGCACTTCCGCTTGTCTACCTTTGCGCCGGACTGCTTACGATTGCCGTGCTTCGGAACGGGATCGCCGCCTTAAGCGGCCTGACATGGATTTCAGCCGCTGGCATCATCTGGACACTTCGCTATCAATACCGTAGCGCATTCAAAGATTCCGGTGGGCGTATGGATGTACCGGAAGCCGCTAATGAGGCTGCCAGTGGGAGGGCGTTGACAGAGGTCGTATGGAAACCGTCGTTCGAGTGCGGACATTCCGTTATCGACGCGCAACATCGCCGACTGTTTGGACTTGGGAACGAACTCATCAAGGCGGTATCGGCCAACAAACTGCGGGGAGACATCGAGTGGCTTCTCGACGAACTGGTCGATCACATTACCGACCATTTCAGCACTGAAGAGGCCGTGCTGGCCAAGACCAAGCATCCGATCACCGAGGAACATCAGGAAATCCACCGCACCCTGCTGTCCAAGGCCGCGGATCTTCGTGATCGGTCTCACAGGGGTGAGATGACCACCAAGGACCTTGTTGGCTTCATCGTTTACGACGTCATCACAGACCACATCACTACCGAAGACTTGAAGTTTTCGAAGGTGCCTTCGGCCGCGATCCGACGCGGCGAAGCGACAGGTGTTTCGATCAAGCTAGCCAAGCATTCGAGTGGGACCGCGCGCTGAGCCGAGTGCTCTTCGTACCGGCTCAGAGCAAGGTCCGAATGCAAGTTCAATCCTACCGAGCTGGGTCGCCGATAAATAGATAAGGATGTACCCTAGTTTTCGCCATTGACTGTTCTTAAGTCATTGGGGCCAACCGGTGTCAGGGATGCGATGGCAGCCTCATGGCCGAGTTGCTCGGGTACGCAGTCAGGCGGGTTCCAGAGTGAAGCGGGCAGTCCGATGCAAGGCCAGCATCACCTGCCGTGTGCCGATGAGCGATACCCGCGAGGCCAGATAGCACGTTCGCTAAAAACCGTAGTCGGGGAGTTCGATGTCGTCGCGCAAGTCGCGGCCGATGATGAAATCCGCAATGAACGGGATCCTCAAAAGGCGGGTGACAAGGTTGCGAAAAGTGATGCCGAGGTTGCTCTTCGGGGCGAATGAAGAAGCAAATTTCGCTGCTGACTCTTGCTTGCGCCTCAGAAACGGCATCATGCGCTCCTGATAGCGCGCGAAGGCCGCGATGTGATCGCCCCCGCAATCGCGAAGTTCGCCTGCAAGCACATAAGCTTCGGCCATGGCAAGCCCTGTCCCTTCGCCGGCAAGGAGCGAGACGCAGGCTGCGGCATCGCCGATCAGTGCCGTGCGGCCTTTTGTCCAGCGACCCATTCGAATCTGGCTGACACGATCGAAATAGACGCCGCTGACCGTCTCCATTGCCGCGAGGATCCGCGGGCATTCCCAGCCGACATCTGCAAAGACGTTTGCCAGCACCGATTTACGTTCCTGTTCGCTCGAAGGACTCTCGGTGGTCAAGTACTCGTCACGAAAAACGAAGAGAAAGAGCGTCTTGTCATCGCGCATCGAGAATCGTGAAATCTGTCTTCCCGGGACCCCGTGGCTGACATAGACGAGTTCATCGCGCGGACGATAGCCCTCGACCTCAAATGCAGCGACGTGATATCCGAGTGAGACTTCGAACTCTGCTTCGGGCCCGAACGCAAGCTGGCGGACGCGCGAGTGCAACCCGTCGGCGCCGATGACCAGATCGACTTCGCGCGGGGCGGCATGATCGAAGCTGACCCGCACGCCGTTATCCTCATCCTCGATCCTCGCGATGGAATCGCCAAAGATCGTCTCGACCTTTCCGTCCAGCGCACGGTAAATCGTAGCCGCAAGGTCGGAGCGCCGCAGGCTCGTGTAGCGGCCGTTGGTCATGCGGCCAAAAACGTCTACCGAGAAGCCACTTCTCTTGCGGCCATGCCAGTCCACGAATCGCACCTCCTTCACCCGGTAGCCCAGCTCTCCAATGCGGGGAAGCAGGCCCATCTTCTCGGCGATGTCGTAGCCGACCCCCCAGAAGTCGATGACATAGCCGCCGCTGCGAAGCTGTGGCACCTCCTCGATGAGCAGCACCTCGTGACCGGATTCCCGCAGCCAGTATGCGAGCGTCGGACCGGCGATTCCAACCCCGTTGATGGCAATCCTCATGTATGTCTCCCTCGCGCCCAACAGCTAATCAAGAGACCCTTGGGTCGGGACAGTTCTCAATATAGAGACGTAGATGACGCTTTGGACGTCTCCGAACAGACCGCAATCCAGGTATCGCCCTAGCGGTCGGATGGCTACACCGTACCACCGCCTTCTGGCACGATGCTCAATGCGTAGTCTCGGCCGATTGTGTTGAAAAACTCGCTTTTATTTTTGTGCTGCCACGCGGCTAATTGTTGATGTCTGATCATCGATTCGTTTTGGGCAGAGATTTCGGATGGAATTGATTGGTCTTATTGTTCCGAACTGCCCTTATGCAAGTATTGGCACTGCTTCCGGTGCTACCGGGGTGAGCCATTTGGCCATTCGCCTCAAATTCTGTGCCGTTGCGGCCAGCAGAAACTCATCCTGCACACCGCTTGGACCTCGTAGTCGAAGCTTATCGAATTTCAGGATGCGCTTGAGGTGGGCAAACAACATCTCAACCTTTTTGCGATCGTTGCGAGACTGTCTGTAGGCATCGGTCTTCGCGATTGCGCGTGCCACGTCGCGTGCAGGCTCATGGATGCTGCGAGGGACGTTGCGCCTTGGGGTAGTCGGACAACAATCGGCTTTCATCGCACAGGCTTCGCAGTCTGACTGGCTTGAGCGATAGATAATGGTGTCGGCCTTCGTAACATGCGTGCGCGGATTCGTGAATGGACGCCAGTTGCTGCGTAGCACGTGGCCCGCAGGACACCGGTATTCATTGGCCGTTTCATCCCACTGAAAGTCACTGCGCGAGAAGGTGCCGTCATCACGTTCCGACTTGTCGACCACAGGCACATGCGGTTCGATCTGTTTCTCTTCAACCAGCCAGCCCACCATGGCAGCCGACCCATAGTTGGTGTCCCCCACCAGGCGGTTGGGCTTGAGGTCGAATCGCTCCTCGACCCGATCGATCATGATCCGGGTTGCCTCGGCTTCCGCCATCTTGTTCACCGCAGAGGCTTCGACGTCAACAATAATGCCGGCGTTCAGATCAATCAGATAATTGGTGCAGTAAGCGAAATAAGCCGGCCCGTGCGCGGCCGTCCAACTCGACGCGGGGTCGGTCAGCGAAATCGACTTCGGCGGGTCATCGGATGGATTCGCTTCTTCCAGTGCGGCCAGGTACTCCCTGACAGGGCGTGTCGCTTCATCGGGATTGCCCCAGTCAATCGTTTCTTTACCTGGGACCGCACGCTGACGCTGTGCATCGGCCTTGATGACGCTGGCGTCCGTGGCGAATCCCTCGCCTCGCACCAGGCCTTCTTCCATACAGCGTCGCAATACCGTCTCGAACAGGTGCCGAAACGCACCGCTGTCACGAAACCGGCCATGTCGGTTCTTGGAGAAGGTGGAATGATCCGCCACCTTGTCTTCCAGTCCCAGGCGGCAGAACCAGCGATAGGCCAGATTCAGATGGACCTCTTCGCACAACCGTCGCTCGGAACGGATGCCAAAGCTGTAGCCAATGACCAGCATCCGAATCATCAGCTCCGGATCAATGGAGGGGCGGCCGGTGTGACTGTAGTGATCGGTGAGATGCTCGCGGAGGCTGCTTAGATCAAGATACCGATCAATGCCACGGAGAAGGTGATTCTGGGGAATGTGGTCTTCGAGCTTGAAGGAGTAGAAAAGGCGTTCTTGGCTATCGGTCTGAAACCCCATCATATCAAGGCTCTCCACTCATTCGACACGTGCAATTTTACCATCCTCTAATTCGAAATAGACGGGAGTATTTCAACAGAATCGGCCAAGACCCGACGTCCGCGGTTGCCATTCCATTTTCGTTTCCTTCTCGACCATACCGCAATGATGAGGGAGGTCGAGGAGCGCCTGCAAGTCGTGTAAGCTGGTGGCGAGATAGATATCCATGTCAAATGTTTATGCCCGGGGCGTACTGGCGAACCTGATAACGCTCGCAATTTTGCTTGCGTGCCTGTTCATTCCAGCAGGTACGCTCAACTATTGGCAGGCGTGGGCCTTCGTAGCCGTGTTTGAGGTGTCCGCACAGGCATTAGGCATCTATTTTCTCGTGCACGACCGAAAGCTCGTTGAACGCCGCATGAACATCGGGCCCCTGGCGGAGCAGCGACCGAATCAGAAACTCATCTCGACGCTTTTCATTCTCGGATTTGTAGGGTTCGTGGTGCTTCCCGCGTTTGACCATCGCTTTGGCTGGTCGCCGGTTGCGCCGGTTGTGTCAGTTATGGCAAACGCAATGATCGTACTATCTTTCCTGTTGTTCTTCGTGGTGATGAAATCGAACAGCTATGCCGCCTCTACCATTCAGGTGGAAGAGGGACAACCCGTCGTGTCGACGGGCCCGTACGCGTATGTCCGGCACCCGATGTATTCGGGTGCATTGCTCCTGCTCGCGGCGATGCCGCTCGCACTCGGTTCGTGGTGGAGCATTCTTCTCGTCGTACCGGTTTTCCCGGTGCTCGTGTGGCGAATCGTTGATGAGGAAAGTTTCCTCCGCGAGAATTTGCCAGGGTATGACGAGTACATGCAGAGGGTGCGATATCGTCTTGTTCCTCGGGTGTGGTAGGGCAGCCTCTCGATCGCAGCCATCTTCGTGGTGGGCCCACTTGGCTGTCAACAACAGGAACAGCCCACTTTGATCCAAGGGGAAACCCGGCAATTTCATGGAAAGGCGACCACTGAGTTATTTGAAAGGGTGATTGAAATGCCAAGGAACCCTCATGTGGCGCTTTACGTTCTGGTGTTGATAGCAGTTGTCGTCAGTGTAGATTTACTGTTCTTTAGGAATCGATTCTTGGAACGGCTGATGGTGAACATCGGTATTGTCTTGGTGTTCGCGGCCTTCTATTTGAGATATCTAAAGTGAACCCGTAGGCTCGGGCCCGGCCTGGTGACCACCACTTTGCAGCCATTGACGGATCAACC
>CAVVDR010000024.1:0-26874 GCA_963746955.1 uncultured beta proteobacterium | reverse complement strand
CCTGATGCTGTCTCGGGTCCAGGCTGGTGCTGAAGCTGCGCGCCTGATCGGCTTGCCACACGCTGGTGTAGGACTTTGCGGCGGCGAGCTGGAGTGTTGCCTTGTTGGCGACGCCCACCGGCGCGGGATCGACCCTCAGGGGCGCGGGCTGTGCCGGCGTGCTCAGGGCGCGGTCGCGCAGGCTGGACAGGCCGGCGGAGCCGAAACGCATTAGCGGGCCGTGCAATGCGTCGAGAAAGGCCACGCTGCCGACGTGACGCAGCGAACGCAACTGACGATCTGCGCCGAGGTCGGCTTCCTCGTAATCGAGCACTTCCTCGTAAATCTCGCCCAGTTCAAAGTCATCGTCGCGCAGTTCATAACCTGCCGTATAGGACTCGAACGAAGGCTTGGCGAGTTTGTCGTCTTGCGACAGTTCAAGGAATTGCGCGGTGGCAAAGAAATCGCTGCGCGCATCCGGCAATTTGCCTTGCGGCACGACGTTCTCACCCTGCACAAGCTGGAGCGCGCCGCCGCCGAACTCGTTGGCGCCATCGATCTTGCTGCCGGAGGCCTTTTGCAGGCGCAGTTCCAGTGGCACGAGCTTCTGCTGGAAAGTGAGACTACCGAGCGGATGCGCGAGCAGGTCGGTGCCGGGATCGACGTCGGCCAGGGTCAGGTAACCGTCGCCGCCCTGCGGCAGTTGCGCGCTCCAATTGGGCTGCTTGGCGATCTCCTCCGCCAGCTTGTCGGCGATCTTGACCGTGATCACCGGGGTGTCGCGATCGGTGCCCCAGGCTTCGTCGATGTGCAGGCTAAAGTCGGGCAGGGGCCAGGGCGTATGCACTTCGGCGCGGCCGGCGATGTGCCAGCGCCCCGGTCCGGCGAGCAGGCCATCCAGATTGACCGACGCGAAGTCCAGCCCGAACACGTGTATCGCGAGGTAGGCGTGCAGATCGATTTCGAAATAGAACTTGGGCTGCAAGTAGCAGATCGCGTCAAAGCCCCAGCCACCCTCGATGCTGGCGATGCCCACATCCGCCCACACGCGCAGGTCGGAGCCAGCCTGGACGGTGGCCGAGGTGATGGCGAAATAGCCCTTGAACGAAACGCCGACGATGCCGATGTCGAACCCGGCGCCCACGCGTTCGAAGGGCTGCGGAATGTCGGACGGAATTTCCTTGAACTTGGGATGGAAGCCGCCGGCGCTGATCAGGAAGGTCGGGTGGTCGCCGAACGCAGCGCGAAAGGCGAACTGGCCGGTGATGGAAATGAAGGCGACATGAGAATTGACCAGCTTGGCATCGAAGGCGATGCGCAGCGGATCGAATACCACCGAGCCGACGAAATCGAGCCGCAGGTACAGGAGCGACAGATCGGCGGAGACCAGCGGCGGCAATTGCACGATGCCCTGGCCGAGGATGACGAACTGGCTGGCCTCGACCAGCAGGCCCAGGCGCACCGTCACCAGGCTGGGCGTGCCCCAGCCCAGTTCCAGCATGGGGCCGATGACGAAGCCGCCGGCCTTGACCGGGAACAGGGTGCGCAGGGTAGCGATGATCTTGGGCGCATCGCCCACCGGATTGGCGGGGAACAGCACGGCATCAAGCGCGCCGTTGCCGATGCCTTGCGACAGCGCGGTGACGCTGGAAGTGTGCTGCACGCCGATCAGCCCGCCGATGCCGGTCAGGGTGAATCCGAAGGAAAGCTGTATGGGCGGGAACTGACCGTAGATCAAAAGCAGCAGCGAAAAACCGGCTTCGGTCTTTGTGTCGAGAATGCAGATGGCCTTGACGTCAATCGCCATCAATTTCAGTTCCAGCGTGCCGGCATACTGGCCGGCAGGCACATCGACGAAGAGATAACCGCCGCCCTTGACGATGCCGGCATCGAGGCTGAGACCAATGCCATTGGGCGGCTTGAAGTCAAACGAGAGCGGCTGTCCGCCATTGAGATTGATGTCGAGCAGTACGCCGAGCCGGTCGACCGAAGCCTGGAACGGGCCAAGCTCGACGCCGAAAGTTGCGGATAATTCGGTTTGCAGATGCAGGAAGCTGCCGTCAACGGGGGTCAGGCCCAGGTTGATGAATTGCAGTTCGAACGGCCCGGTGGGCAGGGTCGGCACCGGCAGGCTGGCCTTGAGCCCGGTGCCGTTCTTGAGCCGCAACTTGCCGAACTGGTCGGCCTCGGCCTCGACCGCGAAGTCGAGCGAAATGCCATCGCCCAGCACCAGCTTGAGAAAACTGTCATCGGGCTTGAACGTCGCCTTGCCCTTGCGCGCAAAGAAGCTGAGGCTGGGCGTGCCGTTCTTGAGGTCAATCCCTGCGCCCAGTTCGCCGATGCTCAGTTGCGCGCCATGGAAGGGGCCAATGACAAGTGCGCCGCTGTCCTTGCTGCGCGAGAGGCTTACGCCCAGTTCGAAGTTGTTGCTGACGCTTATCTGGCCGGGAGGCGCAACCGGCACGAATACGTTGATTCCTGCGCTGGCGGTCAGTCCCACCTGGAAATTCGCCACCCCGGTTGCCTGCGTCTTGTTGAGCGCCAGATTCAGGCCGGCCTTCACGCCGATCGGCGCGGCGGTGGAAAATTCGATCGTGCCGCCGAGGCCGGGGGGAAGCGAGAGGCCTGCCAGATCGATCTTGGGCATCGCGCCCAGGCCGGGCAATCCATTGGCGAAGCCCAGTCCCGGTGCCCCGGTGCTGGGCGCGGTGAAGGAACGGTCAATCATGCTCCCGGCCAGCAGCACGACAAGGCCGATGGCGGTCTGCGTGTCCTGGCTTTGCGCGGGTGTCGCGCCCAGGGCTTGCGCCAGCTTGGCCGCTTCCTGTCCCGCGGCCGGAGTCGTCTGCGCGTCGCCGCTCAGGGAGAGCAGCATCTTGCCCAGGCTGAACGCGCTCGGGTAGCTGTTGCCCGGCAGCTTGGCGAAGTTTTCCACCTGATGCATGAGCGGGCCGATGACGGCGAGCGCCTCGGCAGGGTTGCCGCCGTCCAGCCCGTCGACCGCCTGCTTGATGTATTCGAGTGTCGTGAGCGATTCGCCGACGATGCCGGCGGCCAGTGCCAGCGATTCTGCATTGGCGCCGTTGGCCTTGAAATCGGCGAGATCGGGATCGGCAGGCGGTGCACCCGGATTGAGCACGCCCAGCATCTGCCATACCAGTTGTTCTACCTGGGCCCGCTGGCCGGCGGGAATGGAATTCAGTGCCTGATTGACCGCGGCGCGGAACCAATCATAGGTCTGCTTGAACACCTTGTCCGGTTTGGCCACGATCTCCCCTGTTAGGCAAACAACTTTAGAGTTATAGGTCAAGGTTTGCGGCGATCCAAATCTCTTTTTGCTGCCCGCCGGGGATGCAATGATGAATCACTTCATAGGGATATGCTGATGAAGATTTTGTTTAGCCGGTTTGCAGGCTGGCTGAATGTTCGCGCCTTTGCGGGTAAACTCGAAGCAACTTTGGAATCGGGCCAACGGAACCGCTAAATCTATTTGTCATATCCGCATGCGCGGGAATGACGATAGCAACAGATAGGTCAGCGTTTCCCCAGAAGACATGCATTTCCGCATTTACCGCTTTCAGCCGGAAACCGATCCTTCCCCGCTGATGCGCGACTATCAGGTCGATATCGACCCGGCCGGCAAGATGCTGCTCGACGCGCTGCTCGCGATCAAGGCCCAGGACGAAACCCTGTCGCTGCGCCGCTCCTGCCGCGAAGGGGTGTGCGGTTCGGATGCGGTCAACGTGAACGGCAAAAACCGGCTGGCCTGCATCACACCGCTTTCCGAATTGAAGCAACCCATTGAGGTGCGGCCTCTGCCCGGGCTGCCGGTCATCCGCGACCTGGTGGTGGATATGGAGCCATTCTTCCGCCAGTACAAATCCATTAAGCCCTGGCTGATCAACGAAGAACCCGAACCTGAGGTGGAACGCCTGCAAAGCCCTGAGGAACGCGCGGAGCTCGATGGTCTATATGAGTGCATCCTGTGCGCCTGCTGCACCACTTCGTGCCCATCCTACTGGTGGAACCCGGACAAGTTCGTCGGCCCGGCAGGTCTATTACAGGCCTATCGCTTCATCGCCGATACGCGCGACCAGGCCATCGGCGAAAGATTGGACAATCTGGAGGATCCGTATCGCTTGTATCGCTGCCGTGGCATCATGAGCTGCGTGGAAGCTTGTCCAAAAGGCTTGAATCCGGCCGCTGCGATTGGGAAAATCAAGACCTTGCTGGTCAAGCGGCGGGTGTGAGCAGTGGAGAGTGGACCCACGCAGTGGGGATCGGAGCGCCCGCCAACGCCAGCCAGGCGCCGACACGGAATGGCGTGACTGACTACGGGGCATCGGAGGCGGCGGGTGTGAGCGGGGACGAGGTTCTCGCGCGGTTGAGGTGGCGCAGCCGGCGCGGCATGCTGGAACTGGATGTGTTGCTGGAACGATTTGTGCAGGGCGAACTTGAGGTCCTGAGCACGGCGGAGCGTAGCCAGTTTGAGGCGCTGCTGGAACTTCCCGACCCGGATCTGCTGGACGTGCTCTACGGCCGGGCTGAGTCCCTGCCCGCATTGGCCGCCTTGATACGGCGCATACGACAAACCTGACAGATGCATATGACGCAAGAAACCGTAACTCTCACTTTCAGCGACGGCAGCCCCAGCATCGAATTGCCGATACTGGAAGGAACACTGGGCAACCCCGTCATCGATCTGCGCGGCCTGGCTGGCAAGGGCCATTTCTCCCTCGACCCCGGCTTTATCGCCACCGCGAGCTGCGAGTCGCAGATCACTTACATCGATGGGGAGCAGGGCCTGCTCTATCACCGCGGCTATCCCATCGAGCAGCTTGCCTATCAGTCCGACTTTCTCGAGGTCAGCTACCTGCTTCTGCACGGGGAACTGCCCACTGCCGGGCAGAAGCTCGAATTCGAACAGAACATTCACCGCCATACCATGCTGCATGATCAGGTCAACAATGTGTTTCGCGGTTTCCGTCGAGATGCGCATCCGATGGCGGTGATGATTGGCGTAACCGGCGCGTTGTCGGCGTTCTATCCCGAGGCGCACAATGTCTTCGACGAACATAGCCGGATGATTTCGGCCCACCGGCTGATCGCAAAGGTGCCGACCATCGCAGCCTGGGCCTACAAGTACAATGCCGGCGAGCCCTTCATCTACCCGCAAAACCGCATGGGCTATGCGGAGAATTTTCTCCACATGCTGCACGCGACGCCGTGCGAGAACCATGAAGTCAATCCGGTGCTGGCCCGCGCCATGGACCGGATTTTTATTTTGCATGCCGACCACGAGCAGAACGCATCCACTTCAACGGTGCGCCTGGTCGGCTCCAGCGGGGCGACCCCCTTTGCCTGCGCAGCGGCGGGCATGGCCTCGCTGTGGGGGCCGCTGCATGGCGGCGCCAACGAGGCGGTGCTGACCATGCTGGAGGAAATCGGCGACGTAGCGCGCATTCCCGAATACATCAAGCGCGCCAAGGACAGGAGCAATCCCTTCCGCCTGATGGGCTTCGGCCATCGCATCTACAAGAACCTTGACCCGCGCGCGACGGTAATCCGGGAAACCTGCCATGAAGTGCTGAACGCACTCGATCTGCACGACGAGCCGCGGTTGAAGATTGCGATGGAACTGGAACGCATCGCCCTGCAGGATGAATTCTTCATCGAAAAGAAGCTCTATCCCAATGTGGATTTCTACTCCGGCGTCCTGTTTCGCGCCATGGGTATTCCACCTCCCATGTTCACCGCCCTGTTTGCCCTGGCCCGCACCGCGGGCTGGGTGGCGCAGTGGCATGAAATGCTGTCGGAGCCTACCCACAAGATCGGGCGCCCAAGACAGCTTTACACGGGGCCGGCGCGGCGCGAGTTTGTGCCGATGGAGAAACGCGGCGGCTAAGGCGCATCGGCGCGCGGCCGTGCATTGCACTTCTGATCGCGTTGACGCGCCAAGACCGCCGCTGGCACTCGGTCAAGAGCACTTAAGAGTCTGTAAGTTGAACTGTGTCACTGCTTTTTGACAAACAGGCGCACCGCGAAGCCTTCGGTTTCGCGGTGCGCATCAAGTTCGCTTATGCGACGGCGAAACAACGCTTCGCGCATTAGCTTTTCCCCCACCCCTCATACAGCCCCGGGTATTGTGCTTTTCGATTGAACAGTGCGGGCGGGGAACAGCGGCGGCCTATTTCGACGAACGTTCGAATTCACCGGCCTGCGCGGCTTTTCGCGCAAGGTCCGTGTTGATCGCAGGATTAGACAGCATTTGCGACAACGATAGCTCCATGCAGTTTTGCGACAACTTGCTCTTCTCCCTCCGCCCAGTTGATCGCGAAGCGGTTGGCGAGAGTGGGGCTATATTGGTACACCTCCTGCACAGTAACGTCATGCCATACGGGAAGGATAACGTCGCGACGCTCAAGTATTTCGCGGGCGAAAACTGAGTCGAATTCGCTTTTTGTCCAGCCATCATTCGCCAAAAATTCTTTGAAACGATCAGAATGCATCGATGGCACTCTCTTAATCCTTTTTCAATAGACTCGCGCAACCTATCCCCAACCTTTAGGGAAAATTCATCGTACCAGACGGGGCAGACGCGCCTAGTCAAGCCTAATGCGATGTGGCGGGCGATAGAGTCCTTGTCTCGGCTGTCATGAGAGATGAAGGCGAGCGGGTGTTCATAAGAGCTACGCTGTCGAAGGTATTTCGCACTTCGCACGACAGGCAACTGCTTCCGCACCTTGATGAGTGCTTCAATTTCACCCGATTGGTCTGCCGATAGCTCTCCGTCGTAGTAGATGAATATGCGGTCAGTGAATCTGAGAATTCGGGAATCTAGCATCTCGGCAGGAGACGCACCGGGATGACCCGCGTGAATTTCTACTTGATCTTTCTCCGCGATAGCAGCATCTATTCCTCCCAAAATGACTTGGCAGACCGGCAGGGGAAATGGATTTGCGGGAATGAATGCCGATGCAAAATATGCATTTGCATCATGATCGCAATGCAAACGAATTATTGCCCGACATAACTCTGTGCCATTTGCGCTTACGATTTGCTCACGATCAATGCTGACCAGTCTAGAAAAGTCGCTGTTGTAATACTCGCGAAGGGTAGCCATTCTTGCTGTCTAACGCCTGAAATAACTGGCCGGCGAAAAGCGCAGCTTTTTGACGGTCCGTTTGTATTGATGTGTTAGCTCGGTTCTGGTTCAGTTGGCCCTCGTAACCCCAGAATTTTGATCTTGGTATCGGGTTGGAGATGTTCACTGTTAGTTAAGATCAAACCGTCGGTTCGCATACGTTCTATCTCTGTGATGATTCTGTGGAGGGGAAAGACAGTACCTGTCTTTTCGATCACGTCGGCCATGGTGACGATCCGTTTGGGCCGAAGAATGCGAAGCGTACGGAGGATGTGCTCTCTGATGGTTTCCTCTCGTGCCTCAGATTCTGCTTCCCTTGATCTAACGATTGCGCGGTCAATCAAAACTCGCATTTCAGCTTGAAGCGACCGCATTTTGTCGTCTGCGATCTTCTGTCGTTGGAGCATTTCGGAGAGCTGGGATTCCATTAACTCAGTGAGGTAAGCCCCCGGCTTTGCCGGGGGACTCACCAAGGTTTGACCTATACGGCGGTCGTTGTGAATCTTCAGTCTCGACCAAGAGATGGAGATTCACGATGAAAGAGTATCAGAGTTTGAGCCACACGAGATGGGACGGTAAGTACCACGTAGTTTTCATTCCGAAGAAGCGAAAGAAGAAGATCTTTGAGGTACTCCGGCGGCATCTTGGAGAGATATTCCGGGAGTTGGCGAAGCAGAAGGATTCGCAGGTTGTAGAGGGCCACCTGATGTCGGACCACGTGCACATGTGCCTGAGTATTCCACCGAAGTATGCGGTATCGAATGTAGTGGGGTACATCAAGGGCAAGAGTGCGATTGCGATAGCCCGGCATTTCGGTGGTCGGGAGCGGAATTTCACGGGCGAGGTGTTTTGGGCTCGTGGGTACTTCGTTTCTACGGTGGGTCTGGATGAAGCGATGGTCAGGGCGTACATCCGCAACCAGGAGCACGAGGATGAACGCTACGACCAGATGAAATTGAGCGTGTAGCCGCCCTTGGGCGGCTCATGAGTTGCCAGCGCCTTTGAGGCGCCCCACTGATAGGCCCCCGGCTTTGCCGGGGGTAATTTAACTTTCTGACCTCACCAATTCTTTCGTCAGTTTTCTTCTCCGCTTCCTCAACTACCTTCTCCTGTTCGTTGTCATCAACAGGCCAGATGTGTTTTCGCATGTCAGTGACTGTGTCCTTCATCATGGAGAATGTGTCGGAGTATAGTTTGTCGAAGAGTTTCTCCAGGCGTTCAACGGAGGCGGCAATGCCTTTCGCTGCTTCAGTAGTCGACTTGGACGCCTCGCTGGACATGCGATAAAACACCACGGAAAGCCATATTGCGCCGATGGCGAGTATCAGGGACGCTATAGAAGCGATAAAAGAAATGATGTCGAATGCGGACGTTGTATCCATTGTTCAATTCAGCTTATAAGAGCTAACGTAATTTAGACGACTCAAAATCTAGCGGGTCGTGTTTGCTAAATCAAGCGAAAGTCATGTAACAACAAATTTAGTAGCACGTTTTCGGCCTGCGTTGCCTTTTAGAGGAACCTAAAATTTCGAGGATGGAAGTTAAGGTCGTGTCTCAACAATCTCCCAAGCTGGTGGACCGCCCGCGGGTGGAAATCCGGCTGCGTCATTACAGCATACACACCGGGGAGACCTACGTGAACTGGGCGAGGCCGTTTGTTCTATTCCATGGCAAGCGACTTCGCCCGTGGACAATTCGTGCGAAAGTCATCTCGGTGTCCCATGACGCGATCAATGACGAGAAGCGCGGCTTGTTCTATTCAGCACGGGTCAAGATGGATCGTGGATCGATCAATGTGGATGGGACCGAAGTCAATCTCAGTCCCGGTATGGCCGTGTCCGCCGAGGTTAAAACCGGCAAGCGGCGCGTGATCGAATATTTCCTGAGCCCGCTCCTGCAGTATGGGCATGAGAGTTTGGTGGAGCGGTAGTACGCCTTTCGGCTGGCGCCAGTTTGCCAAATTTCTCCCGAATTATTAGCTGCTAGACTGATTACATCGTTAGGCACGATTTGATCAGAGGCTCATCGACATGACTCAAAACGACTGGATCGCAACCAGCCCACTCTTCGCCGCCAACGTCGCCTATCTCGACGCCCTGGACGAGACTGATCTGGCCGCATTGCTAGCCTCACCGCCCCTGCCCAAGGCCAATGGCAACGCACTGATTGCCGCCTCCGAAGCCAGCCAGGTCGGGGTTCTGCAGTTGATCAACGCCTACCGTTACCTGGGGGTGCGTCACGCGAACCTGGACCCGCTGCAGCGATTTCCCAAGCCCGAGATACCGGAACTCGACCCCATGCACTATGGCCTGTCGGCGGCGGATATGGGGCGCGAATTCGACTCCGGTTCGCTGGTCGGGCCCAAACGCGCCACCCTCGGCTGGATCGTCGATACGCTCAAGGCGGTGTATTGCGGTTCCATCGGGTTCGAGTACATGCACATCAGTGATGTGACACGCAAGCGCTGGATACAGGAGCAAGTCGAAGGAGTAGCCGGGCAATTCTCGTGGGACCGGGCAGAGAAATTGCGTCTGCTCAAGCGGCTGACTGATGCGGAAACCCTGGAGAAATTTATCCACACCCGCTTCGTCGGGCAGAAGCGTTTTTCCCTCGAGGGAGCGGAAAGCCTTATTCCCTTGCTCGATACCGTAATCGCGCGCTGCGCCAACCGCGGCGCCAGGGAAATCGTGATGGGCATGGCCCATCGCGGACGCATCAATGTGCTGTGCAATATCTTTGGCCTCTCGCTTGACAGCCTGTTCAAGGAACCGGGAAATGGCTATCCCGACTCCCCCCTGTCGGGGGACGTGAAATATCACCAGGGATTTTCCTCCGATGTCGCCACTCCGGCCGGCCCGGTACATGTGGCGGTCGCGTTCAACCCCTCTCATCTCGAAGTGGTTCATCCGGTGGTGCGGGGCTCGGTGCGCGCGCGCCAGGACCGGCGCGGCGATGCGAAAGGCCTGGAAGTCGTCCCCGTCATTCTGCATGGCGATGCCGCGCTTTCCGGCCAGGGGGTGGTAATGGAAAGCCTCAACATGTCGCAGACCCGTGGCTTCCAGAACCACGGCGCGATCCACATCGTGATCAACAACCAGATCGGTTTCACCACCTCCGACCCGCGTGATATCCGCTCCACCATCTATTGCACCGACGTGGCCAAGATGGTTGAAGCGCCGGTGTTTCACGTCAATGGCGATGATCCGGAAGCGGTGGCGTATGCTGCCCGGCTCGCGGTGGATTACCGCTACACCTTCCACCGCAATGCTTTTATCGATCTGGTCTGTTTCCGCCGTCACGGCCACAACGAACAGGACGACCCCCTGGTCACCCAGCCGCTGATGTACCGCAAGATCAACGTTCATCCTGGCGCCCGTGGACACTATGCGGAAAAGCTGGTGGCTCAGGAACTGATCAAGCCCGAAGAAGCCGAGGCACTGATTGCAATCTGCCGGACCAAGCTCGAGCGCGGCGAAACCTTGAGCCCGCCGACGGTTTCCGACTTCAAGCAGACCTTTGCAGTCAACTGGAGTCGTTTCAGGCATGGCGACATCAATGCAGTCGTGGACACCGCGGTCGGGACCGAGGACATCACAGGCTGGACCGAAGTGCTGACCAGCGTGCCTGACGGCATGGCCATCCATCCGCGGGTGCAGAAGGTGGTGGAAGACAGGCGCAAAATGGGCGCCGGACAGCTTTCCCTGGATTGGGGCATGGCGGAAAACCTGGCCTACGCCAGCCTGCTGAACAGCGGCTACAACATCCGCCTGTCCGGGCAGGACAGTGGCCGCGGCACCTTCTTTCACCGCCACGCGGTGTGGCACGACCAGAACCGGACCTCGAGCGAGGTGGGTGATTACGTGCCCTTGCAGCACCTGCATCCGCGTCAGGGGACCTTCACCGTCATCGACAGCCTGTTGTCGGAGGAGGCGGTGCTGGCCTTCGAGTATGGTTACGCCACGGCCGAACCCGATACCCTGGTGATCTGGGAAGCGCAGTTCGGCGATTTTGCCAACGGAGCCCAGGTGGTGATCGATCAGTTCATCACCAGCGGTGAAGCCAAATGGAACCGCATGTCCGGCCTGACCCTGATGCTGCCGCACGGCTACGAGGGGCAGGGTCCGGAACATTCCTCGGGGCGGCTGGAGCGCTATCTTCAGTCCTGTGCCCAGAACAATATCCGGGTATGCGTGCCCAGCCTGCCAGCCCAGGTGTTTCACCTGCTGCGCCAGCAACTGCTCAGGCCGGTGCGCAAGCCGCTCATCCTGTTTACCCCCAAGAGCCTGCTTCGGCACCCGTCTTCGGTATCGTCCCTGGACGATCTGACCTCCGGTGCGTTCCGTCCGGTGATCGATGATCCGCGCCAACCGAGGTCCGCCGAAAGGATCGTGGTGTGCAGCGGGAAACTGTATTTCGACCTGGAGGCGGCGCGCCAGGAAAAACATCCGGATGAGGTTGCGATCATCCGTGTGGAGCAACTCTATCCATTCCCTGAAGAAACATTGCGTGAAATTCTGGCAGGCTACCCGCAGGCGCGACGCTTCATCTGGGCGCAGGAGGAACCGATGAACCAGGGCGTGTGGTACCAAAGCCTGCACCACCTCAATCGCTGCGCGCCTGGCGGCAAACGCTTCGCCTATGTAGGGCGCCCGGCCGCGGCTGCGCCGGCTTCCGGCTGGCCGTCGCGGCACAAGGCCGAACAGAAGGCCCTGGTCATGAAGGCTCTTGAGATAAACCATGAAAGTTGAAGTGAAGGTGCCGAGCCTGTCGGAATCGGTGACTTCGGGCACCCTCCTGGCCTGGCGCAAGCGGGCTGGCGAGACCGTCAGCCGGGACGAAACCCTGGCGGATCTGGAAACCGACAAGGTCATTCTGGAAATTCCGGCCCCAGCCAGCGGCACGTTGCTGGAAATTCGGGCCGAAGAGGGGATGGAAGTAAAGCCCGATCAGGTCGTCGCGATCATCGAGGCAAGCGAAGCAAGGCAAGCTGAGCCTGTGCCGGAACCGCGGCCGCAGGCCAAAGCTGCGCCGAAAGAGGCGGTGGTAATTCCACTGCCCACAAGCAAGCAAGAGACGCCCCCGGCCGCACCGCAGCAGAGGGAACAGGCTGCGCCATCGCCCCAGCCCAAGCTCGCGCTGCAAGGCGAGCGGCCCGAACGGCGGGTGCCCATGTCCAAACTGCGCCAGCGGGTGGCAGAACGACTGGTGGCGGCGCAGCACACCGCTGCCATCCTGTCCACCTTCAACGAAGTCAACCTCCATCAGGTCAACGAACTGCGCCAGCGCTACAAGGCGGAGTTCGAAACCCGGCACGGCGTCAAGCTGGGCTACATAAGTTTCTTCGTGCGCGCGGCCTGCGTGGCCCTCAAGCAATTCCCGGTCTTGAACGCGCGCATTGAAGGCGGCGAGATCGTGTATCAGGACTATGCCGATGTCGGCATTGCGGTCTCTACGCCACGCGGCCTGGTGGTGCCCATCCTGCGCAATGCAGACGGCATGAGCTTTGCCGAAATCGAAAAGGGCGTTGCCGCGTTTGCGGCCCGCGCGCAGAGCGGCAGCCTGTCACTGGAAGAGCTTACCGGCGGCACCTTCTCGATCACCAACGGCGGCGTGTTCGGCTCGCTGCTGTCCACTCCGATACTCAATCCGCCGCAGTCTGCCATTCTAGGCATGCACAAAATCCAGGAGCGCCCGATGGCGGAAAGCGGTCAGGTGGTAATCAGGCCGATGATGTATCTGGCCCTGTCCTACGACCACCGGCTGATCGACGGCAAGGACGCCGTGCAGTTTCTGGTGGCGGTGAAGGCGGAGCTGGAAGCGCCGGAGCGGTTGCTGTTGGAGGTTTGACATTTGGTAGGGTGGGCAAAACGAAGTGTGCCCACATCAGGGGTTGTATCTGCGTGGGCAAGGCCTTAGTGCCTTGCCCACCCTACGCTTGCTAAGTTGGCAAGCGTGTCTTGCTTGAATACTCGCAACTGCTGTGCAAGTCGACAGAGAAATCTGTGTGGATTCCTGATTCAATTCTTCTCGAATAGGAATACTGACCCCAGACAAACCATTTTCTTCTTGCGAGTTCTGCAGTCACCAAGTGCTCGAATGGTCAGTAATGCGGGGTGTATCTGGACAGATCAGAAATTACCGCGGCGCCGCCCAGCAGTTGTTGTTGACCTGCCAAGTCTGCGAGAGCTGTTCGCCATTGGGGAAGAGGGCGTACTTCAGTCCCATGTAATCCATACCCCTGCGCCAGAACATCGCGAGCACATCCTTTTCCCCGCTGGCAACCACATTGGTATAGGGAATCACGCGCAGAGGGTTGCCGTACAGGTTGGAATAGTTCGAGGCAATGACGATGAAGTTGCGGAAGCTGGGATCGATTTCCTGGTCGAAGCTCACCAGCTTGTCGTTGCAGAAGGTGAAGAGAAATCGGCGGCCCGCTGGACTATCCGGCAGGTCATAGGCAAAGAGCCCATCCGGACCCACGTCGATGATCTTGCCAAATTTCCAGGTCTTGAGCGCTTCGGCGACATCTGTCCTGGGCATGCCATTGTGGAATTCGCCTATTTCCCAAGCGTGGGCGGGGGGCAGGCAGATCAGGAACAGGCAAGCGAACCTTAGTAGTCGGCGCATAAGAGGAATTGAGAAAGTCACTGGCCAGAATCCTAGCAGGAATCGGGCCTAAGTCCGCCAACCTTGCGCCTCGCCCCGGCTATCGCGCCTTGTTTTCAACCTCCTCAGCCCCAGCCCCTCTCCCCCCGAAATGGGGAGAGGGGAGAGTGAGGAGATTACTTGCCGATCAACGCGCCGAAGACCTTCTTGATCAGTTCGCTGCCGGACTGCAAGGGGTTGGCACGGAACGCCTTTTCCTGTTCGCCGATGACTTTGTAGAGCCGGTCGAGGCCCTCCTTGGTGACGTAATTTTCGATGCTGGCCTGGTCGCTCTTGATCGCGCCGAAGCGGGCGGCTGCGCCGGCATAGGTGTTGTAGGTCTGCGCGAGGCCGACCTTGTCGGTGGTGCTCTTGACGATCGGCAGGAATTTCTCCGTCAACTGGGTCTCGGTCTTCTTGCGGAAGAAGTCGGTGGCGGCGGTGTCGCCTCCGGTCAGAATGCCTTTCGCATCTTTGAGGCTCATGCTCTTGACCGCGCCGACCAGCAACGTTTTCGCTTCGGGCACGGCCGCTTCTGCCGCGCGGTTCATGCCCAGTTCAAGCGCATCGACCTGCCGACCCATGCCCAGGGTCTTCATGACCTTGCTGACTTTCTGCAAATTGGCAGGCAGCGGAATGCGCAGCTTGGGATCGGACCAGAAGCCGTCGGTCTTGCCCAGTTGTGCCACAGCAGCTTCAGCGCCTTTGGTGAGCGCTTCTTTCAGTCCGCCGTTTATTTCGGCGGGGGTGAGGCTGTCGATGGCCGACTTGGTCGTGGTCTGGCTTGTACTTGAGCTGCTGTCCTTGTTGAGGATGCCTTTCAGCTTATCTCCCAAACTGCCGAAGTCGAAGGCTTGGACGGAAAGGGTGAATCCCATGGCAAGCAATCCGACGACCAGTTTCTTCATTTGTGATTCCTCTTAGAGAACTTCGGCGGCGTAATCCGCCAGCCGGGAACGCTCGCCGCGCGCCAGGGTGACGTGACCGCCATGCAACCAGCCCTTGAAGCGATCCACCACATAGGTGAGGCCGGAGCTGCCTTCGGTGAGGTAAGGCGTGTCGATCTGGGAAATATTGCCCAGGCACACCACCTTGGTGCCGGGGCCCGCGCGCGTGATGAGGGTTTTCATCTGTTTGGGCGTGAGGTTCTGCGCCTCATCGATGATGAGAAATTTGTTGATGAACGTGCGGCCACGCATGAAATTGAGGGACTTGATCTTGATCCGCGAACGAATCAGGTCCTGGGTGGCTGCGCGGCCCCAGTCGCCAGCCTCGTCGTCGCTCTTGTTGAGGACATCGAGGTTGTCCTCCAGCGCGCCCATCCAGGGCGTCATCTTTTCCTCTTCGGTGCCGGGCAGGAAGCCGATATCCTCGCCCACCGGCACGGTGACGCGGGTCATGATGATTTCCGAATAGATCTTCTTTTCCAGCACCTGGGCCAACCCGGCGGCCAGCGTCAGCAGGGTCTTGCCGGTGCCGGCCTGCCCAAGCAGGGTGATGAAATCGATCTCCGGGTCCATCAGGGTGTTGAGGGCGAAATTCTGTTCACGGTTGCGCGCGGTGATGCCCCAGACATTATTCTTGGCGTGGCTGTAATCGCGGATGGTTTCCAGCTCGGCGGTGCGGCCCGTCATGTTGCGCACCCGCAAATAGACCGGCGTGGCGCCTTCCTGGTAAAGAAATTCATTAATGTGCAACAGGCTCACCAGCGGCCCGGTTACTTTGTAGTAGGTGTGACCGTTGGTCTGCCAGGATTCCATACCCTTGGCGTGCTGATCCCAGAAGTCGCCTGCAAGTTCGCGCACGCCGGTATACAGCAGGTCGGTATCTTCGAGGACCTTGTCATTGAAATAATCTTCGGCTGGCAGACCCAGGGCGCGGGCCTTGATGCGCATGTTGATGTCCTTCGACACCAGGATGACCTGCCGCTTGGGAAACTGCTTGCCGAGGTAGAGCACGACTGACAGGATCTGGTTGTCCACCTTGCTGGAAGGCAGGCTCATGGGCACGTCGATCGGAATGGACTGTGTCTGCAGGAACAGCCGCCCCGTCGCGGCCTTGTGGCTGATGCCGGACAGGGGAATACCCTCATCGATGCGTTCCAGGCTGCTTACCAGTTCGTCAAGAAAGCGGCTGGCCTGGCGTGCATTCCGCGACACCTCGCTCATGCCTTTCTTGTGCTGATCCAGCTCTTCCAGGGTGACCAGGGGGATGAAGATGTCGTGTTCCTCGAAGCGGAACAGCGAGGTCGGATCGTGCATGAGCACGTTGGTGTCCAGCACGAAGAGTTTCGTTTCCGATTTCGGGGTGGTTTTTCTTGGCATGAGTTCTTAGTGTGAGAGTCGCGTCGGCGACAGGAAAGATCCCTTCGCCCGCAGGCAGGAAAGGGTCGGGATGACGAGAACGATCATGAAGCTAGCGGCGATCATGGTCCGGAGCGGCGCTGTCGCCACGATTGTCAGAGCGTTTCGACAAATGCCAGGACTTCTGACGCATGCCCTGGGGCTTTGACTCCACGCCATTCCCTTGCCAGCTTGCCGTCAATGTCAAATACGAAGGTGCTGCGCTCCACGCCGCGCACCTGCTTGCCATACATGTTCTTGAGCTTCATGACCCCGAACTGTTCGCATACGGTTTCATCAGGATCGGATAGCAACTCAAACGGAAACGCCTGTTTGCTCTTGAAACCTTCATGTGATTTCACGCTGTCGCGGGATATGCCAACAACAAGTGCATTGGCCTTCTGAAAGGCCGGATACAGGTCACGGAATTCTTGACCTTCGAGGGTGCAGCCAGGGGTATTGTCCTTGGGGTAAAAGTACACGACGACTTTTTTGCCTCGCTGGGCGCTGAGATTGAATAAACTGCCGCCGGTCGCGGCAAGTTTGAAGTCGTGCATTTTTTTCTCAGTCATGCGGGGTCCGTGTCGCGGATTTCAACAAAACAATGACGGCGCCAGAACCGCCATCCATGGGGCGAGCCTGGCAAAAAGCCAGAACGTCTTCCCGCTGGGTAAGCCAGTGCCGAAGCTTGTGCTTGAGCACCGGCTCGCGATTGTGGGAACGCAGGCCTTTGCCATGGATGATGCGCACACAGCGGCATTCCTGTCTAGCACAATGTTGCAAAAATTCAGCCAGGCTCTGGCGCGCCTCCACGGAGCGAAGACCATGGAGATCGAGTTCAGCCTGAATGACCCAGCCGCCGCGTTTGAGTTTGCGCAGCGCGGCTTTCGTAATGCCGGGGCGGGCAAAGAACAACTCTTCGCCGGTCTCGCCCGCTTCCAGAATATCGATCGGGTCGGACAGGGAATCCTGCAGCACCTGTTTTTCATCGAGCAGACGCTGGCGCGCAATGGGCTTGCGTCGAGGGAGGGAAATGCTTGCCACATTGGGCCTCGGCAAGGGCGCAGCATCCGCAACCGCCTCGAGGAAAAGTCTGGCGGCTTCTTCCTTGGGGGAGGAGGACGGTTTGTCCTCCCCGTTGCGTTTCATGCGTTTCTATCTCTAGGCTTCGAGGTAGCGTTCCGCATCCAGCGCCGCCATGCATCCGGTGCCGGCGCTGGTCACCGCCTGGCGGTAGATGTGGTCCTGCACGTCGCCGGCAGCGAATACGCCTGGCACGCTGGTGGCTGTGGCGTTGCCTGTGCGCCCTCCCCGGGTCACGATGTAGCCGTTTTCCATTTCCAGTTGGCCCTCGAATATGCCGGTGTTGGGCCGGTGGCCGATGGCAATGAAGATCCCGGTCAGTGCGATTTCCTCGGTGGCCCCGGTCTGGGTGTGCTTGATGCGCATGCCGGTGACCCCGCCCTTATCACCCAGCACTTCATCCAGCACATGGTTGAGCTGCAGGGTGACCTTGCCTTCGTCCACCTTGGCCATCAGGTGGTCGACATTGATCTTTTCCGCCTTGAAGCTCTCACGGCGATGGACCAGGGTTACATGTCTGGAGATATTGGCCAGATAGAGCGCTTCCTCGACCGCGGTATTGCCGCCGCCGATTACCGCCACATCCTGCCCCTTGTAGAAGAAGCCGTCGCAGGTGGCGCAGCCGGACACGCCGCGGCCCATGAAATGCTGCTCGGAATCCAGGCCCAGATACATCGCCGAAGCGCCGGTGGCGACAATCAGGGCATCGCAGGTATAGGTGCCGGAGTCGCCAATCAAAGTCAAAGGCTTTTGTTTGAGCTGTGCGGTATGGATGGTGTCGAAAATGATTTCCGTGTTGAACCGCGCAGCATGTTGCTCGAAGCGCTGCATCAACTCGGGACCCTGCACGCCGTTTACGTCCGCGGGCCAGTTGTCCACATCGGTGGTGGTCATCAGTTGGCCGCCTTGTTGCAGGCCGGTAATCAGAACCGGGTTGAGATTGGCGCGGGCGGCATAAACGGCGGCGCTGTAGCCCGCTGGCCCGGAACCAAGGATCAGTAGTTGGCAATGCTTGGTAGTCATGAGAATTATCGGGGTTTGGTTTGGGTTATCGAGGCCACATTCTAGCAACTCTTCCTTGCGCTGCTCCTGCGCTCCGCACCTATATAATGACTCATTCCCAATATTCAAGTTTCCATGGCCCGGGCCCGCTCCCCTTCCGCACCGATACCACCGCGCCTGCAGCGCCTGATTCGCGAGGCCAAAGCCTTCGTGGCGTTGGCGTTGGCGCTGTACCTTGCGGCAATTCTGCTTACGCATACTCTGGCGGATCCGGGCTTTTCCACCACTGGTGCAAACCCGAGGGCAGACAATCTGGGGGGCGCATTTGGCGCCTGGTCGTCCGACATTCTCCTGTATGTATTCGGTTACAGCGCCTGGTGGTGGGCGGTGCTGGCTGTGGGTTATGCCGCGCACATCTTCCGCCACCTCGATGACACGCCGCTTGCCGGTGGCAGGCCCCACTGGTTGGTGGGTGCGGGTTTCGGGCTATTGCTGCTGGGAAGTTCTGGAGTGGAAGATCTGCGCCGCCTGTAGTCGTTGCCAGACAGCCTGCCCTATTTCGCCGGTGGACTGCTGGGCCATGGGGTGGGGAGCGCCGCCAATGCCTTGTTCGGCTTTGTCGGCGCCACGCTGGGCTTGATTCTCGTGACGGCGATCGGCTTTTCGCTGTTCACCGGCACGTCCTGGCTGCAGATTGCCGAGTGGATGGGCGAGGTCCTGGAAAACGCCTGGTGGAGGGGAATCGGCTTTGTGCAGCGCAAACGGGATGAAAGGATAGGCCAGGAGGCGGCGCAGCGCCGCGAAGAAATCGTGGTGCAGGAAAAGCGCCGCATGGAAGAGGCGCATGAGGCCAAGCCGCTGCGCATTGAACCGGTGGTGATGGAAATCCCCGCGTCCGAGCGCCGGCTGCAGGAAAAGCAGACGCCGTTATTCCAGAATCTGCCGGACTCACCCTTGCCGCCCCTGCACTTGCTGGACGAGCCGGAACAGCAACTGGAGCCGGTCAGCAACGAGTCTCTGGAATTTACCTCGCTGATGATAGAGCGCAAGCTGAAGGAGTTCGGGGTGGAGGTCAAGGTGGTGTCGGCTTCACCCGGGCCGGTAATCACCCGGTATGAGATCGAGCCTGCGGTGGGGGTCAAGGGCAACCAGATCGTCAATCTGTCCAAGGATCTGGCCCGCACCCTGTCGGTGGTCAGCATCCGGGTCGTGGAGGCCATACCCGGCAAGCACACGATGGGGCTGGAAATTCCCAATCCCAAGCGGCAAATGGTCAAGCTGTCCGAAATTCTCGGTTCCAAGATTTACAACGACACCGCCAGCCCCCTGACCGTGGCGCTGGGCAAGGACATATCCGGCCAGCCGGTGGTGGCGGACCTGGCGAAGATGCCGCATCTGATGGTGGCAGGCACCACCGGATCGGGCAAGTCGGTGGGCCTCAATGCCATGATCCTGTCACTGCTCTACAAGGCTGGGCCGGAAACTGTGCGCCTCATCATGGTCGATCCCAAGATGCTGGAACTGTCGGTCTATGAGGGGATTCCCCATCTGCTGGCCCCGGTGGTGACGGACATGCGTCAGGCCGCGGCGGCGCTGAACTGGTGTGTGGGCGAGATGGACAAGCGCTACCGCCTGATGTCCACCCTGGGGGTGCGTAATCTGGCTGGTTATAACCAGAAAGTGCGCGAGGCGCACAAGGCCGGCAATCCCCTGACCCATCCCTTCAGTCTGACACCGGACAATCCGGAACCGCTGGAGACCATGCCGCTTATCGTGGTAGTGATCGACGAGTTGGCCGACCTGATGATGGTGGTGGGCAAAAAGGTGGAGGAGCTGATCGCCCGCCTCGCGCAGAAGGCACGGGCAGCGGGTATCCATCTGCTGCTGGCCACCCAGCGGCCGTCTGTTGACGTGATTACCGGGCTGATCAAGGCAAATATTCCCACCCGTATTGCCTTTCAGGTGTCGAGCAAGATCGACTCGCGCACCATCCTCGATCAGATGGGCGCAGAAAGCCTGCTCGGGCAGGGCGACATGCTCTACCTGCCGCCCGGATCCGGCGTGCCCAACCGGGTTCATGGCGCGTTTGTGTCGGATGGTGAAGTGCACCGGGTGGTGGAATACCTCAAGGGGCTGGGTCAGCCGAACTATATCGAGGACATCCTTGAAAGCCCGGATGAATTTGACGGCGGAGCCGGGGAGGGCGGGGGTGATGCGGAATCCGATCCGCTCTATGATGAGGCGGTCGCCATCGTCCTCAAGTCCCGACGCGCCTCCATTTCCGCGGTGCAACGCCATTTGCGCATCGGCTACAATCGGGCCGCACGCCTGATCGAAGCAATGGAACAGGCTGGGCTGGTTTCGGCCATGCAGGCCAACGGCAATCGCGAGGTGATCGCACAGCGCGGAGAGGGTTGATGCAGTAGTCTGTCCTGCGTTTCCTTAAATGGGTTAAAGTTGCTAGCGGCAGGCGGCATCGGCGCCGAACAAGCGACGCCGCACTGGCAACTTATGTCAATCACAGGAGAGAGAAATGGCGAAGAATGTTGGCGGAATTGATCGTATTGTCCGCGCAGTAGTGGGTATTGGTTTGATTGCTTGGGTGATGACAAGCAATTCCGATTTTGTTACGAATTACATGGTGATCATTGGCGCAATTGGATTTGTCTTGTTGCTCACCGCTGTCTTCAGTTGGTGTCCGGCTTACTTTCCCTTCAAAATCAACACGCGAAAGCCCTAAATATCAAGGGCGTTCTCCCATCTTCTACCGGGGGCTGCCGCTGTCTGTCGCGGTCCGCAACCTGACAGGCGCTGGCAAGTCTCACCCACATATCGATTCGTCTCGTTTCACTTATGAAATTAAGCGTCTACTTCCTCGCCTTGACCCTCGTGTTACCCGGTCTCGCCCAGGCGAACAGTCTGGATGCGCTTAAGGCCTTTATCCGGGACATCCATACCGCACGCGGCAGTTTCAGCCAGCAAGTGATGGATAAGAGCGGCCGGGTCAAGCAGCAGTCCAGCGGGACCCTGGAATTTTCCCGGCCGGGAAAATTCCGCTGGGTTTACCAGAAGCCCTATGAGCAGTTGATAGTCGGCGATGGCAGCAGACTGTGGCTGTATGACGCGGATCTGGAGCAGGTGACCGAGCGCCGCCTGGGCGATGCGCTGGGTTCCAGCCCCGCCGCCTTGCTGGCGGGTAGCAATGAAATCGACAAGTTTTTTGACTTGAAAGACCTGGGCAGGCAGGGTGGATTGGAATGGCTGGAAGCGAAGCCCAAGGACCGTGAGAGCACATTCGACAGCGTGCGGATGGGGTTTGCCGACAACCAGCTCACCACCATGGAGCTCAGGGACAATTTCGGCCAGACCACGGTATTGCGTTTCTCGAAAATGGAGCGCAACCCTAAACTGAATGCCAACGAGTTCAAGTTTGCGCCGCCCAAAGGGGCGGATGTCATCACCGATTAAGAAGTTATCCGTAAATAATGTTTATGGTTAATGGAACCTTCCTGAACGCGATGATCGCCGCTGCAAGATGGTTGAGGCCGAGGAAGCTGCGTTCGTGCTTTTCGTACCGCACGAGCAACTTGCGAAAGCGATTGAACCAGCTATGCGTGACCTCCACAACCCACCTCCGGGCTCGCTTCGCGGGATGCCGCCGCTTCTCTTTGGCTTCCTGGCCGCGCCCTTTGACGTTAGCGATGTAGCCATGTTCTTCAATAATGCACAGAGCCGGATTGCCGCTGTAGCCCGCATCGGCGCACAGGTGCTTGCTGCGCCGCTCAGGCGGCGTGGGTCGCTGCACCACGATGGCCTCAAGGACTGCAGCAACCTGGCTGACATCATGTCGATTTGCTCCGGTCACGATGATCGAGAGCGGGACGCCACGACCGTCCACCAGCAGATGACGCTTGCTCCCATTTCTTCCCCCGATCCGTCGGGTTCGGCCCGACGGCTTCTTGTGCCAGCGGCGCCTTCATCATTGCGCCGTCGATACTCTGCCATCGCCACGCAATGCCCTCCAGATCATCGTACTCCGCCAGTCCGGCTTTCCACAAAGCTTCGAATACGCCGGCCTTCTGCCACTCCAGAAAGCGCTTGTGAATTGCGCTCGCACTGCCGAAGCGTTCGGTCGGGAGCGCCTTCCACTGGCAACCAGTGCGCAATACATAAACAATGGCCTCGAATACCAAGCGTGCCTCTTTGGGTTTGCGCCCCGCGCCGGCTTTGCGCACATAATCCCTGGTCCCCTCACGCTGGCGCCCGGGAATCAACGGCTCGACCCGCTGCCAAAACGCATCTGACACGACCCACGCTGGCAACCTGCTTTTCGCTGTACCTTTCGCCATCTCTGATCTCCCAATATCGGACGCGCCGAGATGGGAAACCAGTGTAACATGTTATTTACGGATAAGCTCTAAATGAGCCGATCCGGCACGCTGTTTGGGCCGGACGATGGGCCCATTCCCCTGGCCGAGCGCCTGCGCCCGAAGAAGCTGGATGAAGTGGCCGGGCAGGGCCATTTGATCGGCCCCGGCAAACCGCTGCGGGTTGCCTTTGAATCCGGCAAGTTGCATTCATTCATTCTGTGGGGCCCGCCGGGAGTGGGCAAGACCACGCTGGCTCGGTTGATGGCGGAAGCGGGCGCGGCCGACTTCGTGCCGTTGTCGGCGGTGCTCTCCGGGGTCAAGGATATTCGCGAGGCAGTGGCACGCGCCGAGGCCAATCGCTCGCAAGGGCGGCATACCATCCTGTTCGTCGACGAGATCCACCGCTTCAACAAGGCGCAACAGGATGCGCTGCTGCCGCATGTGGAATCTGGGTTGGTGACCTTTATCGGCGCGACCACCGAAAATCCCTCCTTCGAGGTGGTGGGCGCCCTGTTGTCGCGCGCCCAGGTCTATGTCCTGCATTCCCTGAGCGCGGAAGACCTGCGCTCGCTGTTTGGACGCGCTCAGGCCGCGCTGGGAGAGGTGGCCTTTGCACCCAAAGCCGTGGAAACCATCATTGCTTACGCGGACGGCGATGCCCGACGCTTTCTCAATTATCTCGAGCAGTCAGCGCAGGCGGCGCATGCCCAGCAAAGCGCAGTGACAGAGGAACTGGTCACCAACGTGCTGGTGCGCGGCGGCCGTCGCTTCGACAAGGGGGGCGATGATTTCTTTGATCAGATTTCCGCCTTGCACAAGTCGGTGCGCGGCTCCGATCCGGATGCGTCCCTGTACTGGATGGTGAGGATGCTGGATGGCGGCTGCGATCCGCTGTATATCGCGCGGCGAATGATACGCATGGCATCAGAGGACATCGGGCTGGCCGATCCCCGCGCCCTGCGCCTGACCCTGGATGCGGCGGAAACCTACGAGCGGCTGGGCAGCCCGGAGGGTGAGCTGGCGCTGGCCCAGGCCGTGATTTACCTGGCCTGTGCGCCGAAGAGCAACGCGGCTTATGTGGCTTACAATAATGCCCGCCGCTTTGTCGCGGAAGACAGTTCGCGCGAAGTGCCGGTGCATCTCCGCAATGCTCCCACCCGCTTGATGAAGGAACTGGGCTATGGCCACGAGTATCGCTACGCCCATGATGAACCCGAGGCTTACGCAGCAGGCGAAACTTATTTGCCCGAGGGCATGAGCGAGCCCGGCTGGTACCGGCCCGCACCGAGGGGAATGGAAGCAAAGATTGCCGAGCGGCTGGCCTGGCTTAGAAGCCTGGATGAGGCCGCTGGAAAGAAGAAACCCTAGGGAGTTTTCATGCTCGACATACAACTGCTGCGTGCCGATGCCGCAGGCATTGCCTCGAGACTCAAGACCCGCGGCCTCGACCTGGATGTTGCGGCGTTCAGCGGACTCGAAGCGGAACGCAAGTCGCTGCAGACCCGCACCCAGGACTTGCAGGCGAAGCGAAATGCCTTGTCCAAGCAGATAGGCGTGGCCAAGTCACGGGGTGAGGACGCCGCGCCTATCCTGGCCGAGGTAGCCGGTCTGGGCGATGAATTGAAATCCAGCGAGGCCTCGCTGGCAGCCCTGCAGGACAGGCTTACCGGCTTGCTGATGGGCATTCCCAATGTGCCGCACCGGAGCGTTCCGACGGGGCAGGGCAGCGACGAGAACGTGGAAGCCTCGCGCTGGGGCGAACCGCGCAAGTTTGACTTTCCGGTCAGGGATCACGTGGATGTGGGCGCGGCGCTGGGGCTGGATTTCGATGCCGCAGCCAAGCTTTCCGGCGCCCGCTTTTCGGTATTGCGTGGGCAGATTGCGCGCCTGCACCGCGCCTTGGCTCAGTTCATGCTCGATGTGCATACGCGCGAGCACGGCTATACCGAAGTCTATGTACCTTACCTGGTCAATGCCGACTCGATGCGCGGAACGGGGCAACTGCCCAAGTTTGAGGAGGACCTCTTTCAAGTCCCTCGCATGGATGCGGACAAGCTCTACCTAATTCCCACCGCCGAAGTGCCGGTGACCAATCTGGTGCGGGACGAAATCATCGACTTGGACCGCATGCCGCTTAAATTTGTCGCCCACACGCCGTGCTTCCGCTCCGAAGCGGGCTCCTATGGGCGCGATACCCGTGGCATGATCCGCCAGCACCAGTTCGACAAGGTGGAAATCGTCCAGATCGTAAAGCCGGACGATTCCTACCGGGTGCTGGAGGAATTGACCGGCCACGCCGAAGCGATCCTGCAGAGGCTGGGTTTGCCCTACCGCAAGATGCTCTTGTGCACAGGCGACATGGGGTTTTCCTCGGCCAAGACCTACGACCTGGAGGTCTGGCTGCCGGCGCAGAATACGTACCGGGAGATTTCCTCCTGCTCCAATTTCGAGGCCTTCCAGGCGCGCCGCATGCAGGCCCGCTATCGCAACGAGAATAACAAGCCGGAACTGGTCCATACCCTGAACGGCTCCGGCCTGGCGGTGGGCCGGACCCTGGTGGCGGTGCTGGAAAACTATCAGCGCGCGGACGGCGGTGTAACCATTCCGGCAGCGTTGGTTCCGTACATGGATGGGCAGGAAGTCATCCTGGCCGCTTGAGGCCATGCCGGGCCCGCATGCTTCTGGAGTCCAGGCCTATTTCAACGCCAGATCGCCAGGCAGGCGGTCGGTCTTCTGAGTCAGGATAAGCGGATCGAGGGGCGGTTCGAAACGCGCCAGGATGTCGTAGTAGTTCCGTATGCTCTCCACCAGGGTGACCGCTTCTCCGCCGCGAGCGTAGCCATATCTTGTCGAGCGCGCATATCGGCCGCGGGCAAGCAGCGGCAGGTTCTTCTTGAGGTCGGCCCAGGAATCCGGGTTCATCTTCCGCGATCGGGTAAGACGACGTGCATCTTCCAGGTGTCCCATGCCCTGATTGTAGGCAGCCAGGGCCATCCAGGTCCGGTCGGGTTCGGGAATTTGGGCTGGCAACTCGTCTTTCAGCATTGCCAGGTAGCGGGCGCCCGCCAGGATGCTTTGGCGCGGGTCAAGCCGATTGGTGACCCCCAGACGGTCGGCGGTGTCCCCGGTCAGCATCATGATGCCCTTTACCCCGGTTGGTGAAGTGACGTCCGGGTTCCACTGGGACTCCTGATATGCCAGCGCCGCCAGCAGGCGCCAATCGATTCCGGTTTCCACGTGAGCTTCCTGGAACAGCTTCCTGTATTGGGGCAGTTGAACGGACCGTCTTGAGAGGATGCCGGCAATATCGCTGTCATCCAACTGTTTGATGTGGCCGTAATAGCGCTCGAAAGTCCGACGCAGCGTTCCATCCTGTTCCGCCTCGGCAATAAATGTCTGCAACTGTTTGGCCAGTTCCTTGGGCGTGCCTTTGGGCAAGGCCCAGACCACCTGCTGATAGTCGGCAAGCGTGAACGCTTCGGCCAAGCCGGGATAGTAAAGACGAGCACGGTCATAGTCGGTTTCGTTTACCACCACCGCATCGAATTCGCCATCGGACAATCGTGAAAGCAGTTCCTCCGGCCAGGCTTCGGCCAGAACTTCCCAATGCAGTTTCGGGTTCTTTTTCTGCAGGGCTTGCATCAGTTCCGCATGGCCGCCCTCTGCCAAAACGGCAACTCTCTTCCCAATCAGGTCCGCCGCCTTGGAGATGCGCGCCCCGCCCTGACGGCTGATGACCAGCGCGCGGCTGATAAACAAGGCGGGACCGGGTCGGAGACCTTGTTCTTTGACAGCTTTTTCGGTCAATTCGGCGGCCACGATGTTGACCTGAGCCTGCTTGGCAAGCGTATACATGCTGGTCAGGTCCGGTGAGACCTGCCAGCGCACCTTCCAGCCGTGCTGTTCGGCAAAACGACTGATCAGGTCATACGCATAGCCTGACGGCTGATTTTGCTCATTAATGAAATAGGCCGTGGGGCTATTGCGGGTCGCTACAATTAATTCCCCGGACTGGGAAGGATCGGGAGCGGGTTGACTGCACCCGGCCAGCCAGAGGGCCGGAAAAAGAATCAGCAGTAGCCGGACCATCTGTGAAGTCTGAACCAAAGCCGTCGAAAAACATTCCGGCCCGTGTAAAATGCCCGTTTCAAACAACGGCTCTGGGTGGATAAGCAGTTGATTATTGACCCCCAAACCGTTGCTGCAATAGTCGCGCCGTACCCAGGAGAGATGCCGGAGTGGTTGAACGGGACGGTCTCGAAAACCGTTGTGTCCCTTACGGGGCACCGAGGGTTCGAATCCCTCTCTC
>CAVVDR010000023.1:0-151352 GCA_963746955.1 uncultured beta proteobacterium | reverse complement strand
CCGCCGCCTCCACCATCGAACTCAAATGCCACCCTTGCGGTGGCATTTTTGTTTGTGCGGTGATTGGGATGAGAACCCGCCCTGGGTTCGTTCCCACGCCCCGGCACTCCCCCGGGTCTTGTAACAACTGGTTACAAGCGCGCAATCCCGTGGTAACGCCCGCTCACTAGAGTGGAATTGTGGCAACCCGCCACGAAGGAGCGAAATGATGAAAGCCAGAATTGCAATCCCCTTGGCCCTGATGGCAGGTCTCACGGTCGCGGCAGGTAACGCCAGCGCATCGGATGAAGTGCTTGGCGCGCTGCTTGGCGGCGCCACGGGCGCGGTGATCGGACACGCCGTCGGCGGGCACGACGCGGCAGTAGCGGGTGGTGCCTTTGGCGCGATCGCCGGCGCGGCCGCGGCCAGTCAGGATGACGGCCGTTACTACTACGACGACTACTACGGCCCGCCGCGGGTCTATGGCCCGCCGCCCCCCGTCTATGTGTCGCCGCGGGTGGTCTATGAAGTGCCCCGGCCGATCTACGGGCCGCCCCCGGTGATTATCCAGTACGCGCCGGCGCGTTATGGTTACTACGGCGCATGGCGGCATTACCCTGGCCGCTGGGACCACGACGGACGCGGGCATCGCGGCTGGTAACCGGCAGGTGACCGGTGAACGAAACCCGGGCGGACCGAAGGCGGGCAAGGTCTGTCCGATCCGGGAAGACTGACGAGTGCCGCTATTGGGCGAGACGAGCAGCTATAGAAGGCCCTTCTGCGCCGACACCAGCTCGCCTCGCCCGCACGAGCGGATCATGACAGATGCGTCATGCGCAGACGTGACTGTAGCGCCAGCGCATGCGCGTAGTGCAGTTGCACTGGCCGCATGCTTGCTGGCGAGATGGCGTCATGCAGTTGCCCATTCCTGCGAAAGCAGCTCCGCCTGCTCAAGCACCGTCTGCGTCGCCTTTTCCTGCTTGTCCGGCGGGTAGCCGTATTTGCGCAGAATGCGTTTGACGATGACGCGTAGCTGGGCGCGCACGTTCTCACGCAGGGTCCAGTCGATCGTGACGTTCTTTTTCACGGTCTCCACCAGCTCGCGAGCGATATGCACCAGCGTGGGTTCGCCGAGCACCTTGACCGCGCTGTCATTGACTTCAAGCGCGTCGTAGAACGCCAGCTCGTCCTCGCTCAGCTTGAGCGCTTCGCCGCGCGCGTTGGCAGCACGCATGTCTTTTGCGAGCTGGATCAGCTCTTCGATCACCTGGGCGGTCTCGATGGCGCGGTTCTGGTATTTGCGCACCGCCTGCTCCAGCAGTTCGGCGAAGGAGCGCGCCTGGATGACATTGCGCCGGGATCGCGTCCTGATCTCGCCTTTCAGCAGCTTCTGCAGCAGTTCCACCGCCAGGTTGCGCTGGGGCATGTCGCGCACTTCGGCCAGGAACTCGTCCGACAGAATGGAAATGTCCGGCTTCTTCAGTCCCGCGGCGGCAAAGATGTCGATGACCTCGTCGGAGACCATTGCCTTTGAGATGATCTGGCGAATGGCGTGGTCCAGGTCCTCGTCGGTCCTGCGTTCGCCGGCGAGGCTCTTGGCAAGCACGGAGCGTACCGCCTGAAAAAAACCCACGTCGTCTCGAATGCGCAGCGACTCCTCGTGCGGAACCGCAAGTGCGAACGCCTGGGTGAGATCGGTCACCGCGCGCAGCAATCGATTCTTTCCGTCGTTCTGGGCCAGAACATGCTCCTGCGCCGCAGGCAGCAGCGAAACGCGCGCCTGCGGCGTACCGCTTACCCAGGCGCTCCAATCGAAGTCGTGAAACAGCCCCTGGCAAATCTCGTATTTCTCCAGCATCAATGCCACGGCCTCGGCCTGATCGAGCGCCGTCTTGCCGGTGCCGCCCGCCTCCGTGTAAGTGGCCAGGGCCTGCTTCAGTTCGTCGGCCAGGCCCAGGTAGTCCACCACCAGCCCGCCGGGCTTGTCCTTGAAAACACGGTTGACGCGGGCGATGGCCTGCATCAGCCCGTGCCCGCGCATCGGCTTGTCCACGTACATGGTGTGCAGGCTGGGCGCGTCGAAGCCGGTAAGCCACATGTCACGCACGATGACGATCTGGAAGGGGTCCTTGGGATCGCGGAATCGCTGTGCCAGGTCCTCGCGGCGCTTCTTGTTGCGGATGTGCGGCTGCCAGTCGAGGGGGTCCGAGGCCGAGCCGGTCATCACCACTTTGAGCGCACCATGCTCGTCGTCTTCTCCATGCCACGCCGGACGCAACGTCACCAGCTCGCGGTACAGCTCCACGGCAATGCGGCGGCTCATCACCACCACCATCGCCTTTCCATCCATCGCGGTGAGGCGGTTCTCGAAGTGCTCCACCAGGTCGCGCGCAATGAGCTTGATTCGGTTCTCCGACCCGACCACTGCTTCAAGCTGCGCCCACTTGCTCTTGAGCTTCTCCTTGCGCTCGACCTCCTCGCCTTCGGTCACCTCCTCGAACTGAGGGTCGATCCTGGGACGCTCGGAATCCTTCAGCTCCAGCCTGGCCAGCCGGCTCTCGTAGTAGATGGGCACCGTGGCCCCATCGGCGACGGCGCGCTGGATGTCATAGACGCTGATGTAGTCGCCGAACACCGCCCGCGTGTTGGCGTCGGTCTTCTCGATCGGCGTGCCGGTGAAGCCGACGAACGAGGCGTGGGGCAGGGCATCGCGCATGTGTCGTGCGAAGCCGTCGATGAAGTCGTACTGGCTGCGGTGCGCCTCGTCGGCGATGACGACGATGTTGCGCCGGTCCGACAGCACCGGATGCCGATCACCGCGTTCTTCGGGGAAGAATTTTTGGATGGTGGTGAACACCACGCCGCCGGAGGCGACAGCGAGCTTCGTGCGCAAATCGGCCCGGTCGGCCGCTTGCACCGGCGGCTGGCGCAGCAGGTCGCGGCAGCGCGCGAAAGTGCCGAACAACTGGTCGTCGAGGTCGTTGCGGTCGGTGATCACCACGATGGTCGGGTTGGCCATCGCCGGGTGCAGGATTAGCCGCCCCGCGTAGAAGGCCATGGTCAGGCTCTTGCCCGAACCCTGCGTGTGCCACACCACGCCGACGCGCCGGTCGCCCGGGTCGCCGCCAGGCTTTTGTCCCGCGGCGTAGGTGCCCGGCGTCTCGCCAGCGTGCATCTCACGTGCCGCGCGCAGCGTCTCCTCCACCGCCACGTTCACCGCGTGGAACTGATGGTAACCGGCCATCTTCTTGATGAGTTTGCCGCCGCCCTCATCCTCGAACACAATGAAGTGCCGCACGAGATCGAGGAAGCGGCGCTTCTCGAATACCCCTTCCAGCACCACTTGAAGCTCGGAAAGCTTCGCGGATGCATCCTCGCGCCCGGCGATCGTGCGCCAGGGCTTGAACCATTCCTTGCCCGCGCCGAGCGCGCCGATGCGTGCCTGCACCCCATCGGAAACCACCAGCGCCGTATTGCTGGCAAAGAGCAGAGGAATCTGCGCCTGATAGGTCTGGAGCTGCTGGTATGCGCTCCAGATGGTGGCGTTTTCGTCGGCCGGGTTCTTGAGCTCGATCACCGCGAGCGGCAGCCCATTGACGAACAGCACCACGTCCGGGCGACGGGTGTGCTGCCCCTCGGCCACAGTGAACTGGTTGACGGCCAGCCAGTCATTGTTGCCGGGCGTTTCGAAGTCAATCACCTTCGCCGGCGTGCCCGCAATCGAACCATCCTTGCGGCGATACTCCACGGTCACGCCATCCACCAGCATCCGATGCACCGCGCGGTTGCGTTCGACCAGTGATACCGCATCCGTACGTGTCAGCTTGCGGTAGGCGTCATCCAGCGCCTCGGGAGGCAGGTCCGGGTTAAGGCGGTCCAGCGCCTGGCGCATGTGCCCTTCCAGCACAGCGTCGCGATAGTTCGGATCCCTGCGCTCTGCGCCGGGCATGCCCACCGCAATGTCGGGGCCATGGAGGACGGAGTAGCCAAGTGCCTCCAGCCAGCCAAGCGCGGCGTCTTCGACGATGGATTCGCTAAATGAGGCCATTCCAAAGCGTTCCCAGGGAAAACCTTAAATAAACAACCATTTGATAAATAAGTATTTTTTGCCCACTGCGATGCTTCTTAGCGGCTAGCGCTTAAATAAAAATTCATGCCCAGAAGGGTAGGTAACGCGCGAACTTCCGAGACCCACCAACACTTTCGTCCGCCTTGATAAGTCCTGCTTCGATCGTGGCAGTAATGATTTGTGAAGCGATAGCGGCCTTATCCTCGGCGAGATGAAACCGCTCCCGCAGTGACTGGTTGGTCATCCGTTCCGACATCACCCACTTTAGTGCACAGTGTTGATAACAGGCCCGCACCCGGTCGTTCCGATCCATTTCCTCAAAAGGCTTAGGCCCATAGATCGTTATCACCGTGCGCCGGTGCCCTGCGCGGAAATCGGGGGCCGGCAATTGGTACACCTCTGCCGCCTGCACCACACGGTCGATACCGCTGCTCTTTTCCTCACATATGGACATGCGCCGCATCAGGTCCGCAAGCCGTTCGTTGCGAGATTGATAGCCGTCGATGAAGCGTTCCACAGGCACAATAGGCTCACCGGGATTCGAGATTTCCACCCGGTTGCTATATATCTCTACCATCACCGAGGCGCCGCCTATGCTGAAATCCTGGTGAATCAGAGCATTGGCGACCAACTCCCGTATCGCCACCTCGGGCACCAGTTTCACCTCTTTCCGCAGCGCATCCTCGATCACTTCATTCTGCGGCAACTGGCTCATAACAAACCGCACCAAGCCTTGAAAGCCCACGGCATAGCCCTTGGTGCCCACTTGGTCAAGCTTCGTGTCCAGCTTCGACTGGCCTATGTAGACGACCACGCGCGAAGCCTTGCGCGCGATATCCGGAAAATCTTCCAGCCGCCGAGCAAGCAGCAGCGCCCCGAGGCGGCGGATCGCATAGTTTCCGTCCTGCTTGTCGATCAGCCGCTCGCGCGCCAGCCTGTCGATGACACCCGCGCGATCACTGGGATAAGGCAGTTTGAACAGTTCGAAAAACGTTTGCGTATCCAGCAGCTCCACCACCTGCTGCGAATCCACCCCACTCTGCGAGCACTCTTCGAGCCAATCGGGCTCGCCCTCGGCAAAAATACGTCGCAACTGGTCCTCGCTCATGGGCACCAGCGATTCACCCGATCGCATCAGATACTTTCCGTCGAGGTGATAGGCAGTGCCGCGTGGACGCGTGGGAACGTGAAATACCAACACCCGTCCGTCCGGGTGCGTCACCTCTTCGATATCCACCCTGAAACCGATGGCTTGAAACATTTTCTCCGCCATCTCGACGGGGTCCCTGAAAGCTTGTGTGCCGACCACGGGGCGCGGCGCCTTATCTGCGATACCAAGCAACAAACGCCCACCACCCTCGTTGGCAAGCGCAACGCAGTATTCGTAGAGCCTGCGATTGTCGAGCTGGCTCTTAGCCTCCTTGAATTCCAGGCGTTGGAATTCTGAAGGTGACTTGCGCCAAAGGTCAATCTGCTCCGGGGTCGTTGTCATCGCTATGCCACCGTGTTCGAGAAGTGCTCGCTACCCAGCTTGCCCGGTGTGATCTCGGGTCCATGCTCGACCCCATGGCCGAGATTTTCCAGCCAGGCAAGCGCGGCGTCTTCGACGACCGATTCGGTAAACGCGCTCACGGTCCCGCCCAGTGCGCCACGGGCCGGGTCAAAAACTCGTCCACCAGGATGCTATCGCCGCCTGCCAACGGCTTCCGCTGGGGCTTGAACGGGGCGGCATTGGAGAGAGGCACGCCCATAGCCGATTCCACCAAGCGCCTCCAATACTCCCGGTCTGTTCGCGCTTCCAGCAGCCCACGTTCGGCGAGCCGGGCTTGGTTGAAGGTATAACCCTGTACCAAGTGCTCGCGCAGGATGCGGGTGGCCCACTGGCGGAACTGCACGCCACGTTTCGAGTTGACCCGATATCCCACCGAGATGATCGCGTCAAGGTTATAGTGCTTGATGCTGCGTCGTACCTGGCGACTACCCTCGGTTTGAACTACTAAGAAATCCTTAGTAGTTGCCCCCTCTTCCAATTCCCCATCGCCAAAGACATTTTTCAGGTGCATGAGCACGTTTTCGGGCGTGGTCTCGAAAATCCCGGACATCTGCCGCTGCGTCAGCCACACCGTCTCGCCGTCCAGGCGCACGCTGACCCCGGTCTGGTTCTGTTCATCCTGATAGATGACGACCTCGCTCACGCGCTCGCCTCCTCGATCAGGCGCTCGGCGGCTGGCACCCGAAGTTCGCCGGAGAGTAGCTTGGGCAGCAGCGCGTCGCGGAGGGCGGTGAGTGTGCGGAATTCGCGTTCGTTTGCCAGGATGCGGCCGAATATTGGCGTAACGAGCGAATGGTAGGCAGACCGAAGACCTGCGAGGCCGGCTAGCAGGCGAAGCTCGGCGAACCGCCCGGTGCTCAAATTGGTTAGAACCGATCCGCCACTTCCACCCGCCTTTATATCGTCCCCAAGGTTCCGCAAAGACCAGTACCAGAAGTAGGTCGCATCTTTTTGGTTGGGAACAACACTATTGATCTGCTGGTTCGTCTGCGACACCTCGGAAGTGATTACTACCAGCCCTGCCGTCGCAATACAGCTCACACAAATGGCGCCGACAGGGAGCATCTTTTTTTCTTGCGACTTTGCCCCAGCCCCAGAAAGACGCTTCTGTACCGTAGTTGCGAAGATCCTCCTGTGCATGTCAGGGATGGTGATGAATGGCACATCGTCACCGTAGTGCGCAGATACCTGCGTTGGTGGTGTTTTCCCACAAACAATGGTCCCAATCTCTCCCACTCGTTGCACCTGCCACCCCCTCGGAATCTCTCCCAGTTCCGAGTCCTCGAACGAATCCGGGAACAGGTCGGCGAGGGGCTGGGGCAGGCCGGGGTCTCGGCCTTCGGCTTTGGCGCGCACGGGGTCGAAGTCCACGAACCACGACTTGAACAGCGCCCGCGCCATCGCCTCCAGCGTCTCGTTCATCCGCCGGTTCAGCTCGATCTTGTCGTCCAGCGTGCCGAGGACGTGGGCGATGGCGCGTTGTTCGTCCAGTGGCGGTAACGGAATAGGGAATGCGCGTAGTGTAGCTAGGCCGATGAATGGCTGGGCACTACCGAACGTCGTTCCTCGTATGTAGTTCTGTACCAATGGGCTAAGGAGGTAATACTTCAAGAAACGGCTCTTGAGCCGCTGACTCGGCTTGAAGAGAGCGACATTCTTGATACTAAACTCTGCATTGATTTCGACACGCGCAAGCTCACCAATTGAGTTGCCAATGTTGGCGAACAGGATGTCGCCGAACTCTGGTCGTGACCGCGCGATCACCGCGCGGTGGTCCGCATCTGAGATTAAGTACGCAGCATCCAGGTCTATCCGGCCCCCGGTAATACACTTGCCAGTCACGAGCGGGAATCCACTCGCGGATACCTTTGGCGAATCGTGAGTTCCGTCGGTTACGAGCGAACATGCTTTTTCAAGCGTTGACCGTTCCCAATCGGAAGGAAAGTCTCCAACAAGCTCCAGCGGTAGCTCAACACTTTCACCTCGCCGCGCCATACCCAAGCTCCTTCAGGTTGGCGGCGATGGCGGCATCCAGCTTCACGGCGTCGGTCCGCTGATGGCGCAGTTGCCGGTCTACGCGCAGACACGCCCAGGCAGGTGCCACACGCCGCTGCATTTCTATTTCTCCTTCCACGGCACAAACCCCATGGGGCGCTTCTTCTTCGGCTCAGGCGGCGTCATGAGTTCGCGGATCGCGTCGAACACGATCTTGAATTGCGCGTCGTATTTCTTTTCGAGCGTCGCAAGCTTGCGGGCGAGGTCGGCATTCGAAGCGAGCATCTGCCGCAGCCGGACAAAGGCGCGCATGATTTCCACGTTGACGTGGATGGCGCGCGGACTGCGCAAGACGCTGGAGAGCATGGCCACGCCCTGCTCGGTGAAGGCGTAGGGCGCAGCGCGGCTGCCGCCCCAACTTGAAATCACAATTTGTGATTTCAAGTTGGCAAATTCCTCGGCGTTCAACTGGAACATGAAATCTTCAGGGAAACGTTCAATATTGCGTTTGACCGCCTGGACAAGGGCGCGTACTTCCACTTCGTAGAGTTCGGCCAAGTGCGTGCTGAGCATGACCTTCTGCCCGCGGATCATAAAGATCTGTGCTTCTATGCGCTCCACCGTGACTACTGATTGCTTATCCGCCATACGCTGAATCTCCCCGGCGCATCCCCTTTGGTTTCAAGGTCACAATTTGTGACCTTGAACTTGAGGTGCCAATCCGGCACCTCAAATCATGAATCTTCTTCCGCTCATATCACCCGCCGTATCCCAAGGCTTTAAAATTGGCTTCAATGGCGGCATCGAGCCTAGCGGCTTCGGCCTGCTGCTCCCGCAGCGTCACTGTGTGGCGCCTCATCGGCCGCCCTCCTGGACAACGACGTGCATCCGCTCGATTTCGCGATGAAAACTGGCAGGAATGCGCGCCCAGTCCATCACGTCCACGCGGATGGGCAGGTTGCTTTCGAGAAAGGCTTCCTTGAGATCGTATAGCGCGTCGGTTTCTTGTCGCAGGTTGTGCGGGTTGCGCAGCACCAGGTCGAGGTCGCTGGCTTCGTGGCCGCCGCCGCTGACTCGGCTGCCGTAGGCCCACACTTCGGCATCCGGCACATGTACGCGCAGCAGCCCCCGCACCTGTTCCAGGTACTTCTTTGGCAAGTCCAGCGCGGGCGTTGCGGACATGGCGTGCTTACTCCCTGTCGCCGAAGCGGGCGCGCAGGGTGGTTTCCAGTGTTTTGGCGTCTTCCACGAAGCCGGGCAGCAGAACCAGCGTTTCTTTGGCGAAACCTTCGCCGTAGTCGTGGGCGGTGCTGTTGCGATTGTCGCGGTAGGCAAACCAGCGTTCGACTTCCTCCACGGTCATCAGGCCGTGGGTGGCGGCGAGGCGCAGCAGTTCCTTGACCGGGGTGGCGTCGAGTTTCTTGGCGCCGTGGCCGTAGTCCTTGAGCGCGCGCTTGATGAGCTTGATAGCGGTCTCCTGGGCAAGTTCGTAGCCCTTGACGATGGCGTTGCGGAAGACTTCCTGATCGATGCTGTCCGGCTCGGCCTTGCGGTAAAACGCAAGGGAGGATTCGAGCGTGCCGATGCAGCGTTTGAGGTGGTCGGTGTTGAGCATCATGGGTGCTTCTCCAAAGGGAACCCCAGCATGGCGAGATTCGCACGGATCGCTTGATCGAGTCTGGCGCCTTCAGCGAACTGCTCGTTCAGTTGACCGGCAAGCCGCTTCATCTTGTCCTCGAACGGCTCACCGTCGTCCTCGGCGGCTTCGGCGCCGACGTAGCGGCCGGGCGTGAGCACGTGGCCGTGCTTGCGTATTTCATCGAGCTTCGTGGCCTTGCAGAAGCCTAGTACGTCGGCGTATTCACCCGCGTCCTTGTCGCCACGCCATGCATGGAAGGTGCCGGCGATCTTGGCGACATCCTCGTCAGTCAGTTCGCGATGCACACGGTCGACCAGCGTGCCCATTTTTCGCGCGTCGATGAATAGCGTCTCGCCGCGCCGGTCGCGGAAGCGGCCGTTCTTCTTGTTGCGCGCGAGGAACCACAGGCACACCGGAATCTGCGTCGAGTAGAAAAGCTGACCCGGCAGCGCGACCATGCAGTCCACCAGGTCGGCCTCGATGATGGCCTTGCGGATTTCGCCTTCGCCCGACTGGTTGGACGACATCGAGCCGTTGGCCAGCACGAAGCCGGCAAGCCCGGTGGGCGCCAGGTGGTGGATGAAGTGCTGCACCCAGGCGTAGTTGGCGTTGCCTGCGGGCGGCACGCCATAGACCCAGCGCTTGTCGTCCTTGAGCAGTTCACCGCGCCAGTCGCTGTCGTTGAAGGGCGGATTGGCCATGACGTAGTCGGCCTTCAGGTCGGGATGCTTGTCGTTGTGGAAGGTGTCGCCGTGGGCGATCTGCGCGTCGATGCCGCGGATGGCGAGGTTCATCTTGGCCAGCCGCCAGGTAGTGTAGTTGGACTCCTGGCCGTAGATGGAGATGTCGCCCAGTTTCCCCGAATGCGCCTCGATGAATTTCTCGCTGCTGACGAACATGCCGCCCGAGCCGCAGCAGGGATCGTAGACGCGGCCCTTGTAGGGCGCGAGCATTTCCACCAGCACGCGCACCACCCGCGAGGGCGTGTAGAACTGGCCGCCGCTCTTGCCTTCGGCGCTGGCGAAGCGGGCGAGGAAGTATTCGTAGACGCGGCCAAGAGTGTCCTTGGCGCGTTGGGTTTCACCCCCACCCCTGCCCTCCCCCGTCGAGGGGGAGGGAGAAAAGGAGATATCGCTCACCAGATTGATGATCTGGCCGAGGCGCTGCTTGTCGAGGCCGGCACGGCCAAAGTCTTTCGGCAGCACGCCTTTGAGCGAGGGGTTGTCGCGTTCGATGGCGGTCATGGCATCGTCCACCAAAGTGCCGATGGTGGGCTGAGGAGCACTGGCTTTCAAATGTTGCCAGCGCGCCTCTTTCGGCACCCAGAAGATGCTGACCGCGCGGTATTCGTCCGGGTCTTCCGGGTCGGCGCCCTGCGCTTTCTGGGATTCAAGCTCTGCGTGCCTGGCCTCGAAGGCGTCGGAGATGTACTTGAGGAAGATCAGGCCGAGGACGACGTGCTTGTACTCTGCCGCGTCCATGTTGTTGCGCAGTGCATCGGCCATCTGCCACAACTGGGCCTCGTAGCCGAGGTTGGCGGTGGTGCCGTTGTTTGTTTTGTTTGGCTTTGCCATCGTGGTGTCTTGTCTCTTGATGCTTGCGGGTTCCTGGTCGGGGAGTGCTACGGCGGGTGCAGCCTTCAAGGCTTCTCCCCTGTTGGTGCCGTCATATTAACTGAGCGACCTCTAACGCCGCATTCATGCCCTGCCTGTTCCCGTTCCATTCCAGACAGGCAGCGTGCAGGCGGATCTTCAACCGGCTTGTCTTGAAAGCGTTCCGGCAGTCGAGGCGTGCGTGTTTGAGCCCATGAGCGCGCAACGAAACGGGCAAATTGTTGAGCCGTCCGATTCGGCCAGCCGGCTGAAGCTCACCCCAGCGCAGCGGGGCGGCTTTCTCCCGGTTAAACAAGTGGAATCCCCTTGCCGCCGGGCAACCCCCGACCGGCATCGCTTATCATGCTGCGCGTTCCGCCGCCTCCACCATCAAGCGCTTCATCCCCGCCACCGCCTGATGCCACCCCACAAACAAGGCCTGCGCCACAATCGCATGGCCGATATTGAGTTCGTGGATGCCCTGGATCGAGGCGATATGGTGAACGTTGTGATAGGTCAGACCATGGCCGGCATTCATCGTCAGGCCCAGACTGCGTCCGTAGGCCACGGCCTTGCGGATGCGCTCCAGCTCGCGCACCGATTTCTCCCCGGTGGCATTGGCAAAATGGCCGGTATGGATCTCCACGATCGGGGCGCCGGCCTGGACAGCGGCTTCAAGCTGGGCAAAATCCGCATCGATGAAAAGCGAAACACGTACCCCGGCATTGCCCAGGCGGGTACAGGCATCCTTGATCCTGGACAGTTGCCCGGCCGCGTCCAGCCCGCCTTCGGTAGTCAGTTCCTCGCGCTTTTCCGGCACCAGGCAGACATCCTGCGGCCGGACCTGTTGGGCAATGCCCAGCATTTCCTCGGTGACGGCCATTTCCAGGTTCATTTTGGTCTTCAGGAGTTGCCGCAGGATGTGCACATCCGCGTCCTGAATGTGGCGCCGATCTTCGCGCAAGTGCAGGGTGATGGAATCCGCTCCGGCGGTTTCCGCCGCCAGCGCCGCTTCCGCCAGACTGGGATAAGGTGTTTTTCTCGCCTCGCGCAGCGTGGCGATGTGGTCGATGTTGACGCCCAGATAGATGCTCATTGTGTGCCGCTCTGGTTGAGTTCTACCAACAACTGGCGAGTATAAAGGGGCTTGCCCCCCAGATGGTGGGCGATGAGATAGCGCATCAGTCGCTTGGCTTCGTGCAGGGTCAATTCGGAGCTGAAGCGGTCGCCGCCCAGGTCAAGCAAGGTCTGCCCCGATACCGTAACCCCGGGGCGGTCCTCGCTGTACGGGTAGGGTCCCCGCTCGGCCTGAAATACGTAGCGCTTTTCCGCGTGGACTTCGCCGTGCGCCTCGGCCTCGTGGCTGAAGGTGGCCGCGTAGCCGATCTCCGCCAGCAATCGGGCCTCGAAGCGCCGCAGAATGACTTCCAGGGCGGCCGTTCCCTCCCCCAGTTGGCGCAACGCCTCCTGGTAGTGGGCAAACAGAGCCTCGTGCGCGTCGTCGCGCGCCAGAAGCTTCAGCAGCAACTCATTCAGATAGAACCCGCACATCAAGGCCTCCCCCTGCGGCGGAACCAGGCCGCCCTGCCATTCCACTTCACGCAGGGTGCGCAGTTCGTGCTTGCCGAACCAGGACAGCGACAGAGCGGTAAACGGCTGGATCAGGCCACGGTTGACCGAGCGCGCGCGGCGCGCGCCGCGCGCAACCAGCGCAATTCGGCCATGGTGCAGGGTGAAGGCCTCGGCCACCAGGCTGGTTTCCTTGAACGGCCAGGTGTGCAGGATGAAGCCGGGTTCGTTGTCGATGCGGGCGTCGGTCATTCAATGCCAAGGGACTTGAGCACCCGGACGTCATCGCTCCAGCCGCCTCTAACCTTGACCCAGACTTCCAGATAAACCCGTGCATCGAACAGCGTTTCCATGTCCTGCCTGGCCTGGGTTGAAATCCGCTTGAGCTTTTCCCCGCCCTTGCCGATCACGATGGCCTTCTGGCTGTCGCGGTCGACCAGGATCGTGGCGAAGATTCTCCGCAGCCGTCCCTCTTCCTCGAACTTGTCGAGAGTCACCGCCGTGGCATAAGGAATTTCCTCGCCACACAGACGAAACAGTTTTTCCCGAATCAGTTCGGCAGCCAGAACCCGTTCAGTCTGGTCGGTGTAATCCTCCTCGCCAAACAGCGGCCGGCCTTCTGGAAGGTGGCCGGCCAGCGCCTTGAGCAATTCCCCGATCCCGCTGCCCTGCTTGGCTGATAGCGGAACAATTTCGGCAAAGTCAAATGTGGCGCTGGCAGACTTGAGAAACTCCAGCATGGCAGCCCGGTCCTTCAACAGATCGGCCTTGTTGACCGCCAGCAGCACGGGACGATCGCTGGGCAGCAAGTCCAGTACCTGTTTGTCGGCGTGGCCCAGGCGGCCCGCCTCAACGACCATCAGCACGGCATCGGTGTCTGCCAGCGCGTGTCTGACGCTGCGGTTCATGGCGCTGTTCATTGCCCCGCCGTGGTGGGTCTGGAAACCGGGGGTATCGACAAACACGAATTGGGCGCCGGGCTCGGTCCGCATTCCCATCACCCGATGGCGCGTGGTCTGGGCTTTGCGCGAGGTAATGCTGATCTTCTGTCCGATGATGCGGTTAAGCAGAGTCGACTTCCCTACATTGGGTCGCCCCACAATGGCCACCAGACCGGCACGAAAGCCGGCAGTCACTTCTTCTCCACCTGGGCGAGCGCCAGACGCGCCGCCTCCTGCTCCGCTGCCCGGCGGCTCTTGCCGCGCCCTTCGGTGGACAGCTTGAGCGCCGGTATGGCGCAGGCCACGATGAATTCCTGATCATGGGCCTCGCCGGTGGTGCCCGCCAGTTGGTAATCGGGCAAGGGATACCGATGACCTTGCAGCCATTCCTGCAACTGGGTCTTGGCATCCTTGCCCGATAACCTGGGATCGATCTCCCGCAGCTTGGAACTGAACAACTGCATGACCACCCCGCGCACCGCTTCAAACCCTCTATCCATGAAGATGGCGCCGAAAATGGACTCCAGCGCATCCGCCAGGATGGAAGGCCGGCGAAAGCCACCGCTCTTCAACTCGCCTTCACCCAGGAGCAGATGCTCGCCCAGCTTCAATTCCACTGCAATGTCGGCAAGCGATTCCTGGCACACAAGATTGGCGCGAAGGCGTGACAGCGTGCCCTCCGGCAGATCCGGGAATTGATCAAACAAGGCTCTGGCGATACTGCAGTTGAGGACCGAGTCGCCGAGAAACTCGAGGCGCTCGTTGTGCTGGGCGCCGTAGCTGCGATGCGTCAGAGCCTGACGCAGCAGGCCCGGTTCGTTGAATCGGTAGCCCAGATGCTTAACAAGAAGCGTGGAGCCCAGCTTACTCAACTAGTTGATCTAACTGATGTACTCGGGTTTCAGGACTGTCAGAGGTGGCGTGAAAGTCCACCAGCAGGCTGATATTTCCGATCAGATTTGTTTGAAATTGATAGTCTGCGCTGATGATGGTCACCCCTTTTTCCCTGGATATGTCCAGATCACCCGCTTTGACCGAGTGGATATCATCGATCTGCGACCGTTTGTTGAACTTGTCCCGGATGCTCGCGTCGCTCAGGGTGTTGATGTTGGAGTCCTGCCCGATCTCCACCAGCACTTTCTTGATAGTGAAATATTCTATGTAGCCTGGCAGTATCTTCATCACCAACAGCGCCGCGAATACGACGACAATGCCCCATAACAGCATGCCGATCAGGCTCACACCCTGCTGTCGCTTTCTGTTCATGTTCCCCTCCTAGTGAATTAGGCTGCCGATGCGTTTCAGGTCATCCAGATTAAGCCAGATGAGAAAGGCTTTGCCAACTATGTTCTCATCCGGCACAAAGCCCCAGTAGCGGCTGTCATTGCTGCCGTCGCGATTGTCACCCATCATGAAATACTCCCCCGCCGGGACTCGGCAGACGAAGCCGGTTTCGTCATAGCTGCAGTTCTCATGATGCTCGAACGGCGTCAGTTGCCCCATCAGCACGGACGGCGCGTCCGGCTCGACCATCTCCAGGTGTTCATGGTCACCGAGTTTTTCCTTGTAGAGCGTGGCGGTGACGAAATTCAGGCCGGGCTTCACATAGCTGTACACGCCATCTTGCGTGTAACTGACAGGCGTGCCGTTAATGGTGAGCTTCTTGTTGCGGTATTCCACCTTGTCGCCCGGCAGGCCCACCACCCGCTTGATATAGTCGAGCGACGGGTCCTGCGGGTAACGGAACACCATCACATCCCCGCGCCGGGGATTGTTGAGCGCGATAATTTTCTTGTGCACCACCGGCAGGCGGACTCCGTAGGTGTACTTGTTCACCAGAATGAAATCGCCGACCAGCAGGGTGGGCATCATGGAACCGGAGGGGATTTTGAACGGTTCCACGAGAAAGGAGCGCAGCAGAAAAACGATCAGGATCACCGGAAAGAAGCTGCGCGAATATTCCGTCAGCACTGGCTCCTTGGCCTGCTCACTGCGCTTTGCTGCGAATAACAGGCGATCGCCCAACCAGATGACCCCGGTCACCACAAGCGCGACGAAAAGTATCAGCTCAAAGTTCATTCATTTGTCTCCTACCTGGAGGATGGCCAGGAAGGCCTCCTGGGGAATTTCCACGTTACCGACCTGTTTCATGCGTTTTTTCCCCGCCTTCTGTTTTTCCAGTAATTTCTTCTTGCGCGTAATGTCGCCACCGTAGCACTTTGCCAGCACGTTTTTGCGCAATGCTTTCACGTTCTCCCGCGCGATGATGTGCGCGCCGATGGCGGCCTGAACCGCCACGTCGTACATCTGCCGGGGAATCAGTTGGCGCATCTTGCTCACCAGCTCGCGGCCCCGATACTGCGAATTGGCGCGGTGCACGATCAGGGACAGGGCATCGACCCTCTCCCCGTTCACCAGCACGTCCAACTTGACCAGATCGGCGACGCGGAATGCCTTGAACTCATAATCCAGCGAGGCATAGCCGCGGGATACGGATTTGAGCCGGTCGAAAAAATCCATCACCACCTCATTCAGAGGCATTTCATAGGTCAGCATCACCTGCCGCCCCATGTATCTCATGTCCACCTGAACGCCGCGCTTCTGCTCGCATAGCGGAATGACCGCGCCCACATATTCCTGGGGCATCAGCATGTGTGCGGTGATAATGGGCTCACGAATTTCCTCGACCTTGGACGGCTCGGGCAATTTTGACGGGTTCTCCACCTCGACGAGGCTGCCATCCCGCATCACGACCTGATAGACCACGGTAGGTGCGGTGGTGATGAGATTCTGATCGAACTCGCGTTCCAGCCGCTCCTGCACGATGTCCATGTGCAGCAGACCGAGGAAGCCGCAGCGAAAGCCGAAACCCAAGGCTTGGGAAACTTCCGGCTCAAACTGCAGGGCGGCGTCGTTCAACTGCAGCTTGGTCAGCGCATCCCTGAGGCCATCGTACTCATGCGACTCCACCGGATAGAGCCCCGCAAATACCTGGGGTTTGACCTTTTTGAAGCCCGGCAAAGCCGCACTGGCAGGCCGGCTGTCCAATGTTACCGTGTCGCCGACCGGAGCCGCCTTCAGTTCCTTGATGCCGGATATGATGAACCCGACCTCGCCTGCTGACAGCTTCTCCAGCGGCTGCGACTTTGGCGTGAACACGCCCAGCTGCTCGCAGTAATAGGTCGCGCCGGTGGCCATCAGGCGGATCCTGTCCCTCGGTTTGAGCGAGCCGTCCACCACCCGGACCAGCATCACCACGCCCACGTAGTTATCGAACCAGGAATCAATGATGAGGGCCTTGAGCGGCGCGTCCGGATCGCCTTGCGGCGGGGGAATCTTGGCCACCACGGCGTCGAGAATGTCTTCCACCCCCAAGCCCGTCTTGGCGGACGCCCGGACTGCCTCCGTGGCATCGATGCCGATGACATCCTCGATTTCCTGGATCACGCGGTCCGCGTCGGCTGCCGGCAAATCGACCTTGTTCAGCACCGGCACCACTTCGACGCCCAGATCGATGGCGGTATAGCAGTTGGCCACCGTTTGCGCCTCTACCCCCTGGGACGCGTCCACCACGAGGAGCGCGCCCTCGCAGGCGGAAAGACTGCGGCTCACCTCATAGGCAAAATCCACATGGCCAGGAGTATCGATCAGGTTGAGCTGGTAGGTCTGCCCGTCCCTGGCCCTGTATCGCAGGGCCGCTGTCTGCGCCTTGATCGTGATGCCGCGCTCCTTTTCCAGATCCATGGAATCCAGCACCTGGGCTTCCATTTCCCGCTCCGACAGCCCGCCGCACAACTGAATGATGCGATCCGCCAGGGTGGACTTGCCGTGGTCGATGTGGGCGATGATGGAGAAGTTCCGGATATTTTTCACGAACAGCAAAAAGGGCACGCCGCCGTGCCCTGGATAGCAACCTTAACTTGGTGATTTTACGGGATTAGACCGCACTCAGATAGCTTGGTTTGGAATCTTTTCAAATCCAGGAAATGGCGGCAAACTTCCTCGGTTCCATATGCCAGCACGGGAATATCCCAGCCATAGCGGGCCTCCAGCGCGGCCTGACCGGAAATATCGATTTGCTTGAGACTGAGGCCGTGATGTTCAAGATAGGGCCGCAGCTCTTCCGCCATGGCCTCGCACAGGTGGCACCCCGTTCGGCCATACAGGATAAGCTCGGGCCCGGAGGCGCTCATTCGTCCGACGAAATCTTCAGCGGGATGTAGAGGGTGCCCTCACCGCGACGGACCAGAATCGCGGCGCTCTTCCCTTTTGGCACAGCCTTGATCAGGCGACGGAATTGATCCACGGTTTTTACCATTGTATTGTTAACCGCGAGAATTACATCGCCTTCCCGGATGCCGGCACGGACCGCATCGTCGGTGGCATCCTCCACCAGCAGACCGTTGTTGAGCTTTAGCGCGTGCTTTTGCTCTGTCGACAGTTCGGACAGGGCCAGACCACCCTTGGATACGGCTTTGCCGAATTTCATCGCCGCCGGTCCACCGTTATCTTCGTCCGGCATCCTGCCCACCGCGACGGTGAGTTCCTTCACGGCGCCCTTGCGCCAGACCTTGACCGGTACCTTGGATCCGGGCCTGATCGCACCCACCAGGCGCGGCAGGTCGCCTGAATTTTCCACTGCCTTCCCATCAAACTGAAGGATCACATCTGATACTTGCAGGCCGCTTCTTTCCGCCGGACTACCGTCCTGAACATCGGAAATCAGCGCACCTGCGGGGCGCGAAAGGCCAAAGGAATCGGCCAGGTCGGCCGTGACTTCCTGGACCGCCACCCCCAGCCACCCACGTGATACCTTGCCACCGGCCTTTAGCTGTTCGGCCACGTCTATCGCCACGTCGATGGGAATGGCGAAGGACACGCCCTGATATCCGCCGCTGCGGCTGTAGATCTGGGAATTGATGCCAACCACCTCGGCCCTCATGTTGAACAGGGGGCCGCCGGAATTGCCCGGGTTGATTGCGGCATCGGTCTGGATGAAGGGCACATAGTTTTCATCCGGCAGCGAGCGTCCCTTGGCGGAAACGATGCCGGAAGTCACGCTGTTTTCAAACCCGAAAGGCGAACCGATTGCCACCACGGGCTCACCTACTCTCAGCTTGTTCGGATCACCCATGGTCACGGTTGGCAGGTGCGTCGCATTGATCTTGATCAGGGCCACATCAGTGCGGCTGTCGAAGCCGATCACCTTGGCGGTGAACTTGCGCTTGTCGATCAATTTCACCACCACTTCATCCGCCCCATCCACCACATGGGCATTGGTCAGAATATAGCCATCGCTGCTGACAATAAACCCCGACCCCGACGCACGCTCAGGAACTTCCCGCGGGACGCGCAGGTGGGGGTTGGCTCCAGGCGGAAAAAACTTGTGGAAGAAATCGAACATCTCTTGATCTTCCGGCGTCGGCATGCCCTGGAGACCATGCTGAATCAAGGTGGTGGTTGAAATATTGACCACTGCGGGACCTTCTTTATCCACCAGGTCAGCCGCATCCAATACCTGATTGGGAGCAGCCTGGGTAAAGCCGGCAATTAATAGGGCAATGGATGCAATCAGCGTCTTGATCATCTTTACCTCGTCTTAATGACAGGAGGATGTAGTGAATGTGACGGGCTGCTCCCCTTCACGGCGCAAGATGACCGGAAGAGAAGCTCGCTTCCGGCCTGAAATCACCAAGCCAATCATCCCGAGCATCAGGCCCAGGGCTGCCCCCAGCGAGGCTCCGGCATCACCCCCGGTCTGCATCTGGCCAAGCATTCCGCCCAACAGGACCAGCACCAAGGGCAGGCCATATGCGCTCAATGCGCCGTGCCAGACCGCACCGGCAGGATATCCGACCCAAACCATTTCGCCGGTCTTCACCCCCAGCCGATCCTCGACCCTGAAATCGTGGGCCTTGGGACGGAACATTTCAGCCAGTTGTCGGGTGGAGCAACCATTGCCGCCACAGGTCCCGCAGCCTGACGGCTCACGCGCTTCGACCCAGGCCGCGCCGGGTTCCACACGGGTGACGACAGCATGCTGTTCCAATACGTCCCCACTCATTTTGGTCGAACCGAATTACCCGTTTGGAGGAGCGTGGCCGCCGGTGCCTCGCCCACGGTCGTCACCTTGATATTCCCCAAGTGACGCGAATAGATTCCAATGCTGCCTTCGGTAGACAGGCCCTCCAAATTCTGTCCATCGGGCAGAGGTTCAATGAACAGAGAGACTGCACCCAGGCCATCCGAAAAAACCATTTGGGTTACCGGCTGGGACTTGCCCAGCAAAGGCCTGTGACTCTCCATCACCTGAACATAGCCGGGCGGCGGAGTTACCTTCCATTCCGAAGAAGCACTGCCCGACTCGCCTGTCTCCACCCGCTTGCCTGCCAGGTGCGGCACAAACAGGCCCATATCGGGAATTTTGCCTATGTCTACCTGGGTGAAGGTCGAACTGGAAACTGGCCTGCCCATATCATTGAGCGTAACCGCCTTAAGCGGCAATCCGGTCAGTCTGTCGATGCACAGGTCGTGGGAAAAACGGAAGTCGTCCTTGGGCTGCAACAGGATCACCTGGCATTCGCGCGCCGCAATCCGTTCCACCCCCCCCATCTGAGCCGAGTAGAAATCCAACAAGCTGGCCGGAGACGCCGGCAGCACCGTTGGGAAGAAACGGCGTGCCGCGCCTCTTTCAAGCCGAACGGTCTTGCCATCCGCGGAGTGGCAGTAGATTTCGTCATTCAGGCGGAGAAACACCCGGTGCGGTCCATCGATTACTTCGACCTTGTTCTTCTCGCCGGCAGGATCGACTCGCTGCATGACTTGCAGCATTTCCACATGGTCGCCGTGCTGATAAACGTAAACGCCCGTGTAGCTGAGGGCATGCGAAGCCTGGACTGCGCGGTTGAGCCACTCCAGTGCATCCGACGGCCATGACATACCCGGCGCCAGAACCAGCGCCAGACCAAGCAGACGCGCTGTAATCAACGAGTCACCTCAGATACCAGAACCGCCCGCTGGTAGGGTGAGCCGGCCGTCACGGGGGAAAACTCCTGATGGGCCGCCAGATAAGGCGCCCAGCGGACTTCCGCCGCCAATGCCGGTGAAGCCAGTTCAGCAGCGGGGTTGGCCTGGGCCAGCGTGGAAGCACCCGGCGTGTCTTCCGGATGCTGGGACCAGATCGCCACCGCACCCACCGCCACCAGGACACCCGCCGCAACGGAAGCCAAGGCCCGGCCGCTGACCCAGCGGGCTCTTGGCGCAAGTATCGTAGGTTCAGCCGCCAGACGCTTGGCAAAGCGACTGCCAAAATCACTCGACAGCGGAGGCGCACCGCGCATGGCGTCGCCGATCAGGTGCCAGGTTTCCCATTGTTCGCGGGCAGTTGCATCCTGCTTCAGATGGGCCGGCCAATCCACCCCGCCATCGTGGTCCTCGCCATCCATCCAAGCGGACAGCACGACTGAAGGGGGCTCGGCAAGGGACTCTTGCGCGATTTGATTGGCGAGATTTTTCATGATTACCACCTCTTGTCCTTACGTGTGCCCAGCATGGGACGAATCTTCTCCGCAATCGCCTCGCGCGCGCGAAAGATGCGGGAACGCACGGTACCAATCGGGCAGTCCATCATCCGGGCGATTTCTTCATAGCTCAGACCTTCGATTTCGCGCAAGGTGATCGCGGTCCGCAACTCCTCGGGCAAAGCGTCTACGGTCTCGTTCACTGCTTTGGCAATCTGCTTGGTCTGTAGTTCCGCATCCGGTGTGGCGATGTCGTGAGGCATCAACACATCATCCATTCCTTCACCGTCTTCATCCACCATGTCCGAAGTGGCCACTTCTCGCTTGCCCTTGGCCATGAGGTAGTTCTTCGCCGTATTGACGGCAATCCGGTAAAGCCAGGTATAGAACGCGCTTTCGCCGCGAAACTGTGGCAGTGCCCGATATGCCTTGATAAAGGACTCCTGCGTAATGTCATCAATCTCCGCCGCATCACGCACCATCCTGGACAGCAATCGCCCCAGCTTTCGCTCATATTTCATCACCAGCAGTTCGAACGCCCGCTTGTCGCCCTTCTGCGCGCGCTCCACTAACTGCTGGTCGATCTCGCGATCCAACTTTTCCCCTGATTATGTTTTATGCGTCGCCCGAATATATCAGGCTGCTTTCATTTAGAGACCCCGCCACCCCACAAAAGTTCAGGGGGCAGGGGCTGAGCGCTGCTATCCCCAGCCATGCCCTGATATCATGGGTCATCTATGCGGAACTTCGACGTTCTCATCATCGGCAGCGGGTTGGCCGCTCAGACCTGCGCCCTGCATCTGGCTCCCCATTTGAAGGTTGGATTGCTCACCAAGCGCAACCTGATCGATGGCGCCAGCAGCTGGTCACAAGGCGGCATTGCCGCCGTCATGGATGTTGGCGACTCCGTTGAGTCCCACGTCCAGGACACGATGGCGGCGGGGGCCGGACTGTGCGACGAAGGGGTCACCCGCAAAATTGTATCCAATGGCCCGGCCATGATAGCCTGGCTGATCGACCAAGGGGTGAAATTCGACCCCGATCCCGCAACATCCTGCGGGCTGCACCTGACCCGGGAAGGCGGACACAGCCGGCGCCGGGTCGTGCACGTGAAGGATGCAACCGGGCTCGCCGTGCAGACCAACCTTATCCAGAAGCTGCGCGACCGGGGCAACATCACCGTGCTGGAGAATTACACTGCGGTAGATCTGGTTACCGGCCGGCATTTCGGCGGAGAAGAGCGGCACGTCCATGGCGCCTACGCCCTGAATAATGAAACCGGCCAGGTGGAAACCTTTGCGGCCGGCCACACGGTGCTGGCCACCGGCGGGGCAGGCAAGGTCTACCTCTACACCACCAATCCGGACACGGCCAGTGGAGACGGAATCGCCATGGCCTGGCGGGCGGGTTGCCAGGTGGGCAATCTGGAGTTTGTGCAGTTTCACCCCACCTGCCTCTACCATGCAGAGGCCAAATCCTTCCTGATTACCGAAGCGGTGCGGGGCGAGGGGGGGCTACTTAAGCTGCCCAATGGCGAACGCTTCATGCCTGACCACGACCCGCGCGCCGAACTGGCGCCGCGCGACATCGTGGCGCGTGCCATCGACTTCGAGATGAAAAGGCGGGGTCTGGACTGCGTCTACCTGGACATTTCCCACAAACCCGCAAAATTCATTGTCGAACACTTTCCCACTATTTTCAGACGTTGTCAGGAGCTGGGGATCGACATCACCCAGGAGCCCATCCCCGTGGTTCCCGCAGCCCATTACACTTGCGGCGGGGTGGTCACCGACAGCATGGGGCGTACCGACCTGAGCAACCTGCACGCCATTGGCGAAGTGGCGTTCACCGGCCTGCACGGCGCCAATCGGCTGGCCTCCAATTCCCTGCTCGAATGCCTGGTCATTGGGCGCGCCGCAGCCGAGGATATTTGTTCCAGCCAGGCCGCACCCGCAGCGCAACTGCCGGAATGGGATGAATCCCGGGTCACCGATGCGGATGAAGAAATCGTCATCTCTCATAACTGGGCCGAGTTGCGCCGATTCATGTGGGACTACGTCGGCATCGTGCGCACCAACAAACGCCTTGCCCGGGCCGCGCACCGGATCAAGCTGCTGCAGAACGAGATTGACGAGTTCTATCGTAACTTTCGAATCAGCCATGATCTAATCGAACTGCGCAATCTGGTGATGACCGCGGATCTGATTGTGCGCTCCGCCCAGTTGCGCCACGAAAGCCGCGGCCTGCATTTCAGCCGGGATTACCCGGACATGCTGCCGCTGGCAGGCAACACGATCATCAACCCAAGGCTCGCCTGATCTCTCCATGAATGTATTCATCCCCTAACCCCAGTGCAGCCAAATACGCCACCGCCTGAGCGCCTGTGCATCGGCGCTGTCCGGCAACCACAACACTCGATATATCCTGTCCCCGCTGCGGACTGTCACCACCCCCAAGCCGGGGCCCAGCCAGGCCTTATCAAGTTCCGCGGCCTCCACCTCCGCCCCACCCCTATCAAGCCACAGCGCGCTTTTCTGGTCCACGCTCAGCGCCAGAATCTTCCGCCCGGCCGGAAAATACCGGTACAGCCAGCCCTGCCCGGCCATACTCAGTGCCAACAGGAGCAGGAGGCCACCCTGAACCTCAACAGGCAAAGCGGTCAGCGCCACGGCCCACGCGGCCAGGCCGTGCAGCATGGCCAGAATAATCAGCAATATCCTGGAACGTCTGAGCGTCACCGTCACGGGCAGAAACATTTAGAATGAGGCCTTGTGATCCATCCGAAGCAGCATAAACCATGATTGAAACCTGGAAGCAATTTCTGACCCAGCAAGGCGCCCGCATTGTTGAAGGCACGGTAGTGGACTTTGGCAGTCCTTCAGCCGAGCGGGAAGCCGCCGCCCACGCTACGGTGATGGCTGATTTGTCCCAGCTCGCGGTGCTGGCGTTTTCGGGCGATGATGCCGGAACGTTCTTACAGAATCAGTTCACCAACGATGTGCGTAGTCTGCATCCGGACGTCGCCCAGCTGAATGGCTTTTGTTCCGCCAAGGGCCGCTTGCTGGGCAACTTTCTGATGTGGCGCAACGGAGGAGATTACTGCCTGCAGTTTTCGGGCGACATCAAGGATGCGGTTCTCAAGCGGCTCAACATGTTCATCCTGCGCTCCAAGGTCAAGGGGCGCGATGCCTCCGACGAAATGGTTCGCCTGGTGGTGGCCGGGCCGGCTGCGGAATCAGCGGTGCGTCATGCCGCCGGCCTCATGCCTGATGGGGCCATGAAAGTCGCCAACGATGGACAGGCCCTGGTTGTCAGATTGGCGCGGGACAAGTTTGTCCTTTCCGTGGCGCCGAGTGCTGCCCCGGCACTGTGGGGCACCCTCCATGCAAACGCCCGCCCAGTCGGTGCCGCGACCTGGGACTGGCTCCGCCTCACTCACGGCATACCCATGATCGTGACCGCCACCGTGGACCAGTTCGTACCGCAGATGGTTAACCTTGATCTGATCAACAGCGTAAGTTTTCAAAAGGGTTGCTACCCTGGGCAGGAAATAATCGCCCGTACGCATTACCTGGGCAGGCTCAAGCGTCGCATGTATCTCGTCCATCTGGATGGCGATACCGCTCCTGCTCCCGGCGACAACCTGTATACAGCGGACATGGGCGACCAGGCATCCGGAATGGTAGTCAATGCTGCGCCTGCGCCGGGCGGCGGTTTTGACCTGTTGGCGGTAGCACAAATTGAAAGTGTGGCTAGCGGGCAGCAATTGCACTGGAAAGCGGTTGATGGCCCGGTACTCGCTGTCAGGCCGCTGCCCTATTCAGTCAGTTGACCAGTATCTTCATCTACTATCGGGTTGCTGCGCGCGATTGGCACGAAACGGAAACACTGGTGCACTCCATGCAGGCCAGGTTGGCCTGCCGTACCGGCGTCCGTGGCCGCTTGCTGAAGAAGCAGCAGGAGCCTAGATTGTGGATGGAAATTTATGAATCGGTTCCTCAGACAGCGAAGTTCGAACGCCATCTCGCCGAGGTCGAGGCCGAATTCGACATCGACATGTTTCTGGAGAGCCCCCGGCACCGCGAGATTTTCGACGCCGATCCCCTCCCCGTCATCGTCTGTTAAGCACTTGCTCTTGATCGAGCGTAATCCGGCAAATTTACCCGCATTGGGGCATGGTGATCACCATCAATTCGTCTCAAAGTGACATCAGGAGAGAGACACCGAGTGCATTGATTCCGCGACCTGCTCTCACCCGAAGCAACTGCGCGCCCGCCTATGTCGACTTGTTGGATTTCAAGCTGGGCGACGCGACACGCTTCTGTCTTGTTAGCGTGTGCGCGTCCTTGCCCAACGAACTCTTGCAGGTGTCTGCAGGCTTGGAATCCCCCACATGGGGGGACCCGCCGCAGGCTTAATCGCCAACCGGAAGATTGCCGCCCTTGCCCAATCCGCCCTTGACCTGCTGCGCCTTGTAGTTGCGCAGGGACTTGACCATCTGGTTGTAGGAATCGACAAAGGCCGCAGTCAGGACTTTGCCCTCGGGCGTGTTGGTGAAACCGCCGGCCCCGCCGCCAACCCCACCGCCGAACAGGCCACCGGCGAGGTTGAAGTCGAAGTTCTTGGCACTGCCCACCGAGGAGGAGATCTGCACCCCGGAGCGGTTGTCAATCAGCAGCAGCGTCGTAGCGGCCTCGTTGGACTTCATGCCCCCGGCGACCGCGCCAGCAACGCTGCCGAAGAGGCCTCCGAGCGCGGCACCAAGGCCTCCCGTGCCCTTGGCCGAGAACTGGATGCTCGGCTGCATGGTGTAGTCGGCCGCGACCATCTGGCCCTTGCCGAATTTGCTGCCTGAACGCATCTCGCCGGACTTCTCCAATTCGCGCTCCCGCATCATGTTGTTCATCGAGCGCCCGCGCTCAACCACCACGAAGCAGTTGGACTGCTGAATCATCATGCGCAGAACCGGCGTGGTGCTGCCCAGGCTGGGGTAGCGAGAAGCGTACTCACCCCACCAGGGTGCGCTCTGATCCTCTTCCACCCCCAGGGTGCCGAGGGCAGCATCGCAGTGTTCGAGTTGGCTGTTGCCTCCCTGCGAACTCGACCCGGCAGCCCCGCCCGTTACGGTCTGGCCGGACGAACCGCCCAATTGTGGCATCGTCCCTTCACACCCGGTCATTGCCAACAGGAGCGTCGGAAACAAAATTGCGCCCGCTTTAATCGTCAAGGAATTGAACTTATTGATTGAATCTTTCGCCTTCACAGTCATCTCCCATTCTTGAATCGCCCAAAGGCATTAAGGTGGATCACCCAAAATCCCGCAACACAATGGCGGCTCTGCGCAGGATTCTGGCACAAGAACAGCGATTATAGATGTCCTTCCCTCTGAAAACCACCCTCTGCTGCCGGTATTGCCGCGTATATAAGCGCCCTACCCGTGAGGGATTTACTTCACCGGTTGACCTTGAATTCGCCTACGTATCTCACCCTCCCTGTCCCATTCAAGAATTTCAGCTTCGACCTTAATAGCGTGTCAACGGAAGCGACGGACGTCCAATTTTGCACGGGCCTGCCCATCAGACTCCTCGATTAGGGTATGATGAATCCGCACTACCTGAGTACGTTCAGTTAGTGTTCAAGCAAGGAATTCCGGATGCTCAGCGTAAGTCAGGCCCTTAATCAGGAAATTGCGGGAGATGAAGCAACGCTGACTCTCAGCAATGGTCAATCGTTCCGTATCAGGGGGAAGGTCGAGACCATATCCGATCTGTTCATCAGTGTCAGCCCGTCAAACAACCCCGATAAGAAGGGCAGGAAGATGGTGAACGTGAATCATATCGTCAGCATTGACTGGTATGTGAAATAGCCCCCAAGCGCGGGCGACCCGCATGATGGCCAGCACTGCCATGCCATGCGGGGCCGCGCTGATGATCTATTCAGCAGCGCGAATGTTTGAAGCTTGCTGGCCTTTCGGGCCAGTGGTGACGTCGAAATCCACACGCTGGTTTTCCTGCAGGGTCTTGAAACCTTGGGCCTGGATCGCCGAAAAATGGACGAAAAGATCTGCTCCGCCGCCATCGGGCGTAACAAAGCCGAACCCTTTGGCATCGTTGAACCACTTCACTGTACCTGTTGCCATGTCTTGAATCCTTATTAAGAAGTATAGAAATATTGAGCGGAAAGCCCTTGAGGGCGAAGGTCAAGATGGCGGGGTGATGAAGGATGAAATACCGGAGAAGCAGGGGGTACTGAACCAGCCAGCATCTACACTACTTGAAGATCGCTGACGCGCACTATCCGCCTAATCATCCGCTTACGCAATCAAAAGACACCTATTCGACAAACGGCATGAGCGCCACCGAATGCCGGACAAATGTGATTTGATTCGATTTGCGCTCATGGCCAATGTCATTAAGAATTGGTTCGCTCGCACAAGATAGGCAAAGGAGCAACTGATGGCCGGCCAACCTGAAATTAGCAACATGGCATTGTTTTGTGATTTCGAGAATATTGCGCTTGGCGTACGCGATGCGAGGTATGCGCAATTCGACATCAAGAAGGTGCTGGAGCGTTTGCTGCTCAAGGGCAGCATCGTGGTCAAGAAAGCCTATTGCGACTGGGAGCGCTATAAGGACTTCAAGGCCACCATGCACGAAGCGTCTTTTGAACTGATCGAGATTCCGCACGTTCGGCAATCCGGCAAAAACTCGGCGGATATCCGCATGGTCGTGGATGCGCTTGATCTCTGCTACACGAAAGCGCATGTGGACGCATTTGTCATCATCAGCGGCGATTCGGACTTCTCACCCCTGGTTTCGAAGCTGCGGGAGAACAACAAGCGCGTGATCGGCATCGGAGTAAAGAATTCGACCTCCGACCTGCTGAGCGCCAACTGCGACGAGTTCATTTTTTATGACGATTTGGTCCGCGAACAGGAAGCGCAACTGAAACGCAAAGAGAAGAAGGCCCCAGCAAGAACGGCCATAACCAGCAAAAAGCCCGCAGCATCCAGAGGTGAAGACGACAAACGCCAGGAAGCACTCGATTTCATCGTCGAGACGGTGGAAGCGCTGATTGCCGAGCGTGGCTCGGACGAGAAGATCTGGGGCTCCCTGGTCAAGACCACCATGCAACGGCGCCGGCCAGGCTTTACCGAGTCATTCTATGGTTTCCGCTCATTCAAGGAACTGGTGGAGGATGCCCAGAAACGAGGCCTTCTGGCCGTGGTGCGCGACGAGAAATCCGGTCAGTACACCATTCGTCTACCGGAAACGGAGGAATAAGGGGGGTTGGTTGCTTGTGTATGCATTTAGGCCATAGCGCAATCTGTTCCGCGCCTCTTCAGTCCTCCACCACCGGCACGCGCGGCGCCAGCGCGCAGAGCAATTCGTAGCTGATGGTGCCTGCGGCCTGTGCCACGTCTTCAACCGGCAAGCCTTCGCCCCACAGAGTTACCGGGCTGCCCACGCCAGCTTCCGGAAGGCCGGACAAATCCACGTATAGCATGTCCATCGACACGCGGCCCAAGGTGCGGGTCGGTTTATCCTGCACCAATACGGGCGTTCCCACAGGCGCGTGACGCGGATAGCCATCTGCATAACCGCAGGCAACAATGCCGACTCTGGTGGACTCTTCCGCATGCCAGGTCAGGCCATATCCCAGCCCCGCTCCTGCCATCAGGTGTTGCACGGCGATGATTTCGGATTGCAGGGTCATCGCCGGTTTAAGTCCCAGAGCTGCGGCGCTGACATCGGGAAATGGTGAAGCGCCATAAAGCATAATTCCGGGTCTGACCCAATCCCGCGCCATGTCCGGATAGCGCAGCAGTGCTGCCGAATTGGCTAGCGACATGGGCAACCCTGTAACGGCGGCTTTCTTCAAGAATGGCGCGGCTTGCCAGTCCACGCCTGGAGGCTCATCGGCGGTGGCAAAGTGGGTCATGAGGGTGAGACTACGAATGGTCTCGAATGCCCGAATCTGGCCCAGCACCGCATCAAACCGGTGCAGGGGAAAACCCAGTCGGTTCATGCCGCTATTGAACTTGATGAAAACGTCGAGCGGCGCAGCGAATTGCTGGCGCGTGAGCAATTCCAGTTGTTCGGCATCGTGGATCACCGGGGTCAATTGCAGCTTGACGATCGCAGCCAGTTCGGCCGCCTGGAAAAATCCTTCCAGCAAAAGGATGGGCTTCTCCACCCCCAACTGGCGCAGGGATGCAGCCTCGTCCACCGACAGCACAGCATAGCCATCGCTACCTGCCAGGGCCCGCAGCGCGCGGGTCAAGCCATGGCCATAGGCATTGGCCTTGACCACCGACATGACGCGAGCCTGACCGGCATGCCGGCGGGCTACCCGCAGGTTATGGGCCAGCGCATCGAGTGATACTTTCGCGACGAGCGGTCGCACGTCAGGATAATGTCCCCGTCGCAAAGCTCTCGAACTTGGTGTACTCGCCGAGGAAGGTAAGGCGCACCGTCCCGATGGGACCGTTGCGCTGCTTGCCGATGATGATCTCGGCGGTACCCTTATCCTGGCTTTCCGGGTTGTATACCTCGTCGCGATAGATGAACAGGATCAAGTCGGCGTCCTGCTCGATTGCGCCGGATTCGCGCAGGTCGGACATCACCGGCCGTTTGTTGGGTCGCTGCTCGAGCGCGCGATTGAGTTGGGATAACGCAACGACCGGTACATTCAACTCCTTGGCCAGCGCCTTGAGAGAACGGGAGATCTCCGAGATTTCCGTGGCCCGGTTTTCCCCGCTGCCGACCGACGACATGAGTTGCAGGTAGTCAACCACTATCAGGCCCAGCTTGCCGCATTCGCGCGCCAATCTGCGGGCGCGGGCGCGCAACTCCAACGGATTGAGCGCCGGGGTTTCGTCAATGAATATCGGGGCTTCGTTGAGTTTGCCCATGGCATAGGTCAGACGCGGCCAGTCATCTTCCCCGAGACGGCCGGTCCTGAGCTTGTGCTGATCGAGTTTGCCGACCGAACCAATCATCCGCATCACGAGCTGCGTGCTGGCCATTTCCATGGAAAACACCGCAACCGGCAAGCCGGTATCCACTGCAATGTGCTCCGCAATATTGAGGGAAAATGCCGTTTTCCCCATCGACGGGCGCCCCGCCACGATGACAAGGTCTCCGGGCTGCAAGCCGGAGGTCTTGCCGTCCAGATCCTTGAAACCTGTGGGCACGCCGGTGACGTCATCCGGATTGTCCCGGCTGTACAACTCGTCAACCCGCTCCATGACCTGCTGCAGCAGGGGCTTGATAGGCATGAAGCCGGCGCCGCCCCGGTTACCCGCCTCGGCGATTTCAAACACCCTGGCCTCGGCTTCATCCAGCAGCTGGGACGCGCTTCTGCCGCTCGGCGCATAGGCGGAGTCGGCGATTCGGGTGGCAGTTTCCACCAGTTTGCGCATCACCGCCCGTTCCCGAACAATCTCCGCATAACGGCGTATATTGGCCGCCGACGGTGTGTTGCTCGCCAGGCTCGCCAAATAAGGCAGCCCACCCGCGCTTTCCAGTTCGCCATGGGATTGCAGCGACTCTGCCACCGTCACCACATCGGCCGCCTTGCTGTCATTGATCAGGCGGATAATTGCACGCAGGATCTGGCGGTGATCCTGGCGATACAAGTCCAGTTCGTTGACCAGGTCCGCAACCTTGTCCCAAGCTTGGTTATCCAGCAGCAACCCGCCTAGAACAGCCTGCTCGGCCTCCGCTGAATGGGGCGGGACCCGTAGCTGGGCCAGCTGGTTATCAGTCAGCCCGGCCTGGGTGGTAATTGGATATACGCTGGCCATGACAGGATTCTATGCCTGCCAGTCCCCAGAGCAAAGGGACAAGCCAGTGGATAAATGGGGAATAAAGGTGGGAAAGAGGAGAATAAAAAAGGCGTGATCACTCACGCCTTCCATCCTTGATTACGCGCCGCGCTCAGGCCGATTCACCCAGCACCGAGACTTTAATGTTGGCCAGTACGTCGGTGTGCAGGGACAGCACCACATCGTAATCGCCAATCATCTTGAACGGGCCTGCGGGTAGACGCACTTCTGCCTTGCTGATCTCAAATCCTTGCGCAACCAGGGCTTCGGCAATATCCGCATTACCGACAGAGCCGAATAGACGCCCATCCACCCCGGCCTTCTGGCTTATCTGCACCAGCAGACCTTCGAGTTGCTCGGCGCGCGCCCGCGCGGCAGACAGTTTGTCGGCTTGGTGTCTTTCCAGCTCAGCGCGCTGGGTTTCGAACGCATCGACATTGGCTTTGGTCGCACGCTTGGCGTGGCCGCCCGGAATGAGAAAATTGCGGGCGAAACCGTCCTTCACTTTGACGACATCACCCAGATTTCCCAGGTTGACCACCTTTTCCATCAGTATCACTTGCATGGCGGTCTCCTCAGTGCAGATCGGTATAGGGCAGCAGCGCCAGATAGCGGGCCCGCTTGATGGCAGTGGAAAGCTGCCGCTGGTAATGCGACTTGGTGCCGGTAATGCGGGCTGGAATGATCTTGCCATTCTCGCTGATGAAGTCTTTCAGGATTTCCACATCCTTGTAGTCGACTTCCTTGATTCCATCCGCGGTAAAGCGGCAGAACTTGCGGCGCTTGAACAGGCCGCGGTTGCCCGGACCCTTGTTCTTGGTGTTGTCACGAGTATTTTTTTTACCCATGGGACGCGGCATGGTGTTACTCCTTTTCGAATTCAGTTATCCAACTTATTACAAGACGGCGGGTGAAGCTGCAGGCGGTTCCGCTGCGACCTTGACCTCGCCTTCAAGCAGCGAGCGGGATTTTTCTTCCTTCATCATGGGTGAAGGCGTGGCCACTGCATCATCGCGCTTGGTCGTGAGATGACGCAGTACGGCGTCGTTGAATTTGAAGCCATGTTCAAGCTCGTCAAGCGTGGCCTGGTCGCACTCGATATTCATCAGCACATAATGGGCCTTGTGCAGCTTCTGGATCGGGTAGGCCAACTGGCGTCGCCCCCAGTCTTCCAGGCGATGGATCTTCCCGCCGTGTCCGGCGATATTGGCCTGATAACGTTCGATCATGGCCGGCACCTGCTCACTTTGATCGGGGTGAACGATAAACACAATTTCGTAATGGCGCATGCGTGCTCCTTGTGGTTAGAGCCCCCCGCTATGCGAATGCGGTGGAGCAAGGAAAACGCAAATAATATCCAGAAATCAGGCTATTAGCAAGGCCCGCCAGACTCAGACCGAAGACGGAGCGCTAGCCCGGATATTTCATAGAAGGTATCGGCGGAACCGCCGAAAGGCGCTCTAATACAGGTGTCGAAGCCGTATGTAGAGGAGTTCCGCCGATGCCAAAGTGTATTGCTGATCAGCTGAGTTTTGGGCGCCTGGGTCGGCGCGTCATCGAAGCCAACTTTGAGGGCGGCGCGCTCAGCTCCGACGGCGGGTTGATGCTGCTCAAGGAAGTGGATCGGCGTATCGGATTGTCGGCCGCGGTGGCCGCTGCCCTGCATGACCTGCGCCATCCCGATCTGATCACTCACGACTTGCGCAATCTGGTGGCGCAGCGGCTGTACGGGCTGTGCTGCGGCTACGAGGACCTGAATGACCACGCGGCCTTGCGCAGCGATCCGCTGATGCAAACGGCGGTCGGGACTGGCGAGGAGCTGGGCAGTAGCCCGACTCTGTGCCGCATGGAACAGCGGGCCAACCGGGCCGATGTCCTCGCACTGAATCGGGTGCTCATCGAGCAGTTCATCGCCGCCCAGGCGGTGGCGCCCCAAGAACTCATCCTCGACATCGACGCCTCGGACATTCCGCTGCATGGCGATCAGGAGCAGGGCGAGTTCCACGCCTACTACGATCACTATTGCTATTTGCCGCTCTACGTCTTCGCAGGCAAGAGCATGCTCGCCTGCGTCCTGCGCCGCAGCCGCATCGACGGGGCCAAGCACGCGGCGGCGGTGATCAAGCTCCTGGTCACCCGTCTGCGGCAAGCCTGGCCTAAGGTGCGCCTGATCGTGCGCGGCGACTCGGGTTTCTGCCGGCAACGCCTGATCCGCTGGTGCGAGCGCCACTATGTGGGCTATGTGATCGGCGTGGCGCGCAATGCCCGCCTGCACCACCGTGTCGAAGACTGGGAGCAGGCGATGGAACGGGCGTTCGAGCAAACCCGGACTAAGCAGCGCATGATCCGTGAGTTCCGTTACACTGCCGACAGTTGGAACCGGGAACGACGCATCATCACGCGGCTGGAATTTGGCAGCCAGGGCGCCAATCCGCGCTTCATCGTAACGAATCTGGACGGCTTGCCCGAGGCGCTGTACGACGATCTGTATTGCCTGCGTGGCGAGGCGGAGAATCGGATCAAAGAAAGCCAGCTTGACCTGTTCGGCACCCGCGCCAGCTGCCACAAATTCCCCGCCAACTGGCTGCGCATGCTGTTATCGGCACTCGCCTATACGCTGATGCAGCGCCTGCGCGAGATCGGCCTAGCTGGCACCGATCTGGCCACGGCGAGCTCGGCGACGATTCGGGTGAGGCTGCTCAAGATCGGCGCCGCCGTGATCCGCAATACGCGGCGCATCCGCATCCTGTTCGCCTCCCACCATCCGCTGCGCGACCTCTTCCTCGCAGCCGCCCGCGCCCTGGCTTCCCCATAGCCAATCCCGAGTGCGTCCCCGACATGTTGACGCTTCGGGGGTAGGGGGAAGTCCGCCCGCAAATCCCTCAGTTGCTCAAATTCTATGCAACACCCCGCCCAAACCCAACCTTCCACTCATTGCGCATGAGCTGGGACGTTCTCGATAAGGGCCGGTGAAATATCCGGGCTAGACAGGGGTCCCGGATCGCACACGGGCAAAGCGCCAAACGCGTCCATGCGCGTGATCCACACGTTCACGTATAAAGTGCGAACCGCAGCGCGAATGAGGCGGGTAGTGGCCATTGTTCATTCCCTGACGCCGGGCCCGTTGGTCATCTCACGCAATCCACATGATAGCGGGCCTTGCCATTACTCTCATCCTTCACCAGACCGTGAATGTCCGTTTCGAATCCGGGAAACTTTTCGTTGAACTCCCGCGCAAACTGAAGATAGCGCACGATGGTTGCATTGAACCGCTCGCCGGGAATGAGAAGTGGAATACCCGGTGGATACGGTGTCAGCAAGACACTGGTGATGCGCCCCTCAAGTTTGTCGATCTCGACGCGCTCGATATCCCGATGGGCCATTCTGGCGAATGCATCGGCCGGCTTCATGGCCGGTTCCATGTCGGATAAATACATTTCCGTTGTCAAATGGGCAATATCATGCGTCTTGTAGATGCCATGTATGGCTTCACACAAGTCCTTGAGGCCGACCCGCTCATAGCGCGGAAACTTGGCAACAAACTCCGGCAATACGCGCCAAAGGGGTTGATTCTTGTCGTAGTCATCCTTGAACTGCTGAAGCTCGGTCACCATGGTGTTCCAGCGGCCCTTGGTGATGCCGATAGTAAACATGATGAAGAAGGAATAGAGCCCGGTCTTTTCAACAATGATGCCATGCTCCGCCAGGTACTTGGTCACGATGGCCGCGGGTATGCCGGTCTCGGCAATATCCCCTTCGACATCCAGTCCGGGGGTGATGATGGTCGCCTTGATCGGATCGAGCATGTTGAAACCTTCGGCGAGATCGCCAAAGCCGTGCCACTTTTCGCCGCTGCGGATGACCCAGTCGCTGCGCTCGCCTATGCCTTCATCAGCCAGATCGTGCGGCCCCCAGACCTTGAACCACCAGGAGGCGCCATACTCTTCATCCACCTTGCGCATGGCGCGACGGAAATCCAGAGCTTCACGGATCGACTCTTCCACCAGAGCCGTCCCGCCCGGCGGTTCCATCATGGCCGCCGCGACATCGCAGCTTGCAATGATCGCGTACTGTGGGCTCGTGGACATGTGCATGAGGAACGCCTCATTGAACACATCCTTGTCCAGCCTGCCAGTCTGCGAATCCTGCACCAGAATTTGCGACGCCTGGGACAGGCCCGCCAGCAGTTTATGCGTGGACTGAGTGGAAAACACCATGGAACGCTGGCAGCGGGGCCGATCACGGCCGATTGCATGCATGCCCCGGTAGAAATCATGGAAGGTGGCATGGGGCAGCCACGCTTCATCAAAATGCAGGGTGTCGATCCTGCCATCCAGCATTTGCTTGATGTCTTCAACGTTGTACACCACGCCGTCATAGGTGCTCTGGGTGATGGTCAGGATGCGCGGCTTGCCCTTGGCTTTGCTGGCAAAAGGATGGGCGGCAATTTTCTTCTCTATGTTCTCCCAGCGGAACTCTTCTTTCGGTATCGGCCCGATGATGCCGTAATGGTTGCGGGTCGGCGTTAGAAACACCGGAATCGCGCCGGTCATGGTAATGGCATGAAGAATGGATTTGTGGCAGTTGCGGTCCACCACGACAACGTCGTCCGGTGCCACTGCGGAATGCCACACAATCTTGTTCGAGGTGGAGGTTCCATTGGTTACGAAAAACAGGTGATCGCAACCGAAAATCCGTGCAGCGTTGCGCTCCGAAGCGGCCACTGGCCCGGTGTGATCCAGCAGTTGACCCAGTTCGTCGACCGCATTGCATACATCCGCGCGCAACAGATTCTCGCCGAAGAACTGGTGGAACATCTGTCCCACGGGGCTTTTCAGAAAGGCGACGCCGCCGGAATGCCCCGGGCAGTGCCAGGAGTAGGAACTGTCAGCCGCATAGTGAACAAGTGCGCGGAAGAACGGCGGTGGCAAGGCATCCAGATAGTTCTTGGCTTCCCGCACCACATAGCGGGCGATGAACTCCGGCGTATCCTCGAACATATGGATGAAGCCGTGAAGTTCCTTTAGCACATCATTGGGAAGGTGTCTCGAGGTGCGGGTTTCACCGTAAAGGAATATCGGGATATCCGTATTGCGAAAGCGCAGTTCTTCTACAAAAGCGCGGATGCGCGCCACGGCCTCTTCGGCCGCCTCGGCGGTCTTGAACTCTTCATCATCGATGGAAAGTATAAAGGCCGAAGCGCGTGACTGCTGCTGCGCAAAAGATGCGACATCGACAAAGCTGGTGACCCCCAACACCTCCATGCTTTCGCTTTCAATGGCGGTGGCCAGTGCCCGGACACCTAATCCACTAGCGTTCTCGGAACGAAAATCCTCGTCGATGATAACGATGGGAAAGCGGAAACGCATGGTCTATCGCTCCTCGGATGCCGACGACAAAGCAGGCAATATCGGTTGATCAAATGCGCGGCAGGGTGACGCCATGCTGGCCCTGATACTTGCCGCCCCGGTCCTTGTAGGAGGTTTCACACACTTCGTCGGCTTCAAAGAAAATCACCTGTGCCACGCCCTCGTTGGCATAGATCTTGGCGGGCAGCGGCGTGGTGTTGGAAAACTCCAAGGTCACATAGCCTTCCCATTCGGGTTCGAACGGGGTGACGTTAACGATGATGCCGCACCGGGCATAGGTAGATTTTCCGAGGCAGATAGTCAGAACGTTCCTGGGGATGCGGAAGTACTCCACGGTCCGTGCCAGGGCGAAGGAATTGGGCGGGATAAGGCAGGAATCGCCATGCATTTCCACGAACGAATCGGGATCAAAGTGCTTGGGGTCCACAATAGTGGAATTGATGTTGGTGAAGACCTTGAATTCAGCCGCACAGCGAATGTCGTAACCATAACTGGAGGTGCCGTAAGACACGATCTTCTGACCATCCAACTCGCGAATCAGACTGGACTCAAAGGGCTCGATCATGCCGTGGCTTTTAGCCATGCGGCGTATCCATTTGTCAGACTTGATGCTCATGCTGGCTGCGCGTAAGGGCTAATCAAAGTGAGTGGAGTATAAGGCAAGTCATCCGCGAGCCGGGAAGTAAAAAGGGCAGGTTTAACCTGCCCTTTCCATGAGTAGCCTGCGGCTCAGGTGTTCTGGATAACGATGCTGGGAAACTTGCTGGTGTGGTCAACTGCGGATTCCGCGATCTTGACCGCCACGCGACGCGCTATTGTGCGAAAAATGTCAGCCACGCGCGAGTCCGGGGAGGCCACCACGGGTGGTGTGCCGGAATCGGTCTGCTCGCGAATCTGGATGTCCAGCGGCAGGCCACCAAGAAATTCCACGCCGTAGTCGGCGCACATCCTCTCCCCGCCGCCGCGTCCAAAAATGCGCTCTTCGTGGCCGCAGTTGGTGCAAATGTGGAGGGACATGTTTTCCACCACGCCGAGGATAGGAATCCCCACCTTTTCGAACATCTTCAGCCCTTTTCGGGCGTCGATCAGGGCAATATCCTGCGGCGTGGTGACGATGACAGCGCCGGTCACCGGAACCTTTTGCGCCAGCGTCAATTGCACGTCACCGGTGCCCGGCGGCATATCCACCACCAGATAGTCCACATCCTTCCAGTTAGTGTCGGCCAGCAGTTGCTCCAGGGCCTGCGTCACCATGGGGCCGCGCCAGACCATCGGCGTGTCCACGTCAATCATAAACCCGATCGACATGGCCTGCAGGCCGTGGCCCATCATGGGTTCGAGCGTTTTGCCATCCTGCGATTCGGGCCGCCCCTTGATGCCGAGCATCATCGGCTGGGAAGGACCGTAAATATCCGCATCCAGGATGCCCACATTGGCGCCCTCGGACGCCAAGGCCAAGGCCAAGTTGACGGCAGTGGTGGATTTGCCCACCCCGCCCTTGCCGGAAGCGACGGCGATGATGTTCTTGATGCCAGGAATCAGCTTGACGCCCTTCTGTACACCGTGGGAAACAATCTTGAAACTGACGTTCACATTCACCTGACCAACCTCAGGCAGCGTCTTGAGCTTCTCTTCCACCATTTTCTTTATGTACTGAAGTTGGCTTTTGGCAGGGTAGCCCAGCAGAATGTCCACCGACACGTTGTTGCCCTCCACCTTGATGCCCTTGGTGGACTTGCTGGTGACAAAGTCTTTCTTGGTATTGGGGTCGATAAGGTCCTTGAGGGCGGTCTGGACCATTAGTTCTGATAAGGCCATGTAATTCGTACTCCAAAAATTAAGCCGGAAAAATACTTGATTGATTTTGTCAAGTATATCCCGGCGACAACGAATGAGCAATTGATGCGGACTACCGCAGGTCCGCGAATTATAGATTACTCGGTATGCACAAGTACCGGATATGGCATCGGCCGAGCAATTTCAGCGTGCGCCTCCAATCTCCTCCCATCACTAACAACATGGGAAGGGACTAGAAGCCAGCTTGAAAGGCTGACTCTTGAAACCATAGGAATGTGAGGGTCAGTCCGGAATTAGGGCGCACTGGTGGGCCACCAGAACTGCCTCAGGCAGATGCAGCCTGACTGCGCTGACAATCTCCCACATCAAACCCGGACGATAACGGTGGGAAACCCAAAGTACATTGAGTTCCAGGTTTACATCAGCAAAGACCACTTCATCGTGGCGAGCCAGGACCACCTTGATGTATGCGGCAGCGGCCTGGACGTATGAATTAGGGCGTGACTTAAGATTCGGAATGAGCATCATGAAATCAGCCAACCGGCGGCCGGCCTCATCCCGCGTAGGAACTCGTTTCCAAAGGGGCTCGCCAGGACTGAGCAGCCTGGCCTTTCCAAGAACTTGTTCCGACCGCGCAGCAGGAAGATCCGGATCTGCACTTGAGTTCATAAGCCTCCTAGAGCTGGTCTTGACTTAGGTTCTTCCCGCGTCTGTATCCTGAAACCGAGCCCCAGACTTGAATTCACCATACCTCCCGATGTGGTACTTCACAACGCGCGGGATAGGCGAGAAGACAGGCTGGACGATGCGAACGGCAGGGGACGCCGGATACCAGCCGCCTTCAGCCGACCTTGTCAACCAGAGGCCGTGCCGGGAGCAGGCCGCGCCTCCGAAGATAGCGCAAATCACGCGCCAGGAAACGCTCGAGTTCTTCAAGCGCCCGCCGGTAGACTTCACGCTTGAATTCCACTACGGACTCGAGTTCAATCCAGTATTCATTCCAGCGCCAAGCATCAAATTCCGGGTGATCCGTTGCGCGCAAACTCACATCGCAGTCCCGGCCCGTCAGCCGCAACAAGAACCAGATCTGCTTCTGGCCGCGGTAGACCCCGCGACAGTCCTTTCTCACCCAACGATCCGGCACTTCATAACGCAACCAGTTTCGGGTCCGTCCCAGAATCCGCACGTGCTGGGGGCTCAAACCGATCTCCTCGTTGAGTTCCCGGTACATGGCCGCCTCAGGCGTCTCACCCACCTGTATCCCCCCTTGGGGAAATTGCCAAGCGTGCTGCCTGATGCGCTTGGCCCAAAACACCTGATTATGGGCATTGCACAAAATGATGCCGACATTGGGGCGGTAACCTTCCCGATCGATCATTGCCGCCGCCTTCAAACTAAGATATTCCTATTTACATTGTTTCACACTTGCCAGAAATTGCAACTCGACTCATGTCCAGATTTCTGTCTTTAGCCCTTGTTTTTGCTTTGTTTTTGCCGGGATGTTCCAACTTGAGCAAGGCCGACCGCGCAAGCGCAATCTTTCCTCAGGCCCACGACTTTGGTGCGACTGCAGTCGCGTTCTCGCCGGACAGTCGAGTCCTGGTATCCGGTGGCTATCAAGGCAATCTTCGGCTTTGGGACGTACAAAGGGCGTCCGCTGTGGCGGAGATGACCTCGCATGATGGAGCAGTGCGCGCCGTGCTGTTCCTATCGAACAAGACCTTTGCCAGTGCTACGGACAATGGCAAATTGACGCTTTGGCAAGGCACCCGGGCTTTAGCCGAAAGGAAAGCCCTCTCCCCCATCACGAGCTTGGCATCCATGAAGGGTTACCTGATAAGCGGGCATCGTGACGGCTGGCTAAGGATATGGGACGGCAGCCTGCGGGAGATTGCCCACCTCAAATTTGGACATGGCTTGGTCGCTTTGAGCACCTACAAGGACCGATTGGCTGTCGGGCTGGACAAGGAAATTCTGATACTGGACCCTAATCTAAAGACTCTCAACATCCTGGATACGGGTAGCAATCGTCCGCATGACCTGCAGTTCTCACCCGACGGCGCAACCCTTGCCGCCGGGAATTGGTTCAATTTGATTACCTGGGACCTGGCTACCGGTGAACGCGAGATCCATAGAACCGAACATTGGGGGCTGCTTGCTTCGGTGGCTTACAGTCCCGATGGCAGACATATCGTGACCCTCGGTCGGGACACGGATTCCGCTATCCGCGTGATGGACACGCTAAATTACCAAGTGGAAAGGCGCTACCAGGCTCATGCGCTGTGTGGGGCAATGATCCGCTACAGCCCCGACGGCCGTTGGATCGCCTCGGCATCGGACGACGGAAGTGTCAGACTGTACGACTTGACCAAGGCCTATACGCCCCGTTCCTTTGCCGCCCCTTAGCGAGCGGCCTGCGCCTTGGGATGCGGCGCGGAACAATTCATTCGTTAGCGCGTGCCCAGCGCAAGTCCTTGCCAAACCTCAACAGATCCAGGCCCCATAAGCGGCCCAAGTGCATAGCCTCGCTCAATCCCTTTTCCAGCCGTGCCGGTCCTCTGTCGTCTTCCAGAGCCAGTGCCACCATATTGGATCTTCCTTGAACCGTCAGCGAACAGACCTGGCCATCAAAGGCTTCCACCAGCCGGCCAAAGTAATGCGGGAAACCCCTGTCCTGGCTCCACAAGTTCACCGAGAGCGCGCCTCCAGGCTTGAGTGCCTGCCTGCAGGCCCGATACAGTTCGAGCGTAGCAAGCGCCTCCACCTGGTTGCCCGCATCATACCCGTCCAGCAGGATCACATCAGCGCTCCTGGGATGCGCAGGCACATAGGCGGCACCATCTTCGATCCTGACCTGTAAGCGGTCGTCGTCAGGCGGCAGAAAGAAATGATCGCGCGCCGCGGCTACCACCTGCGGATTCAGTTCTACTGCCTGGATTCGCGCATTAGGCCGCCGTTTGCGGATGAACTTGGCGAGTGACCCACCGCCCAGTCCTATCATCAGGATATCCAAAGGCTCGGGAACAAACAGCAGAAATGCCATCATGGCCCGGGTATAAGCCAGTTCGAGATCCCAGGGCCGAGTCAGTCGCATGGAACTCTGGATTGCGCCGGTGCCGAGGTGCAGGCTGCGCACCCCCCGCTCTTCAACGACTTCTATCGTCGTATCGGAGTGCACGGCCCTTGACAGACGCTTGCGGAACATTGCTGTGAGTAAGCCTTGGTAGAATGCTTGTTTTGCCCAATTATATCGATCATGCGCCTGTCCCAGTTCTTCCTCTCCACCAGCAAGGAAGCCCCAGCGGAAGCGGAACTCGTCTCCCACAAGTTGATGCTGAGAGCAGGGCTGATCCGTCGTCTGGGCTCCGGACTCTATACCTGGATGCCCCTGGGTCTCAAGGTATTGCGGCGGGTGGAAGCGATCGTGCGGGAGGAAATGAACCGGGTCAGGGCGCTGGAACTGTTCATGCCAGCCATACAACCCGCAGAATTATGGGAGGAATCCGGCCGCTGGGAAAAATTCGGCCCTCAGATGCTCAAGATCAAGGACCGGCATGAGCGGGATTTCTGTTTCGGGCCCACCCACGAAGAAGTCATTACCGATATTGTGCGCAGGGAAATACGCTCCTATCGTCAGCTGCCGGTGACTTTCTATCAGATTCAAACCAAATTTCGCGATGAAATCCGCCCCCGTTTCGGCGTCATGCGGGCGCGGGAATTCATCATGAAGGACGCCTATTCCTTTCACCCAGACCGCACCAGCCTGGACCAGGCTTACGAAACTATGTATGAAGCCTACAGCCGGATCTTCACTCGGCTGGGATTGAAGTTTCGTGCAGTTGCGGCAGACACCGGCTCCATAGGGGGATCTGGCTCGCACGAATTCCATGTCCTTGCCGATTCAGGCGAAGACGCGATTGCCTTCTGCGCCAACTCCGACTATGCAGCCAATGTTGAAATGGCCGAGGCGGTAGCGCCGGTCTCACCTCGGCCCCAACCTGGGAAATCAATGGAAAGAATTCCGACACCCGGAATTGGCACCGTGGACGAAGTCACCGCGTTCTTCCGAGCTGGCGCTGACCAGATCGTCAAGACCCTGATCGCAATTGGCAGCTTGGGCCCTGTCGCCCTGCTCCTTCGCGGCGATCATACGCTCAATGAAGTCAAGGCTGCCAAGTTGCCAGAATTGGGAGGGGAATTGCGCCTCGCCGCCGAAGGGGAGATAAAGGCCGCCACCGGCGCGAGTTCAGGGTCAGTTGGCCCGGTGGGCCTGAAAATTCCGGTTGTTGCGGATCGCGCCGTCCTGGCTCTGGCCGATTTCATCTGCGGCGCCAATGAAGACGGATACCATCTGAGCGGGGTCAACTTCGGGCGCGACCTGCCCGAGCCCAAATCAGCCGACTTGCGCAATGTGGTCGCAGGCGACCCATCGCCAGACGGAATGGGTACTCTGGAACTCTGCCGCGGCATTGAGGTGGGACACGTCTTTCAACTTGGTACCAAGTATTCCCAAGCCATGAATGCCACTTTTCTGGACAGGGACGGCACGACGAAGGTTCTGCAAATGGGCTGTTACGGAATAGGCGTTTCCCGCATCGTGGCGGCCGCTATTGAGCAGAATCATGATGAAAAGGGTATCATCTGGCCCATCTCAATGGCACCGTTCTTGCTCGTAATCAACCCTATAGGCTATGGGAAAAGTAAGGTTGTCCGCGATACTGCCGATAAACTCTATATTGGGCTTGCGGATGCCGGAATTGAGGTCCTGCTGGATGACCGGGACGAACGGCCAGGTGTCATGTTTGCCGACACTGAACTGATCGGAATTCCCCACCGTTTCACGGTCGGCGAGCGGAGTTTGAAGGAAGACTTGGTGGAATATCAGAGCCGGCAGGACGCGGGAGCGAAGACAATCCCACTCGGCGAGGCCGTGGATTTCATGCTGGGCAAGCTGGAACTGGCAAAAAGGAGTTGAGCATGTGGCAAACCCGTCGCACTCGTGGAATGCGGGGCAAGAAATTTAGGCTGCCGGGCCGCCTATTCCTGGTTGGCGCCTTGTGCTGTGTTCTCGCCAGCCCTGCGTTTAGCGGCGCGCAAAAGGAAGAGAATCTGAGTCAAAGTGTGCGCGCCGCGCTGCAAAAGGCAGTCGCAGACGTAGCTGTAACCCACACCGCGTTCAGCAGCAAGCTTGAGGAAGAGGCTTGGCTGCAGCAAATGTCCCGCAAATTGGCCCGCTTCGTACCGGACGAAGAGGAACGCATCGAACTGCTGACCACCATCCACTGGGAAGCGTCCCGGGCCGGGCTGGACCCTCAACTGGTGTTGGGGCTGATCCAGGTTGAAAGCGGCTTTCACAAGTACGCCACGTCAGTGGTCGGTGCCCGCGGCTACATGCAAGTCATGCCCTTCTGGACCCGCCAGATCGGCAGCAGAGAACACAACCTTTTCCAGTTGCGTACGAATTTGAGATATGGCTGCGTGATCCTGCGCCACTATATCGACATCGAAAAAGGCGATCTCTTTCGCGCTTTGGGACGTTACAACGGCAGCCTGGGACAGCCTGAATACCCCAACATGGTGGTCGGCGCCTGGAAACGTAACTGGGACTATACGCCCATGACCAAGACCGCAATGGTGGGTCTAACGCGACAGGATAATTAATGTCTTGGACTGACAATCGGTCGTCACTGTCCCTGGTTCAGCACTACGTTCCGCCACCACGCCGTTGAAGGGCGCTTTCAATACCGCATCCGCAAGATTTTTTTGCGCAATCGTCAGGCGGGCATCCGCCGCCATCAATCCCGCCATAGCGCGCCCGTACTTCAGGCGCGCGGCGTCCAGTTCGCTGGTGGATGTAACTGTCCGCCGATATAGTTCCTCGGCCCGGTCCAAATCTTTTTTCGCATCCCCCTCGTCCAACCGACACCGCTCAACTTCCGCCTGAGCCTCCTTGACGCGGGCCTCATACACGACCGTATTCAGTCTTACCAGCACATCACCCTTCTTCACTCGCTGGCCCGCCACCACCTTGACCTCTTCCACCACGCCCGGAACGCGGGTGGTGAGCTCAATCCTGCCGGCAGACCATGCCGGCAAGGCGCTCAAGCCCAGCAGGACCAGCAGCAAGCATCTCATGATCTTCCTTTTTTCCTGGCTCGTGCCACGATGGCTTCCAGGGGCTCGCCCACCAGGGCTTCCAGCCGGGCCAGCGCCAGCGCCAGGCGATATTCAACTTGGGTTTTTCGGATGGCTGCAGCCTGTGTATCCGCCATGGCAAACCCCAGGTTTGTCTTAAGTTCCATCTCATATTCCGCCCGCGCCCGATCCAAAGCCAGATCACGGTAAGCCACCTGGGTCGTGGCTGCCGGCCTCGCTCCTGTTCTGAGCCATTCGATTTCATCGAGAATGTCCAGCAACTGTTCCGCAAGGTCCATCCGGGTTTGCGCCAACTGCGCGCGCAGCTTTTCCCGTTGCGCTGCTTCCCGCGCAATGCGCGCATCCACCCGTTCCCCCTGATATAGGGGCCAACTGATTACCACCCCGGCGCTCACCGAATCGCGGGTGATGACATCCCGGCTGTACCCCGCTCCCACCAACTCTGCATCTAGACTCGGTCCTTGCTCCCGGCGCACGGCGTCTGCGCGCAGGGTGGCGGCTTCAATCTGCGCCCGCAAGGCACGCATGCTCGGATTTTCTCCCGTTGCAACAGACAGCAGGACCTCATAGTCAGGTAGGGGAACATCGTTTTGAGGCAATCGGGGCTGTTCCAGATCGCGTGACAGTCGACCGGGTCGATTCAGTGCATCGGCCAGTTTCTCTCTGCTAGCCCGGATCTGTTGGGCTGCCCGGTTGCGTCGCTCGCGCACGTCCTGATACCGGGCTTCCAACTCGGCCAATTCCGACGGGCTCATCTGACCCAGTTCCAGTCTGGATTTGGCATCGTCCCAGCGCGTATAAGCTACGGCCATATACTCATTGGCGGCGGCATCCTGCATGTCCGCCAGCAACACGTCGAAGAAGCGCGCCATGATGTTGATGCGGCGCGCATCCTTGACTTCCAGCAGATTGATTTCGCGCGCCGAAGCTTCGGAGTGTGCCGCTGCGACCGCCCGGGCATTGCGGCCAGAATCGAGCAATGTCTTACGCGCCACCAGGTGAACGCTGTTATCCGCGGCCCAGCGTTCCTCGTCCGGACCGGAGGTCGGGATGCCGCTGCGCAGTTCGCCATCGAGACTGATTGCAAGGTTATTCTGGCTGTCAGTCAACCGTTGATCCGCCAGGGCCAGGTCCAGATCGGCCTTGGCTGCGTCTAGCTGGGGATGCGGTTCGCTCGCGGCCGCAATCGCTTCTGCCAGCGTGAGCGGCTTGTCATCCGCCCATGCCGCAAGAGGCAAGGCCAGGATGAGCCCAGCCAACTGCCGCCTCATGGATAGTGCGTAGCCTGAACCTGCTGTTTGTATCTGACGAAGGGCATTTCCTTGTAGGTGCCTTCCACTACATAGCGGCCAAGCAGCAGGAACTCATCCTTGTCCTTGGTCGGTCCGGTGTGCCGCACGATCAGCTTGCCTTCAAGATCAAAGAACGCGATGACCGGTGTCGCCCTCACCCTGTTCTCAAGCGCAAAGTCCTTTTCCCGTGTTTCCCTGCCGTTGAAGTCCATCATGGGCGCATCGCCCTTGGTGTCTATCGGGAAGATGAGAAAATGGTTGCGGTAAAAGTCCTGCACATCGGACTGATTCAGGATTGAGGCCTTCATGCGCGCGCAGAAGGGGCAATCGTCCATCTCGAAAAACAGCATCACCCCAGCCTTGCCTTCCTCCCTGGCCGTAGAGAGCTCAGCACGAAAGTCTCCCAATTTTGGGTTGAAGAAGTAACTGCCAGGATCCCGTGTTTCGGCCCAGGCCGATGACGCGAGCAAGGCGAAGACCAGCATCAGATAACGCCTCATTTGCTGCCCGTCTTGGCGCTGCGCTGAATATATTCTTCCACCCCTTCCTTGGTGACGCCCCCGAGCTGATGGGCAACCAACTTGCCTGCGGGGTTATACAGGTAAGAAGTGGGCAGACCATCGACCGGACCTACCTGGGAAGCCAACTTAAGCGTCCCAAGCACGATCGGATAGGACACCTGCATGCTTTGCGCAAAGTCCGACACCTGCTTGGGGTTCCGATAATCCATGGCGACCCCGATGACGATCAGATTGTTTTTCTTGTTCTCATACAGCGCGACCAGATCCGGGATTTCCTCCAGGCAAGGTGGGCACCAGGTAGCCCAGAAATTTACCAGGACCCACTTGCCTTTGTAATCCGCCAGCCTGTGCGCTTTTCCCTCTGTATCCGTCAAACTGAAGGCGTGTGCCGAAAACGCGATCAACCCAAACAGAATCCCGGCCAGCCAGCGGCTCGGATAGAATTTCACTTTTTGCCTTGTCTTGAATGCCATGAGCAATATTCGTGTTGAGAAAGACTCGCTGGGAGAATATCAGGTTCCCGCCGATGCTTGGTACGGTATCCAGACCGCCCGGGCAGTGGACAATTTCCCCATTTCAGGACGCAAGCCCGATGGAGATTTTGTCCGCGCGCACGTGCGGATAAAACTGGCCGCCGCGCGTGCCAACTGCCAGCCGGGCTGGCTGTCAACCGACAAGCGTGACGCCATTGTCGCAGCCTGCGAAAAGATCCTGCAAGGGGAATATTTGGACCAGTTCGTGGTTGACCGGTTCCAGGCCGGGGCTGGCACCAGCCACAACATGAACACCAACGAGGTGGTCGCCAACGTGGCCAATGCGGCGCTGGGCGGAACACGGGGAAGCTATCAGCCGGTCAACCCCAACGATGATGTCAACATGGGCCAGTCCACCAATGACACCATCCCGACCGCCATCCGGCTGGCGGCTCTGGCCAAGCTGCACCGCCTCGTACAAGCAAGCCGGGCCATGGCTGCAGAGTTCGACCGAATCGCCAGGGAAGAAAGGGACACAGTCAAATCGGGCCGTACCCACTTGCAGGATGCCGTACCCACCACCTTGGGCATAGAATTTGGCGGCTATGCCTGGACCCTGAAACGGGCTGCCGACAATCTGGCGGAATGCCGCGAAAGTCTGGTGCAGATTGGTCTGGGCGGGTCCGCAGCCGGCACCGCGCTGAACACTTCCCCCGAATATCCGTTGCGAGTCGCGGCCGAACTGGCCGGGCTCACCGGCGAACCTATCGTCTCCAGCCATCTGGCGGCGCAAATGCAATCCATGCTGGATCTGCAGGACTTGTCCGCCCGCACCCGCGGCCTGGCGCTCGAGGTGACCCGCATCTCGAACGACCTGCGTCTACTTGCCTCCGGCCCCCGCACCGGCCTGGGCGAAATCACCCTGCCCGCAGTGCAGCCCGGCTCTTCCATCATGCCCGGCAAAGTCAACCCGGTCATGTTCGAAATGCTGAATCAGGTTTGCTTTCAGGTCCTGGGGCAGGACCACGCCGTCGCACTGATGACTCAGGCCGGCCAACTGGAACTGAATGTAATGATGCCGGCCCTGGGCAGCGCCCTTTTTGATGCCATGGACTGGCTCACCAATGCGATCACTGCCGCCACCGAGAAAAGCCTCAAAGGATTGATCATCAATCGTGAGCGCTGCGCCTTCTTTATCCACCAGAGCGTGGCTCTGGCCACGCTGCTCAATACCCGGATTGGCTACATGCAGGCGGCAGAAATCGCCAAGGAATCGGAAAGAACCGGGCGGCCGGTGCGGGAAATCGTGGCACAGCACGGTATCATGGATGGCGCCGAGTTCGACCGACTGGTGCTGGAGGCAGCCCACGGCGGGGATAGCCGCGTAACCAGCGGCTAGACGCTCGCTCCATTCACGGCGGGTAAGACAAGAAAGGTCAGCGATGAACGTCCCCCGTTTCCCCCTGTCCTTGCTCCTTACGGCCTTCCGAGGCATGAGTTAGATAGAGCGCCAAGCCGATCATGGCAATGGCAGCGCCCAGGTACAACAGGTCGACGGGTTGCTCTATTTTCATGTTCAGCGCGCGCTCGAACAGGGTGACGATCAGGATCATCAAAATCACCTTGGCCAGCCGCGCCTTCAAATCGTCCAGGCTTTCGATTACCAGGATGCGGCTGGAGGTGCGGCTGCCCTTGGCCTCGTCGATGTCGCTGATGAACAGTTCGTACATGCCCAAGGCAAAGATCAGCATGAAGGTGGCGATGAGGTAACCGTCCACCACTTCCACCACGTGGGTAATGGTCTGATCGTGCAGTTGTTTGCGTAGCTCGTCGCCCAGCGCCGGATCGCCATAATGCAGCATGTGTTCGACCAGGTAGATCACGTCTACCGTGGCCAGGTAGAACACGGCGATCGCGGCTGCCATGCTGGCAATCACCGCCGCCAGTACTACCCAACGACTGCGCCACAGCGCAGCCTCAAACAGCCGTTCCAGAATCTTCACTATGGATTTCTCAATTGTGCCGCTGACTGCACAGATGCAATCGGGAAAATATGACTGCATTATACTGTTCACCGCAGTCTCACCCATTCTTCCTTCATGAACGATCTGCTTGTCCTTTACTATTCTCAGCATGGCGCCGTAGCTGAAATGGCCCGCCTGATTGCGCGCGGCGTCGAATCTGTCCCGGGAATCCATGCGCGCCTGCGTACCGTGCCCCAGGTTGCACCCAGGACCGAAACCGCCGAGCCTCCCGTGCCCCCGCAAGGCGCGCCCTACGCGGAACTCAGGGACTTCGAGGAATGCATCGGCCTGGCGCTGGGCAGCCCCACCCGGTTTGGCAACATGGCCGCGGCCCTGAAATACTTTCTCGATGGCACTGGCGGCTTATGGATGAAGGGCACCCTGGCCGGCAAGCCCGCCAGTGTCTTCACCTCCACGGGCACTTTGCATGGTGGGCAGGAAACGACGCTAATCTCCATGATGCTTCCCTTGCTGCATCACGGCATGCTCATAGTCGGCATTCCCTACACTCAGGCCGAGCTGACTTCGACTACCACTGGCGGCACGCCATACGGGGCAAGCCACGTGGCAGGCCCCAATGACGATCATCCATTGACCGACGATGAACGCCGCCTGTGCCTGGCGCAGGGCAAGCGCCTGGCGGAAGTTGCCCTCAAATTGAAAACATCATGAGCGAACTGGGTACGGAAGCGCGCCGCTTCGTGCGTGCCCACCCACACGGCATTCTTGCCACCTTGTCCAAGAGGCTGGACGGGTTCCCATTCGGCTCGGTTGCGCCTTTCGTGACCGATCAATCCGGTGCGCCCGTCATCCTGATTTCGACCCTGGCCGAGCACACCCGCAACATCCTGCAGGACAACCGCGTCAGCCTGATTATTCACCCCTGCGCGGACGACATGCAGAGTGCCGGGAGGGTCACCCTGAGCGGCCGCGCGGTCCAGCTTTCCGATAAAACGCCGCTGCGTAACCGCTATCTGCGCTATTTGCCGCAGGCCGCGCAATACTTCGACCTGCACGACTTCCGGTTCTATCGCATCGATATCACTGCGGTCCGCTACATCGGTGGGTTTGGCAAGATTCACTGGCTGGAACCCGCCAACTACCACGCTCCGGTGAATCAGCTCGCCGGGTTGGAAGACGGCATACTGGAACACATGAACAACGACCATGCCGAGGCGCTGATCAACCTGTGTCGCCGCGTACACCAACTTCAAGTTGAATCCGCCACCATGATCGGCATCGACTGCGACGGCTTCGATCTGCGCGCGGAAACTAAACCGCTGCGCTTCGAATTCTCTGTCCCGGTGCTCGATGCGGCGGGAGCGCGCGCCACGCTGGCTGCGATGGCCCGGGCCGCACGTGCATGATCCGCACCCTTAGCTGGATCGCCGGCGCCAGTCTCATCGCGCTGATTTTTCTGTGCCTGGCGTGGGAATTATGGCTCGCGCCGCTGCGTCCGGGCGGCTCCTGGGTGGCGCTCAAAGCCGTGGTGCTTCTGCTGCCCTTGATGGGCATACTTAAAGGCCGACGCTACACCTACCAGTGGTCCTCCATGTTTATCCTGCTTTATTTCATCGAGGGCGTAATGCGCGCCTGGTCTGACCGCGGCCTTTCCGCACGGCTCGCCCTGGGCGAAGTCACACTCAGTCTGGTTTTCTTTTCCGCCACTATCTTCTATGCGAATTTGACCGCACCCTCGCGCACAGGCTGCACCGGCGCGCGGTCAAATCACACCTGAGGGTGCGCCCGCTCCAATTTGGAGTGGAGCCGATTGAGCGCATGCAGGTAGGCCTTGGCCGACGCCACCACGATGTCCGTATCTGCCCCCTGGCCGTTGACCACCCGGCCGCTCTTGGCGAGCCGGACGGTCACTTCACCCTGAGAATCGGTGCCGCTGGTGATGTTGTTGACGGAATAAAGCAGCAGTTCCGCGCCGCTGTTAACCACCGACTCCATCGCCTTGAACGCCGCATCCACTGGCCCACTGCCATCCGCCTGGGCATCCTTTTCGCTGCCCTCGTCGGCGATCACCAGGCGCGCATGCGGCGTTTCTCCCGTTTCCGAGCAGACCTTGAGTGATATCAGCTTGAAACGTTCGTGTTCGGCCGCGTAGCCGGCGTCGCTGACCAGGGCCTGCAGGTCTTCATCAAAGATCTCGCGCTTCTTGTCGGCCAGTTGCTTGAAACGGGAAAAGGTGGCATTGAGCGCCTCCTCGCTCTCCATGACCATGCCCAGTTCCGCTAGTCTGGTACGAAAGGCGTTGCGGCCGGACAGCTTGCCCAGGGTCAGCCGGTTGGCATTCCAGCCCACATCCTCAGCACGCATGATCTCGTAGGTTTCGCGGTGCTTGAGCACGCCATCCTGATGAATGCCTGACTCATGGGCAAAGGCGTTGGCGCCCACAATAGCCTTGTTGGGTTGGACCGGGTAGCCGGTAATGGTGGAAACCAGCTTGGAGGCCGGCACAATCTGGGTCGCGTCGATTCGGGTATCACACATGAATACGTCCTTGCGGGTGCGCACCGCCATGACAATTTCTTCCAGCGACGCGTTGCCCGCCCGCTCACCCAGGCCGTTAATGGTGCATTCAACCTGACGGGCGCCCGCCATGACCGCAGCCAGGGAGTTGGCAACCGCCATGCCGAGGTCGTTGTGGCAATGGGTGGACCAGATCACCTTGTCGGAATTGGGTACCCGCTCGATGAGTTGGCTCATCCGTTCCCCCCACAGCGCGGGTATGGAATAGCCCACCGTGTCGGGCACATTGATGGTCGTGGCGCCGGCGGCGATCACGGCCTCGAATATGCGGCAGAGGAAATCCAGTTCGGAGCGGACCGCGTCTTCGGCGGAGAATTCCACGTTGTCCGTGTACTCACGCGCCAGCTTCACCGCCTTTATCGCGGCGTCCAGCACCTGGTCGGAGCTCATGCGCAGCTTCTTTTCCATGTGGATGGGCGAAGTAGCGATGAAGGTATGAATGCGCCCGGAACGGGCCAGTTGAATAGCCTCACCGGCGGCGCGGATGTCGCGCTCATTGGCGCGCGCCAGTGAACAGACGGTGGAATCGGCTACGGTTTCGGCGATGGCCTTGATGGCCTCGGCATCCCCCGGGCTGGCGGCGGCAAATCCGGCCTCGATCACATCCACGCCAAGCTTTTCAAGTTGCCGGGCGATGCGGATCTTTTCGTCCTTGGTCATGGACGCGCCGGGGCTCTGCTCGCCGTCGCGCAGCGTGGTGTCGAAAATGTATAAGCGATCTGTCATGACAGACTCCTGAGTGGGCTTTGCGAATTCATCCCGCCGGGGCGGGAACGTAGATACAGCGGAGGGGGAAAAGGTCTTAGCGCGCGGGGCGCAGCAGCAGGGTGCCGAACTGCATGTTCGACAGGCAGATGAGATAGGAGGGAGAGGCCTGATCGGACATGATTTAGATTGTAATTATTTTTGGCTGTCAGGCAAGCCCTGAGCAGCGCTTTTTCGCAGTTTCATCCAGTTCCATGTGCTGTACACGTATCCGGACAGGCCATAGGCGAGAAAAAGCAGGAACAACACCTCCGGCGGACTCATGGATACCAGAATGAAAAATAGCACCATCAGCAGCACCACAAAGAAAGGCACGCTCTTGCGCAGGTTGATTTCCTTGCCGCTATAGAACTTGAGATTGGTCACCATGGTCACGCCGGTAAACAGGGTGAGTGCAAACGCCAGCCAGGCCACCGCGGCTCCGGGGATGTCATATTCGACCAGGACCCAGACAAAGCCGGCCAACAGTGCGGCTGCGGAAGGCGAAGGCAGCCCCTGGAAAAAGCGCTTGTCCGCCACTTCAAGCTGAGTATTGAAGCGTGCCAGGCGCAAGGCCGCGCCCGCGCAATGCACGAAGGCTGCGATCCAACCCCATTTTCCCAAGCCTTTGAGCGCGAACACATACATGACCAGGGCCGGCGCGACGCCAAACGAGACCATGTCAGAAAGGGAATCCAGTTCGGCGCCGAACGCGCTCTGGGTGTGAGTCAACCGCGCCACCCGACCATCGAGCCCATCCAGCACCATGGCGATGAAGATGGCCACGGCCGCATGTTCCCAACTCCCGTTCATGGCCTGGACGATGGAATAAAATCCGGCAAACAGCGCACCGATGGTGAACAGATTGGGCAGGACGTAGATGCCGCGGTCGCGAAAGCGCGGCCGGACCAGTTGGTCTTTGCTGTGCTTGAAGTCGAGCATGGCGCCATTCTAGCTGAACGTCGCGTCCGCTACACGATTGACCCACTGGCCCCGCAAGCAGGTAGAGGCCGGGGTGTGGCAAACGATCAGGGGCGGCGCGGCGAGCCTTACGCCAGCCCGCTGTCGCGCTTATCGTTAATCCTACCAGCGCGCTAGTATGGTCTGGGCTGCTTTTACCTTTTGGCCGATGGTAACCTCCGGTCTCGCAGCCGGGGGCAAGTACACATCGACTCTGGAACCGAAACGTATGAAGCCGTAGCGCTGCCCGCGCGCCAGAGTATCACCGGTGCGGACGTAGCAAAGAATGCGGCGTGCAATCAGCCCCGCGATCTGCACGAAGGTAATATCACCCCGCTCCGTCCTGATCCACAGGGCATTGCGCTCATTCTCGGTGGATGCCTTGTCTACCGCTGCATTGAGGAAGGCGCCGGGGTTATACCAGCGGCCCTTTATCTCGCCGTCTACCGGGCTGCGATTGGAGTGGACATTGAACACATTCATGAACACGCTGATCTTGATGGCATCGCGCGCAAGATACGGGTCCGTGGTCTTTTCCACTGCCACAATCCTGCCGTCGGCCGGCGATATCACCGCGTCGGCATCGACCGGCGGCACCCGCGCCGGATCGCGAAAGAACTGCAGAACAAACAGTGTCCACAACCACAGCGGGGCCGACCATCTTCCCCACGCCCAGGAAGCAAGCATCGCAATTGCCACGGAAACCGCGAGAAAGACCCGGCCTTCTCGGGCAATGATGGGGTGTCTCATATCATGGGATAGGGTTCAGGGCCAGGATTCAACGAAGGAAAGAAAGGCGGCACAGCCGCATGACGCTCTGATCCCTGAATCCCGATTGCTGCTCCCTAGTTCTTGGTTTGGTCAACCAGTTTGTTCTTGGCAATCCAGGGCATCATGGAACGCAGCTTCGCGCCCACAACTTCAATCTGGTGTTCAGCATTTAGGCGGCGCCGGGCGGTCATTTCAGGATAGTTCATGCGGCCTTCAAGAATGAAACGCTTTGCGTAGTCGCCATTCTGAATGTTGGCCAGCGCCTCCTTCATGGAGGCGATGGACTGGGCATTGATTATCTTGGGCCCAGTCACGTATTCACCATACTCCGCGTTGTTGGAGATGGAGTAGTTCATGTTGGCGATGCCGCCCTCATACATCAGATCGACGATTAGCTTGAGTTCATGCAGGCACTCGAAGTAGGCCATTTCGGGCGCGTAGCCGGCATCCACCAGCGTATCGAAACCGGCCTTGACCAGTTCGACGCAGCCGCCGCACAACACGGCCTGCTCGCCGAACAGATCGGTCTCAGTCTCTTCGCGGAACGAAGTCTCTATCACGCCCCCTTTGGTACCCCCGTTGGCAGCAGAATAGGACAGCGCGATGTCCTTGGCCTTCCCGGAAACATCCTGGTACACGGCAATCAGGGAAGGCACGCCGCCACCCTCCTTGTAAGTGGAACGCACCAGATGACCAGGCCCCTTGGGCGCAATCATGATCACATCCACATCGGCGCGCGGCACAATTTGGTTGTAATGGATATTGAAGCCGTGGGCGAATGCCAGCGCCGCGCCCTTCTTTAGGTTGGGAGCGATCTCGTTGTAGTAGACCGCATACTGTTGCTCGTCCGGCACAAGGATCATGACGACATCGGCCTCTTTGACCGCGTCGCTGACTTCCTTGACCACCAGGCTGGCCTTCTTGGCCTTTTCCCAGGAGGCACCGCCGCGGCGTAGACCAACGGTCACCGTGACGCCGGAGTCCTGCAGGTTGTTGGCGTGGGCATGGCCCTGCGAGCCGTAGCCGATGATGGTGACTTTCTTCTTCTTGATGATGGACAGGTCTGCGTCCTTGTCGTAATAAACCTTCATGTCATTCCCTTCTAGCTTGAGTCAGATTTTCAGCGTGCGATCGCCACGGCCTATGCCGGAAGCGCCAGTACGCACAGTTTCCAGTATGGTGGTTTCATCCATGGCTTCGAGAAAAGCATCCAGCTTGTAGCCCGGCCCGGTGAGTTCGATGGTGAAGGTCTTGTCAGTCACGTCGATGATGCGGCCGCGAAAGATATCGGCCATGCGTTTCACTTCTTCCCTGTCCTTGCCCGCAGCTCGCACCTTCAACAGCATCAACTCACGCTCGATATGGTTGCCGTCGGTCAGGTCCAGCACCTTCACTACATCCACCAGCTTGTTGAGCTGTTTGATAATCTGCTCGATCACGTCTTCCGAGCCGACGGTGACAATGGTCATGCGCGAAAGAGTGGCGTCCTCGGTGGGGGCGACAGTCAGGGATTCGATGTTGTAGCCGCGCGCGGAAAACAACCCCGCCACGCGTGACAGCGCCCCGGCTTCGTTTTCCATCAACAGAGAAACGATGTGGCGCACTATAGCTCCTCCGCCAGGATCATTTCGGTGATGCCCTTGCCCCCGGGCACCATGGGAAAAACGTTCTCCTTCTGGTCGGTAAGAAAGTCCATGAACACCAAACGTTCCTTGAGGGCCGGAGAAAAAGCTTCCTTGAGCGCGGGCTCCACATCGCCCGGCTTTTCGATCTTCATCCCGATGTGGCCATAGGCTTCTGCCAGCTTGACGAAGTCCGGGAGGGAGTCCATGTAGGACTCGGCGTAACGGCTGCCATAGAAGAATTCCTGCCACTGCCGGACCATCCCCATATAGCGGTTATTGAGATTCACCACCTTGACCGGGATACGGTATTGCTTGCAGGTCGACAGTTCCTGGATGCACATCTGGATGCTGGATTCGCCCGTCACGCAAGCGACCTGCGCATTCGGAAAGGCCAGTTGCACGCCCATCGCATAGGGCAGACCCACGCCCATGGTGCCCAAACCGCCGGAATTGATCCAGCGGCGCGGTTCTTCGAACCGGTAGAACTGGGCCGCCCACATCTGGTGCTGGCCCACGTCCGAGGTGACATAGGCCTCGCCTTTGGTCACTTCCCATAGTTTCTCCACCACATACTGGGGCTTGATGATGTCGCCGTTGCGGTTGTAGCGCAGGCAATCCTTGGAACGCCACAATTCGATTTGCGTCCACCACGCCGTCATCAATTCCGGATTCGGCCTTTCCTTGCCGGTCCTTATCAGTTTGAGCAGATCCTCCAGCACGCTCACCACATCGCCGACAATTGGAACATCCACCCTGACCCGCTTGGAGATGGAGGACGGGTCCACATCAATATGAATAATCTTGCGCTGTTCGCGGGCAAAGTGTTCCGGGCTGCCGATCACCCGATCGTCAAACCGCGCGCCCACAGCCAGCAGCACATCGCAATGTTGCATCGCCATGTTGGCTTCGTAGGTGCCGTGCATGCCCAACATTCCGAGGAACTGTTTGTTCGACGCCGGAAAGGCGCCCAACCCCATAAGGGTGCTGGTGACGGGAAGATGCAGCAAGCCGGCAAGCTCCCGCAATTGCCCTGCGGCATTGCCCAGAACCACTCCACCCCCGGTGTAGATCAGCGGCCGCTTCGCCTCGAGCAGCATCTGCGCAGCCTTCTTGATCTGCCCCATGTGCCCCTTGGAGACCGGGTTATACGAACGCATTTCCACTGTGGCCGGATAGAAATATTCGGTCTTGTGTATGGTGATGTCTTTGGGAATATCCACGACCACCGGTCCGGGACGCCCGGTAGCGGCGATAATGAATGCCTTCTTGATGGTAATGGCCAGGTCGCGCACATCCTTGACCAGAAAATTGTGTTTCACGCAGGGGCGCGTGATACCCACCGTATCGACTTCCTGAAACGCATCCAAACCGATCGCTGCGGTGGGGACTTGACCGGTGAGGATCACCACCGGAACGGAATCCATGTAGGCAGTGGCGATGCCGGTGACCGCATTCGTCGCTCCGGGACCGGAAGTGACCAGCGCCACCCCTACCCTGCCGGTTGCGCGGGAATATGCATCTGCCGCATGCACCCCGGCCTGCTCATGGCGCACCAAGACGTGTTTGAACTTGTACTGCTTGAAAATTTCGTCATAGATGTTGAGCACGGCTCCGCCCGGGTAGCCGAATACAAACTCGACCCCCTCCTCTGCCAGACAACGGACAACTATTTCTGCCCCTGTTAATTCCATAAAAATGTCAGAAAATCAAAATCTTTGGCGAATTTATCAGATTAAACGGTTTGCCCATGGCCGGTCAAGAATCGATGCGATTCTACGGCACCGGATTCGAATAGGGGACAGGTTGCGCCGTTGCCTTCTCACGCAGGTCGTAGGGCTCCGCGACCGACGGTTCATGACACACACTGACGCGCTCTGCTTCGATTGTTTTGCAATCCAGAGATCTTGGCTGACGCGGTCAAAGAATTGCCCGGGTCCATACCCACCACGGCCCGACGGCCTTCCACGACATTCCACTGCGAAGCCCTGACTGCACGGCGGAGGATCCGCCGCGGCCTGAAACCATGACTCGACGCGGAAATGTTCACCTCGAAGATCGGCCAGAGCAACTGATGTTGGCTTGCTGAACCAACTGATCCGGGAGCATCTGTTTGCCGGGCGCCCTTGGCCCACAGGGCACCCATGGAGATCTCTCCGGGACTTGCGCATTTGGATTTACTCTTATGTCGGTCGGATCTACGGCGCAGTGCTCCGTGGAGGTTTCGGGCCTTGCGATATGGGCCGCCTGACCCCACTACGCCACCTCCATCCACTTCCTTTTCGTCAGGCCAGCGCTTTAGCTTCGGCTTTCTCCCGATTCGCAATCAGCCGCGGCGACACCATTGCCTCGCGGGCAGGGACTTTCCACCTCCAAATCAGTGCGCCCTGCAGGGTGCAACCCGAAAAAAACCCGGCTCTAGGCCGGGTTTCTGCTCAAGGATACGTGGATTTATTCATGCGCGGCCGCCGTCAACGCCGTCATCAAGGCATTCAGGGATCCCTGGCCATTCTGTACCATGCAGACGACATTGCCCACCGAGCAGACGGTCATTTGTGCACCGTGGACGATCCACCCCTGCGAAGGCGCCCAGCCCCGCATCTGGGAAAACAGCGAAACAAGATCCATATTTCCGGACACCATGCGCCGATACCATTGGGCAAATTTCGCTATTCTTTCCATTCTGTCGAATGTCGTCGTTCCGGCGGCATCCATGATGGAGCCGTCATCCTGAAAACGGCACACGGCAATGACTCCATCCAGAACCAGCAATTTTTTCAGGGACATCCCGAACTCCCTCAGAGTTGGCAGGCTTGAATGGCGTTAAACGTGGCTTCGTAATCCACATCACGGTTCCTGGCCACTACCGCGCAATTGCCGTTAACGACTGCAGACCATTCCAGTCCGATCATGGAAAACCCTTGCAGGGGCTCAAAGCCCAGTTGTCCAGTCAGGGCTTCCCACCCCCTGGCCTCCAGCGTCGCCACCGCCATGTTGGCTACGCAGGAGTGCGCCAGCAAATCCAGAATCTGGGGCGTAATTTCCGTGCCCTCACGGATCCGATAGTCCTTGAGGTCGCCCTTATCCGTATAGGTAAACGCCGCCAGGGTTCCCGGCAGTTCCATCAGTTGATCAATATCCATGTTTTCCCTTTTGTTTCAATTAGTAGAGGGCTTCCTTCACATCCCCTCCGATCCTGGAATAAAGATTGACCAGCAGATCATCCCCAATGTCCCCCACCTTGGCCCGCATGATCGTCATGACATCGTTCAGCAATTCGGGACGATTTTCGATGAAGGCAAAATAATTGCCGATGTTGCACACCGTGGCGTTTGCCCCCCGCACAACCCAGCCTTGCGCGGGCCGGCAGCCGCAGTTTTCCGCAAAGGAATTGAAGATTTCAGACTGCATGTTGACGCTCATGGTATTTGAGCGGCACAAGATCGATGCCATGCGAGCAAATTCGCTGGTCATCGCACCTTCGAAGGAGAAGCGGTCTCCGCGGTAAGCGAACTCCCCTGCGGCAATTACTCCGGGAATGGCCATCAGCTGTTTGATTATATGCATGCGCGTTCCTCAATTCTGCTTTGCTACTTTCGCGAACCGGCCAGAAGACTTCTGCAATGGGGCTCTTGCAACTGCTGCGCTCTTTCAACTGCTGCACTTGACTATCCACGCGCGATTCGCCCGGCAGCCTCGGCCTTAGATAGCCTTTTATGAATCCATTATATCTGCGACTATAGTGCCCGCATGCAGCAACCGCCAATAACACACCCTCCGGCTTCAGTCAGGCGCAGACTGGCCTCGATGTTTTATGAGGCAGTGCTGCTGACCGCCGTCTGGATAAGCGCAGGCTTCCTGTTTCTTGCCTTGCACAAAGACGTCACCGCGGGCGGCGGGCGCTTGGCGTTCCAACTCTACCTGATCGTAGTGACAGGGGTTTACTATGTTACGTTTTGGCGCTGGGGGCAGACCCTACCGATGAAGACCTGGCGCATACGCTTGGTGAATGGACGGGGGCGGCCACCTGGTACGCGCCGCGCGCTCCTCCGCTATCTGTTTGCGATACCCAGCCTATGCCTGCTTGGCGCAGGTTTGTTCTGGGCTCTGGCAGATAAGGATCGTCAATTTCTGCATGACCGCCTGGCAGGCCTGTGGCTGGTGGATACCCGATTGAGGAATCAATCAATTGGTTAACTAGCGTTTCTCCACCCACCTGATGGCCCCCAGCGCGATGCCAAGAAAGACCAGCGAAGGCAACATAGCAGCCAGCAATGGAGGCCACTCATTCAATAGACCGATATGGCCAAACAGGCGATTGAGAAGTTCAAAGGCCAGGCCGGCCAGGATACCCAAGAACACCCGAGTGCTGATACTGCCCGAACGCGGGGAATGGAATGCAAATGGCAAGGCCAGCAACATCATGACCGGGGTGGCCAAAGGCAAGAAGAGCTTCGACCAAAGCGCAAGCTCATAACGCGAGGACTTCTGTTTGTTGGCTTTCAGATGCTGAATGTAGTGGTACAAAGTTCTCGCGGCCATGTCTTCCGGTGCAACCAGAAGCACCGCCAGAATATCTGGGCTTAGTACCGTATGCCAAGTCCTGCTGCCCTCCGAGCTCACCCTCACCCCTCCTGCCGAAATCTGGCTTTCAGATGTATTCGTCAACTGCCACTGTTGATTGCCCAGCCACTTGGCTGAGTCCGATCGACTGGCAGACAGCAGATGCCATTGGTCATCGAAGCGATAAATCCGGATATCCTTGAGTGTCGCATCGGGCAAGACCTCTCTGGCATTGATGAATGAGTCGCCATCCTTGGCCCATAAGCCGGAAATAAACTGCTGGGCCACCACCGACTTGGTGGCGCTAAGCTTCACTTGTTGCGCCGCCTGCTCGGTCCAGGGCGCCAGCAGCTCTCCGTTCAGCAAGGCAAGCAGGGAAAAACCCAGCCCCAGCACGCCAAGATAGGTGGCCACTTTCCAGGACGAAAACCCCGAAGCACGCATGACATTGAACTCCGAGTTCATGACCAGCCTGGACATCGCGAACAGACTGCCGATCAGCGCAGCGACAGGAGCACTCTCGTATACATGCCCCGGAATATGCAGCAGGACAAACAGAAAGACCTTTGTCAGACCATAATCGCCGTGACGCTGAATCTGGCCCAGTTCGTGCAGCAGATCAAAGAAGGAGAACAGAACGATGAGCGCGAGAAAGATCAGGCCAGTAGCAAGAAGAACCTCTCGCAGCAAGTAGCGGCCCAGCGTATTCATTTCAGCTGCGCCCGCCGAACAATGGTTTCAAGCGGGTGCGAGCCAGAAACAATATGACCAAGGCCAGCAGCATGGGCACATGCCCAAACAAGAAACCCGTCACGGCGTTCATTCGCTCCTGTACGACCCAAGCCTGCCCAACTGACACGAGGTTGTTGTAGATGAAGTAAATCAGCAGCGCGCCAATCAGGCCGAAGGAACGGCGCGAGCGGTTATCCACCACCGCCAGTGGAATCGCCATTAGCGCGAGCACCAACGCGCTCACAGGAGAGCCCAGACGCCAGATCAGTTCGCCCTTGTATACCGGATCGGATGACTTCAACAGCGCAGATAGACGCGCCTGCTTGGAGCTCTTGTTAGTATCCTGGACCACACCCGGCTCCAGCCGTATCCAATATCGCTCGAACTCCAAGGAACTGAAATCTCCCTGCCCTGGCGTACCTTCATAGCGACGACCGTGCCTAAGTATCAAATAACGAGTGCCATCCTCCTCCATATCGTGGCGCCCTTCCTGGGCAACCACAATCCCGATCTTGTCATGATCTTGTGTTTGCAGAAATACGTTCTTGATCACCCCGGTAAAGGGGTTCAAGCCTTCGACAAAGTAGACCCGCGTGCCACCTTCAGTCTCGGCGAACAATCCCGGAGTGATCAACGATGTTTCGCTGCGGCTCTTCAGCTCCTGCCGGTACTGATCCTTCTTGTTGAGCGACCAGGGAATCAGGACAAGGGTCAAGGCCGCGATGATCACAACCAGCGGCAGCGCCAACCGCAAGACGGGCACTATCCACTGGTACAGACTTAGGCCATTGTCGAGCCAGATCACCATCTCGCTGTCGCGCCACCATCGCGTGAATACCAACAACACCCCTATAAATAAGGCAACCGAGAGCAATACCGGGAGAAAATACAGCAGGTTGAAGCCCATGTAGGTGATGACGGCCTCATTGGCCACGTCTCCCCGTGCCGCATCGCCCAGCAGCCGGATAAATAGCGTAACCAGGGCGATGGCGATCAACACCACAAGAATCGCGGCAACCGACAAGGTCAATTCACGCAGAAGGGTACGCTGGTAAAGCATGGGTTCAGCCTATCACTTTGACGGAAGCAACAGCATGGCAAATAATATGGCTGGACATTTTTGGAAGTTTCAATTTCTCCGCCTGATAAGACATGGATAGCAAAGAAATCGATCTGGAATTTAGCATAAAAAGCCTTGCGCCCGCGCATGCGCGCAGCGCTTGTGTGGTGGTGGGTGTGTTCGAAGGCGGCAAGCTGTCCGCTGCGGCCAAGGATATAGATCGTGCATCAAAGGCATATCTTTCCGGGATTGTCCGTGGTGGCGACATGGACGGGCGATCCGGCACGGTCCTGCTTTTGCACAGGGTTCCCAATATCGCGGCCGAACGCGTGCTGCTGGTTGGCCTGGGAAAGGAAGAGGAATTCAGCGAGAAGGCTTATCGTTCTGCAGTAAGCAGCGCAGTCCGCTGCCTGCGCGACACTGGCGCCGCGGAGGGTGTCATGCATTTGTGCGAGTTGGACGTCGGCAAGCGCGATATCGCATGGAAGGTGGAACAGGCCGCCATCTTGGCACATGAAGTGCTATACCGGTTTGACCAGTTGAAAAGCAAAGCCGCCGAACCCAGACACCCCCTTAAACATCTCACCCTGTGCGTTTCCGACGCGAAAGCGCTCACCGGCGCCAAGGCCGGAATCAAACGGGGCCAGGCCATTGCACGCGGCATGAGCTTCGCCAAGAACCTGGGCAACACTCCGTCGAATATATGCACTCCGGCTTATCTGGCGGATCAGGCCCGCAAGCTGGCGAAGAAATTCGGTTTCAAGTGCGAAATCCTGGATCAGGCCGCTGCCGAAAAACTCGGCATGCGTTCCTTCCTCTCGGTTGGCAAGGGCAGCGACAAGCCGCCCCGCTTCGTTGTTCTCCAGCATGAGGGCGGCCCGAAAGACCTGCCGGTGCTGGTATTGGTGGGCAAAGCCATCACGTTTGATGCAGGTGGCATATCGCTCAAATCGGCTGCCGAGATGGACGAGATGAATTACGACATGAGCGGCGGTGGCGCGGTGCTGGGCACCTTCCGTGCGATCGGCGAACTGGGACTCAAGCTCAATGTCATCGGCCTGGTGCCCTCATGCGAGAACATGCCCGATGCCAAGGCGAACAAACCCGGCGATATCGTTGCCTCCATGTCCGGCCAAACCATCGAAATTCTCAACACTGACGCCGAAGGGCGTCTGATTCTGTGCGATGCCCTGACCTATGCGGAACGCTTCAAGCCTGCTGCGGTGGTCGATATCGCCACCCTTACCGGCGCCTGCGTCATTGCATTGGGCAGCCACCCCAGCGGCCTGTTTACCAACCAGGATGACTTGGCACATGAGTTGGAACAGGCGGGCAGCGAAGCCTGGGATCGGGTCTGGCGCCTGCCGCTGTGGGAAGACTATCAGGAGCAGCTTAAGAGCAACCTTGCGGACCTGGCCAATATCGGCGGCCGACCTGCCGGCGCCATTACCGCCGCCTGTTTCCTGTCCCGTTTTGCAAAGAGCTATCCCTGGGCGCACCTCGACGTGGCCGGAACTGCCTACAAGGGCGGGCGTGAAAACAAGGGCTCGACCGGACGCCCTGTTCCCCTGTTGGTACATTGGCTGTTGGGACGGGAGAAGTCTGACCGCGCCAAGCCACGGGCAACAGGCGCGCGCAAGGGCGGCGCCGCCAAAGCAGCAAAGACCAAGGCATGACGGAAATAAGCTTCTACACCTTCGCCGCGGACAGGCTCGCGGTCCTGCGCCAACTGACTGCCAAAGCCTACGGTCAGAAACGTAATGTGCTAATCCACACCGCCGATCCCGCGTTGGCAGAAAATGTGGATCGTATGTTGTGGGCCAATCCGCCCCTGTCATTCCTGCCACATTGCCGGGATTCAGGGGCTCTGGCCCGGCAGACACCAATCCTGATTGGCGTCAACGTGGACAGCTTGGCGAAGGCGGATGTCCTGATCAATCTGGATGACAACCACCCCGCTCAATTCAGCCGTTTCGACCGAGTACTGGAAATCGTGACGACCGATGAAGAGGATCGCGCCCGGGGCAGGCAACGCTACAGGTTCTACCAGGAACGCGGATACTCGATCAAGACCCACGACTTGAGGCATGCGGAATGATACGGGACGGCCTGATGGGAAAATTCGAAACGCTTATGCGCAAGCACCGGGGAGGGCCTGAAGCGGCCGACGCCCAACTGTTTCAGGCAGAACAACAAGCCCCCTCGCCTGACGTCTGGCTGCCGGTCTTGACCGACGTGGTGCAACGCGGTTCTCCTCCCGACGCGGTGGAGGAACAACCTCGTGCTGTAATGGCACCGGCTGCACAGGAAGCACTTGAGCCAGATATGGGCGGTGCACCTCCAATTGCCGGATCGGCGGACGAGATCTCCGCTGCCGTCGAACCCTCGACTGAACCCAACCCTGTCTCGGAGCCCGTCGTGGCGCAGGAAGCTACACCCGAATCGGCATCTGAAGCCCAGGATGCACAGGTTGCCGCAAGGCTGGTCGATGAGCTGGCGCCAAAGATTACCGACCTGGTGCAGGAACAGGTTGCCGAGGAACTGCGCAAGAGCCTGAACCAGTCGATGAGTACTGTAATGGCCAACCTGAACGCCAGTATGGAAGAACTCGTGCGCCAGGCGGTAGCGGAAGAACTTGCGGGAAAAGACAAGAAATCCAGCTAGCCAAGGTACGCGGCAATGGGCCCTTCGAGGCCAGCAGTCTTCAGCTTTCCATGACAAGGGAAGCGCATCCGGCAGTGGCCTGCCGCTCTGTATAATTCAATGCTTTGGTTTTCTTTCATCCATGGACCTCGCCAAATCCTTCGAGCCCCGCGAGATCGAAGCTCGCTGGTATGACCACTGGGCGGCGGCCGGCTATTTTCAGCCCTCAGGCAACACCGCTCAGCCTGCGTTTTGCATCCAGCTTCCGCCACCCAATGTGACTGGCACCCTGCACATGGGGCATGCCTTCAACCAGACCATCATGGATGGCTTGACCCGTTATCACCGCATGCTTGGCCATAACACACTGTGGCTGCCAGGAACCGATCATGCCGGCATCGCTACCCAGATCGTGGTCGAGCGGCAGTTGGAGAAGGAAGGTCTGACCCGCCACGACCTGGGTCGGGAGAAATTTGTCGGCAAGGTTTGGGACTGGAAGGAACACTCGGGAAACACCATCACCCGACAGATGCGGCGCATGGGCGACTCGGTGGACTGGAGCCGCGAATACTTCACTATGGACGGCAGGCTGACCCATGCCGTTACCGAAGTGTTCGTGCGCCTGTACGAAGAAGGCCTGATATACCGAGGCAAGCGGTTGGTTAACTGGGACCCGGTGTTGCACACCGCGGTATCCGACCTGGAAGTGGTGAGCGAGGAGGAAACCGGCTCCCTGTGGCACATTCGTTACCCCCTCGCCGATGGCAGCGGCAAGCTGACTGTCGCCACGACCCGGCCCGAGACCATGCTGGGCGACGTCGCCCTCATGGTCCATCCGGAAGATGAGCGCTACCGTCACTTGATCGGCCAAAGCGTGACTTTGCCCTTGTGCGGACGTGACATTCCCATCATTGCCGATGAATATGTGGACCGGGAATTCGGCACTGGCGTGGTCAAGGTCACCCCGGCCCACGACTTCAACGACTACGCGGTCGGGCAACGCCATGGGCTGCCCCAGATCAACATCCTCACCGTGGATGCAAAGATCAATGAGAACGCCCCCGCAATGTACCGCAGCCTCGATCGATTCGAGGCCCGCAGGCGGATCGTGGCGGATTTGGAAAGGCAAGGACTGCTCGCCGAAGTCAAAGCGCATACGCTCATGGTGCCGCGCGGCGACCGCACCGGCGTGGTCGTCGAACCCATGCTCACCGACCAGTGGTTCGTGGCGATGAGCAAACCCGATGCTTCCGGCAAATCCATCACGGCCAAGGCGATCGAGGTTGTAGCCAAAGGCGAGGTCAGGTTTTATCCCGAGCAGTGGATCAATACCTATAACCAGTGGCTCAACAACATTCAGGACTGGTGCATATCCCGCCAGCTCTGGTGGGGCCATCAGATCCCCGCGTGGTATGACGAGGCCGGTAATGTATTTGTAGCCCGCAGTGAGGAGGAGGCGCGCGCGCAGGCGGGCGGCCGGGCGCTGACCCGCGATGCCGATGTCCTGGATACCTGGTTCAGCTCTGCGCTGCTGCCCTTTTCCACCCTGGGATGGCCCGATGACACGCAGGATTTGCGCAGCTTTCTGCCTTCCTCAGTTCTGGTTACCGGTTTCGACATCATTTTCTTCTGGGTGGCCCGCATGATCATGATGACCACCCACTTCACCGGCAAGGTGCCCTTCAGGCACGTGTATGTGCACGGATTGGTGCGCGACGCGGAAGGCAAGAAAATGTCCAAGTCCGAGGGCAATACACTGGACCCGGTGGATCTGATCGACGGCATCCCTCTGGAAAGCCTTTTGGAGAAGCGCACCACCGGACTGCGCCGTCCCCAGGATGCGCCCAAGGTTGCGGCCAAGACCCGCAGAGAGTTTCCCGACGGGGTCCCGGCATACGGAACGGACGCCCTGCGCTTCACCTTTGCGTCCCTGGCCACCCTGGGGCGAAACATCAACTTCGACCAGAAACGCTGCGAGGGCTACCGCAATTTCTGCAACAAGCTGTGGAACGCAAGCCGTTTTGTGCTGATGAATTGCGAGGGCAGAGACGTCGGACTGGACGGCTCGCTGCCGCTGGAATATTCCCCCGTAGACCAATGGATCATCGGCCGCCTGCAGCAGGCCGAACAGGAAGTTCGCAGCGGCTTTGAAGCGTACCGCTTCGACTTGGCCGCCAAGGCCATCTATGAATTCGTCTGGGACGAGTATTGCGACTGGTATGTGGAACTGGCCAAAATGCAACTGAACTTCGACGATCTGGCCCGGCAGCGTGCCACGCGGCGCACCCTCATTCGCGTGCTGGAAACCACCCTGCGCCTGGCCCATCCGATCATTCCCTTCATTACGGAAGAGCTCTGGCAAAAGGTCGCCCCACTGGCTGGTCGCAGTGGCGACTCCCTCATGGTTCAACCCTATCCGGTCCTGGATCAGACCAAAATCAATCCCTCAGCCACCGACTTCATGGGCGAATTGAAAGCCCTGACCAATGCAGTGCGCACCCTGCGCTCGGAGATGAAGATCAGTCCGGCAGATAAACTACCCCTCATCGTCTTGGGTGGCGAAGACCGAATGGCCGCACTTATGCCCTATGTGGCAGGTTTGGCCCGACTCTCCGATGTCATCTTCAACCCACCCGACATTCCCAACGGCCTGCCGGTTCAGGTCGTAGGAGAATCCCGGCTCATGCTCAAAGTCGAAATTGACCTGACGGCGGAAAAGGCACGGCTGGAGAAGGAACTGCTCAGACTCGCGACTGAAATCGCAAAGGCCCGGACCAAGTTGGCCAATCCGACGTTCGTGGACAGAGCTCCCGCACCGGTGGTTGCGCAGGAGAAGCAGCGCCTTGCGGATTTTTCCTCCAAAGCCGAAAAGCTTGTCGACCAGTTGGGCGCCCTGGGCTAGCCCGCAAAAACCAAGGCCGGCTAGGCCGGCCTTCTTACACTTGGATTCGCGGGATAAATCCCGCCAGCGGCCTACTTGGGTACGCCGCCTGCAACCGCGGTCAAGGTACGCAAAATGTCATTGGGTGTAGACGCAATGCGCATGAAATGTCCCATGGACAAGGCGGGAAATGCAACAGCTATGCGAAAACGCCCGTGCAGGGCCTGCACCTGGTTGTTCACGATAAACAACTCATAGGGTAACGCGGCAATCTGCTCCTGCTCACCGATCTTGGCGAGCCAGCGCCCGTCCCCAAGGGTTTCATCGTTCATGCCCACGCCAAAAACGGCGATCTTCTTGTCAGGCATCACAACTTCATAGACCTTGACGGTATGGCCCACACCTTTGTCCAGATTTTCGCGCACCACCTTGAGCGCCTCATCAAAGCTGGGGTAGGTGGCAAGCAAGTTCTTGTCCGAGTCAAATCGTTCCATGCCGATCAGATAACGGTACTTCGGCAAATCAGCCGCGGTCTCATCGCCGCCAAATGCGCCGCGCACCCCCAAAGTCTTGGCCAGCTTGTTCTGCACGTCCTGAACCACGTGCTCTGCCTGGGGAAACTCGCTGCGGAAATAGGCTCGGTACCAGTAATCCGGATTCATGTAGGACAAATCGCCGTTTGAGTCAATCCCTACGCGGATTGCTGCGCCGACAATATTGGTGCCGCCGAGCTGACGAATCTCATTGAGCAATCCTTCGTCGGTTACCACGACCACACAGTAGTCCTTGAGCTGGTGCGGACAGTAATGGCCCAAAGTCTGGAACCCACCTTCTTTGAGCTTGGCCTCCACGCTCTCGACCAATTGGTGAATATCACCGCCCTTCAGCCGCTCAGCCTGAATATAAGGGGCAATTGCCAGAGCCAGAGTTGGGATGGCCAGCCAAGTTGCCAGTGCAAACAGTAATTTCTTCATCCGTAGACCAATAAAAATTCGGGTAACTTCGTATTATGCCAACAAAAAAGGCCGGGGACGAGCCCCGGCCGAGTGTTCCGGGAACTTTGGATGCTTACATCTTCATGCCGTAAGCGATGCCGATTGAGTTCTGGTACATCTGAATTTTCTCGGTGCCCGCAGGCGCACCACCACCGAATGCAGGCAGTATTGAGGTTCCGGTTACATCGTTCTTGAACGCGTGCATATAGGCGACCGTGACTTCGCCGCCGGATGCCAGTGTATAGGTGAAGCCCAAGGTCGCATGGTCCTTGACGGTGGCTGGTGCCAGGATGTTGAAAGTGACTTCTCCCAGGTCGCTACCACTGATCGGATTGTCGGTATGGTTGTAACCAGCACGGAAGGTCCACTGGTTGTTGTACTTATACTCGGCGCCTAGTTTCCAGACGTTCGCATCATCCCAGCCAAACCCCGGGCCATTGTTTGTGCCCAGAAGATTGCCCGAGAACAAGTTTGACACCGGATTACCGATAGACGCCACTTTGCTGAAGTTGATGCGCTGGTAATCCAGCGCAAGCAGGATTTGCGGGGCAGCCTGCCATGCAGCACCAACGTTGTAGTTCTCGGGGATATCAAAGCCGCCCTGCTCAGCGAACAGTCCCTGGTACTTGTCGAACTCCTTGAAGTTCATTTTCGATGCGTAAGCTGCACCGATGGTCAGGGTGGGAAGAATTCTTCCCTGGTAGCCGACTCGCACGCCGTAACCGAAGGAATGGTCATTGCCATTGTCAGTCACGTTTGGAGGTGAACTGGACGGAGGAGTGCTTGAGAACGCCTGCAAGCCATACGCCTTGAAAAGCTGATAACCAATGAGCGGCGAAATCCCGATCGCATGATCAGGCGTTATCTTGTAAGCAGCGGTGGGAGCAACGATCAATTGCATCAGGTTGACACCGAGCTTGCCACTCCCGCACAGCAGGTTCGCCGGGCCGCCACCGCAATTGATCTGACCACCGGGAAAGTTGGTATTCATCCCGCCATTGCCGTATACCGAGACGCCCAGCGCAAGATCCGGGTTGAGCATCTTGTTGTAGCCGAATTCTGGAATGAGGAAATATTTGCTGTCGCTATCCACACTCGCATCAAGCGGGCCCAAACCTGTCCGGCTCGCTTCACGCCGAGGGCTGAAAAGGTTAATACCGACATCCAACCTGTCGCCAACGAAAGCCATGGACGCCGGGTTGTTGGCGCCGCCAAACGTGTCGTCCGCCATGGCAGTGGCCGCCCCGCCCATACCCATGGCCTTCATGCCGTATCCATGGGAGAAATAGCCGTCGGTGGCCTGGGCCGCGCCAGCCACCGTGGTCAGGGCAATTAATGCGGTAAGTTTGCTGATCTGCATGATTTCGTCCTCGGTGGGGAAAATTGAAGAGCAAAATAGATAAAGACATACTTTTGAAAGGCTACCTTAATGCAAGACATCCTGGCCATTTAAGATAGTATTATCAGAATATAAGTGATCAAATCCGATACAATTGTTGTTATCTAGCTACACTATTCACGACCAGATCTCAGGTTGGAGACCTGCGCCCACATTATGCAAAACGGGGCTATCGCCCCGCTTCGTATGCTATTGCTATGTCTGAATGATCAGATAAACAGGCAGATGTCGGTTTCCCCCGCGAACTCGAAGAAAGATGCTGCGCCGACAAAATCAAGGCCGCCGATGAACTCGTCGTGGCTGAAACCGAACAGTTCCACCGTCATCTGGCAAGCAAGGAATTTGACATCTGCTTCCTGACAAAGGCTGCGCAGTTCGTCTATGGTAGCTACGCCGTTGTTCTTGATCGTCATCTTCATCAGGCTGGTGGCGACGTTTTCGTAGCCGGGGACCAGCGACTGGATGGCATTGGGTATATTCCAGTTAATACCCTTGAACCACTTTGGTCCAAACGGCATTTTCATAGGCATGCCCGGGTTACCCAATGGGCTGACCTTAAGGCCGGAAACATCTTTGCGCAGCAGTTGGAGGCCATAGAAGGTAAAGAACATCTGCACCTCATAGCCCAATGCTGCGGCGGTTGAAGCCAGGATGAAGGGAGGGTAAGCCCAATCCAGGGTGCCCTTGGTTGCAATGATCGCCAGCTTCTTCGTTTCCATAATGCTCTCTCCTCGTCTAGTCAGTTAGTCCGTCAAGCGGAGTTCGGCACTTTATTATTTCTTCTTCATGAAGAACGTGTACTCGCCACCTGCTTCAGCGGAGGAAATCAGTTCATTTCCAGTTTGTTTGGCAAACGCGGTCATGTCCTTTACTGAGCCGGGATCGGTGGCGACGACTTTCAATACATTGCCGGCGGACAGTTCAGCCAAAGCCTTTTTTGTACGCAAAATAGGCAAAGGGCAGTTCAAGCCGCGGGCATCCAGTTCTTTATCGAATTCCATTGATCTCATCTCCGTACAAAAGTGTTGATATTAATAAGTCATCTCTTATGCAACATAACCCAGGCCAAATAATATTGCAATAATAAGCGCTGGCAAGATAGATCAGGCTGCGAGGGCCTTGCCAGATCGGGCCCAATCCATAATACCGCCGAGCAAATTGTGGACGTTGGTCATGCCTTGTTGCGCGAGAAACGCGCTGGCCTGAGCCGATCGTGCCCCCGAGCGGCAATATAAGACCAGCGGGTTATCCTGTTCCAGTTCATCCATGCGAAACGGCAGCAAATGCATGGGAATATGCACGGCGCCTTCGATCCGGGCCTGGGCCACTTCCGAATCTGAACGAATATCCACCAGCATTAAGGGCTGACGCATACGCATCATCTCAAGCTGATTCGCATCAATGTTTATATATCCGTATTGAGTGCCATACATGCTTCGCACTTCTCCAGAACCTCTATATTAAAGATTGTTAATATACCCAGCAATCCATAATATATGCAAGTCCTTTCCAGACTCAATTTAGGTGGAAGGCATTCTCGGAGAGGTTGGCCAGCCTATTCAGCGAGCATCTTCTGGATCAGGCGCCAGCCGTCGCCCTCGTCCCATTCGGCTGCCCCAGCCAATACATAGCGGATCCGCCCCTGCTTGTCGACAAGAAAGCTGGTGGGCATGGCAAACACCTTCCAGCGCTTGGCCATCTCGCCTTCCGGATCCAGCAGAATTGCAAAATCCGGGTGTATTTCTTTCAGAAATGGCTCGGCCTCATCACTGGGTTCGCCGGTATCCACCGCCAGAATAACAAACGACTTGCCCGACATCTTTTGCATCAGCCGCTGCATGGACGGCATTTCCTCGCGGCACGGCGGACACCAAGAGGCCCAGAAGTTGATCAATACCACCCGGCCTTTATATGCAGCAAGATCATGCTTGCCGCCCGTCAGGTCTACCGCTTCCAGGACCGGCGGAACCATGGGTTCGAGCTTGCGAAAATCCGCCCCTTTTGCAGGAAATGCAATGCAGGCCGCGAACACCAGGGAAGCCACCAGCCGGGTCTTCATTTTTCCCTCACCTCTGGTAACCGATCCCAGATGATGTCGCCAAGCCGCTGACTCATTTCGAGTTCATGTTTGGTAGCATCCAGACGCACCCAAAATCCCTCCCGCAAGCCCTCCAGAACCTCATTCTTGACCGTGGCCCCCTGTTTGCGCAGCGCTTCGCTCTGGCGGTCCAGCCAGAGAACACCGGCAGAGCGGCGCGGCTGAATAATGAGCAGCCCGGCTCCCTCCAACTTGCCCAGGTTCAAGTAGCGGGGTCCTCGCAAAGGCTCTGCTTCTTCGTATAAATTGGGATTCATCAGAAGATAATGGAGACGTTGAGGCCGATCATCGCTCTCCTGCCATGATCCGTATGCCCGGAGTAATGGAACAGCGGCTCTTCCGAGTGCGACAACAAGAAGCGTCTTGTCCCTCTCGGCGAGCTTAAGCAAAGCCCGCATATCCGCCGACGGCACCTTATCAAAGTCTTTGCGCCCCTCCTCCAACATATAGCTGAAGGTCAGATCGACCATCCAGACCTCTACTCCACGCTTTGCAAGATCGCGCGCCGCGGCGCGTTCCGCTTCCCCCTGCCCGAACTCGGACGAGACCCAGATCAGCCGCATATTGCCTTCAGCCGGGTAGCGGACATAGTCGAGCTGTTCGCCGGAACGGACGGCAAGCTGGAGATGTTCAGGCCCTGACATTGTCGAATGCCCAGGACAGGAACAGGAGGTCGACGACACGGCCAGCAGGAGCAGAAGCGCTTTCAGCAACTTGTTCCACCGTTAATGCAGGAACGCAATCAGTCTTCCCCTGTCCGCCAATGCCCCGACTTGCCGCCCTTCTTTTCCAGCAGCCGCACGGACTCGATGCGCATGCCCCGGTCGATCGCCTTGCACATGTCGTAGATGGTGAGCAGAGCCATGCTCACCCCTGTGAGCGCTTCCATTTCTACGCCTGTCTTGCCGACCGTCTCAGCCGTTACTGTACAGCCGATGCTTGAATTGTCAGAATTCAGCTCGAAATCCACGCTCACGCTAGTCAATGCAATCGGATGACACAGTGGTATCAGGTCTGCTGTGCGCTTGGTCGCCTGGATCGCGGCAATCCGTGCCACGCCAATCACGTCCCCTTTGTTCGTATTCCCAGACTGGATCGCCGTCAAGGTCCCCGCCTGCATGACAATCCGGCCGCTGGCCACCGCCACCCGCCGGCTATCGGTCTTGGCGCCCACATCCACCATGATGGCCCGGCCCTGATCATCGATATGGGTAAGTCCCTTCATTGCTACACTCCCTTTCGGGAACCTGAATCAGATATAAGATATCTTAGCATCGTGAAAAGACATTCCTTGCTGCCGTTGGTCCTGACCATGACGCTTGCCTGGCCGGTGAGCTATGCCAATGATCTGCCTGATCTAGGCGAGTCGTCCCGCACTTATCTGACCGACGAACAGGAACAAACCTTGGCCCGCTCCATCATGCAGAGCGTTTATGCGGATCCGCATTACCTGGATGACCCGGTAATCGAAACCTACCTTAATGAATTGGGCTATCGACTGGTTTCCCACAGTCCGGGCAATCAAGGCATTTTCGACTTCTTTGTGCTCCAAGATCCAACCATCAATGCCTTTGCCCTCCCTGGCGCGCATATCGGAGTCCATACCGGACTGATAATGGCGGCCGACAATGAATCGGAACTGGCGGCGGTTCTGGCGCACGAAATATCCCATGTCAACCAAAACCACCTTTACAGAATGATCGCCAACCAGGAAAAGAGCTTCTGGCCAAGCATGGCCGCCCTCGCCGTCGCCATCCTGGCCTCCCGATCCAACCCCAATGCCGGAACTGCCGCAATTGCAGGTACCCAGGCCCTGAACATGCAAAACCAACTCAGTTACAGTCGAGATTTTGAGCGGGAAGCAGATCGGATGGGTTTTGATGTGATGCAAAACGCAGGCTTCGATCCGCACGCAATGGCCAGTTTCTTTGAACGACTCCAACGCGCCAACAGACTTTATGAGTCCAATGCCACGGCGTACCTTAGCGACCACCCCTTGACCTCTGAGCGCATAGCCGACATCGAGTCCCGCCTGGCAAATCTGCCCTACAAGCAGTACCAGGACAGCAGCGACTTTCAGTTTATCCGGGCCAGGATCAAGGCAATGGACGGAACTCCGCAGGAAGCCATCGCTCATTTCCAAACCGAGTTACGCGAGGGGAATTACAGCAGCGAGGCCGCCACTCAGTATGGTCTGGCCCGTGGATATTTGCGCGCGAGCCAGTTCGACGCTGCAGAAGCCTCCGCCCAAAAATTTGCCGGGCTGAGTTCGAGTCCATTGGCCTCGCTTCTGCTGGCAACGACCGCTGCCAAATCCGGCAAACTTGATCTCGCGCTGACCCGCTACCGTGCCGGGCTCAGCCGGTACCCCACCTACCTTCCCCTGCTTTACGGCTACGCGAACGCCCTCCTGGAAAGTCGCCACCCCCAGGAAGCTCTTGCGCTCCTCAAGACCAAGACCGCCTCCGGATCGGACGATATACGGTTGTGGAAACTGCTTGGCCGCGCCCATGCGATGCTGGGCCAGCGGCTCGCCAGTCATCGGGCGACGGCAGAATCACTCGCATTGAGCGGCGATCTGCGGGCCGCGATCGAGCAGCTCAATCTGGGGCTTAAAGCGGGTGATGGCGATTTTTATGATCTGTCCGCCGCCGAAGCGCGGCGCAGGGAATGGCAAGCGACCCTGGCGGAACAGGCCAAAAAATAACCCCTCTGCCTGGTATTAATTTACCGCCAAAATAGCGCGAGAATTCATGGCCGGCCCTTGCGCCCATGATTCCACCTGCTCTATGCTTGCGGCTTCCGAATTTCGGGTAGACCAAACGTTGGATCGAGTGGCGGGGCGCTAATTTTCTCCGGCTCCAAGACCTGCACGCAACGTTACTTACGGAGGATGACTATGCGGATGTTCGTCAAGGTTGTGACCACGGTCCTGCTTGGAACCATTGTTCTGACAGGCTCGGCTCTGGCTGCCGATGCACCCAAAAAAGAGTCAACGGGCAAGGAACTGGCGTTCGACCGATCCAAGGGCAACTGTCTGGCCTGCCATGGCATGCCCACTGTGCCGGACGCTGAGTCTACCGGTTTGTACGGCCCGCCCCTCATCGCCATGAGCGCCCGCTATCCGGACAAGGCCAAGCTGCGCGCGCAAATTTTTGACGCCACGGTCGCCAACCCCAACACTTCAATGCCGCCTTTCGGGAGACACAAGATCCTGACGGAAGAGGAGATCGACAAGATAACTGATTTTATTTACGGTCTGTAAGGAGAACACCTAATGAACGCTCTTCGGAGAAACGTACTCAAGGGCGCCACCGGCGCCAGCGCTGTGGTCGTGGCTGTGGCTGCCGGCCTGCTCAAACCCACACAGGTTTTGGCCGACTGGAACAAAGCTGCGTTTGAAGCCAAGAATGTTGCCGATGCCATGAAAGGCATGGGTGTCGCGGGCCCCGCCGATTCCAAGGACATCAGCATCAAGGCTCCGGATATTGCCGAGAACGGCGCCGTGGTCCCGGTTGAAGTGACCAGCGCCATTCCCGGCACCACCAGTATCGCCATCATGGCGGAAAAGAATGTCACCCCGCTTCTTGCCGATTTCAAGTTTTTTGACGGTACCCAGGGTTATATTGCCACCCGGATCAAAATGGGCGCGACGGCCTTGGTGCGCGCCATCGTAACCGCCGACGGCAAATCCTACACGGCCGCGAAGGAAGTCAAGGTCACCATCGGCGGCTGCGGAGGCTAAACGAACCAGCCTCAGTTACGTCCCTGTGGACTAGGACATCAACCCCAAGCGCTTGCGAAACATTTATTAGAGATTTAAGGAGTTACAAATGGCAGAACCCATGAAAATTCGCGCCAAGATGGAAGGCGATGTGGCCGACATTAAAGTGCTGTTCAATCACGTCATGGAAACCGGTCAGCGCAAGGACGCCAAGACCGGCCAGTTGGTCCCCGCGTTGTTCATTCAGGAAGTCACCGCGACCATTAACGGTGGCACGGTCCTGACCGCCAACTGGGGAACCGGGATATCCAAGAATCCCCTTGTGGGCTTCAAGGTCAAAGGTGCCAAGTCCGGTGACAAAGTCAGTATCAGCTGGGTGGACAATTCCGGCGACAAGCGCACCGACGCAGCGACCATCAGCTAGCAGAACGGATGGAATGGGCGGGGCGGAGCCCCGTCCCTTGTCTTACACCAAGGATTCATTTGGAGGCTGGTATGAAAAAATTGATGTTGGGTGTGGCAGCCGCAGGTCTCGTATTGGGAATGGGTGCGGCCGTCGCCTCTCCGGAGCAGGACCGGCAGGACCTTATTGCCTATTACACCAAGAAATATCCCAACATCCCTATCGAAAATTATGTGTACGGTGCACTCGCGTTCGACCCGGACTCCATGGCCCAGTACAACAGCATCATGGAATTTCCTCCGTTTATTGGGGATATCGACAAGGGTCAAAAGATGTGGGAAACCCCGCTCAAGAGCGGGAAGACCTATGCCGACTGCCTGCCCAACGGCGGCAAGAACATCGCCGGAAACTATCCTTATTTCGATGACAAGAAAGGCAAAGTCGTCACCCTGCAAGACGCCATCAATGATTGCCGCGCGGCAAATGGAGAAGAGCCCTACAAGGTCAGCGACATGAAGACCATGGGCATTCTCACCGCATACATGCGCACCCTGTCGGATGGCATGCTCATGAACATCAAGGTGGAAGGGCCGGCTGCCCTGGCCGCTTATGAAGACGGGAAGAAGCGGTTCTTCTCGCGTGCGGGACAGTTGAACTTTGCCTGCGCCACCTGCCATGTACAGAATGCAGGCGTTCGTTTACGTTCCGAGTTGCTTTCCCCCGTGGTCGGACAAGCGGTGCATTGGCCGGTGTTTCGCGGTGGCGACAATCTTGTGACCCTGCAAAAACGCTATGAGGGTTGCTACAAATCCGTGCGCGGCATCTCCCCACCCGAGGGCAGCACCGCCTTGAACAATCTGGAGTATTTCCACTCTTATCTGTCCAATGGCCTGCCGATGAAAGCTTCAGTCTTTCGCAAATAAGACAACACCCTGCGTTAAACGGAATGGCCTGGTCTCCAGGCCTTTTTCGTTTACCGGATAGGTCAAAACAACCATTTACCAAAGTTGTTCCAATCCACAAAATCTCACCTTCAAATATAGTGCCCAAGGAGACATTTCATGCACATGAATCGACGTGAATTTCTGCAGATGCTGGCGGTGGCCGCCGCATCGGGCATGGCCATAGACAGCAAGGAGGTGTTGGCCGGAAATGCGGATATCTACAATCTGAGTCCCTATGGCAACGTGTCGCTGATGCACATGACCGACTGCCATGCTCAACTGCTGCCGATCTATTTCCGTGAGCCCAATGTCAACCTCGGCATCGGCAATGCGGAAGGCAAGGTTCCCCATCTGGTTGGCGAGCATCTGCTCAAACGATATGGCATCAGGCCTGACAGCCGGGAAGCTTACGCCTTCACTTACCTTGACTTTCCCGCGGCCGCACGCACCTATGGCAAGGTGGGCGGTTTCGCCCATCTGAAAACCCTTGTCGACAAAGTCCGAGCCTCCCGCTCCGGCTCCCTGCTGCTTGATGGTGGCGACACTTGGCAGGGCTCAGCAACCTCGCTTTGGACTAACGGCCAGGATATGGTCGATGCCTGCATCCAGCTCGGCGTTGACGTGATGACCGGCCATTGGGAATACACGCTTGGCGCAGATCGCGTGAGACAAATTGTCGATAACGATTTCAAGAAAGCCGGGATTGAATTCGTCGCACAAAATGTGGTCACCAACGATTTTGGCGACCAGGTGTTCAAGCCCTACGTGGTCAAGGAGATCAATGGCATCAATGTCGCCATCATTGGTCAGGCCTTCCCCTATACTCCGATCGCTAACCCGCGTTATTTGGTGCCGGACTGGAGTTTTGGCATCCGTGAAGACTCAATGCAGAAGTGGGTGGACGAAGCCCGAGCCAAGGGCGCTCAAGTGGTCGTCGTGCTGTCACACAACGGCATGGACGTTGATCTCAAGCTGGCCAGCCGCGTCACCGGCATCGATGCGATTTTCGGTGGCCATACCCACGACGGCGTGCCTCAGCCCGTGGAAGTCAAGAATGCCAGGGGCGTCACCCTGGTAACCAACGCCGGCTCCAACGGAAAGTTCCTTGGCGTCATGGATTTCGACGTGACCGACGGAAAGTTGAAGGGCTGGAAATATCGCCTGCTCCCGGTATTTGCGAACCTGCTGCCGGCGGACACCAAGATGGAGTCGCTCATCAAGAACATACGCGCTCCATACATGGGCCAACTCGAAGAAGAACTCGCGGTTACGGAAGACTTGCTCTATCGTCGCGGCAACTTCAACGGCAGCTTCGATCAGGTGATTTTGGATGCCCTGATGGAGGTCAAGGGTGCGGACGCCGCATTTTCCCCAGGCTTCCGCTGGGGCACCAGCTTGCTGCCAGGCGACACCATTACCATGGAGAGGCTGATGGACCAGACTGCCATCACCTACCCTTACAGCACCCTGAACAACATGACAGGCGAGACCATCAAGATGATCATGGAAGATGTGTGCGACAACCTGTTCAATGCCGACCCATACTATCAGCAGGGCGGAGACATGGTCAGGGTGGGCGGCATCCATTACACCGTGGATCCCACCAAGAAAATTGGCGAGCGCATCAGCAACATGGTGCTCAATGGCAAGGCCGTTGACCCAAATAAGAGCTACAAGGTTGCCGGCTGGGCGCCTGTAAGCGAAGGCGTCTCCGGCGCCGCCATCTGGGATGTGGTGGCGGAGTATCTGCGCAGCAAGAAGACCATCAAGGGCGTCAAACTCAACATGCCCAAAGTAATCGGGATATCCCCCGGCAACCCCGGCATAGCCGTTTAAGTCAGCGGGGATGGACAATTTCCATCCCCCTGATCCTCCTCCCAAGGGCCTGCGGGCCCTTCTTTTTTGCGTGGCACCCGCTGCGCCCTGATAAGATGGGAGAAAATTTTTGTCCCGTTCTCCATGACCAGCAACGAGATACGCCAACGCTTCCTGGATTTTTTTGCCGCAAAACGCCATACCGTCGTTCCATCCAGTTCGCTGATCCCGGCCAATGACCCGAGTCTGCTCTTCACCAATGCGGGCATGGTCCAATTCAAGGACGTGTTTCTGGGATTGGAACGACGGCCTTATGTCAGGGCCGCTTCGTCGCAGCGCTGCTTACGTGCCGGCGGCAAGCATAATGATCTCGAGAATGTGGGTTACACCGCGCGCCATCATACCTTCTTCGAAATGCTCGGCAACTTCAGCTTCGGCGATTATTTCAAGCGCGACGCCATCCAGTATGCCTGGGAGTTTCTATCCCGGGAATTAGGTCTTCCCACTGAGAAGCTTTGGGTGACGGTCTATGCTGAAGACGATGAAGCCTACAATATTTGGGCCAATGATATCGGCATGCCTGCCGATCACCTCGTGCGTATCGGCGACAACAAGGGTGCCCGTTACGCCTCCGACAACTTCTGGCAGATGGGCGATACCGGTCCCTGCGGGCCCTGCACCGAAATCTTTTACGACCATGGTCCGGAAATTCCCGGGGGTCCACCGGGCAGCCCCGATGAGGATAGTGACCGCTATATCGAAATCTGGAATATCGTGTTCATGCAGTTCAACCGCGATGAGGACGGCGTCATGCATCCGCTGCCCAAGCCCTCTGTCGATACGGGCATGGGTCTGGAACGCATTTCCGCCGTTATGCAGAATGTTCATTCCAATTACGAAATCGACCTCTTCAAGCATCTGATCGGCGCCGCGATGCGGGAAACTGGCTGCAGGGATCCGCGCGACCCTTCGCTCAAGGTCATTGCCGACCACATACGCGCCACGAGCTTTCTGATAGTGGATGGGATCATTCCTGGGAATGAAGGTCGTGCCTATGTATTGCGCCGCATTATTCGACGAGCCCTGCGCCACGGCCACAAGCTGGGTCAGAATCAGCGCTTCTTTTACAGGCTGGTGCCTGATTTGTGTGATGTAATGGGCGCGGCCTATCCGGACCTCAAATCCGCCCAGAAACGGGCCGCCGAAATTGTCTTGCAGGAGGAGGAGCGGTTCGGCGAAACGCTGGTGCATGGCATGGCCATTCTGGAGGCCGCGCTTGGCGACGGCATCCGTGAACTGGATGGAGAAACCGCGTTCAAGCTTTATGATACGTTTGGCTTCCCATTGGACCTCACCGCGGACATCTGTCGGGAACGCGGCATCACCCTGAATGAGGCCGGCTTCGAAACCGCAATGACGCGTCAAAAGGAGCGAGCGCGGGCTGCCGGGAAATTCAAGATGGCAGGCACCCTGGAGTACAGCGGCCTGCCCACCGATTTCTACGGTTACGAAAGTCTGAATGTGGACGATGCGATGGTCACCGCCTTGTATTTGGACGGGAGCCCGGTGAACGACATCGTCCTCGGCCAGTCGGCGGTCGTGGTTCTGGACCGAACACCTTTTTACGCCGAAGCGGGCGGCCAGGTGGGGGATAGTGGCATTCTGAAAACGGAAGACCTGCACTTCGAGGTGAGCGATACTCAAAAGATCCGCGCCGATGTGTTTGGCCACCACGGAAGCCTGACCCGGGGCCGACTCCAAGTGGGCGCCAGAATCGCCGCCCGGGTTGACGGTGTGCGGCGCGCCCGCACCATGCGTAATCACTCGGTCACCCACCTCATGCATAAAGCGTTGCGCGAGGTTCTGGGGGCCCACGTACAGCAGAAGGGTTCGCTGGTGGATGCGGACAAAACCCGCTTCGATTTCGCCCATGGTAGGCCCCTGAGCGAAACGGAAATCCAGCATGTGGAGGAAATCGTCAACAAGGAGATCCTCGCCAACACACCCACCCTGGCCCGGGTCTTGTCCATGGACGAGGCGCGTAAGCTGGGGGCCATGATGTTGTTCGACGAAAAGTATGGTGACGAGGTCCGGGTGCTTGACATCGGTTCGTCGCGAGAACTGTGTGGCGGCACCCACGTCGGCCGGACTGGCGACATCGGCCTGTTCAAAATAGTCATGGAAGGTGGGGTTGCAGCCGGGATCCGACGTGTCGAGGCTCTTACAGGCGATAACGCCCTGGCCTATCTGCAAGACTTGGAAGCGCGCGCCCGCCAGGCCGCCGCCGCACTCAAAGTGCAGCCCGTCGAACTTCTCCAGAAGATCACCCAGATTCAGGACCAGCTCAAAGCACACGAAAAAGAACTGGGCCGGCTCAAATCAAAATTGGCCGTTAGTCAGGGCGATGCCCTGATCTCCCGGGCGGTGGAAGTCAATGGAGTGAAAATTCTCGCGCTTGAACTGGAAGGCACAGACGTCAAGGCTTTGCGGGACACTGCCGATAAAGTGCGCGACAAGCTCCATTCCTGCGTCCTGGTTTTTGGCGCCAGTCGGGATGGCAGGGTCAACCTGATTGCTGCCGTCACCCCGGATCTGACCAACCGGGTCAAGGCGGGCGAACTGGTTAACCATGTAGCGAGCCAGGTGGGCGGGAAAGGGGGCGGCAAACCTGATCTCGCCCAAGCCGGCGGCACCCGCCCTGACCAGTTGGCCAATGCCCTGGCCGGCGTAGCAAACTGGGTCGCGGAACGCTTGTCAGGCTAACAGCGAGTCACCTCTGGTGGCGCATCGCGGAGGACAACTGCTAGCTGCACCGAGACCGTCAATCATAGCTGGGCCTGGCAGACATAATTGCCATATTGAAGTTGACGCGTATTGCTTTGGCCGGGCACGGGTCGGCGCTGCCAAGTCATGAGTAAACCCGTCCTCCCACCGGCGCAACTCTACCTTCGTCCAACATCGGCAGCGGGGATTTCACAACCACAAAAGCATGACCATGCCTGATCATTAGTGATAAAGTTACGTCAGAACAATGCAGCATGATGGCATGAAATTTGCGTGGATTAGCCTATCGGCAGCTGCCTTTAGCCAGCCAGAAACTAGAGACAAGATCGTTCATGGGTAAATTTTCCAGCACTTTCAAGCACAAGTTACGGGGACTGTTCTCTTCAGAACCGGTTGAAGAACCGCTAGAAAATGGGCCTCTTTCCAGCCCTCGCCTTGCCACTCTGTGGCTGGAGCATCTTCCTGTCGGGGACGCACTCAAGGCCCACGCTGCCATTCTTAAGGAAATCAGGCAGTTCAATGAAGAGTTGACAGAACTATCCAAGTCTCGGCTTGAGGTCTTAATGCTGCTTGACGAAAGAGCCCAGGATCTGGCCGACACCCTGGCGCGCCAGTACCTGCGCAACGCCCGAATGACCCACAGCATGGAAGGCCAACTGTGGAATGAGATCTACAACTTGCTGTGGGAAACTGCGCGTTCCTACCACGCTTTTATCCTGTACATGCGCCAGCCACACTCCAATGGCTGGCTCACGCCCCACCTCCCCAAACTTAGTCTGCGCCTGATGAGAACCTTTGGCGCACTGATGAAATGGCGGAACATTCGGTATCAGCGACCGGGTAACAAACTCTGGCTGCGGTTTCATAACCTGTATAAAGTGGCGGAAGCGGGGGGGTTTCACCAAACCCCACTGCATGCGTACCCGACAGACAGTCAAGCCACTACCTGCGAAACCGAATATCTTCGTTGCCTGATGCTACAGCAGGCTCATGCAGGCACCCTCTACCCGCGCCAACTGGACTTGGTGGATCGGTGGCTGGGCAAGTGGACTCCAATTTTTCTGAGTATGAGCCAGCATCTAGATGTCGATCACCATACGTTCAACGTGGATCTGGCGGCTGATCGGGGTCCAAGTCGGATTCGCAATGCCGACAATGAGAACTCTTTCCGATTTTGGGCCACCAAAGAACTTGTCGCGCACTTGGGGGAATTGCGCGACTCCCTGAAGGATGGCAGCCCGCCAAGTGCTCTTGGTCTGACAGAGGATGTGCGCACCGCGGAGGCCTTGGAACTGCTGGATCATCTGATCCGCCAATGGTCGCCGCTGATGAGCCGGGAACAGCGCCGCCAGCCCCGAAAGGCAGTCAAGAAGCTGGTGTCCCTGGCCCATGGGTTGCCCAGAATCATCGCCTGCCTGCGTCATCCAACGGGTGAAGGTGACGGGATTTACACGCCGCAACTGGTCTATGACGAAATGGTCGATGTTCAGGTCTATGGCTTTGTGACCGACCGCACACGTGAGCGTCCTTCCCCAAGTTCGAAATTACCCAGCGCTGCGACAGGCATTGAAAGCTGGGTCATACAGGACGAAAGCGAATGCGGTTACGGGGCGATCGTGGAAACGCGTGAAAAAGACTGGTTGCGGGTCGGCACGCTTATCGCCATACAGGCCAACCGGGATGGAAATTGGGCGCTGGGGATCCTGCGGCGCTTGTCGCGCACGAGCGAACGCGAAAGTTTGGTGGGAATTGAAACCCTGCCCGGCACACCGGAAGTTGTCATGCTATATGGGAAGAGACTGAAATCTGAAGGTTACAGTGTCGATGGCGTCGATGCGGTCGGCGCCGATCTGCCGGTTGCGGCCATCCGCCTGTCACTCCACGAGCGCGGTAAGACGTGCCTGATCATGGATCCAGCCGATTACCAACACCGTGGCATCCTGGAAATAAATTATCAGAATGAGCGGCAAGCCATCCTGCTCAATCAGCCCGTTGAACGGGGAGACGGCTGGGTTCGGGTGCTGGTGGACTTGCTGAAAACCGACTCCCGAACTTGATTTTGCCTCACAAGCCGAGGGTATGCTGGGCCCATTTGGCCAGATCCTGAATTTCCTCCTGACAGATGGCATGCGCCATCGGGTATTCCCGCCAGATCACTGAAGACCCTGATGGCGCAAGCCGGTCCCGGGACGCCCGCCCCCAGTCGGGCAAAATCACCGAATCCTGGATGCCGTGGGCCATGAACAGGACTGGATTAAGCCAAGGCTCGCTTTCCAGAAAACTGGGCATGTAGCCGGACAGAACACCAATTCCCGCCACATCTTTGAGCAGTGTCAAGCCCAGAATCAAAGCTATCACGCCACCCTGGGAGAATCCGATCACTAGCCAGGGCGTTCCAGGTCTTACCCTGCTGGTCGCCAACGCTGCAACGGCTTCGGCCGATGCAATCATGCCCACGCTGTCTTCCGTGCCGGCGGAAATATTTGCGTCTGCGATGTCATACCACGCCCGCATGGCCAAGCCGCCATTGATCGTCACTGGCCGGACAGGTGCATCGGGCAGGATATGCCGCAGGCCGGGCAAGCTCAGCATTCGCGCAACTGGCTCAAGATCACGACCATCGGCCCCCAGGCCATGGAGCCAGATAATCACGCCCCGTTCAACTTCCTGGGCCGGGATCTCGAGATAAGACAGCATAAAATAGTCCCATTGCGGTTAGACCCTGAAAAAGCAGTAAAGCACAAATGCGTCAAGCAATATGAATATTGAGGAAATAATGCCGAGCCCCACCAGGCTACCGGGACACTGTCAATCTTCCCTGTTCCTGTTGGGGCCAGCGAGCTGCTTTCATTCAGGCAAAACAACTCAACTTTAGATGGTGTCTACCCCTTCGCACCCTCCCCTGACAGCAGAAGCCCTTAGGCATTGCCTGGGAAAATTCAATCTGGGTCCCATCGATCTTACCTTGGGGGCGGCCCAGTGCGTGGCTCTGGCAGGAGGCAATGGTGCAGGTAAGTCCACGTTGTTGCGATGTCTTGCAGGCTTGCTTATTCCCGACCATGGAACCGTTGCCGTATTCGGCTCCGCCGTGTCAGGTCTGCGTCGCCGCCGGCAACTGGCCTTTCTGCCCGAGCGGTTCAGCCCACCGCATTACCTCACTGGCCGCGAATACCTTGATTACTATCTGGGCCTTTGCGGGATGCGCCAGATGCCTTCCCGCGAGCTGTTTCAGACACTCAACCTGGACCCAGCTCTGCTCCGCCGGCCAGTTCGAAGGCTCTCCAAGGGAACGGCCCAGAAACTCGGCCTGGCCGCCGTTCTGGCCACGAATCGGCCGCTGTTGTTGATGGATGAACCCTTTTCGGGGCTAGACCCGGAAGCCCGGCAGGGGCTTCGCGCCGCGATGGCGGCTTACGTTCAACGCGGAGGCTGCCTGTTGTTCTCCACCCACCTGTTCGAAGGCATGGATCATTTGGTCGCGCGACTGCTCATTCTTCACGCTGGGCAGCTCCGCTTCGACGGATCCCCAATAGATTGTTGCCAGCAGGCCCGGCAGGAAACGCTCGAGTTGGCCTTCTTGCATCATATCCGACAGGGAACTAATTGAAATTCGGTGCCGCTCTGGCACAATGTCGAAAAAATGACAGAGGATCTGTAAATCCTGAGCCAATAGATGTCGATAAACGAAAGGTGTAGTCCGCGCGACCAAACTGAGGAGAAATTGTGGCTCAAGCCGAAAAACCGGTTCTGCTGATTGTTGATGACGATCCTTTGATTTCGGACACCCTGAGTTTCGTCCTGGGCAAGGACTTTGAAGTCATCGCTGCGGATTCGCGAGCCCAGGTCAAAAGCGTGCTGACCCAGATGGATATCCCACCGCAGTTGGCCCTGGTGGATCTCGGTTTGCCTCCCCAGCCTCACAAACCGGATGAAGGCTTTGCCCTGATCTCTGATTTACTGGGCATTTCCCCCAGCATCAAGATACTTGTTCTGTCCGGCCAGAGCGACGAAGCCAACGCCCGTCATGCTCGCGCCCTAGGGGCGATCGATTTCGTTGCCAAGCCCTGCGAGCCAGACAGGCTCAAGTCCATGCTGTTCAGCGCGCTGATGATTCAGGATGCGGAACGCAGCGCCGACAAGGCGGCGCCCGCCACCAAGGAATCCGGCATCGTCGGGGAAAGCCCGGTAATGGACAAACTGCGTCGGCAAATCCAGCAATATGCGGCAGCGCCGTTCCCGGTCCTGATCGAAGGCGAATCCGGCAGCGGCAAGGAAAAGGTGGCTTCGGGTTTGCACCTGCTTTCCCCCCGTTCAGCCAAACCATATCTGGCCCTGAACTGTGCCGCGATATCGCCCAACCTGGTGGAACCCACCTTGTTTGGTTACGCCAAAGGCGCGTTTACCGGCGCAACCAACTCACGCCCCGGTTATTTTGAAGAGGCCGAGAACGGCACCCTGTTTCTGGATGAAATCGGCGAACTGCCGCTGGAGCTCCAGGCTAAGTTGCTGCGGGTGATGGAAAACGGAGAATACCAGCGCGTGGGCGAAACCCAGCCGCGTTTTTCCAACGCCCGTGTAGTTGCCGCCACCAACCGGGACCTGCGCGCAGAAATCAAGGCGGGACGCTTCCGCGCCGACCTGTATCATCGCCTGTCCGTCTTCGGCATTTCGGTGCCATGCTTGCGCGAAATGGGTCAGGACAAGGTCCGCCTGCTCGACCATTTCCGTGATTTCTACGCTCGCGAAGCCCATTGCAAACCGTTCCATCTGGATGAGCGATCCAGCCAAATCTGGTCGGACTACCACTTTCCCGGCAACGTGCGGGAGCTGCGCAACATCGTCATCCGGCTTACCACGAAATATCCCGGCATGACCGTGAGCGTGGACCAGTTGGAAGCGGAACTGGACACGGACCTGGCTTATCCGCAGGAAATTCCCATGGCCAATGACGCCAAGGCGCTGATTGATACCGCCCGCAAGCAGTTGCAGACCCTGGCTAATTTCAATCTGGACGCCACCATGCGGCAGTGGGAAAAGGCCTACGTGGAGGCTGCGCTCAACATGACCAACGGCAATCTTTCCCAGGCCGCAAAAATGCTGGGGATCAATCGAACCACGCTTTACAGCCGGATGCAGACATACGGCAGTGAATGAAACCGGCCTAAGGAACCTCTGAAGAAGTCCATCATGGGTCGCGTTCACACGATAAATGCTCAAATGCAAGGCGCGCGACGAATGTCGTACTTGATGTACGAAGCCGAGAAGCGTAACAACGCAGATGGGCATCTTTCGTGCAAACCCGCAGGGCAGGGGATTGGCGGGCGAGCTGCTGTGTCGCGCCGCTTGGCATTGTAGAATGACTACGACCTGCGCGGCGTTTCGTGCATCTCGTCCCGCCAAGCCCCTGCGCGGCCCATGCGGGGCTTCTTCAGAGGTTCCCTAGATGTACCTGGAATTCTTCGGGCTGAAAGCCGCTCCCTTCCGCATCACCCCTGATACGGACTTCTGGTTCCCCGGAGCCCAGCGGGGGGAAATTCTTGACGCTCTGATTTATGCCCTGAGCCACGGGGAGGGACTGATCAAGGTGGTAGGCGAAGTGGGCAGCGGCAAGACGATGTTGCTGCGCATGTTGCTGACGCGCCTTCCTGCTACGGTGGACAGCCTTTATCTGGCCAACCCCAGCCTGTCGCCGGATGAGATCCTCGCCGCCCTGCTGATCGACCTGGGCTCAGATCCGGTGCCCGGTTCAAGCCGTCAGGCCATGCTGGACCAGCTAAACCGCATGCTAATGGACAAGCACCTGCAAAGGCGCCGGGTGGTAGTCCTGGTCGAGGAAGCCCAGGGAATGACGCTGGAGAGCCTCGAATTCCTGCGCCTGCTGACCAATCTGGAGACCGCCCGCGACAAGCTGCTGCAGATCATCCTGTTTGGACAGCCTGAACTGGATGCATTGCTGGCCAATCCGCGAATCCGTCAGTTCAAAGATCGCATTACCCTGAGCCTGCGCCTGAACCCGCTGCCGGCGGAAACTGTACCAGCCTACCTGCGGACTCGCCTGGCAGCCGCCGGCTACCGCGGTCCGGACTTGTTCAACGCCAAGACCATCCAGGCCATCACCCGCTTTTCGAGCGGGCTCAGCCGGCGCATCAATATTCTTGCCGACAAGACCCTGCTGGCGGCCTATGGCGATCGGACCCACGACTTGTCCCTTGCCCATGTGGATGCAGCCGCCAATGATGCTGAACTCACCCGGGCCCCCGCCCGTGGCAAGACGAACTGGACTTGGGTGATGGTGGGCGTGGCGGCAGGTCTGGGGCTAATGGCGTACCTGGCCTGGTTGGGTCTGGATAAGATCCCTGCCCTTGCGCAGGCCTCGCGCAGGCTTACACCAGCAACCCTGTTCGCACCAGATTCGCCCCCTGCCGTTCCCACGCTGGCATTGCCCCCACAGGATTTGGCCACAGAAGTCCTGCCCCGGCTCGGCAATGTCACGCTCGGCGCCTTTGTGATTCAGTCCAACACCACTAGAGAAGCTGCCGACGCTTCCGGCTTACTAAAGGGTTTAGCCGACTTGGACATCTCCCGGTCGTTGCGAATTTTTCCTGCCGCGTCGGGGCATGCAGAGGGGCGGACGGTTGTGGAAGGTAAAGTCAGCAAGCGAGCCCCGGCAGAAGGTGCCTTGATTGGCATCGCGCAGGTGCCGCATGCGGGCGGCGCCTTTGTGCGTTCGGTGGGGACGATTCGCCGAACTCCGGCCAATCCGACGCAAAAGGATCCATCGTGAACGCGTTCTTTAGGTGGTATCCCCCTCTTCCCGATTGGTGGATGTTCATGAAAAATTCGGTCCCATTCACCCTGTCTGGCCGGATGAAAAAGATCCCCGGCGGCCCTGTCCTTGCTCTGGGTTGTCTCGTGCTGAGCGCTTGCGCGCCATTCGAGGCCATACCGCCATCGCCCGCCCACATCCTGCAGGAGACCAGCACCGGCAAGGCGGAAGCGCCCCCGCCGGAGCCGGTAAGAGCCGCGCCTTATGTACCGGTTCCGCGGCCCGACCTTGCCACCCCAACCTACACCATTGTGGTCAATGATGTGCCGGTGAAAGACTTGCTGTTCTCCATCGCCCGCGACACCAAACAGAATATAGATATCAACCCGGGCATCACCGGGCATATCTCATTGAATGCGGTCAACGAGCCGCTCGCTGCGATTCTTGATCGCATTGCAAGGCAGGCCGATCTGCGTTACGTGATGGAAGGCAACACCATCAGTATCATGCCGGATACGCCATACCTGAAAACCTACAAGGTCGATTACGTCAATCTGTCGCGCAACACGAATTCCACCATAGGCGTCGCGTCGCAGATTGCAGCGACCGGAAGCGGCATCGCAACATCGGGCGGGGCCACAGGTGCAGGAGGAAACAACTCTAATACCAGTGTCACTACCACCTCCAGCAACGACTACTGGGCCGTGCTCAAGGACAACATCGTCAACATTCTGTATGCCACGAAGGCTGAACAGAAGAAAGCGGAGGAACGCGCCGCCATTGCGGAAGCCAATCGGGTCCAGGTCGAATTCAGGGATAGCGACAAGGCCGCACTTTCTTCAGCGAGAATCCAGGAACCGGTTCGTGCTGCCATTCAGCAGAGCGCGCCGCCACAGCCTGGCGACAGTGAACGCGAGGTCATCGTCAACGCGGTGGCGGGAATCGTCTCGGTGTTCGCCAACGAGCGCCAGCAGCATCTGATCCAGGAATTCCTCGACAAGATCTCAAGCGCCAGCCAGCGCCAGGTGATGATTGAGGCGACCATCGTCGAGGTCACCCTTAACAATCAATACCACGCCGGAGTCGACTGGACGCGAGCGCTGCAAGGCGCGGTCGGGTGGCAGATCACTACGGTCGGCGGCGGTTCCAACGCGCTGGCGGGGTCATTGACGCCCTGGATTGAAGCCACCTACAACGGCAGCAACGGTTTCAAGGCCGCCATCGATCTCCTGGAATCCTTCGGCAAAACCAAGGTACTCTCCAGCCCTCAGTTGATGGCGCTGAACAACCAGACGGCCCTGCTCAAGGTCGTCGACAACCTGGTGTATTTTTCTGTGGATGTCCAGCAGGGCGTCGTGACTAACTCAAGCACCATCCCGCCTGCAATCTCCACGACTGCACACACTATTCCGGTCGGGGTGGTCATGTCGGTAACGCCGCAGATCAGCGCCAACGGCAAGATAAGCCTGACTGTCCGGCCCACCATCACCCGCAAGGTGGGGGACGCAGCGGATCCAAACCCACAACTAAAAGGAAACGGACTCAGCACCTTCAACATCACTAATCTGGTTCCGATCATCCAGGTGCGCGAGATGGAATCCCTGCTACAGGTGCGTAGCGGGCAAACCGTGATGCTGGGCGGCCTGATCCAGGATGACCTCAGCAATACTCGCGATGGCTTGCCGGTGCTGTCGAGGGCGGAAGGGATCGGCGCCCTGTTTGGCCAGCAGGAACACAAGAACAGCCAGACTGAACTGGTCATCTTCCTGCGTCCGACGATTGTGGCAGATGGCCAGCTGTCGAATGATGACCGGCGTCGCTTCGAGCGACTTCTGCCCACCTCGGCGATGACGGCACCATGAGTCTGCTGCTCAAAGCCCTTAAACAGGCCGAGCAGGGGGCCGGCAAACCCAACGGGGGGGATCCCAATCTGGATCTTGAGCCAATGGACACGCCATTCTCGGTACGGCGCGAATGGGTGCAGCCCAATGACAATGAGACACCTGCCGGCGCGGCCGCCGGACGCCCCGGCGCGCGATGGGAATTGCCTCGTTTGGACCTGGTGCCTGCGGCCGCGCTGATCGCCCTGCTGGTCGCCATCGGCTATGGCATCTATGTCTATCTGGCCATCGGCCAGCCCGGCACACTCGCACGCCTCCCTCAAACCCCGAGGCCTGCGCAACCCGCACAACCTTCCCCTGCTACGGAGCCTGCGCTGATTGCGCCGGTGGATCTCCCCAGGGCGCCTGTTTCCGCTGCACCCACATCAAATCTGGCCAGCGCGCCACGCAGTCCTGTACCTCTCGCACACGTCATGGCATCCGCCCATGGCCCCCCCCGCTCTCTGGCCAGAAGACCTCCAGCCGTCGCTCCCGCTCGGCAAGTGCTGCCGACCCTGCAGGGCACTGTCCCACCGGCCGAACTGGAAGCCGCCTATCAAGCCTATCGGACGGGCGATCTGGATAAAGCTCGCCAGCTCTATAGCCGCGTCGTCCTCCGCGAAAAAAATCCGGACGCCTTGCTCGGGCTGGCTGCGATTGCCGTGCTTCAAGGCCGCCCGGCAGAGGGCATCCGCCTCTACCAGCAAGTCCTCGACGTGGATCCGCGTAACGCCACTGCCCAAGCCGCCCTGCTGGACACACTGGGGACGACCGACAACGCGGCAGCCGAGTCGCAATTGAAGACGCAAATCCAGCAAGGCCCCAGCGCTTACCTGTATTACGCCCTCGGCAATCTCTATGCCGACCAGAAACGCTGGTCCGATGCCGAGGCGGCGTACTTCGATGCATTCAAGCGCGAACCCGCTAACGGGGATTACGCCTTCAATCTGGCGGTCAGCCTTGATCATCTGCAACAGCACGATGCCGCGCTGCGCAACTACGAGTTCGCCCTCAAGCTGGCCACTCCGGAAAGCCGTTTCAAACGCAGCCTGGCGGAAGCCCGTATTCAGCAGCTTACGAGCCATTAAGATGGAGCGGAGAAGAAAACTCCGCATGGGCGAATCCCTGGTGGCCCAGGGACTCATCACCGTCGATCAACTGCGCATCTCGCTCAAGGAGCAGAAACTTACCGGCCTGCCCATCGGCCGCCAGCTGGTTGCCTTGGGCTTTGTGACCGAATCCGTCATCCGCGATCAGATGGCCCATATGATGGGCAGCCGGAGCATTGATCTGGCGCAGGTTGTGGCCGATCCGGAAGCACTCAATATGGTGCCGGAAGATTTCTCCCGCAAGCACCGCCTGTTGCCCATCGCCTACGACAACGAACGCAACGCGCTGACCGTCGCCACCACCGACATGTTCAACGTGATCGCGCTTGATCAGCTTAATGCCTCCTTGGGCGGCCATATCGAGATCGACACACTGCTGGCCGGTGAGGCGCAACTGCTGGAATTCACCGATCTGTTCTATGGGTTTGATCTGTCGCTGGACGGCATTCTGCGGGAAATCGAAACCGGCGAAGTGGACTACCAGAGCCTGGGCAACGAGGCGGACGGCTACACCCAGCCCGTGGTTCGTCTGGTGGGCGCGCTGCTGGTGGATGCGGTCAAGCGCAACGCATCCGACATCCACTTTGAACCGGAACACGCCTTCCTGCGCATCCGCTACCGCATCGACGGAGTGCTGGAACAAATTCGCAGCCTGCACAAGACCTACTGGCCCGGCATCGCGGTGCGGCTCAAAGTCATGTGCGGCATGAACATCGCCGAAACCCGGGCGCCACAGGACGGCCGCATGTCGCTGACGCTGAACGGCCGGCCCATTGACTTTCGCGTGTCTTGCCAGCCAGGCATACATGGAGAAAATATCGTTCTGCGAATTCTCGACCGGGAAAAATCCATCCTCCCCCTCGACGGAATGGGCTTTACCAGCGAGGCATTGCAGCAGCTTCAACTGATGATGGCCAGACCCGAGGGAATACTGGTGGTCACCGGGCCAACCGGATCAGGCAAGACCACCACCCTGTATTCCATGCTCTCCCACCTCAACACCGAGAACGTCAACATCATGACCCTGGAAGACCCGGTGGAATATCCGGTCACCCTGATGCGTCAAACCTCGGTCAACGAAACGCTCAAACTGGATTTTGCCAACGGCATACGCTCCATCATGCGGCAGGATCCGGACATCATTCTGGTGGGCGAAGTGCGTGACAGGGAAACCGCCGAAATGGCGTTCCGGGCGGCCATGACCGGCCATCAGGTGTTCACCACCCTGCACACCAACTCAGCGCTGGGGGTGTTTCCAAGACTGCTGGACATTGGCATTCAGCCCGGCATCCTGGCTGGCAACATCATCGGAGTGGTCGCGCAGCGCTTGGCCCGGCGTTTGTGTCCGCAATGCAAACAAGCCTATACACCGGATGACGCTGAAGCCCGAATTCTGGGATGGCATGAAGCTGGGCAACCGAGAATCTTCCAGTCTGCCGGTTGCCCGGCCTGCAACGGAAAAGGTTATCGTGGCCGCATTGCCCTGATCGAACTGCTGCGCATGGATAGCGAATTGGACGAGGTGGTCGCCCGTAGCGCCGGCCTGCATGAGATTCGCAGGTCCGCCATGGAGCGAGGCTATCGTCCCTTGGCGGAAGATGGCATCCGGCGCGTGCTGGAAGGGGTTACGTCTTTGGCGGAGGTATCGCGCGTGGTGGATCTGACCGGCAAAATATAAGCATGCCTTTCTATCGCTACCGCGCCGTGGACCAAACCGGGCGAAACCTGCGCGGCACCTTGTCAGCAGTCAATGATGTGGATCTGGAACTGCGACTCAAGCGCATGGGACTGGATCTGGTCACCCTGCGGCCCTTGATGCATGGGCAGCGCCACAGCCGCGAGCGCATCACCCGGCGCGACCTGATCACCTTCTGTTTTCATCTGGAACAGATCACCCGGGCCGGGATCCCTCTGCTGGATGGTTTGCGTGATCTGCGCGACAGCATGGACAACCGGGCCTTTCGCGACATCCTCACCGCGCTGCTGGAAGACCTCGAAGGAGGCAAGGTCCTGTCCCAGGCGCTGGCCTCCCATCCGGCGGTATTCGCCCCGGTGCTTGTCCATGTAGTTCGGGCCGGTGAACAGACCGGGCGTATGGACACGGTGTTCAAGAATCTGGCCCACACCCTGAAATGGCAGGACGAAACCACGGACAAGGCGCGCCGCCTTATGGTGTACCCGGCCTTTGTCAGCGTCTTTGTGCTGGCCCTGATCGGCGTGCTGATCGGCTATCTGGTGCCCCAGTTCGAGCCTTTCCTGAAAACCGCGCGAGTGGAAATCCCCGCCTACACCAGCTTCATGTTCAACCTGGCGCGTGTTCTCCGTGCCTACTGGTGGCAGGTCTTGATCCTGCTGATGGCAACAGGCTCCGCTCTTTGGGGCTGGGCGCGTCACACTGAAAAAGGCCGCTGGTGGTGGGATGACACGCAATTGAGGCTGCCCTTCCTGGGACAGGTGATCCGCAAACTTATCCTGGCCCGGTTCGCCAATTACCTGTCGCTCATGTACCGCTCGGGCGTATCGGTGCTGGAAGCGATGAAAACGGGGGAGGATATCGTCGGCAACCGCGTCGTGTCTGCCAGCATCCGCCGCGCCGGCCAGCAGATTTCCGAGGGCCGCGGACTGACCGAGAGTTTCCGCAACCTGGGGGTCTTCCCGCCGCTGGTCATCCGCATGGTGCGAGTGGGAGAAAGCACCGGGGCGCTGGATCTGGCTTTGGACAACGTGACCTATTTTTACAACCGGGAAGTGGAAGAAGCCGTCGACCGCGGGCTGACCATGCTCGGTCCCATCCTTACTGTGATTCTGGCCAGCATCCTGGGGTTCTTTGCCCTTTCGGTGCTGATACCGGTCTACAACCTCGCAACCCATCTCCCCACTTAAGATGCTGGCCGAAACCCAACTTCTGGTTTATCTCAGCCCGCGCGGTGGCGCCATACTCAAGGGCCGGACGCGCAAGCTCGAGTGGCTGGGTGTATTGCCTGGAGATGAAGCCGGCCCAGCCGCGTTCGGCCGGATCCTGCTGAACCAGACTGCCCGGCCTGTCTGGTTGCTGGTGGACAGCGTGGACGAGGATTACCGGCTCGAGTCCCTGCCTCATGTATGGGGAAAATCCCGCCAGGAGATGCTGGAACGCAAGCTTCGGCAACTCTACCGGGGACAGCCCTTCTGCACCGCGTGGCGGCAGGGCCGTGCAGCGGGGGGGCGCCGTGATGACCACTTTCTTTTCACCGCCCTGAGCGACAGCGACTGGCTGACCCCCTGGCTGTCCGTCATTCAGTCGGCAGGATTTCCGCTGGCGGGGGTCACTCTGATTTCGAGCGCGGCCCAGGCTCTGCTTAACCGGCTGAAGATCCGGGACCCTCAGGTTATGCTGGTAAGCCGGCTGAGTGCGGGGCTGAGGCTGTCCTACTTTCAGGACGGTTTGCTGCGCTTTTCCCGGCTCACCGCGGGCGAGCGCGGGGAGATCAACTATGCGGACGAAGTTTCCAAAACCCTCCTCTATTTGACCAGCCAGCGGATCATTCCGCGCGAAGCGCGCTGCGCCATCTATCTGCTGGACCAGGAACACGATCTGGCACCCACATTGGCTTCGCTCAATGCGGACCCGCTGTTCGACGCCCGACTTATCGATCCAGCACGGGTAGCGCAGGCACTGCACGTGCCGGAAGAGTTTCTGCTGGCGGCGCCGGGCATCGCCCTCCTGGCCGCCCAAGTCGGCGAGCCGCCAGCCTTCAATCTGGCGCCGCATCAGCTACGGCGCGGCTTTCAGCTCCACAGGGTGCGTCGCCTGCTCAACGGCACAGCCTTGACCTGTCTGCTGGGAGGGGCTGCCGCCGCCGGCGCCCAGTGGATGGAAGCCAACCAATACAAATCCGACGCGCAGAACCTGATGCAGAACCTGGCCCGTGATGAAACGCTCTACCAGGAAACCCTTAAGCAGTATCCGCGCATCACGATTCCGCCGGACATGCTTCGACAGGCCGTACAGATAGCGCACACTCTGGAGTCCGGCCCGCGCAGCCCGGAAGACGCCTTCGCGATACTGTCCCAGGCCCTCGATCAACACCCTCTGATCGTCTTGCAAAACCTTAGCTGGGTGGACAGGCTGGCAGCGGGCCAGGGCCAGGGAGACCACCTGGAAATTCGCGCTCAGGTGTCGCCTTTTGATGGCAATTACCGGGTAGCGGTGGAGCAGATCAATAGCTTTATGGCCACTTTGTCGGCGCTGCCGGGTGTGAGTTTGGTCAACCTGATTGAAGGCCCGGTCAGCGCGGAAAAGGCCAGTACGATTTCCGGCTCCACGCTGAGTAACGCAAGTCCGGGCGAAGCACGCTTCCGCCTGAGCCTCAACTATCAACGGGCAATGCCATGAAAGCCCTGAATTTGCGCGCCCTGAGCGGTTCCCTGATCTTCCTGGCAGTGTCGCTTGTCCTGGCGCTGGGGCTTTGGGCCTGGACTTCCGCTCAGGCAGAGAAAGCACGGGCAGAAAAGGAACGCGTCGAGTTCGCATCCAACGCAGCACAGGCGCGACTGCTCAAGAGCGGCTCCGAGCGCCATACTATCGAGGACAATCTGGACGCCTGGCAGACGCTGGAACGCCGCGGATTCACTAATACAAACCAGCGCCTGGCCTGGCTTGAGGCCGTCACCAATGCCAACCGGGACAATCGACTTTACGGCCTTGAATACACGTTGTCTGCCCCTGAGCCGGTCCCGCCCAATGTTGCCCAGGGCTTGCCGCTCATGCAGACCATTGCTCATGTCAAAATGCCGATCCTGGTGGAAGACGACCTGAGCCGTTTTCTCAAGGCTTTCCAGTCCCACCCGGCCGGCCTGATGCGGGCGAGATCCTGCACCGTCACCCGCAACGGCCCACTGCCGCCCTCCATGGCCAATCAACCCGGCCTTGAGGCAGAATGCGACCTGCTCTGGTACACCCTGAAAGCGCCCACATGAGCAAGCCGGCCTGCCTTCTCCTGCTGGTGCTGTTTGTGCCTCCGGCAAGCGCCGAAGGGCGATTGTTCTACACCGAGGAACAGCGGGCCGGGCTGGAGCACGCGCGCTTGAACCATGTCACCGAAAGCGATGTCTCGCGGCCGCGAACCAGGCCCCCAACCATGACCTACGACGGCGTAGTGCTGCGCAGCGACAGACGCAACACCCGCTGGATCAACGGTCGTCCGGTGGACGGGTCCGCTGCCCCACCGCTGTTCAAGGGCCAGTTCCTCGAGCCGGGCCAGTCAGTAGCCAACGGCAGAATTTACGAACCCCACCAGATCATTCGCGAATCGGCACCATGAAGCGGCAACAGCAGGGCTTTACCCTTATCGAACTGGCGATCGTAATGCTGGTGCTGACGATACTCGCGGCCGGAGTTCTGGTGCCGTTGACGACCAGCATTGAGACTCGCCGCGTCGCTGAAACCCGTAATTCAATGGCGACCATTCAGGATGCACTGATTGGGTATGCAATGAGCCACACCACCAGGACGTGCACGTGCGTCTATACGGGCACTATACTTGACCCTACTTCGACCTGCTCTCCATCGCTATGCCCTACCCTTACCACCACGGGCACAGCAACCCTCACTCTGCAACCACGCCACTATTTGCCATGCCCCGACATCACAGGTGACGGTCAGGAAGACCGCGACGCCACTACCAACGTTTGTGCAATCGCTACCAGTTCAAATGGCAACAACAACCATCCTGGCTGGTTACCCTGGGTCACCCTGAACCTGCCGGAAACCGATGCCTGGGGAAGTCGCTATGCCTACGACGTTTATCTTCCCTACGCCGACGTCAACGTGGGGTTTAGCACCACATTGCCTCCCAAGCCAGAAAGTCCTGTCGCCGGTGAACTTTACGTTTGCAATTCGTCTGGCTGTCCCCTGCCGGCGCCAAATCCCCCTCCAAGTCCGTCGCCTTACCTCGCCATTCAGGCTCCCGCCACAATCATGTCCTATGGACCGAATGGTCAGGGCGCGTTCAGTGCCAACAATAAGACATGGGGATCCAATCCGGACCAGACCAGCTCGCCTGACGAATACCAGAACGCCGTTTATGGCGGCAGCAACAATTACCGCGGCTATGTAAGCCACCCACCCGCCGAAGCAAGCAGCTCGGGCGGTCAGTTCGACGATCTGCTGACTTGGCTGTCCTGGCCGGCCTTAGTAAACCGGGTCTGCCCCGCGGGCGGCTGCCCCTGATTCAGACTGCTTTTGCCCTAAGCGCAATCCTCACCGCACCCGCCCGGTTCTCTTCCATCACCAGTTCATAGCCCGACCGGGCCGCCTGCCGGGCGGCCTGGAACAGGCCCACGCCCAATCCGTGATCTGACGTCACCGGCGCCTGGAACAGATTGCGAGCGACATGCTCGGGAGCCGGCTGGCCGCTGTCTTCCACGCGCAGCGCCAGTACGGGCTCAACGTCAAGCATCACTTTGACCTGCACGTCGGCCTGCTCGCGGCGCTTGCGCAGGGCATTGGTGAGCAGGTTGTCCGCCACGCTGTCGAACAGGTCCTGCGGCAAATTCGCGTCAGCCTCCAGTTGGGAGGGTTCAAACAAGATCTGATCCTGAGCATAGCGTGACTTCAATGCCTCCCACCAATCTGCCACGGACTGGACTTGGTGATCCAGTTCTGAGGGCTGGCGCAACTTGTCCACGGTATTTTGGAGGCGCTGGGCCATTTGCGGCAGTTGCCGCTTGAGCAGTTGCTGCAGACGATCCGCGTCTTCCGGTCCGCTGGCTTTTGCGGCTGCCATCAGTGCTCTAAGTGACTGCAGTATGTTCTTCACATCGTGGGTCAAGCGTGCGCCGGTATCGAAGATGGCCTGCGTGTAGGCGTTGTCCCGCAGGGTCTGCTCGCGCAGCTTGCTGGCGTAGAAATACCCCAGCAGTTGAGACAGCAGGCGGACATGCAGGGTAAGCGCGGGAAGCAGAGGCCGGTTTGTATGCCAGGTCAGTGTCAGCCCGTGAAACGCATGGGTCGCGTGATGCACGCCCTCGTTCCCGACCCGACCGTCTCCCCGCACGGTTCGCCAGTCCACCCCCTGCACCCAGTCCAGCTCATCCAGCTCGTGCAGCGCATCAATGACGAAGGTTTCCGGGTCGCGTTCGCGCTCGGCCTGAACCGCCAGCTTGCGCGCCCAGTCCTCAAACGGCAGCCCCACCGACAGCAGGTAGCGGGACATGAGCTGCCCCATGCCGGAAAATCCGGCACTGGGGTTCCATATCAGACTGAGGGTCACAAGAAGCACGGCCATCCCGATCAAGGTCTCGGTCAAGGCCAGCACATAAGTCGTCTGGGTGGTAGCCACCACGGTGAACGCCCCCAAGGCCAGCACCACCACAATCAAAAAGGCCATGACGCCATAAAACAGATCAAGCACCGAACCCGGCTGGCGCAGCCCCCTACCGCCCTTGAACAGGATCAGCAAGGGCAGGGGCAGCAAGCCCCAGCGCACGGCCTCAACCAAGGCCATGGGCAACTGGGTGGCCGGCAGGGTCTTGGGCAATATCCAGACCAGCAGCAAGGCCATCAAATAGGCCAGTGCAACCAGATACATGAAGCGCTGCCTCTTGCCTGATACTCCCGCCACCACCGCACCGGTCAATCCGACCAGCACCGCCACCCACAGGCCGAGCACCCACCAGCCCGGCGCAAGAACCAGCAGCGCGGCGACAGCAAAAACGGGCAGCGCCTGGCGCAGATCGAGCTTTTGCTCGCCCCGAAAAAAAGGCTGCCAAAGCAGAAAAAAGCCATAGTGGGCCAGTAGAAAAGCCCGCGACCACGCTACCCCCTGATCCAGCACCACCGCCAGATGCAGGCTGAGCAGCGCCAGGCTCAACCAGCGCAGGGAAGGCGCTGAGGCCAGCATGTAACTGAATGGGGGGAGCAGGTTCAACGTGGTTCTATTTGGAAGGAAGAAGGCGGCATGCTTGCGGCCATTCTCCATGAACCGCAGGGTCTCTGGCTATACTGTCGGCCATCTTTCTTCCGTAAATTGAGCCCATGTCCGCCATTCTGACCATTGCCCGCGCCATGTGGCGCGAAAGCCTGCACAACAGGTTCTGGCTGATATATGGACTGGCGCTGGCCTTGAGCATGGGCGCCGCCCTGTTCGTCGGTCAGTTGGTGCTCACCGATTCGGGCCGTACCCGCATCATCATCCTGGCCGCCATGCTGAGGGCCCTGCTCGCCGCGCTGGTCATCCTGCATGTGGCCGCAGCGGTCAACCGCGAAACCGAGGAGCAGGGGCGCGACATGATCCTGGCCGCTGGCCTGCCCATCCCTTTGTTGATCGCCGGCCGCCTGCTGGGCTATGTGATGGGTGCGGCAATCATGGCGCTGGGAGCCGGCCTGCTGCTGATGGCCAACGGTGCCGGCCGGCAATTGTTGGTCTGGGTCGTGGGCCTCGGCTGCGAGCTGAGCCTCCTGGCCGCCTTTACCCTCGCCGCTGCGCTGGCCATGCGCCAGGTAACCAGCGCAGCGCTTGCGGCGGGCATTTTCTTTCTCCTGGGACATAGCCTGAGCAACATCCTGCTGCTCGCCCGCAACCCCTTGGCTGGATACGCCGGCGCGGGCGGCGCCGCAGTTCGCTGGCCGCTGGAGGCGATTGCCTGGCTGATGCCCCGGCTCGACCTGTTCGGCAGCGCCGACTGGCTGGTTGGGTTGAGCTCCGGTCGACTCTCTCCTGTCCTCGCCGAGACTGCCATTTACCTGGCCATGCTGTTCGCCATCGCAGCCCTGGATTTGCATCGCCGCCATGAACAAACCTGAAGCTCGGCTGCTGTGGGTTACTTTGCTGCTGGCCCTGGCATTGCAGGCAGGCTGGAAATTTTACGAACCTCCGCCGACAGGCCAAGCCCGGAGCTTGCCTGCAGCACCGGACCCAGCCTGGGTTCGCATTGTGGATTTCGGCGAGCACGCGCTTGCCAGCCAATGGCTCATGCTCCGGTTGTTTTCCCTGGACGAACAGCCGGGTGTCAGCCTGCCCTTCGCCTCACTTGACTACACGCGGCTCTCGCAGTGGATGCGCGCGGCGCTGGATCTGGATCCCGACAACCGCAACCTGTTGCTGGCCGCCACCCAGGTTTATTCCCAGGTTCCCGATCCCGGCCGCCAGCGACTGATGCTCGACTTTGTGCATCAGCAATTTCTGCTCGCGCCTGAATCGCGCTGGCCGTTTTTGGCCCATGCGGCATTCATTGCGCGCCATGGACTGAAGGACATGAATCTGGCGATGAGTTATGCGAAGGACTTGTCGCGCGTGAACAGCGCACCGGCATGGGCCCGGCAGATGTCCGTCCTGCTGTCGGCCGACCTGGGAGAAGAAGAACAGGCCCGTGTGCTGCTGGGCGGGCTGCTGGACAGCGGCGCAGTCAAGGATCCGCGGGAAATTGCCTTTCTGCTTAAACGGATTGATTCAACCGCGAAATGACGACGCCTCGGCGTCGGCGCCATTTTTTCGTCACCCGTACCGCCCATTTCGCCCTGTACGCCGCATCGGGCCAGGTAAATTGCAATGGATTCATGCGCTTAACTACATTCCGTGACCCGCATTGAGCAGCGCACCTGGCATGCAACTTGCAAGGGGGTGGAACGATCGATCCCAAGGAGCCCCCATGTCCTTACGCAAACAGCAGGGTTTTACCCTCATTGAAATCGCCATCGTGCTGGTCATCATCGGCCTGCTGCTCGGCGGCATTCTGCAAGGCCAGTCGCTGATCAACAGCGCCAGGGTGCGCAATCTCATCAGCCAGGTGGACGGGGTCAAGGCCGCTTTTTATGGCTTTCAGGACCGCTATCGGGCGCTGCCAGGGGATTTCAGCCAGGCCGACACCTTGATACCGGGGGAGACAGCCGGAGTAACGTTTAACGGCGACGGCGACGGCCAGATTAAGCCACCAGAAGAATCAGTGGCCGTCTGGGACCATCTGTCGCACGCAGGCTTCATCACCGGCTCCTATGTTTATGTTCGCGGTGCCGCAGCGGATAGCGATACAAGCACGCCAAAAAACGCGTGGAATGCCTATATCCAGCTGATCTATGACAGTGAATACGTGGGGACGCCGACGCCCCGCCACAACCTGAAGACCGGCAAACAGGTGCCGGTGGAAGTGCTCGCGGAGGTCGACCGCAAGATCGACGACGGCAAGGCCACGACTGGCATCATGCGCTTTTCCGGCTATCCCATTACCGACACTACACATCCCGTAGACGATAGCTGTTATGACACGGCAACCAGCGGGGCAACCGCCGGGGTCTGGAAGGCCGGCTCAGGGGAAGCCAACTGCGGCGCCGCCATTCTGTTCTGATTCCGGATAAGGTTTGAACAAGGCCCGGCACCGCCGGGCTTTTCTTATCCCTGCAACAAGCGAATTTCAGTCGCCGCCAAATCCGCTGCCGTTCCCCTCAGCACCAGCACATCGCCGGGTTCCAGCAGGGTTTCCGGCTGCGGATCCAGGCCTTTGATGCCACGCCGCCTCACTGCCACCACGTCGACGGACAGGTCTTCGAGTTCGAGGTCCGCCAGGGTTCTGCCGATCGCTGAAGAGTCCGGCCCGACCAGGACGGAGGATAAGCGCGGCTGGACTTCCTCATCCAGTTCGTCGTCCTGGTCCGTTGCTCCGCGAAAAAAACCACGCATCAATTCATAGCGTGACTCCCGCACGGCCTGGATACGTTTCATCACATTGGCCATCGGCAGGCCCATGAGCATCAGCGCATGAAACGCCATGATGAGGGAGCCTTCCATCACCTCGAACACCACTTCTGCCGCCCCCGCCTCCTTGAGCCGATCGATGGAGGTTTCATCCGTGGTGCGCACGACCACGGGCAGCGCCGGTTTGATCTCATGGGCATGGCGCAGGATGGAAAGCGCCGATCTGGTTTCGGCGAAGGTCACCACTAGGGCCCGTGCGCGGGAAAGCCCGGCTGCAACCAACACTTCACGCCTGCCGGCATCGCCGAAAACGACGCTTTCACCCGCACCGGCTGCGGCCGTGACCCGTTCCGGGTCGTAATCCAGCGCGACGAAGGGCAGGTTCTCGCTTTCCAGAAAACGCGCAAGGCTTTGGCCGCTGCGGCCATATCCGCAGACGATCACATGACCGGTCTTGCCGAAGGTTTTGACCGCGATATCGTGAACCAGCTTGGCCTGGTTCATCCAGTCGCTGCCGCACAGCAGGCGAGTCAGGGTTTCCATCCGATTGATCAGTAGCGGCGCGATCAGCATGGATAGCACCATGGATGCCAGTACCGGCTGCCCGATGCGCGCGTCCAGCAAACCATGGTCTGTCGCCATCGCGAGCAGGACAAAACCGAACTCCCCCGCCTGCGCCAGGCCCAGGGCAGAGCGAATGGCTGTGGCGGCCTTGTTGCGCAGCGCCCGGGCCAAGCCCCAAATCACGATGCCCTTGCCGACCATGATCATGCCCACCAGCAGCAGCACCTGCCACCACGCAGCCAGCGCGGAGGCGATATTCAGGCGCATGCCGATGGTGACAAAGAACAGCCCAAGCAGGACATCCCGGAAGGGCTTGATGTCGTCTTCCACTTGGTAGCGGTATTCCGTTTCGGAAACGAGCATGCCAGCCAGGAATGCACCCAGCGCCAGCGACAGCCCCGCCCTTTCGGTCAGATAGGCCAGACCCAGGGTAAACAGCAGCAGGTTGAGGGTAAATATTTCCGGCGACTTGGCCGCAGCAACGCGGTGAAACCAGGCGCGCATAATGCGCTGCCCGGCGAACAGGATCAGGCCGAGCACCAGCGCCGCCTTGAGAAAGGCCCAAGCCAATTCCGCAGCCATGTCTCCCGCGTTCATTGCCAATGCAGGAATCAGAATCAGCATCGGCACGACCGCCAGGTCCTGAAACAGCAGGGCGCCCAGTATCATTCGCCCATGCGGGGTCTGGAGTTCCATCCGGTCGGCCAGCAATTTGGATACGATTGCGGTGGAAGACATGGCCATTACGCCGCCCAAGGCAAGCCCGCTCAAGAGAGGGAAACCCAACAGCCAGGCCAAGCCCAGGGTCAACAGCAATATGACCCCAACCTGCGCACCGCCAAAACCAAACACGGTGCCGCGCATGGCAGTCATGCGCGGCAGGCTGAATTCCAAACCAATGGAAAACATCAGGAACACCACGCCGAATTCGCCCAGGTAGCGGGCTTCCTGCGTATCAGGAATCCAGCCCAAACCATGGGGGCCGATGGCGATGCCGGTGAGCAGATAACCCAACATGGGCGGCAGATGCAAGGCCCGCGCCGTAGCGGCGACCACGACCGCCGCCGCCAGCAGGATCAAAACAATTTGAAGGGTGGCGTGCATGTGTTCCTTATGTCTGATGCCTCGGGCCTGGCCGGTCGTGCCTCTAGTATACTTACGCCGAAATGATTAATTCCCTCAATCCCGAGCAAACTCTGGAACTGGCGCGGCAGGTACTGATTACCGAGGCAGATGCAGTGCGAGCGGTGGCCGGCCGACTTGACCAGAATTTCTACCGTGCCGTGGAACTGATCCTGGCCTGCAGCGGACGGGTCGTCGTTTCCGGCATGGGGAAGTCCGGCCATATCGGGCACAAGATTGCAGCCACCCTGGCCAGTACCGGCACCCCAGCGTTCTTCGTCCACCCCGGGGACGCCAGCCACGGCGACCTGGGAATGATTGCCCGCGACGATGTGGTCATTGTCCTGTCCAATTCCGGCGAAAGTCCGGAAATCACCAGCATCCTGCCCTTGATCAAGCGACGCGGCGCCAAGCTGATCGGCATGAGCGGCAACCCCAGGTCGACTCTGGGAGCTGAATCAGATGTTCACCTGAATGCAGCAGTAGACAAGGAAGCCTGCCCCTTGAATCTTGCCCCTACCGCGAGCACCACGGCCGCGCTGGCCCTGGGCGATGCCCTGGCAGTCGCGCTGCTGGAAGCGCGCGGTTTTTCGGCGGAGGATTTTGCGCTCACCCATCCCGGCGGCAGCCTGGGGCGCCGCTTGCTGGTCCGCGTGCGCGATCTGATGCATACCGGTGAGCGTCTGCCCCGCGTGACTCTGGGCGCATCGACCAAGGAAGCCCTGCTGGAAATGACGGACAAGGGCCTGGGTATGACCGCCGTCGTGGATGAGACAGAAGGAGTTGTAGGCGTGTTTACCGATGGCGATTTGCGCCGCGCTTTGGAAAAGAAGCTTGATATTCTCGCTGTCGGAGTGGATCGGGTAATGACCCTCAACCCCAAGACCATCGGCCCGGATCAACTGGCGGCTGAAGCGGTGGGAAGAATGGAAACACTTAGAATCAACGGCCTGTTGGTGGTCAATGAAGCCGGGCAGTTGCAAGGTGCGCTGAACATGCATGATCTGCTTAGGGCCGGAGTGGTTTGATGACCCATGATGGAATTCAGCGCGCCCAACGCGTCAAGCTGATCGCCTTCGACGTCGACGGTGTCATGACGGATGGCACGCTATTTCTTGCCGACGATGGACAGGAATTCAAAGGTTTTAATTCCCTCGATGGCCACGGGCTGAAAATGCTCAAGGGATCGGGCGTGGAACTGGCCATCATCACCGGCCGCACATCTCGCGTCGTGGAACATCGCGCCGCCAATCTGGGCATCTTCCACATTTACCAGGGCGCACACGACAAGCTGGGAATCTATAAGCAATTGCTGGCCAAACTGGAATTGCTGCCGGAAGAGACGGCCTACATGGGTGATGACGTGGTGGACTTGCCGGTGATGCGCCGGGCCGGCCTGGCCATCACGGTGCCCGCCGCACCCGAACTGGTAAAGGCGCACTCTCACTACGTCACGAGCCGGGAAGCAGGCCGGGGCGCGGTGCGCGAAGCCTGCGAATGGCTGATGCGGGCACAGAACACTTTCGACAGCATGATGGCAGCGTATCTGGTCTAGGAACGCATGCTGAGCCGTTCGCCTTATTGGCTGCCCCTTGCCCTGCTGGCCGGTGTCGCAATGCTCAGCTACTGGCTGGAGCACGCCGCCAGACCTGCTACGGCAAATAGAAAAAATGGCCTGGGTCAACCGGATGCCATCGTGGAAAACTTTCACTCCACGCTTAACGGGAAGAATGGAGAGCCTCTCTACCAACTGAACGCAAATAGGCTGCGCTACTATGGCAAGTTGAATCAGACCGAGGTCGACAACCCGGTTCTGAACCATATCAGCGCCGAGGATGGCGTCCTTCACATAACGTCCCTGCATGCCACGGTCGCGCCAGACGGGCAGGCAATAAGCTTCGATGGCCAGGTGAACCTGACGCAGATCCCTCCCAAGGGCACCCAGGGATACAGGCTGCAGTCCGCCCGGATTGAGGCGTATCCGCGGGAACATCGTATATTGGTCCCGACAGCAGTAAGTGTTTACGGGCCGGGTCTGCAAGTCAGCGCCGGCAGCCTGGAAATGGATACCCTCGGCCGTGTCCTCAAGTTGCGTGGCAGGATAAGAGCACAGTACAAAACATGACGATCACAACCATGCACAAATTTCTTCTTTCATGCCTGCTGGGCTGGCTGTTGGTCAGTCCAGCCAGAGCGGAAAAGGCGGACCGCAGCAAGCCAATCAATCTTGAAGCGGATAGCGTGACCCTGGATGACCTGCGCAAGACCGGGGTTTACCAGGGCAATGTAGTCCTGATACAGGGCACCCTGATGCTGCGCGCCGACAAGGTGGATGTCAGCCAAGATGAAAATGGCCTCAAGACGGTGGTCGCAACGGGCAACCCGGTCAGCTTTCGCCAGAAGCGGGACGGTGTGGACGAATATGTCGAAGCCTATGCACCCCGGGTCGATTTTGACAACGTCAAGGGGTTGCTTGAACTTTCCGGCGGTGCGCGGCTGCGCAAGGGCGAGGACGAGATTCGCGGCGACGTGATTACCTACAACACGCAGACTGAACTCTACAAGGTGGTGGGCAAGCAAAATGCCCAGACCCCCGCCGGTCGGGTACACATCGTCATCCACCCCAAGACTCAGGCCAAATGACCCAGCTTGCCGCACGCAGTCTGCGGAAATCTTACAAGAAACGCACGGTGGTTCATGACGTTTCACTCGAAGTGGGGAACGGGGAAGTGGTTGGGCTGCTGGGCCCCAATGGAGCGGGAAAGACGACCTGCTTCTACATGATCGTGGGTCTGGTTCCGGCCGATGGAGGAATGATCCGGATAGGTGACAGGGACATGACCCACCTGCCCATCCATCAGCGGGCACGCATCGGCATAGCCTATCTGCCTCAGGAGCCCTCGATTTTCCGCAAGCTCAGCGTGGAGGAAAATGTCCGCGCGGTGCTGGAATTGCAGAACTACGGGGAAGAGGAAATCGAGGTTCACCTCCGCAACCTCCTCGAAGACCTGAATGTCGGGCACTTACGCAAGGCTTCGGCATTGAGCCTCTCGGGTGGCGAACGGCGCCGGGTGGAAATCGCTCGAGCGCTGGCTATGAATCCGCATTTTATCCTGCTGGATGAGCCGTTTGCCGGGATCGATCCGATTGCGGTACTCGATATCCAGCGCCTGATTCGATTTCTGAAGGAGCGGGATATCGGCGTGCTCATTACTGATCACAATGTCAGGGAAACCCTGGGAATTTGTGATCGTGCCTACATTATCAATGAAGGCCGAGTGCTGGCCGACGGCAAGCCAGACGGGCTTATTCAAAATGAAATCGTTCGCAGGGTCTACCTGGGTGAAAATTTCCGTCTCTAAGTACGACAACGCAGCAAAATATTAAGCAATAATCGCGCCATAAGGATAAAGTGGAGGCGCATTGTTGCCGCTACTTCACTGTATGAAACACAACCTCCAGCTCAAGCTCAGCCAACAACTCACTTTGACGCCGCAGTTGCAGCAGTCTATCCGCCTGCTGCAGCTCTCAACGCTCGAGTTGAACCAGGAGCTGGAACAGATCCTCCAAGATAATCCATTACTTGAACTGGAAGACGAAGAAAATCGCTATGCAGCAGGAAGCGAGGGAAACACCCAGGAAACGTCGACCAAACAGACCGAAGAGCCTACTGAATTCAAGGGCGAAGCTGACAGCCACCAGGAAGAAATCGACTGGAATGACTACAGCGCCAGGTCGGCCGACGATGACGACGACAGCGGTCCACAAACTCCGGCCGCAGGTCCCAGTTTGCGCGAGTACCTGCTTGGCCAAATGGCCTTCATCCCCTTGTCGGAACGCGACCGCGCCCTGCTGGCAGCCCTGATAGATGCCCTGAACGATGCTGGCTATCTTGTCTACCCGTTGGAAGAAATCGCCGACATCTTGCGTGTCGACAAGGAACTTTTCCCCGATCTTGAACCCGAAGAACTGGAAATCGCCCTTCACCATCTCCAGCACCTCGACCCCACCGGGGTTGGTGCCCGGAATCTGGGCGAGTGCCTAAGCCTTCAGCTGCACGCCCTTCCGCCGGATACGCCCGGCTTGGCGGCAGCAAAGAATCTGGTGGAAGAACACCTGGCCCTGCTGGCCAACCGGGATGTTGGCAAGCTGAAAAAGGCCCTGCATATCGATGATTCCGAGCTGCATGCGGTACGAGCCCTGATTTTGGGACTTAATCCCAGACCGGGCTCCAGCTTCAACAGCCAGGAGACGCACTACGTTGTGCCGGACGTCACGCTCAGGAAGGTCCGCGGCCTTTGGCTCGCCAGCCTCAATCCCGATGCCATGCCCAAGCTCCGCATCAACCGGGTATATGCCGATATCCTAGCGCGGCACCGGGACAATGGGACGGGGCAGCTCTCCAGCCAGTTGCAGGAAGCCAAGTGGCTGATCAAGAATGTTCAGCAGCGCTTTGATACCATCCTGCGGGTTTCCCAGGCCATCGTGGATCGCCAACGACATTTTTTCGAACATGGCGACGTCGCCATGCGTCCGCTGGTGCTAAGGGAAATCGCGGAAGCGGTGGGCATGCACGAATCCACCATTTCGCGGGTGACCACCCAGAAATACATGATGACGCCGCGCGGCCTGTACGAACTCAAATACTTTTTCGGCAGCCATGTTGCCACGGAAGCCGGGGGTACGGCCTCTTCTACCGCGATCCGCGCCCTGATCAAACAACTGGTCAGCGCGGAGAACTCTCGAAGACCCTTGTCGGATGGACAAATTTCCGAATTGCTTGGCCAGCAAGGCATCGTGGTCGCCCGCCGGACCGTAGCCAAGTATCGGGAGGCTCTGCAAATTTCCCCTGCGAATATGCGCAAGTCCGTTTAGCAGCGCGTATTCCCCTATGCGCGTCAGGGTCGAACCGCCGCCGGTTGATTCCGTCCTTTGAAAAGCGGCCCTTCTGGCATAATCTGAAAGTGACGATCATGACTTGTGTTCACCAACTCCCTGGCCCGCCACGCGCGACGCGTTGCGGGCTTTTTTTCACCCCGTGAGCTTAGGAGGCCTTATGAATCTCACAATTACCGGTCACCACGTAGAAATAACTCCAGCCATCCGTGACTATGTCGCGTCCAAACTTGACCGGGTAAAACGCCATTTTGATCAAGTAATCGATATGGGGGTCATCATGCAGGTGGAAAAGCTGATACACAAAGTGGAAGCCACGCTGCATGTTAGGGGCCGCGACTTTCATGCCCACGCGGAGGACGGCAACATGTACGCCGCGATCGACCTTCTGGCAGACAAACTCGACCGACAGATTGTCAAACACAAAGAGAAGCAAGGTGATCACCACCCGGAAACGGGGGGCCTGAAACACCAACCAACTGGCGTATAATCACGCTTCCTGGCCGGTTATTGAGGCGGCGAGAATCATCCCGAGTGACGGCATGACGGCTAATCTTGCGGACTTTGATTCGACTGCGAGCCGCCTCAAGAAACGTCACTTTAGTCTGTTATGGATTCGGCACACTTTGCCCTAAGGAATGCCTGGCACCGAATTTGCATTGACGACATTGTCAAGTCGATGGGTGCCGAATCAATAACCCGGCCCGGAATGCAGCATGAACCAGATATCCCCCCTACTCAAACCCGACAGCATACAAACCGACCTGTCGTTCACCGACAAGACACAGTTGTTCGAGCACGTCGCCCGCTGGTTCGAGTCCCGCTATGGCCTCAAACCCAGCGAGGTGTTCAACAATCTGACTGAACGGGAGCGTTTGGGCTCAACGGCCCTGGGCTCCGGCGTGGCCATTCCTCACGGCCGCATCAAGGGGCTGAAGCAGGCTTCAGGCGCGTTGTTCAGACTCTCCCCCGCGCTGGAATTTGACGCCCCGGATAACCGTCCGGTCAGTCTATGTTTTGTCCTTCTGGCCCCAGCCGATGCCAATGAAGCGCACCTTCAAATTCTCGGGGAACTGGCTCAGCTATTTGGCGACCCGTCCATGCGCGAGCGAATGAATCACGCCGCTGATGCCGCCGCGCTCTATAGCCTGCTCAACGCATGGAAAGCCTGAGCAGCGTATCGGTCGAGAGTGTTTTCCGGGATACCGCATCCCATCTGGGCTTAACCTGGGTGGCGGGCCACGCCGGGGGAGCTCGCCAACTTTCTTCCGAAACCATTCAACAGCCTACCCTTGCCCTGATCGGGCATCTCAATTTTGTCCATCCCAACCGAATTCAGGTATTGGGCTGTGCCGAGATGGATTACCTGCGCAAACTGTCGCCCGATGCGCTGCAGGAAGCGATCAAGCATCTCTTCTCAGCCGAAATTGCGGCGGTCATTATCTCGAACAACGAGCCCATTCCCGACATCATGCTGAAGGCGGCAGAGACAAGCCAGACGCCTCTTTTTTCCTCGCCCCAGCAAAGTCCGGCTTTGATGGCCTTCATGTCCCATCACCTGACACAGGCGCTGGCGGAAACCGTCATGCTGCATGGCGTATATCTGGAAGTTATGAGTCTGGGCGTCCTGATCAAAGGTGATGCGGCGGTGGGCAAGAGCGAACTTGCCCTGGAACTGATAACCCGCGGCCACCGGTTGGTCGCCGACGACGCGGTGGAACTCAGGCATGTCGCACCGGAAACCCTGGAAGGAACTTGTCCCGCTCTGCTGCGGGATTTTCTCGAAGTCCGTGGACTGGGCTTGCTCAACATCCGTTATCTGTTCGGCGAAACCGCCGTCAAGGTGAAAAAGAATCTGAAGCTGATCGTGGAGCTCTTCAAGCCCTCTGCGGATGAAATGGGAAAGCTCAACCGGCTGGACATGGAGGCCACTCGGGAAAACATGGTGGGGGTGGAAATTCCCGTGGTGCGCATCCCCGTTGCCGCAGGCCGGAATCTGGCCGTATTGGTGGAAGTGGCAGTGCGCAATCACATCCTCAAGAGCCGGGGCATCAACCCCATGGAGCAGTTCGCCATTCGCCAGCAGGCGGAAATCGACCGTCAGGACGACATCTAGGGTACTCAAGGAGGGGCATACATGCAGGTCATCCTGGTTTCCGGTTTGTCCGGCTCCGGCAAAAGCGTTGCCATCGCCGTACTGGAAGACGCGGGTTACTACTGCATTGACAACCTTCCCGTTGCCCTGCTAAACGAAGTCGTTGAACACCTTCATCGAACCGGCCGCGACCAGGTCGCCATTTCGGTCGATGCTCGCAGCGGACAGAATTTTTCCCAGTTTCCGACAACTGTCCAGGCTCTCAGGGATCAGGGCATGGATGTGCGCGTCATCTTTCTGGAAGCCAAGAACCTCACCCTGGTCAAACGGTTTTCCGAAACACGCCGCCGCCATCCCCTGTCCAGCGCCGAGGTCTCCCTGCCCGAAGCGATCGAGCAGGAGCGCAATTTTCTGTCGGACATCACGCCCCTGGCACACCGCATCGACACCAGTGATCTTTCTCCGGGTGCACTGAGGATCTGGATCAAGGATCTGGTCGTGCAGGATCGTTCGCGCATCACCCTGCTGTTTGAATCTTTCGGCTTCAAGCATGGCATACCGCTGGATGCAGATCTGGTCTTTGACATTCGCTGCCTGCCCAACCCGCATTACGTGCCGGAACTCAAGCCCCTTACGGGCAAGGACCCGCCGGTCCAGGAATTTCTGGAGGCCAGCCCCAATGCCATGGCCCTGCTGGCGGACATTCGCGCCTTTGTCGAAAACTGGCTGCCTTGTTACATCCGCGATCACCGCGCCTATCTCACCGTGGCCATAGGCTGTACCGGCGGCCAACACCGCTCAGTGTATTTCGCCGAGTCCCTGGCAGCCGCCTTCCGGGATCGCGAGCAGGTGCTGGTGCGCCACCGCGAACTGGCGTGAGCAATCAAGCGCGGCGAACTGGCATGAGCGCCTACGTCAAGCCTGGCGATTGGGCCTTGCTGGGCCTTTTCAGTTTTCTGGTCTGCGCGCTCGCGCTGCACGCGTGGTGGGGTCCCAGGGGCGACCATGCAATCGTACGTGCGGGCGGCAAGGTCTTCGCCGAGATCAGTCTTGCCCGCGATGGCCTCATCCTGGTTCCGGGCCCCCTGGGACAAACCAGCGTGGAAGTCGCCCGTCACCGGGTTCGCGTACTGCGCGACCCCGGCCCGCGCCAGCTCTGCGTCAAGCAAGGCTGGCTGAGCCAGGCCGGCCAGGCAGCTCTATGCCTGCCCAATCAGGTGAGCGTGGAAATCACCGGCGCCAGCCGTATCTATGACTCGCTTAATTACTGAACATGAAACCCGACCGCCCTTCCATCACCCTGCCGGTAAGCCAGCAAGACAAACGTGTCGCCGGATACGCCGCACTCGCCATTGGGCTTAGCCTGGCGGAAGCGGCCCTGCCCAGCCCGATTCCGGGAGTCAAACCCGGCTTGGCCAATATCGTGGTGCTGTGGGCCTTGCTGCAATATGGGTGGCGCACCGCTGCTTCAGTCGCCCTGATCCGGGTTTTCGCCGGAAGTCTGCTGCTGGGCAGCTTTCTTGCCCCCGGGTTCTGGCTTTCCCTGAGCGGCTCGCTCGCAAGTCTGCTGGGTCTGTTCATTGCGGTTCGTTTGCCTCGGTCCTTGTTCGGCCCGGTTTCCCATTCCCTGATTGCCGCCGGCTTTCACATCGGCGGCCAGCTGGCGCTCGCGGCGTTCTGGCTGATGCCGGGCGGTGCCATTCTTGGCCTTGCCCCGCTCTTTGCAGTGGCAGCGCTGGTATTCGGCACCACCAATGGCGTGATAGTCGCACGCCTGATTGCCGCGCCAACCCAAGCTGTCGCACAATCGGCGCATGCCTGAACCCACCATCACCCTGGCCCTCACCGGGGCATCCGGACTGGCCTATGGACTGCGCCTGCTTGAGTGCCTGTTGGGTTCCGGAGGCCGGGTAAATCTGCTCGCCTCGCAGGCGGCCCATATCGTGGCCAAACAGGAACTCAACTTGACCCTGCCCGCCCGGCCAGTTGATCTGGAAAGACAACTGGCAGAAACCTACCGCGCCGCGCCGGGGCAACTGAGGGTTTATGGCAGGGATGACTGGTTCGCACCGCTGGCCTCCGGCTCGGCCAAGGTGGATGCCATGGTGGTTTGTCCTTGTTCCATGGGAACCCTGGCGGCCATCGCCCACGGGCTGTCGGACAATCTCATCCAGCGTGCCGCTGACGTCATGCTGAAGGAAAATCGCAAGCTCATTCTGGTGCCGCGCGAAGCGCCGTTTTCCGCCGTGCATCTGGAAAACATGCTCAAGCTCGCACGCATGAATGCGGTCATCCTGCCGGCCAATCCCGGCTTTTATCATCATCCGGCGAGCATTGAGGATCTCGTTGATTTCATCGTCGCCCGCATCCTCGATCAATTGGGCATCAAGCATGATCTGCTGCCTGCGTGGGGACGCCAGTGAGCTATTCCCTGCCGCTTTTCCCGCTGCAAACCGTGCTGTTTCCAGGCGGGCGCCTGCCGCTGAAAATCTTCGAGCAGCGCTATCTTGAATTGATGAAGGACTGCCTGGCGCGCAACAGTTCCTTCGGCATTTGCGCGCTGCGTGCCGGTCAGGAAGTGGGCGAACCGGCCACTCCCTTTGAAGTCGGTACTCAGGCCCACATCAGCCACTGGGAGATGGCGCAGCCGGGCATCTTTCACGTGCTGGTGGAAGGCGCGGAGCGCTACGTGGCGCGCAAATGGCGGCCTCAGCACAATGGGCTGATCGTGGCGGATGTGGACGATATCGAGCCGGAGCCACCCATGACTGTCACCGATGACCTGCGCCTGGCCGTGGATGTGTTGAAGCAGATCATCGAGGACGTCGGTGAAAAGAACTTTGGGCCGGAGCGCCGTTTCAACGACGCGGTATGGGTGGGATTTCGTCTGGCCGAAGTGCTGCCATTCAAATTGAGCATCAAGCAAAACCTGCTGGAAATGAACGACAGCCTGACCCGACTGCGCATCCTGGCAGAATTTCTCCGCAAACAGGGAAGCAGGAACTTCTAATGGCGCGCACCTATCCCGAACTTGAGGACTCGCACCGGAGCTTCATCCGGGCTCAGCCAATTTTCTTCACCGCCACCGCGCCGCATCAGGGCCGCATCAACCTGTCGCCCAAGGGCATGGACAGCTTTCGCATTTTCTCGTCCAGGCAAGTTGGGTACCTGGACCTGACCGGCAGCGGCAATGAAACTGCCGCCCACCTGCGCGAGAACGGCCGTTTCACTATCATGTTCTGCAGCTTCACTGCCGATCCGCTGATCCTGCGGCTTTATGGGCGCGGCCGCGTCATACGCCGTCAGGACGCCGAATGGGCCGCCTTGTGCGGCGCATTTCCCTCCCTTCCGGGCGAACGTCAGATCATCGTGATGGGCATCGATTCGGTGCAAACTTCATGCGGCTATGCGGTGCCCCTGATGAACTACGCTGGCGAACGGGACACCCTCGCGCGCTGGGCGGAAAAGAAAGGCCCCGCCGGCCTGCTTGACTATTGGCGCGACAAGAATCAAATCAGTATTGATGGAATGGCAACCGGATTATTGGAGGATTGATATGCGCAAGCCTGTATTTACCCTGCTGCCCCTGGCCCTCCTGTGTGCCTGCGGCAAAACGCCCGAACCGCCCAAACCCGAGCCCGTTCCCAAGCTTTTCGAGACGCAGCGCAATGCACTGGACAAGGCCAAGGCCCTGGAAGGTCAGATGCAGAAAGACGCAGACAAGGAGCAAAAGAAAATGGAAGAGCAAGTAGACAAGTAGCAGCACTTCTATCCAACGTCTGACGCGATGCCAGCTTGCGGTTCCGATTGCATCAGTCTCCTGATCACCTCGCCTGCCAGCATCAGGCCGAACAACGGCGGCAGGTAGCTGATCGTGCCATTCACCGCACGGGCGCGTCCTCGCCCCTCGACCGGTTGCGGTGCCCGGGGTGGGCGCCCGGGTTCATCGGAAAACACGGTCAGCACCCCGCGATCTATCCCCTGCCGCTTGAGCCGCTTGCGCATGACCGCCGCGAGCGAACAGACCCGGGTCGCGGAAATATCCGCCAGCCGAATGCGCGCGGGATCGAGCTTGTTGCCGGCTCCCATGCTCGACGCCACCGGAATGCCATTGCGTCGGCAATGAACCACCAAGGCCACCTTGCAGTTGAGCGAATCGATGCAGTCAATGACGTAATCCACCCCGGCTGGCACAAACTCGCCGATATTTTCCGGCACGATGAACACGCGATGAAGCGCAAGCCCGCACTCCGGATTGATATCGCGTATGCGCTCGGCCATCAATTCGATCTTCGGTCGGCCCACGGTCGAGAGCAGGGCCGGGAGCTGGCGGTTGATGTTGGAAACTGCCACGAGGTCATGGTCGATCAGCGTAAGACGCCCAAATCCAGCCCGCGCCAGCGCCTCGGCGCAGTAGGAACCCACGCCGCCAAGCCCTGCGACCAGCACGTGCCGGTTGGCCAGATTGCTCAGCTCACTCTGGCTGAGCAGGATCCCGGTCCGTTCAAACTGGGGTGGTAGTGTCATGGGCTATTGTGATCATCCTGTTTAGAACGCTCAGTCTTGTTCCTTGCGGAGTGCGCAAGGCGTATTCTATCCAGCCGACACCGACTAAAATTCAATCGTGGCGAAATGGCTTCTAACTCTGCTTTTCGGATTGTTTCTGCTCGGCCTCCTGACGCCCTTGCTCAGGCGCACGGGAATCGGCCGTCTGCCAGGCGATCTGCGCTTTCGGCGCAAGGGGCGCACCTATTATTTCCCCTTCACCAGCAGCGTGCTGCTGTCGATCTTCCTGAGCATCCTGTTCGGACTGCTTAAATGAACAAGGCATTTGTCAAAGAGTCTGATGCCCCTGACGAAGAGGACGATGACGACGGCCTGCCCGCCCTGCCGCCCGGCGGCAAAAACTACATGACCCCCGCCGGCTACTCCCGGATGAAAGCTGAATTCGACCAGTTGTGGAAAGGTGAACGGCCCAAGCTGGTGGATACGATTGCCTGGGCAGCCAGCAACGGCGACCGTTCGGAAAACGGTGATTACATTTACGGCAAGAAGCGCCTACGCGAGATAGACCGGCGTATCCGTTACCTGTCCAAGCGGTTGGACAACGCGGAAGTGGTGGACCCGGCCAAGCGCGAAGAAACCGACCAGGTATTTTTTGGCGCCACCGTGACCGTAAGCGACGCCGGTACGGAGGAAACCTACGCCATCGTCGGCCTTGACGAGACCGACCCTGCCAAGAACCGCATTTCCTGGGTCGCTCCCCTGGCGCGGGCCCTGCTGAAGGCGCGCGAAGGGGATTTCGTCATCCTGCAAACCCCGGTGGGCAAAAAGGAACTCGAAATTGTGAATGTGCGTTATCAGGCCTTGGATTAACCCCCTCACCCTGCCCTCTCCCTCTTAGAGGGCGAGCTTAGAGGGCGAGAGGGCGGCCCGGAGCGTCGGGGATTTAACGTGACACGCCAAACGGATCGTCTGCCACGACCTTGATTATGCTCATCCGCGCCAGACCCGCCACGGCGGTGTAAAACCGGGACTTGACATCGAATGGCGCCATGGCGATGCCATTCCCTTCCAAGACGGCATCAGGATCAAGTTGCGCGCGGAACACATCGCGCGGCAGCGCTTTTCTTTAGGTCTCAATACGCCTGAACAACAGATCCCAGACGCCGTGCCCAAGGCGCAGGCCCCTCTGTTCGAACCTGGTGAGTGGCCGCCACTCCGGACGCGGGGCATAGCTTTCCGCCGTGTTGGCCAGCAGCGGTTCGGCAGACAAGACCTGCAGCATCTGTATCGCATAGTCTTCCCAGTCGGTGGCGCAATGAAGGCAGCCGCCGGGCGCAAGTTTGCATGCGAGCAGGTGAACCAGGTCGGGCTGGATCAGCCGCCGCTTGTGGTGCCGCTTCTTCGGCCAGGGGTCGGGAAAGTAAACATGCGCGCCAGCCAGCGCAGTATCCGGAATCATGTTGGCGAGAACTTCCACCGCGTCGTGCTGAATGATTCGAACATTGTTCAGTTCGCGCTCGCCGATCTGTTTGAGCAGACTCCCCACGCCCGGCGTATGCACCTCCACGCCCAGATAATCCTGACCCGGATGGGCGGCCGCAATTTCCGCCGTGGTCTGCCCCATGCCAAAGCCGATTTCCAGAATTCGCGGGGCAATGCGGCCAAACACGTGGTCAAGGTCGATAGGCGTCGGGGTATAGGGCAGGACGAAACGCGGCCCCAGTTCAGCCAGCGCCTTCTGTTGGCCGCTGCCCATGCGACCCTGACGCAGGACAAAACTTCGCACCGGACGCCGGCAATAATGCCCCCGGCTCTGCTCGGTCACGAACCGATCAAGCCGCTGGAGGGTGAGGAAGGGCTCGCGCTGTAGATCTTCTTTGGCATGCGTCCGGCCAGATAGGCCTTGCGACCGGCCTCAACCGCCTGCTTCATGGCCTCGGCCATCAGTACCGGATTTTGCGCCCCGGCAATGGCCGTGTTCATCAGCACCGCATCGCAACCCAGTTCCATGGCGATGGCCGCATCGGAGGCCGTGCCGACCCCCGCATCGACGACCACCGGCACGGTCAGGCGCTCGATGATGATCTGCAGGTTCCACGGATTGAGTATGCCCATGCCGGAACCGATCAGCGAGGCAAGCGGCATCACCGCCACGCAGCCAATGTCTTCGAGCTGTTTGGCGATGATGGGATCGTCAGATGTATAGACCATCACCTGAAAGCCCTCCTTCACCAGCACTTCCGCGGCCTTCAGGGTTTCGACCACATTGGGGTACAGGCTCTGCGGGTCGCCCAAAACCTCGAGCTTGACCAGGCTGTGGCCATCCAGCAATTCGCGCGCCAGCCTGAGCGTGCGAATTGCCTCGTCTGCGCTGTAACAGCCTGCGGTGTTGGGCAGGTAGGTAAATCTGGACATGGGCAGCGCATCCAGCAGGCTGGGCTGGTTCCGATCCTGGCCAATGTTGGTGCGGCGAATCGCAACCGTCACGATCTCCGCGCCGGATGCCTCGACCGCCAGCCGGGTTTCATCAAAATCCCTGTATTTGCCGGTACCCACCAGCAGCCGGGAGCCATAGGTCTTACCCGCAATTTGCAAGCCATCCATCATTCATTCACCCACTTACAATCAGCCCCCACCCACAGCCACCACGATTTCCAGTTGATCTCCATCCAGCAGGACGGTATTGCCATACGTGCTGCGCGGCACGATTTCGCCGTTGCGCTCGATCGCCACCCGCTTGCCGGCAAATCCCAGCGTTTCCACCAGATCCGAGACGTTAAGCGGCGTTGGGAAATCACGCGGCTCGCCGTTTATAAGGAGGTTGATTGACTTCATCCGGACTGGAAATTCAAGTAAGATGCGAAGCCTTGCCGCCTCGCAAAGAGGCTAACAGTCTACCACGCGGGCACAACTCAATGTGGAACCAGAGTTTCCGAAGCAGTGCCGGTAGGTTGCAGGGCAACCTGGAAGCAGCCGCGGGCGTCGTATAACGGCATTACCCTAGCTTCCCAAGCTAGAGACGAGGGTTCGACTCCCTTCGCCCGCTCCAATTCAAGATGGCCCTTGATGGGCCATTTTGAATTGGAAAAGTGAGCGTAGGTTAGGACAATGCCGTGAAGCCCTCGGATTCCGTTGATTGATTGATAAAATGGCTCCTGAAAGCTGCCAGTGGGTTGAATTTGGGGCCCATAACGGTATCGATGAAGGACTGGCAAGTGATTGACCTCAACGCGGGCGTCGTATAGTGGCATTACCCGAGCTTCCCAAGCTCGTGAGGAGGGTTCGATTCCCTTCGCCCGCTCCACGATTCATGCGGGTTTGAGAGCACTTACGCGCCATCAATCCCGCAGAGTTTCGTCGCGTTTTCCCAACTTTCCGCTGTCACTGTGGGTTTCAACGAGAGACCACAGTAAAAGTACTATATGGGTGGTGAGCCGAAACTTTTACTGTGGTTTGAGTTGAACACGACGGTGAAACCCACTGCTTCTGCGCGATTCATGGATACTGCCACGTAAAAAACCACTGTTTCTGCGGGTGAAGCCCGCCGCTTTCGAGGAAGGAATCCAGGTGGATTCCGACCTCGAACCACGAAGTGGCATCTCTGACATCATCGTTGACGATTAAAACGAAATTCCAGCCGATTTAAGGTGCCCAAAGCGCAATATCTAAGCCATATCCCGGTTGAACCGTTGCCTTGTTGTGGAATTCGAGGGACAGTGTCTACAGTGGGACAGAGACTGTCGCATTGAAACCTGGGTTTTAGCGAGAGGCATTCAGCGCGAGAAGCGCCTTCAACATTGCCATTTGCCTATCGTTGTAGGTCTTCACCAGTTGAGGATTTGGTCTTGGCCTAGGCACGCTACGAACACGGCAACGGTATTCAAGCCAGACAACATGTTCCTGAGTTCTGTTGTCAAAACCTTGCTCAACAACCTTGACGTTTGAACTGACCTTGTTCGGCAATCCGATTTCTTGGTCCAACACGGTCAACAATTTCTTCAAGTTCGTCATGACATAACCTCCATGAGAGGTATTTATCGCCAGTGACCAACGGTGGAATTGTCCTCAACCAGCCATAAAAAGTGGCCCAGCTTTAGGCCGGGCCATCTAACACCGTGATTACCGCACTGTTCTCACGCTACGTCATTAGCTTTGAGAGAAGTGGGAGTGGTGGTTAACTAAGATTTACTCCAACGGCTGCACAGAACTTGGACCACGGAACAACTCGTACCAAAACAATTAAATGCAGCACCATGAACACCCAAGGAACAGCGACCTCTACATGCGTGAAGGGCAAGTAAAGTTTGGGGTTCTCTCCGCGTCCAACGGACTCCCACTCGTAATCGTATGGTCGTAAAGGCAGAAGCGATTCCATAAGGTGCACTACTTTAAACTTTGCGGAATTTAATCCTGTGTAAGACCGGATGATTCGGTACCACAGGTAAGACAGGATTATCCCCGCAATCGCAATTAGCGAAAGCCATGGGTCGCCCGGCGGAACCTTGTCAGTCCCGGCAAGATATCCTACAAACCCTACCACAGCAGTGTTGAGCGTCAGGAAAAAAGAGTTAGTAGTTTCTCGACGTGAGCTGATCCTGTCTGCCATCTCCAAATACGTGCGATAAATGTCTATCACATGTTCACTATACAACAGCCCGTATTGATCACGAGGTATGCCGACTAGCTGCCCAGGCAACGGTTCAGATTTCTCCGCTGTCACGGCGCCAGCTCTCGAATAGCTCTCACAATAGAATCTGTATTCCAACTTACTAGCCGGTCCGCATTAGCTTGGACTATGGAAGACACCTGGGTGTTACCCCATGGCTTGACTGCAAGCAGAGGCTTATTGAAGTCCCGTTTAGCGATTTGAATTTCCTTTTGAATCCACTTGCTGTAGGTCGAATAGACTCCGGCCATAATGATCACGACTTCGCAAAACACAATCTGTTGCTTTATCGCGGCATACAGTGCGAGCTGATTGGCAGCGTTATGTATAGGGTCATCCTTTGGGACGGAATAGTTGCGATAGTAAAAACGTGGCGCCGAATTGAGAAGCGCGCAGAACTTCTCGTATGCATCTTTGTATGCCCATGAATGGCTGATAAAAAGGTTTCGTGTTCTTACCATGCTCCCCCCTGTATATGATGCCAAGTGCTGAAGAGCAACCTCCGTCCTTGTGCATTGCTCCAAATGAGTTATTGGTCACAACATCATATTACCAAAAAGAAAGAGGGGCCTTGCGCCCCTCCTTAATTTCCAGCCTTGTCAGATTTATTGACCGCATCAATGCTGGCAAACAGTCTTGGCGTCGTTGTGCCTCGACTGTCTTTCAGATCATGTTGGGTAAGCAACAAGCACCGAGCCGTCAGAGACTCATTCCCGTTATTGTCTCCGGTATAAATACCCATATCAAGGTAAGGAGAGACAAAATGAAATTACGTGAAATCGTTGACGACGTTGAACTGCAACGTGTCGCCATGCTGAAAAACAATGCGAAGCGTGCTCAAAAACAGTATAGGGATGCGCAGGCCAGATTGAAAATCGCCAAGGCAAAACAGGCGATGCTGAGAGCCCAAGTGCAATCCCCAACCGCATCATGATGGTCTACCGTGTATGAGTTCACTTCTCTTGTGGAAAGTGGTGACCCCCTATGAGGCGGGAATTTCGGTTCCGCGACCGAAAGCAGACATGACAAAGTCTCAACTTGAACGCCTGTTTTGTGCCTAACGACAGGCTTTTAACGTTCAAGCTTAGTCGCCGCGACGCGGCGCAACATGAAAACCAGTCGATTGGAGATTCGTGCTATGAGCTTGCATATTGTTTCCCTAGTTGTCTTAAATCCGAAACTAGGGCACCAAGAATGTTTGCTTGCGTGATAGGGAAAAGAACTGGATCAAGAGCGTCTGGAGTTGTTGCCCCAGAGAACTTTTGGAAAACTGACGCCAACTTCTTGCGTTTTGTAGATACCTTAGCGTCCTTTCCATGATCGACGTCGTGCTCATTAAGAGTACGCAAATCGTTAATGTCAGAAAAGGACTGTGGTACCTGGCCCTCCAACCGTTGTCCAGTGCTTTCACGGAAAACGATATACAGTTTCTCTATTAATTCCTTATAGGCAGCTATATCCGCAACTGTGTTCTGAAGGCCACCTAATGCTGCAACGGTTTTGTTAGTGGCTTTGAAGAGATCAGTGCCGTGAGTGGCCGCATGCCTCTCATTGATTACCTGCACGAGTTCACGAATGTCCTTTGCCGCCACGGCTATATCGGAAGCTACACCATCCGATAAAGACTGACTGGTACTCTATAGAGAAAAAAACGAAGGCTGGAAACTAAACAATTTCCGCAGGAGGATATCTTGTCTTGTACGCGAGCCGGAACGTACATTAGCATTTACTGTCCTTTGAAATGCGAGATAGTCCTGATCAGTATCTCGTTGCCCCAACTCTACCTGTCGAGATAGCTCCGTTATGTAGTGGTCGACGAACTTTCGCAGTTCGCCAGTAGCTCGCTCAGTCAGTCCAGCCTGTAACAGATGGCAGGTCAACGTTATTATGGACTGGACAATCGCTCTATTCCGGAACCCTCTGCATTCAGCAGGAAATACCTGGTGCAACACATCGAGCGCTTTCTTTAGACGTTTCGCTACTGCTGTGTTTGCAGAAAAGCTTGGATTTCCCTCAAAAACAGTTTTCACATCTTCTAATCGAAGTCCAGAATCAATACCTTCGATTTCCAAGACGACTGCCTTTGCCGCGATATCGATATATGCATAGCGCTTGTTTGAGACTGTTGTGGTTTCAGAGAAGAAAGGATGTTTCTCTACATTTATACAATAATCGCGAAGCCTGCTGTGCACAGCATTGAGTTTTTCGCTACTAGTGAGTGGCAAACCTTCTTGTAGGCGCTGAAAAAACTCCTTCTGATCTTCTTCTAATGCATCTGTGATCTCATCAAACTCAATCTCATAATCATCGAATGCATCTGAAACGGAATCTGGTAATAAATCATATGTAGCCCCACCAAAGCGTTTCGCAGTGTCTTCACTAAGCGTGAGGTCCCCATCAAAAAATTCCCAAATAGCGGACAGTCGTTGCTGGCCATCCAGCACCTCAAACTCTTCAGAGCTGCTCGAGGTCTTCAGAAAATAAAACTTCAGTAGCTTCCAACCCCTTAAAATCGTATCGATTAGCTTTTGCTTCTTTTTGGTATTCCATACTTGCTCGCGTTGCCAGTCAGGTATTTCGTATCTATCACGGCGTTTATAGAGTTTATCTATAGCGCGGCGCTCTGATCGCATTTTCACTTGAGCCCTCCCCCTATTCCTCATTGCACATACGTATGCGAGCCGACCAAAATATCGGCTTGAAAAACGACATTCAGCAGGTGGATTTCACTATCTTCAATGCAAATTGTCGGTTGTATTACCTTTACATATTAAGTAATCGCTATGACAAAGGTGGGTAGTCTATGCAAGTTACTGAACCTTGTAGCGTCCGCTTTTGGCATGTGCAAAGACATTCTTGAAGAAATCTAAGGTCGTAATTACCCGGTTCCAGTCATACCGATGTCGACCTATTCCAACCCCCTCTGTTCAAGACTCTCTGCCAGAAGACTTCTGATTTAGCCGATTAATCACATCCCTTGCTTTGGACGTGACCTGCTTCGTTTCAAGGTGGGCATACCGCATCGTCGTTTTGATATCGGTGTGACCCAACACTTCCCGAACCTCATAGACACTCATTCCATTCTGGATTAGCCGTGAAGCGTGCGTGTGCCGCAGTGTGTGGATACGACAATCACGCAACCCGGCTTTCCTTAATGCCTTACGGATTGACTGAGCTACATACCCCCGTGGCCCACCTTTCCTATTCTGAAAAACATAAGGACTGGTCCTGAATTGTACTCTCCGCGCCAGCACGTCATAGACACGGTCGGTCATATACAACACGGTCTCATTCTGAACCTTGGGACGCCACAGATTAATTGAGCGATCTTCAATGTTGATTCGTTTCCATTCAATGTTGGCGATCTCGCTGTATCGTGCTCCTGTATCAAGTAGCAGGATTACCAGGTCATAGGCATCCTGCAAGCAACGTTTCGTTTCAGCATCGCGTTCAGGATACGGCCTTAATCCTGTCCCTTCCCGTTTCGGGTCAAGGTTGGCAAGGAAACGTCTTTCTTCATCGTCGCTCAGATACCGCAATGGAGTTTTAGGCTGCTTGATTTCGGGAAACTCAAGGTCATTGGTCTGATACCCCAACTTTCGGGCAAACTTCCATGCGCCACGAATCAAGTTCAATCCATGCTTGATCGTTTGCGGGGTCACGCCTTCCGCGATTCAGTCCCGCTTATACCGTTCGAGGTCATGCGCGTTGAGTTCATCAATCGGCTTGTTGACTGGCAGCAGACGAAGGACCGACTTTCCCGTAGCCATTAGCGACAGGTGGTATGGCGTTCCCTGCTTGGAATCTATATACTGCTCTATCGCTTGCCGGATGGTAATCCGGTCTTTCAAACCGAGAAATTGTTGCGCAGGAGCTTGGACTTCCAGTCAGTCTCCATCTGTTCCGCAGCCTTCTTGTTCATTGTTCGGGATGAACGAATGTAGGTTCTGCCGTTTAACTGGAACTGGATGTACCAGTATTTGCTGTTGCCTCGTTTTAGGACGCTCATGGTTCTTCTCCGGGATGATTCATTGGCATTCCCGGCCACCGTCCCCCTAATCCAGACCTAGGACAACAGCTTATTGCGCTACCAGACTTCGCATAAATACCCGTGAGCCATTGGCAGCAGCCTGGACCACGTTCGAGTTCCAATTCGCGCCTCCATCCTCCTGCTGTCAATCGCTCTCCGCTGCATGGAACTCAGCGGCCATGAAATTCATGGACAGAACGAAAGGAGGCCGGTCAGTGTGCCCGTCAAACAACCCAATACCGCAATACCGATCCCTGAAGCTGGAAAACACGGTTATTCCAGTTTTGACCATCCCTCAGCAGCAAGCTTGCCCGGCGGCATTAGAAAAACGGGAATTCCAGTGTTTAAACCTGAATTCAACGCTGTTTCGATCAAGGCATAGGGACGCCGTGCCGATGCCTTCAAGCAAGGCGACTGGAAACCCTCCCTGCCCCAGCCAAAAGAAAACCCACCGCCAGACGTTAAAGGGATGTAGCGCAGTAAGAGTTTCCTCGTTACCGGCTAACCCAAGCTGGATTCTTACTGCTCCTAACGGCTCAACAGCAAGGCATACGGGTAATGTATAAGGAATTGACCAGCGCCGACACGGTTCCGGTGGGAGTATCCAAACCCGCAACCCTTAAGGATTTGCGCTACGCCAACACGGTTTCAATATTTCGTGAACCGCCTGAATTGGCAGGGTCAACCAAGACTGGAACCTGAGTTGAAAACACCGATTTCTACGCGGAGCCCAAGCCTGAAAAACCTGGGCGCAAGAAGAAGACAGACAAAGAGGATGTTCCTCAACCCTACCTGATCATCGGCTTTGACACAAAATTCAAGACCCCGGATTACCTGGTCAGCAGGGAGCATGTCGTCGCGGGCCTCGCCAAGTATCGCGTTCTGTCGTACCAATTCCACGCCAAGAGCTCTGACGGCAAGGAATGGCAGGGAATATGTTGCCCCGATGGGGACGATCGCCTGACCTTGGGGCAGTTCATCGTGTTCGCGTTGGGCCTCGGAGCAAGGGAACACGGCATCAAAGACATTCCCACGAAGATTTACCTTGTCGGCCATTTCACCCGGGCAGACATCCCGGCGTTCGCCGACTTTCAGGATTTGACCGCGTACATATCCAACGTCAGGAACACGTTTATATCCATAGACTCGTCAACCAAGCTGATCATTGATTACAAGGACGGGGAACTCAGCACGATCCTGAACCTCCTCCTGCGTGACACGATGCTGCTGACGCCTCAGGCCTCCAAGAGCTTGAAGGAAATCGGCAAGCTGGTTGGCCAGGAGAAAATTCAACTGGACGATGATGATGCGAAGCATAAGGAAATGATCCGCAACATGGACAAAGTCCGTGTTGATGATTGGAACCTGTTCAAGCGCTATGCCCTAAACGACGCCACGATCTGCGTGCGCTACATTGAGAAAATCATCGCTCAGTTTGAACAAATTACCGGCAAGAAAAAGGTCCCCGTTACGCTGACCTCTATCGGCATTGAACTGCTGCTGAAAAGCTGGAAGGAGAAACTCAAGATTGACCCGTTGGCGGCGTTGGGCAAAGAGAGTCGTGAAAGAAAGCCACTATGACAAAATTAAGGGCCGTTTCGTTCCGAAAGAACGTGAAGTTGACATTGCTCAGGTGAGCTGGCATCTGGACTTCGTGACCGAGTGTTATCACGGCGGACGCAATGAGCAGTTCTGGTTCGGGCCGTGCTATGAAGATGCCTGGACCGATTACGACCTGTCCAGTGCGTACCCCACGGCGATGTCATTAATCGGCCTGCCTAACTGGCGTGAAATCGCCGACAACAACGATCTTGATGCCTTTACGCCGACGACGCTGAGCTTTGCCTATGTTGAATTTGAGTTCCCGCCGAATACCCGTTATCCCGTCCTGCCGGTGCGAACCGAACACGAGCTCGTCTTCCCGCTAACAGGAAAAAGTTATTGTTCCGCGCCGGAGTTATACGTCGCCAGAAAACTCAGCGCCAAAATCACGGTGAAACGCGGCGTGATCGTGCCGTCCAATCCCAAGACAAGAATCTTCGGCGAGTTCATCAAGGAATGCCTTGAACACCGGATTCAGGCCGAGTCCAAGACGCTTGAAGGCTTGTTCTGGAAGGAAATCAGTAATTCAACCTATGGCAAGACCGCCCAAGGGTTGCGGAAGAAGCGCGTCTATGACATGCGGGACAAGGCGACCAAGGAACTGCCGCCTCGCAGATCACCAATCCGTTCTTTGCTGCCTACATTACCTCGTTTACCCGCGCGATCCTCGGCGAAATCATCAATTCCCTGAAACCGGACACCTACGTATTCAGTTGCACGACCGACGGGTTTCTTACCACGGCGGGCGAAGATGAAATCAACAAGGCTCAACAGGGAGACCTGTGCAAGTTGTTCGAGAAATCCAGAGAAATGTTGACCGGCATCCCGTCGGTCCTTGAACAGAAGCACGGAATCCGTAAACCGCTGGGATGGAGGACGCGTGGCCAAGCCACGCTGATTCCCGGCACGAACCCGGACAAGGACGATGACGAGTTCAATATCGTCCTGGCCAAGGGCGGCATCTTCACGCCGGCGGAATACGAGACGACGGAAGACCAGAACAGTGAAATCGTTGAAACGTTCTTCAATCGCCAGCCTGATTCCATGATTACGATTGAAGCGAAGACCGGCGTGCGCGATATGGTCAACTTTGACGCCGACCTCGTCGAGAAGATCATCTCAAAACGGCTAAACATGGAATATGACTGGAAGCGCCAGCCGATGGGTGTAGGTGTATCCAAGCAATACAAACACGTCATGTTCAGCACCCGACCGTGGAACTCGCTGTCCCAGTTTGACGAAATTAGAGACGCATGGGATGACTACACCAAGAAAAGCCCCACCTGCATCAGTCGCTTGAATCCTACAACGACTTTGCCTCTTTCGTGGAATCGCATTCGTTTCTGTCCAAGGAACACGGCAGATACTTGAAGAAGCAGGACGGGGACATTCACCGGCTTAGGCAGCAGTTGTGCGCGGCGTGGCATGAATCAAGAGCCGAGCTCAAGAAGATGATAACCGGCCAGTCCGCCAGTGAGTTCGCCGACATCCTGACCAAGCATCGCATCCCCTGTAAGAAAACCGATGTCGAGAACGGCAGGAAGCGAAAGTTCGAGCCGCATACCTGCCCGCCGACCGATGAAGTCTTAGAAAGGCTTGCTTCCCTCAAAGGGGAATTCAAGCGGCTGCGTGCCGAAATGTTCTTGTATCAGGATACGTCCGCCGATGCCGTGACGCTGCGGACAAGTTATGACTGCCCGTTTATCAAGCGGTGTGATTGAGAAAAAGAAAAGGCGAGCAATGCCCGCCTTCCTGATACCCGGTCAAATTATCTCAACTGGATTTCTTTTCCTCCTTGTCCGCACGACGACAGCAGTTATACCAGTAGGTCAACGCCCCTTTTTCCGTCAGAGTCGCGCCTTCAACGAACGCCGCAACGATGACCTCTTTTCCTTCAGCCTTGATGGCGGCGTAAATGGCGCGTGCGCATCGGCCTTGGACTTGCCTTCCTTAATCAGCGCTTTGCCCTGAGCAATTGCCTGCTTCACATTGTCCTTGTTCAGATCAGGCTGCTTGACTTCTGGCTTCGTCACTTCCGGCTTCTGTTCAGGTTGAGCGCTTTCGGCTGATACAACCGGCTTGATTGCGGCAGAGCCGACAGCAGGCACAACAGGTTTGACAGCAGCAGGCGTCGCCTTCTTGGCAGGCTTCGCATTCTTCGCGAGCTTCACGTTCTTAACAGGTTTCTTGACCATGATAATTTCTCCATAACGTTTTGATGAGAGTTTCCGCCTTGGTGGCGGGCAGAGTCTCTAATCCGTCAACGTCTTCAAACATTCCCAGCAGCACTTCCACAAAATCGTCATATTCCAGATCAACGCCAAACTGCTCATTGACGATTTCAACGAGAGTTTGCTGCTGTTCCTTCGATAGTGTGTGCATGTGTGTTTCCTCGTGACCACATGCCCACCGTCCCGTCTAAATCGTGTTTGAGCAACGGGATAAACCGAAATATTTTTAAGCCGGATAACGAATAAATACCCCTGCTAAATCAACCGGGAGATAGCGTATGAAGTACAACTTGGAGAATACACAGACGAACAGATTCAAGTAGCGCTGTCATCTGCAGACATCGAGAGAGCGATTGAATTATGGAAAGACAGAGACTGAAATACTTACAGCCAAACCCGTGATGTCCTGCTAATCTACTGCGTGCCGGATACGGAGAATTGATTGAACGCAGGCACGTTCAATTCATGTACTTCATCACAACCCACCTCTATTCGAGGTTCCCATTCACTACAACCGAACGCAGTCTGTTTGAAATGAACTTGCCGACAATGACCCGCAAGCAGGAGGCATCGTGGGGAAGAGCTACTATACGAGTTCTGGTCGGAAACGCTTTAAGTATGTTTCTAAGGAACTGGAAAGATGCCTTGAGCTACTCCCTTTTTAATTCTTTCTATTCTGTCCAAGTATTCCTTTGCCCGCTTCCTCAGTTCAGCTCTCTTGAGTGCAGCATCCGTATCCTCAACCACACCGTTTTTCCGTATCAATCTCTGTTCCTTGAGAAGCTCAGGAAATTTCTCCTGAACCTTGTCCATTAGTTCCCAGCCTTTCAGCTTATTCTTATGTTGCTCGTTCACTTCACGTAGCACGTCGAGAGCTACGGTATCAACCGTCATCGCGAACTCATATTTGTAGCCCATTTCTTCGCTGTTGGTCTGCCTCGTTTCTTGGGAGCTCGCATATCTATCCATTTCTCAGCGGCTTCAAGCAGTCTGGCCTTCGAGTGAAACAGGTTAAGTCGAAGTATCAATTCTTTTTCAACCACTAAGCGCTCGGTGAATTCTTTGAGACTATCTATCGGATTGCAAACAAAGTTATTTAGTGAATGAAATAATTTGCCTCTCACAGAGACAAACCACATTTCAAAATCCTTTAGAGTCAAGCCAGCGCCTGTAGCTTTTACTGAGCTCTCCCTTCCAGTCTTTCCATTCTCCCTCATGGTTAAGCATGTCCATGTAATTCTTCTTGTTCTCCTCTATCTCAGCTTTCCTTTTCCCATCAAAGTCTAACACTCTGATGAAGTCCTTCCTTACCTCTTCCTTCCAAGTCTTTATATCAGTCTCCCTGAGCCAGTAGTACCAGTGCTCTTATTTCTTTGCCTTTTGCTTTAGAGTTGAGCTGCGTCCCTTTTTCTTAAATCCTCCTTTTTAAATTCCCCATTTGTTTTGAGCTACAGACCGGGGTTTAGCCCTCGTAAATTGGAGAGTGTAGTAACTCTCTTTAACAATTTTACAAACTCAAAAAGCATCAAACCCTATCTACCTATTCCTGGCTGATTGGCAATACTACATTTTTCTTTTAAATAGTAGATTCTAAATGTAAATTATAGAGATAGATGAAGCGGTAATTTTGTTGTGTCAGAGATCAATTTGGAAAGGTTGTAGGGATGACTGACCAATTTTATGAGAATTTTGAGTAGTAGATGAAGGCATCATTCGTTGTTGAGGAGTTATTTCGTTATGCCAACTCTTTCTTCTACTATATAAGCAGAATTCACATACCTTCATGCGATTGATTATGGATAGACCTGATAGGGGGTCTTCGCTCACGGCGTCGAGATTGACCGGTTATGGTAGTCTATTTCACTGACCTATTTACGGAGGTAGAGAAGGTAGGTATAGTAAGCGACCCAGAGACATTCAGTATTCTTGAAAACATGTTTCTTATCGCTAGTATCTATCCCCTGTTATTGAGAAGCGCACAACGCACTGACTTCTAACGCCACTTCTCTCAAAGCTAATGACGTAGCGTGAGAACAGTGCGTAATCACGGTGTTAGATGGCCCGGCCTAAAGCTGGCCACTTTTTATGGCTGGTTGAGGACAATTCCACCGTTGGTCACTGGCGATAAATACCTCTCATGGAGGTTATGTCATGACGAACTTGAAGAAATTGTTGACCGTGTTGGACCAAGAAATCGGATTGCCGAACAAGGTCAGTTCAAACGTCAAGGTTGTTGAGCAAGGTTTTGACAACAGAACTCAGGAACATGTTGTCTGGCTTGAATACCGTTGCCGTGTTCGTAGCGTGCCCAGGCCAAGACCAAATCCTCAACTGGTGAAGACCTACAACGATAGGCAAATGGCAATGTTGAAGGCGCTTCTCGCGCTGAATGCCTCTCGCTAAAACCCAGGTTTCAATGCGACAGTCTCTGTCCCACTGTAGACACTGTCCCTCGAATTCCACAACAAGGCAACGGTTCAACCGGGATACGGCTTAGATATTGCGCTTTGGCACCTTAAATCGGCTGGAATTTCGTTTTAATCGTCAACGATGATGTCAGAGATGCCACTTCGTGGTTCGAGGTCGGAATCCACCTGGATTCCTTCCTCGAAAGCGGCGGGCTTCACCCGCAGAAACAGTGGATTTTTACGTGGCAGTATCCATGAATCGCGCAGAAGCCGTGGTTTCACCGTCGTGTTCAACTCAAACCACAGTAAAAGTTTCGGCTCACCACCCATATAGTACTTTTACTGTGGTCTCTCGTTGAAACCCACAGTGACAGCGGAAAGTTGGGAAAACGCGACGAAACTCTGCGGGATTGATGGCGCGTAAGTGCTCTCAAACCCGCATGAATCGTGGAGCGGGCGAAGGGAATCGAACCCTCCTCACGAGCTTGGGAAGCTCGGGTAATGCCACTATACGACGCCCGCGTTGAGGTCAATCACTTGCCAGTCCTTCATCGATACCGTTATGGGCCCCAAATTCAACCCACTGGCAGCTTTCAGGAGCCATTTTATCAATCAATCAACGGAATCCGAGGGCTTCACGGCATTGTCCTAACCTACGCTCACTTTTTGGGAACGGGAGGGACAAGACGGTTTAGGACGGTTCGCTACGGTGCGGAGTCAACCGTGTTGAGATCGTCGCTGTCGATACTCTTCTCACTGCCGTCTCGACGCACATGAAAGTCGCGCTGCCGCGAGATAGTTGTCATCCGCCTAACCACAGCCGAGAACATTTAGGTCCGTCACGCGACGTCCCCTTCACTACAGGACTTATCGCTAATTCCACGATTAGACGGGGTCTTGCCGTACTGGTTGTCTAACGTTTCCCCCGTGAATCCTCGTTCCAAGCACGCGGGTTTGTTACTATACCTGTGACTTTCTGGTTGGATTGACCAGATATGCATAGGGGATGACGTGGATTACGGCACGGGAAGAATAAAAGATGTGATTGATGGCTTACAGGCCGATCACCCGGGCACGCCAGTGCGGGACATCCCTGCGCCAGTCAAGCTCCATGCAGTGTGCGAATCCCTTTTGCTAACCCCCACCGCGCTCGACAACCTCATCGTCGATAACTCACCTGTATTGCGGACCGTCAAAGGTCATGCGTTCGAGGCGTTCTTTGACCAGTTGATGGCTGACAACCAAGTCGTCGTGGAAGAAGTTGGTGGCGACGACGCTGTCGACCGAATCGTCAACGGCTACAGTCTTCAGCTCAAGACACCCACCCTGGCCGGAACAAAGGGAATGGATATTCAATTTAAAACGCACAAGACCCACGGGGCGAAGTCGGAGCAGGAGTCATTTGATTACTACCACAAGAAGGAACATTTTGCCGACTTTCTAGTTGGGTTAGTGTCGTACGACCCCCTTCGAATTCTAATCTTCCGCCGGGATGAACTCCCAACCCATCCCAACTCACCCGAGCATATACTGAGCCCTTTTACAATCACATGGGACGGGCACCCGGCTTTGAATGCGTTCGGTCGGATTGGAGTTCAGGGGCAAATTAATCACAACAACAGCCTTATCGCGGGAAAAAACGAATTATTGCCACGATGTGCGAAGTTCTTGAATCTCAACTCCAACGTGATACTAAACACGATTCTTAACGAGGCAAACTTCCGTATATGGGATATGGCGATAAGGGGGTTTGCCCGCGAAGCAGTGTTCAATTCCTACCTGGACAGAAATGACGTCGCTTCGCTGTTACCGGCGTCTGTTAGATCGGAACGAGCCGACAAATCCGACCACGCCATACAAGAAATCGAAACCGACGCGTATTACTTCTTGCAGATGAAAGGGCTCTCAGTAAACAACTGTGACCTCCTTGGATCCGATCCTACCGTTGCGACAGAAACGCAGCTCACGCGTGGGAGGGTCAATGATCACCAAACCCAAAGCAGGCTTTACCTGGTATCGGATTTTGATTTTCTAGTAATTGGCATTGACCCGCCTCTAAGCTTGATCTATCAGAAACGAATAGGCAATGTGAACGCTAAATTGGAGTGGCAATTCTATGCCATCCCAACGAAGGACCTGGACACCCATCCACGGATGCCTCACAGGCTCAAATCCCTTCAAAAATTCAAGTACAACGAAATTCAGAAGTACAGAATCGATGAAAACTGGTGCGGGCGTTGGATGTCCGCCACCCCTCAAGAATTACTGCTTACATTTTCACAGTAACATGGGTTGGTGTTGGAGACGAACTTCATAATTCGTGATTATCAGTTCGTTGCCAACCTTCCTAGGCCCTTTCGAGTTTGCCGTGTTGTAAAGCCAGGATCGTTCGTAAATATTCGCCCACCGATATAGGTCACGAATCTCTGCACAGTCGTCGTAAGACAGGCAGAAATAGTGTTCCGTCTTTTCCAACTGGGACGCCAATCGTTGATGATCCTCTTCCTTAAATGGCTTTGTATAAGCTCTTTTCTGGTCAGCAAGATAATACGGGGGATCCAAGTACATCAACACGGTACCACCGCGTGAGGGGTGGGCAATGACCTCGGAAAAGTCCTTGCTTGTGATTGATACACCATCAAGCTTGCGCCCCGCGCCCTCAATAAATTTCCACCAATTTCCCGGTGGACTGCTATAGCCCTCTCCGTACCCCCAAGCTGGCTTATTAATGATGCCGGAATAAGACGTTCGATTAAGGTAATAGGTTCGAAAAGCAATTTCTCGAAGCGAGGTACCTTCCAACTGCTTGACCTCCGCGTGACGCTCTCGGCTCGCAACTTCCTTCGAGACTGCCTCTATCAGCCAACTTCTATGCTCCGTGTCCAATATCGCATGATAGGTTGCGATGAGATCGGACTCGAGATCATTGATCCAATTCAGCTTGACTTTACGCTTTGCAAAAAAAACACTACCGCCACCGACAAACGGCTCACGGTAATCATGATGCGGCACGCAATTAAGAAATGGAATGATGAATTTCAAAGCGTAGTACTTACCCCCGGGATACCGAAACGGGGACTGGGTGAACTCGGGTCCTCGTTTGTAACCTTCGTTAAGCAGAAACGGAAAGTCTCGCCCCGCATTCAAATTGCAGTTCACGTTGTTCGGCAATCCAGTCTTTCTTTTCAAAATTGGTGATGATTAATTCGAATCCAATACGGCGGCTTCCATTTTGGACGTTTGAATTATCCACGCGATAAAAGAATTTGGCCTGGTAAATATAGGCCCAGTGGTATAGCTGCCTAACCTCATCGACGTCATCGTAGGTTAAGAAAAACTTGTGATTGGTCTCGCGCAGCCGATTGCTGAGCCTTTGGTGGTCCTCCAGCTCAAAACCGTTTCGATAATGCTTCTTCTTTGGTGGAGCAAAGTAAGGCGGATCAACATACATCAACACTGACTTCTCCCGCGCCGGCGCCGATATAACTTCAGTAAAATCACCGGTGGTAGTCGTCACATTTTCTAACTTCTCGCCGCAGGGATTGATGCGCTCATGCCACCGTTCAGGTGGCAGGCTCCGTTTTGGCCGGTATCCCCACGCGGGGGAAACCAACTTACCGCTGAATGATGTTCTGTTTAGGTAAAAATATTTATACGCAACCTCTAATGCCGTCCGGGGTTGAAACAGAAACATTTCTTTCCACCGTTCCTTCGATGCCACCTCTGCACTAACCAATCCGATTAGCTGAGCTCGTTGGACCGGGTCACTCATGATTCTGTATGCGATCATGAGCTCATGATCGAGATCGTTCAACCAGTTGAACTTTACAGGAGGCTTATTAAAGAAAACCGTCGCACCTCCGGCAAATGGCTCCCGGTATTCGTCATGCGGGACCGCTTCCCAGAAGGGCCTAAGCAAGTCGATCGCATAGTGCTTTCCCCCTGGATATCGGAACGGAAGAGGTTGTCGAACTGTTTCCATATTAGCCATTTTGGGTGTTATAACGCGTTAGCCTTCAGTTGGAATTGAAATCGCCTGCAGGCTATAGCCCAGCGACCAAACGAACGCAACATATAACGCAACATATTGATTTGTTGGAAATATTGTAAAGGCTCCGCAAACATCTCGAATGCAGGGAATGTTAGCTTCTTTGTGCTGTCAGGGCAACGCGCTCAGACGAACTAATTGCGGTGACGTGGCACCGGTCCATTACTGTCCCCGGCAGTGAGAAGAGTATCGACAGCGACGATCTCAACACGGTTGACTCCGCACCGTAGCGAACCGTCCTAAACCGTCTTGTCCCTCCCTTCCCAAGCTAGAGACGAGGGTTCGACTCCCTTCGCCCGCTCCAATTCAAGATGGCCCTTGATGGGCCATTTTGAATTGGATGGGTGTTTGGGATGAGAAGCCTCTTTGGGTTCGATCAGGAGCCCGACCAATGGGAGGGCGACGCAGGACGCCCGAAGGGCGGTCCCTGAGCCAAAGGCGAAGGGATGGACGGATCGCAACAAGCGAGCCGGACACACTCCCTTCGCCCGCTGCAATTGAGGACAGTCCCTTGCGCGCCATGCTAGCGAAGCCGTGTGCCATCGCGTATCTACGGCCAACATGTTTTGACCTAAGCCAAATAGGGATTCTTGATGCTAGATTACGGGCTGATGTATTCATAATCCCCTGTTACATGAACGTGGTCAGAAGCAACCCGCAACGCAAACTTCGACCTACTTCCTAGCGCTCACGAACGACCGGATCAGAACACACCCTTATGGATTTCAAACAATCGACAATCGACGAAATCCTCGATAGCGAACGAGAGATGGTTATTCGAGGCACCGAACGGTACGGCCCTTATTTCATCAATGCTTCTGAATTCAACGGCCTTCTTGGCAATGGAATGATCAAGTCCATTAAGACCGACCGCTTTGTGTTCGCAATGTTTCAATCCCAAATAAAGAAGCATCTCACTCTCTCCTTATTTTCGGCCTTGAGATTGCATCACGTTCAAGCAATGATGAACTTGCGGCAGGTCTTGGAGGCCGGCGCATGTGCGGCGTATGCGATCGCAAACACACACCCGAGTGACTTTGCTGACGTGAAGGACGACGGAACGTTAGAACCTTCCGAAAAGCTCGCAAAGAAACGATATGATTGGCTAGCTCAAAACTTTCCAGTGGGCTCCGCAGGTATCAAGCGAATCAAAGATCAGATCAACAAATTCGCCTCCCATGCGAATATCGTAAATGCGCAATACGCCTTCAAACTCGACCTAGAGGCTGGAATATTCAGCACGCCATTCTTCGATTATGCAGACGACGAGTTGGTGAAGACGGACCTATGGGAAATCGCCAATGTTGCACTAGGCGTCATGGACCTGCTTTACGCTGTCAATCAGACCCTTAATGTTATCGTGCTACAGAACGGCTGGTTCGATAAGTTCCAAACGTTGGCCACGGAAAATGAGAGACTCAAGACCGAAATGCTCGCGCATGAAAGTTTAGAAAAGTTCAGCGCGAAACCAAGTAGTCCACCCGACATCTCTGCCGACAGTGCCGCAACCAAAGTCGGGCATTGGAACGAAGGAAAATAGGTGGCAGAAGGTGTTCTTATCTCCCTGATTTCAGTCGCTGTCGGCTGGCTCTTAGGTCAGGGCACAGCAATTGCTCACGACTGGCGGGCAGCAAGAAAACTAAGAGCGGGACTGTTGACTGAACTTTACGATATCCAGGATCAGCTGCAACGCGTCATCCTGCTTCACCACCGTCAGCTTCAGATTTTTGCCCTTAGGGGGATGGAGCCATCAGCTGCTCTCCCCATACAAAACATGTTCTTCAAGCAGTATTTCAAGGATGCTTTCTCACACCTCAATCGGGAGCAACGTATCTCTTACCAGTTAATTCATGCCTCACTCGAAAGTCTCAACAACCAAAATGAGCAGCTTGCGGATTTCTTTGCGGAAACATACAAGGACTTGCGCATGTCCCCTGATGGCAATAGACAATCCGCCATAGATTACTGGGGCGATCAAGTAATTGCCGTCTACAAATCGGCGATGACCGTACGATGGCACATTGCATATCACCTCCGCTATCCGAAGTCGCCTGCTTTCGACATCATGGGCTCAATGCACGAGAGCTACGTGAAGTTTGTTCAAGAGCTTGACCACGAGGTCAAGGACATCATTGAGAAGGCCAAGAAGCTTAAGAGGGAAGACTTCGACAAAATCTATGACGAAAAGGCCTTCTTATCAAAGCGCAATGCGGTCTAACCCCTTGTACCGATAGGAGAGGAAAAATTGAATAGCAGCTACGTGTTGAAGGAATCCGTCCGCGAAAGTGCGTTCGAATCGGTGTGGGCCAACGATATCAACGATGTGTTTGCCGACGTTGCGCCTTACTATGATCGGGCCAACGTCTTCGCCACATTGGGCCTGATCGACAGGCTGCGCGATCGCTTTGTGTCCACCATCGAAGTTCGGCCGGGGCAGAGGGTGCTCGACGTATGCGCGGGGACCAATGCAATCGGCATCGGCCTGCTGCAAAAGCAGCCGGATCTCGATGTCTGTGCGGCCGACCGCAGCGCGGCCATGCAGGAGGTCGGACAAACCCGGGCCCAAGGTCTCGGGTTCAACATCAAGTCCCACCTATGCGACGTGCACCGGCTGCCTTTCCCGGACAATCACTTCGATGTGGTGACCCTGCAATGGGCAACGCGCCACCTGCGCGTGATTGACGTGGCCTCAGAAATCAAACGTGTGCTCAAGCCCGGCGGCTGCTTCTATCACTGCGACATGCTGCGGCCTGCCAACAAGCTGGTCGAAAACATCTACTGCCTTTACCTCACCGCCTGCGTGACCACCATCGCCCGTGCCTTCGGCAGCAATGACGCGGCAAAGAAATGCCGACGCTATTTCGTCGATGCCATCCGCCTGTTCTACTCGGTTGATGAGTTTTCCCGGCTGCTCACCGAGTTGGGCTATTCCGGAGTGAAAGGCCGCTCCATTCTGGCAGGAACGGTGGGGTTCCATAAGGCGTGCAAGCCCTGACGGGATGGATGGCGGCGCCGTTTCGGAGCGATTCATCCCCCACGACTCGCGGACGGAAATCCTGGTTGACCGACGTGTTCTATCTCCGGGAATCTTGCCCCGTGCCAGCCTGCAACTGCTTGGATTCCTCTTCGGCTTGGTTGGCCTCCACCGGGGCACCCGCTTCGAGATAGAGTGCCTGCGCCCGCCCCAGTTCGGACAGCGCCAGCGGAATGTCCCCCTGATCGCGTGCCAGCCAGCCCTGGTAACGGTGCGCCACAGCCAGCCAAAAGCGGTCGCCGGCTTTTATCTCCAGCGCTTGCCCTTCTTTCAGTAACGCATTCGCTTCGTCGAACCGCCCTTGCAGCCGGCGCAGGTTGCCAAGATTCATCAGATGCTTGCCCAGGTGGTGAAAATGCCCGCCTTCCCGGTTGATGCGTATTGCCTCGTTCAACTCCCGCTCCGCGCCCTGCCAGTCACCCTGGCTTTGCAAAATCAGCCCGATATTGTTGTGCGATGCGGAGCGTTCAGGCGCATCCGGATTGATGGCCAGCGACGCGAAATAGGTTTGTATCGCTGGCCCCGCATAGCCCCGGTCATAAAGCATCCCGGCCGTGTTGTGCAGGGCGGTGGCGAGGCCCGGCGTGTCGTTGATCTGCCGTGCCAGATTCAAGCCGGCCTGCTGGGCCTGCCAGGCTTCCTGCGAGCGTCCCAGGCGGCGCAGGGTGACGCCCAGCCAGTTTTGCAGCAGCACCCTTTGGCGGGGGGTCAGTTGCGTGGCATCGGCTGCCTGAAGGCTGACCAGGGCCGAACGGAAATCGCCGGACTCATACTGGGAACGGGCCAGACAGACAAGCTGGCCGCCGTCCCGGGAATTTGCGTTCAGCGCCTGACGGGCCGCGGCCATCGCCGCCGGATAATCGAATCGCGTCAGGGCTTCGTTGCAGGGATCCATCGCCCCGCTTGCGTGGCCGAATCCATATAGATCGATGCAGAACAGGCAAAGCAGCCACCGGGCAAGTTTCATTTTCTGGGTCTCTCCAGATGCGACAACTCAGGGACCATCGATGTAAGCCCGGCCCGCGGGGCAGCCGGAGTTGTAATGCCGCACGCCTGCAACCCGAAACGGCAAGGGCTTGCCCGGACCGCCGGTGACCGGGTCTTTTGCAAAATACATGCGAATCTCGCTCAACATGGGTCGGCCGCCGCCGCGCGGGGTCCGGCAATCGAACACCGTTGCCTCGGTCAGTTGGGGATCAGCGTGGCTTAAGCTTGCCCGCAGTTGGACCAGCGGAATTTCACTGCCGCTTGCAGCGGCAAGCTGTCCACCCAACGCCCGGTTGGCGCGCGCCACGAGTTCGATTGCCTGGCCGAAAAAAGCATCCGCATCGAGGCCCGAACAGCTTCCATGCTTCCACCACTCATACCGATCGAGGCAGTCTGCCGTCCCCGGCATGACGCGCCCCAAACGCTGGCGCACAGCCGCTGACAGCGGAACGGCATCCTTGCGGCAAAAACCACCCCCTTCGCGGTCTTCCTTGCCGCACCAGGCCGGGTGGTGACGATCCAGCCGGCTCGGCCACAAGCCATGCAGGGTCAGGGGCTGGCCGCGAAAGCCTGCGTTGGTCAATTGCCCGCACTCGTGCGAATGCCTCGCCCGGCCCGGATTTTCCGCACAATAAGCCGGTGCCAGCGACAGGGACAGAGTGTAGTAATCGAAAGGCGGTGGCGCCGAACGGAAGAACGCCTGTCCGGAAAGCGGCACCACCCATAGCAAAATGGCTGCGAGAAGTTTTTGCATTGCGCAAGTTTAACCGCGGGACCATTGGTTAGAGTCTTTCATGGACCGCCTTACGGTAAAATGTGCCTGATTGATGACGTTGCGGAGTTTAGATTATGTCCATGGCCGATCGTGATGGCCTGATCTGGTATGACGGCAAGATGGTCAACTGGCGCGATGCCACCACCCATGTGCTGACCCACACCCTGCATTACGGCATGGGGGTATTCGAGGGCGTGCGGGCCTACCAAACCGACAAGGGCACGGCCATATTCCGCCTGCAGGAGCATACCGACCGGCTGTTTCGTTCGGCCCATATTCTAGGCATGAACATGCCCCATACCAAGGAGCACCTGAACGAGGCCCAACGTGCCGCCGTGCGCGAAAACAAGCTCGTATCCGCCTACATACGCCCGATGGCGTTCTACGGTGCGGAAGCCATGGGTATTTCCGCCAGGACCCTGTCCACGCACGTCATCGTCGCTGCCTGGCAATGGGGCGCCTATCTGGGCCAGGAAGCGCTCGACCACGGCATTCGCGTGAAGACCTCATCGTTCAGCCGGCACCATGTCAACATCACCATGTGCAAGGCCAAGGCCAACGGCAATTACATGAATTCGATACTCGCCCACCGTGAAGCGGAACAGGATGGCTATCAGGAGGCCCTGCTGCTGGATGTGGACGGTTTTGTGGCCGAAGGCTCGGGAGAAAATATTTTCATCGTGCGCAAGGGCAAGCTCTACACCCCGGACCTGACGTCCGCACTGGAAGGCATCACTCGGGATACCATCGTCCAACTGGCCGCAGAAGAGGGTTTGCAGGTGATAGAGAAACGCATCACCCGGGATGAAGTGTATTCAGCCGATGAAGCCTTCTTTACGGGTACCGCCGCCGAAGTCACTCCGATCCGGGAACTCGACAACCGGGCGATCGGCAACGGCGACCGCGGCCCCGTCACGGCGCGTTTGCAGAAGCGCTATTTCGCCTGCGTGACCGGCAAAGACGCCGCTCACGCGGAATGGCTGACCTACGTCGCATGACAGGAGCACATGCAATGGCCGAGCAACACAACGGCATTCATACGCAGCGCGTCGTGGAACTGAAGATCAGCGACCTGCCCCTGCATTGCCCGCTGCCTCAGGACTCTTCCTGGAATGCCCATCCCCGGGTCTACCTGCCGATTGAAAAAACCGGCGAAGCGCTCTGCCCTTATTGCGGCACGTATTACAAGCTGATCGGCGGCCCAGCCCGCAGCGATCACGATCACTCATAAATCCAATAAATTCAGCCAAGCGAGTTCTCTTTGAACCGGAGGCTTCAACAACCTTGAAAGGGGTGAAACTTATGAAACGATATTCCGTGGCGTTGGTTTTGGCACTTTGTTTCAGCCTTCAGGCCCAGGCCCAGGGGACGCCATCCCCAAGAGAGGTGCAGGCTGAAGCGGCGAAAATGGCCGCAGCGCAGAGCAAACTCCTGCAAGCCATGATGCTGGAAAGACCCAGCAGACTGGGATTTGATGCGACCGTGGCGGCATTGCAAAGGAATGCCCAGGCCCGCGGCTGGAAACTTGCCGAAGTGTTTGATGCCCAGGATGCCATGCGCAAAGCGGGCAACAAGGAAGCCAAACCGATGATGGTTTTGAGCATGTGTCCCCAGGCTCAGGTGGAAGCCGTGTTGAAGGCGGAGCAGGCGGCCAGGATAGCGCCGGTGGGAGTCAATTGCCGCTACAGCGTGTATCAGGGAATGGACGGCAGGATATATGTGATGCGTTACAACACCGCACTGATTGCGCAAATGGCCAAAGGCGAAGTCGCTACGGCGCTTAACAACCTGGCCAAGGAGGAAGGCGCAGTCATGGCTGGAGTTGTCCGCTGAACCTTTGTGAACCTCGCCCGAGGCGGTAGAAAGCGCTTTCCAGCCGGCGTTCCGCGCCGCCGTTATCGAGTCGATGATGCCACTCCGGACGCCGGCGCCGGACGGCCAGTGCGCCAGCCCCGATGCGTGCGCCGCGCCGCCCGCAATTCCCGGCCCAGCGAAATTGCATTAGACGGTTTTTGAATAGCGCGGCTGTTCCTTTCCGCTTTTGCGCTGCAGATAGGCGTCGAAGCACATGGCAATATTGCGCAGGAACAGACGGCCCAGTGCGGTTACCCGAATCAGGCCATCGCCCACCTGCACCAGCCCGTCCTGTGCAAGCGGCACAAGGGCCTTCAAACTGTCGGCGAAATAAGCGTCAAATTCGATGCGCCAGCGCTGCGCAACTTTCGCCATGTTCAGTTCGAGATCGCACATCAACTCGGTGATCACGTCGCGCCGAATGCGGTCGTCCCGGCTCAGGCGATAACCTTTTTCCGTGGCCAGGTCGCCGAGGTCGATTTTTTGCTGGTACGCCACCAGACGCTTTTCGTTCTGGGCGTATACCGATTCCGTCTGGCTGATTGCCGAAACGCCAAACGCATAAATATCCGCATGCCGATGGGTCGTGTAGCCCTGGAAGTTGCGCCACAAGGTCCGGTTGCGCTGGGCCTGCACCAGTGAATCCTCGGGCTTGGCGAAGTGATCCATGCCGATGTGCACAAAACCCGCGCCCTCCAGAGTTTCGAGAATCAATTCCTGCATGCTCATCCGCGATTCGAAATTTGGCAGATCCGGTTCGAGGATCAGTTTCTGGTGCTTCTTCAGCCACGGCACATGCGCATAGCCGAATACCGCCAACCGGTCCGGGTTGAGCCGCACAATCTCGGCCAGCGTGCGCACGTAGCTGTCCACGGTTTGATGAGGCAGGCCGGTCATCAGATCCAGGTTGATACTGGCAAAGCCTTCCGCCCGGAACCAGCCGTAGACTTCTTCGATCAGCGCCAGAGGCTGCACCCGGTTTACCGCCTTCTGCACGGTTTCATCCAGATCCTGCACGCCCAGGCTTGCGCGGTTGAAGCCGCTTTCGCGCAAGGCGATCACATGCTCGCGGGTCAGGCCGCGGGGATCCACCTCCACCGCCACTTCCGCATCGGGGGCGAACCTGAACCGCTTGCGTATATGGGCGGCCAGCCCGCGAATGTCGGTGGGATGCAGGTAAGTGGGCGTGCCCCCGCCCCAGTGCATCTGCACGACTTCACGATCAATGTAGGTCAGGGCGGCCACCCGGTCGATTTCCGCGATCAGGTAGGCCAGATACTGGTCCGCTTTGGCGTAGTTGCCGGTTGCCACCATATTGCAACCGCAGTAATAGCAAAGCGTGTCGCAAAACGGGATATGGATGTACAGGGAGATGGGCCGGCTCGAATCCTGGCTCTGAATCAGTTCATCCTGCCAGTAGGCCGGGCCAAACGTTTCGCTGAAATGGGGTGCAGGCGGATAAGACGTATAACGCGGCCCCGGCTGGCTGTATTTGGCTAAGAGCGGCAGATCCATGGCATTTCGGCGTTTCGCAGCAGGTCTGGCGGACTGCGTCAGAATGAAGACTTGGCCATCCTAATTTATCTTATTTCTCTTGTCCAGCGGCGAAACCCGACTCTGGAATGCCGGCATGTGGTTACGGCCGGGCGCCCATATGGAAGACCTCTGAGAAAATTGCTCAGTCCGGGAACCCCGCTTGGGGTTTCGGGGACTATAAACACTTAAGGAGAGACACGATGAACGTACGCATGATCCTGATTGCGCTTGTGCTGGGCGGAGCCGGTTTGCCCGTATGGGCGGGTTCTCAGGAACATGCTGCCCATGCAATGCAGAACATGCCGATGAGCGAAGGCGTGATCCGCAAGGTGGACAAGGCCGCCGGCAAGATCACGATTCGCCACGGCGAACTGTACAAACTGGGCATGCCTGCCATGACCATGACATTCCGCGTCAGCGACCCGGCGATGCTGAACCGGGTCAAACCCGGCGACTCGGTGCGCTTCGTGGCCGATCGCGTCAAGGGTGCCTTGACCGTCACCTATCTGCAGACCAAAGCCCCCTGAAAAGGGGTTGATCCGGCAGGCCTGGCCTGTCACACCCTCGACCGAATACAAAGGAGAGCACCATGAACCTCAAACCGATTGTCATTGCCGTGAGCATGCTATTGACCGCCACAGCCTGGGCGGATGGGCCCACTGCCGACACGAATGCCGCACCTGCCGCACCTGCGGCGGCTTCGGCGCCTGCCGACATGCCCATGTCGATGCCCATGCCTGCCGAAACGCCGACGCCTGCCGACGATGCCGTTGCGGATTCGCTGCAGGAAATGGACCTGAATCTGGACAAGATGCATCAGGCGCTGGCCCAAATGAAAGAGACCAAGGACCCGGCGGAACGGAAGAAATTCATGCAGGATTACATGAGCGCCCAACATGACAACATGATGCTGGCCCACACCAAGCTGGGTTTAGGCGGCGCAGTAATGGCCGGCGGCGGCATGGGCATGGGTGGCATGGGCATGGGTGGCATGGGCATGGGGGGCAAAGGCATGAAGATGGGCGACCACTGTGAGCACGGTAGGATGGGTGGTGGCATGGGCGGCGGCATGGGCATGATGGGCATGGGGGACGGCGGCGGAAAGAAAATGGATTGTTCCTGCATGCGTGGCAAGGAACGTGGCATGGGGATGATGGGTGGCATGGGCGGTATGAGTGGCATGGGAGGAATGGGCATGATGGGTGGCATGAAAGATGACGCCACCGCGGCACGCCTTCAGTCGCTGGAAAAACGCATCGATATGCTGCAGGACATGATGAAGATGATGATGCGTTAGGATTGTGGGGCGTGGCAGCAACGCGCCACACCCTGGCCTGGCTGGATATTTGCGCATCATGCCAAGAAGAAACCTTGCAGCCGTTCGCGGCAGCTTCACCCTGCTCAGTATTGTTGCACTGGCCGTGATGGCTGCCGTGGCCGCATACATCTGGTTCGGCGGCTACAATGTGGCAGCCGACGCACCGCACTGGAAGATCACCGCCAGATTGATCGAGGCCGTGCGCGAGCAGTCCATAACCGCGCGGGCACGAAACCTTGCAGTGCCGGACAGTCTGGACCAGCCACAGCGCATCGCAGCCGGGGCCGGCCTGTACGATGAAATGTGCACGGGTTGTCATCTGGCGCCGGGAATGGAAAACAGCGAACTGCGACGCGGGCTCAACCCCCGGCCGCCGGATCTGCCCTCGAATGGAATTGATGACACGAAAACCGCCTTCTGGACTATCAAGCACGGCGTCAAGCTGACCGCCATGCCGGCCTGGGGCCTGAGCCATACCGACCAGCAGATCTGGGACATGGTGGCTTTCCTGCGCCAGGTTCGGGACATGCCGAAGGCGCGTTATCAGGCTCTGGTGGCTGCGGGCAGTGCACACGCGGAGAACCACGCCTACGGCGCGCATGGGCATGGTGACGAGCATGGCCACTGACTGGCGCCAACACGGAGAAGGAAGCATGGAGCCACTGAAGTCAGCACGTGAATCCACGGCTTTCCGGGTCAGGCGCAGGATTCCCCTGGCCGAAGTCCGGCCTGAAGAACTGGACCAGGCGGTGCAGATGCTTCGCGCGACCGATTGGATCGAGGATGTTCGTGTCGATGGAAGTCACCTGCGCCTGGCTTACGACGCCTCCGGCGTCAATTTCCGCGACATTGAACATCTGCTTGACGAGGCCGGGCTGCATCGGCCCACAAGCGTCTGGTGGCGTTGCAGGTTTGCCTGGTATCGGTTTCTGGATACGAATGCCAGGTCGAATGCGCTATCCAAAGGCGGCGCGTGCTGCAGCCGCCCCCCTTCGCCCTGGCGGGGTAACGATACCGACTCGGGGACTTGAGAAGTGAGGATACGAACTGCCGACAGCACTGCTTGCAAGTTCCACCCCAACTCCCGGGCTATTCCCCACTGGGGGCAAGAATCTGGCCGAGGAGGTGCCGGTGGAAACGTTCTGGCAAGCCCTGGCGTGAGGCCAAGCGGTTCGACGGCAGCCGGGGCGAGGTGATGGCCTGGCTGTTGATGATTTGCCGTTCGCACGCCCACATGGCGCCCAAAGGCAAGCCGCATGATCGGGTGACCACTGAAGCCGGCCGCCTGCGGTTTCTGCCCGGCGCGGTCAGCCCGTATGCGTTAAGATAAAACGGCTTGGCGCCAATTTCTTCTGGAGTATCCCCATAAGCTTGTCGAGTGGCTTCGCCTATAGCCAGACGGACTACGTCGCCCCCGCCTGGCTGCCGGGCGGCAATTTGCAAACCCTCTACACCGCAGCGTTCTTGCGCGGCCCGGACATCAACTACCGGCGCGAGCGCTGGGAGTGGCCGGATGGCGATTTCATCGATGCCGACTGGGTGGATGCAGAAACTGACGACGCTCCCATCGTGGTGCTGTTTCATGGCCTGGAAGGCTGCTCGCAAAGCTTCTATGCACGCGACCTGATGGATGCCGTGAAGAAGAAAGGCTGGCGCGGCGTGGTGCCGCATTTCCGCGGCTGCTCGGGCGAGCCCAACCGGCTGCCGCGGGCTTACTTCGCGGGCGACGTGGCGGAAATCGAAGCCATGCTCCGACACGTCAAAACCGAGTACCCCAACGCTCCGATCTATGCCGTTGCCATTTCGCTGGGCGGCAATGCCCTGCTCAAATGGCTGGGTGACACGGGCGAACAGGCCGGCGAACTGGTCAAGGGCGCAGTGGGCGTATCCGCGCCGGTGGACATGAACGCCGCCGGGCATGCCCTCGACAGCGGCTTCAATCGCGTCACCTACACCGCCCGTTTTCTGGCCACCCTTAAGAAGAAGGCGCTGGCCAAAGCGAAGCGCTTCCCCGGCACGCTGGATGCGGACGGCATCCGGGCCGCCGCCAGCTTTCAGGAATTCGATACCCTGGTCACCGCGCACCTGCACGGCTACAGGGATGCGGAGGATTACTGGACCCGCACTTCCAGCAAGCCCGGACTGAAGAACATTGCCATCCCGACCCTGGTGCTGAACGCGAAAAACGACCCCTTCCTGCCCGCCTCTGCCCTGCCCACCCAGGACGAAGTTTCTGCCAGCGTCACCCTGGAACAGCCTGCGGAAGGCGGCCATGTCGCGTTTCCCAGCGGCTTTTTCCCCGGCAATATCGACTGGCTGCCGCAGCGTACCCTGAAGTTTCTCGCCGCCCGGTAAGGCTGGACCGCCGCGTCCCCGAGGGCTTCGCGCTGACAACCGGCGCCTTCATTGCGAGCGCTGCAAGCGCACGCTAACCAGTCAGAAATGCGCGGCCGTCCGGTACTTCAATCCCGATGACATTCCCGAAGACATAGACGTCGCGCGAATAGTGGCATTTCCGCAGGGCCGATATAATCAGCGAATTCATCGACTGACCGAACTCACCATGAATCTCCCCAAGGAAATCTTCAAGGCCTATGACATCCGCGGCGTCGTAGGCAAGACCCTCACGCCGGAAATCGTCGAGGCCATCGGCCAGGCCATCGGCAGCGAGGCAAGGGCGCGCAGCCAGACCGCCCTCTGCATCGGTCGCGACGGCCGCCTGTCCGGGCCGGAACTGGCCGCCGCCCTGGCGCGTGGCATCCAGGAAGCCGGCATCGATGTGATCGACCTGGGCATGGTCGCCACGCCGATGACCTACTTCGCAGCGTATGCGCTCAACACGGATTCCTGCGTCATGGTCACCGGCTCGCACAACCCGCCGGACTACAACGGCCTCAAAATGGTCATCGGCGGCGAGACCCTGTCGGGCGACACCATCCAGCAATTGCGCGTGCGTCTGGAGCAGAACAATCTCAGCCACGGCAACAAGAGCGGCGCCAACGGCAGCTACAAGACCCACGACATTGCCGAGGCCTACCTCAGCCGCATCGCCTCCGACGTCAAGCTCGCGCGGCCGATGAAGATCATCGTCGATTGCGGCAACGGCGTGCCCGGCGCCTTCGCTCCAGAACTTTATCGCCGCATGGGCTGCACGGTGGAAGAAATGTTCTGCGACGTGGACGGCACCTTCCCCAACCACCATCCCGACCCCTCCGTGCTGCACAACCTGGAGGACCTGATCGCCCGGCTCAAGACCTCGGACGCGGAGCTGGGCTTCGCGTTCGATGGCGACGGCGACCGCCTGGGCGTGGTCACCAAGGACGGCAGCGTCATCTTCCCCGACCGCCAGCTCATGCTGTTCGCCGACGACGTGCTGTCGCGCAACCCCGGCGCCGAAGTCATCTTCGACGTCAAGTCCACGCGCAAGCTGTTCGACTGGATACGCGAGCGCGGCGGCAAGCCCACGCTATGGAAAACCGGCCACAGCTTCATCAAGGCCAAGATGAAGGAAAGCGGCGCGCTGTTGGCCGGCGAAATGTCCGGCCACATATTCTTCAAGGAGCGCTGGTACGGCTTCGACGATGGCATGTATGCGGGCGCGCGCCTGCTCGAATATCTCAGCAAACAGGCCGACCCAAACGCCACCCTGCGCAGCCTGCCCGACACCGTCAACACGCCTGAATTGCAAATCAAGATGAAGGAAGGCGAACATTACGCCCTGATGGAAACCCTGCAGAAGACCGCGAAGTTTCCCGAGGCAGACCAGGTCATCACCATCGACGGCCTGCGGGTGGAATACGCGGATGGATTTGGACTCGCGCGGCCGTCCAATACCACGCCGGTGATCGTGTTGCGATTTGAGGCGGACAATGAAGCGGCGTTGAAGCGGATTCAGGGGGATTTCAGGAGGGTGATAGGGGAGCAGGCGGCGGGGTTGGAGTTGCCGTTTTAGGCTAAGGCATAGGACAAGCAACGCATCGCCCACTTGCGTGATGACTTTAATTTCCATCCGTCAGTTTTTAGGATTAGGTATTGAATGATGACCGTTATAAGTCCCTGCATTTGCGCCTTGGCAATTTGCGTTTACCGATTTAGGCGACGTGGATCAATGAAAGTCTTGTCGCCTAATTTACGTTAGGCTAAATTCAATCCGGCGCGCGACAACGAGAAATATATGGATCTACCAAAATTTAACGAAACCTTCCTTCCAATTCTCGATGTGCTCAAAAATGGAGACGTTATCAATGGCAGGGTATTGATTCGAAAGGTAGAAGACAAATTCTACTCAAAGTTACCCCAAGAGCTTCGCGATCAAACCACTAAGAGTGGAGATCGTCTCATTGAAAATAGAATTGCTTGGGGTAAGTCATACTTAAAGAAAGGCGGTCTGGTTCATTATCCGCAGCGCGGCTACGTACAAATCACTGATAAGGGGAAAGCCGCGACCGCGGAAAGCGTTTCTCTTGAAGCTCTTCAGTCGGATGTCATCACGTTTTACGAGCCTGAAAGTACGGCAAAGACCAATGTAACTGTTGCGAGCACCGCCAGCCCACAAGACCTAATTGATACTGGCTTTGAAGAAATCGAGCGAAAGATAAAAGACGAACTGCTTTCTAAGCTCAAAGAAATTGACCCATATACCTTCGAAAGAATAATTCTCATACTCCTAAACAAAATGGGCTATGGCGATTTCATCGAAACGAGTAAGTCTGGCGACGGCGGCATTGATGGAATCATCAACGAAGATCAGCTAGGCCTAGAAAAAATCTATATTCAGGCGAAGCGCTACGCGGAATCCAAAGTAAGAGAAACAGACATACGTAACTTTATCGGTGCCATGAGTGGAGATACTCGAAAAGGTATATTTGTAACTACATCAACCTTTGACGATAAGGCCAAGACAAAGGCTAGAGATGCACACCACACAATCATTCTGATTGACGGCTCTCGGTTAGTTGACTTGATGCACAAATATAACGTTGGTGTGCAAATAAAAAGCCGTTACGAAATCAAGGCTATAGACAATGACTTCTTCGAGGCGGAAGCGGTTTAGCCTAACAAGGCGTTCAACGCGGAACAGTTTTTTCATGATTTGAGAGTTCCACCTCGCGGACTGGTGTACCCTCACAGTCCTTAGGGGAAATGCGGCTTTGCTGGATCGCGAGCCCACCAGCCCACAGATATAACCGTGCCGGGCTGGGGACAAATCAAGCGTGCCACGCTCGAAATATCTTGCCATGCACATCAGCGCCGCGCGCACTGAATACGTTCTTGGCCAGGCCAATTCCCGCCGTTGTAATATTCGGTACGGACTCTCTTCCCCTTCTCATTGACCGGTTTGCCAAGATTCAATCTTGCGCATGTGATGCAGTTCGGGGCGGGAGAGTTGATTTCAATTCTTTAAGCGCCTGCACTCAGGGTCGTTGCCATGCTACGAGCAGCAAACGGGTTTCTATCGGCTCAACCATCCTTTCAGCTTGGAATAATCTCTTTCTTGCTCGTTGCAATCGTTGGTACCATTGACCTCGCGACGGGATATGAACTGTCCCTTTCCATCTTCTACGCGATTCCCGTTGGCATCGCTTCATGGTATGCGGGAAAGCGTCTTGGCTTTTTCGTCTGCGTCATCTCTGCCATGACCTGGCTCGCGGCCGATTACGCCTCGGGGCACCAATACAGCCATTCCACCATACCGTTGTGGAACGCCTGTGTCCGTCTGGGGTTTTTCGCCATCATTGCCAGTCTTCTCGATCACCTCCACGGCTCTCTCGATTTTCAGGAATTACTTGCGCAACAAGATGGCCTGACCGGAATCTTGAACGCTCGCACCTTCACACAAAGATGCGCCTTGCTCTTCGAGCTTGCCTCCCGGCATGGCCACCCGTTGGCCCTCGGCTATCTTGATCTGGATGGCTTCAAAGGCGTCAACGATAGCCTCGGCCACAGTGTCGGCGATCAGGTCCTGAAGGAGGTTGCAACCGCGCTAACGAAACGCCTGCGGGCCTCCGACTTCGGTGGCCGCCTCGGCGGTGACGAGTTCGCAATTCTGCTTCCGGAAACCGACCTTGCGGGTGCCCGGGTGTTCTTTACCGGGCTGCGCGAAAGTCTTGTCGATCTTGCCGCTCGGAACGGATGGCCGGTCGGCTTCAGCATCGGCGTGGCGGTGTTGCGCTCCCCTGCCGCGAATCCCGACGATGCTATCCGGTACGCCGACGGTCTGATGTACAAGGTCAAGAACTCGGGCAAGAACAACATTCTCTTCGAGGAATATGCCGGTGTCTCTCGCACGGCTTGACGCATGGCACCTGCGGGCGTTCCTGCCCGGCGCGATCTGACTTTGACATTAAGTTCGATGAAAACTGAACGAGACATCTTGTGTTCATGAGTGACTACAGATGACATCGACCTTTTGATTCGATCCCTTGATTCCGTACACTTGGCGCTCGTCTTCCCGTCCACATCCGGAATCCCGGCACGGAACCTCACACTAAATCACCAGGAAACATGCATCCAATGACGACACCTACACCGCGCAAGCCCTTTTCCATGATTCGAGAGTTCCACCTCGCGGACTGGTTTACCCTCGCGAACGCCGTCTGTGGCGCGGGTGCCCTCTTTTCCATGATGACCTACCTCCAGGTGAATGACATCAGGCACATTTACTTTGCGTGCGGGCTCGTCTTTGCGGCTTTGATATTCGACGTTCTGGACGGACGCGTCGCAAGGTGGCGGCAGAAGGCGTCTACGATGGGTCAGGAGCTCGACTCCCTCGCTGACGTCATCTCCTTCGGAGTGGCCCCCGCGATCATTGCGTATGGCTGTGGCATGCAGGGTCTATACGATCGCATCGTCCTGGCCTACTTCATTGCCTGCGGGGTATCGCGCCTTGCCCGATACAACGTCACTGCAGAAGCCCTGTCCAATGGAACCGGCAAGGTGAAGTATTTCGAAGGAACGCCCATACCGACATCGATCCTTCTCGTCTTTCTGATGGCCATGGCGGGATGGTTCGGCGCCGTGCGTCAGGACTTGTGGTTCGGCGAGGTCACTATGGCCGGCTTCAAGCTGCATCCGCTCGTGCTCATGTTTGCGCTCTCAGGCTCGCTGATGATCAGCCGGCTCCGCATTCCAAAGCCATGAAGCGCCGCGACTCGATCCAGTGATTTCAGCCGCCCGGCACGGTGGAGAATGGCTGACAATGCGCGCTGGCGCACAAGGAAAGGACCAAACCATGCCTAAGCTCCGCGTCCACAACTTCGCAATATCCCTCGACGGCTACGGTGCCGGCCCCAACCAGGACCTCGACAACCCGCTCGGCGCCGGTGGTCTCGCCCTGCACGACTGGGTCTTCCCCACTCGCACCTTTCAGCGGATGCAAGGAAATGAGGGAGGCGAGAGAGGAATCGATGATGACTTCATGGCGCGCGGTTTCACCAACATCGGGGCGTGGATACTTGGCCGCAATATGTTCGGACCCGTCCGAGGGCCCTGGCCCGACGACACCTGGACCGGCTGGTGGGGCGACAACCCGCCATACCATACGCCCGTCTTCGTGCTCACCAACTACGCCCGGCCATCCATCGCCATGAGCGGCGGCACAACTTTTCACTTTGTCACAGACGGTATCCATGCCGCCTTGCGGCGGGCAACCGGCGCGGCCAACGGCCAGGATGTCCGGCTCGGCGGCGGCGTCTCCACAATCCGGCAGTACCTCCAAGCCGGACTAATCGACGAGATGCACGTCGCCATCAGCCCGATCCTGCTCGGCTCCGGCGAACACCTTTTCGCCGGCATCGACACGCCGGCGCTGGGTTACCAGTGCACTGAACACGTCACCACTGCCGATGTGATGCACTTCAGCCTCACAAGGCGCGCATAGCAGCCGTTCGACGCATCGCCAGGATCAGAGTGGAGACGGATTCCAATTTCGGGCGAAGCATCGCTTGCCGTGCTGCCACACCGCGCAAATGCGTCGCCGCCGCTCAGCGCAGCAGCGGCGCAAGCGTGGGCCAGACGTTCTCGAGCATCTGCGCCTGGGCCGCGGCCGTGGGGTGCAACTGATCGCGCTGCATTGACTCAAAGTCCAGGGCAACGTGCTCAAGCAGGAAAGGCACCAGCGGCAGATGCCGCTTTTCGGCGAGATCGGTGTAGGTGCGGTAAAACGCTTTGGTGTAAGGTTCGCCGTAGTTGGGCGGCAGGCGCATGCCGATCAGCACCACCCTGGTTTTGCGCGCCTGGGCCCGGCTGATGATTGCATCGAGG
>CAVVDR010000022.1:0-43265 GCA_963746955.1 uncultured beta proteobacterium | reverse complement strand
TCCATTCGCAGCCGATGCCATCAGAACTACGCGATCGCAACAACGCTATCAGATTCGTGTTATCGGCTCGGATCCTGGGGCCCGTTTTCTGCTGGATATGACAGACCACGCCTCAACTCGCAAACCGGGTGAGAGATTGGCAGGAATCGTAATGCGCCCGCAGCAATGAGCCCGCATCATGCCGTTCGGCCGATTGGGTAACGCTCAGTCCCGTGGGCCACAAAGGAGCAAACATGACGAACCCACTTGATCAGTTGTGTATCAACACCATTCGTTTTTTATCGGTGGACGCCGTGCAGAAGGCCAATAGCGGGCACCCGGGTCTGCCGCTCGGGGCCGCGCCAATGGCCTACGCGCTGTGGACTCGGGTCCTCAAGCACAACCCGCACAACCCGCAGTGGTTCGATCGTGACCGCTTCGTGCTCTCGGCCGGGCATGGCTCGATGCTGCTCTACAGTCTGCTGCACCTTACCGGCTATGATCTCCCGCTAGACGAGATCAAGCGCTTCCGCCAGTGGGGCAGCAAGGCGCCGGGGCATCCGGAACGTGGGCTTACACCGGGTGTGGAAACCACGACCGGGCCGCTGGGACAGGGCTTCGCCAACGCGGTTGGCATGGCTATAGCGGAAGCGCAATTGGCGGCGCGTTACAACCGCCCGAACTGCACGGTTATCGACCATGCCACCTATGTGCTCGCCGGCGACGGCGACCTGATGGAGGGCGTTGCCTCCGAGGCGGCCTCGCTTGCAGGACATCTGCGGCTCGGCAAGCTGACCTGCCTGTACGACGACAACCGGGTCACGCTTGCCGCCGGCATCGACATCGCCTTCTCGGAAGATCGCGCACAGCGCTTCGAAGCGTACGGTTGGCACGTCGTTTCAATCGCGGACGGCAACGATCTCGCCGCAATCGACACCGCGCTTCAGGCCGCACGCGCTGAAACAACCCGGCCCTCGCTGATTCTGGTGCGCACCCATATCGGCTACGGCTCGCCCGAACAGGACAGCTTCAAGGCGCACGGCTCGCCGCTGGGCGCAGAAGACGTGCGCAGGACCAAGCGCAACCTTGGCTGGCCGACCGAGCCAGATTTTCTGATACCGGAAGAGGCGCTGGCGCTGTTTCGTGAAGCACTGCCGCGCGGCGCGCGCGACGAGGCGGCGTGGAACGAACGCATGAAGGCCTACACCAAGGCCTACCCGGATCTGGCCGAGGATCTGCGGCGGAGCCTGCGTGGCGAACTGCCGCCTGGCTGGGACGCGGACATTCCGGTCTTTGCCACCGACGCCAAGGGCATTGCCACGCGCGTCGCTTCAGGCAAGGTGATGAATGCAATCGCGCCAAAGCTGCCAGCGCTCTCAGGAGGATCCGCAGACCTCGATCCCTCCACACACACTGCGCTGAAGGAACTTGGCGATTTCAATCCGCCCGCAACCCCCAATGACGATACGCAAGGCTCGGCCGGCGGCGGCTGGAGCCCTGGCGGGCGCAACCTGCACTTTGGCGTTCGTGAGCATGCGATGGGCGCAATCGTCAACGGACTGGCAGCACACGGAGGCTTTATTCCATACGGTTCGACCTTCCTGATTTTCTCCGACTACATGCGCCCGCCAATCCGCCTGGCGGCGCTGATGGGCTTGCACGTCATTCACGTGTTCACCCACGACAGCATCGCCGTCGGTGAGGACGGTCCCACCCATCAGCCGGTAGAACAGTTGGCCGGTCTGCGCGCCATCCCTGACCTCATCGTTATCCGCCCCGGCGACGCCAACGAAACCTCCATCGCCTGGCGTGTCGCGCTGGAGACGCGCGATCGTCCGGTGGTGCTGGTGCTGAGCAGGCAGGACCTGCCGATTCTCGATCGCAGCCGCTATGCAGCCGCCGACGGCCTGCGTAGCGGCGCCTATATCCTGCTCGATGCGCCCAATTCAAAGCCGGAGCTGATCCTGATAGCCAGCGGCTCCGAGGTCAGTCTGATCGTCGCTGCGGCAGAGCGTTTGCAGGGACAGGGCGTCGCAGTGAGGTGCGTCTCGATGCCGAGCTGGGAGCTATTCGACAGCCTGACTCTAGCCCAGCGCGATCATGTACTGCCACCGTCGGTCGGCGCGCGTCTGGCGGTCGAGGCGGGCACAGCGCAGGGTTGGCACCGCTACGTCGGAGCTGCCGGCGACGTGATGAGCGTGGAACGATTCGGCGCATCCGCGCCGTCTGGCACTCTGCTGCGCGAATATGGATTCAGTGTCGAGGACGTCTATCAGCGCGCGCTGGCGCTGCCGCGATAAGAACTCCGCGGCCTGCCCCGAGCTCGTCCCCCCATTCTGTGGCGGTATGATGGAACGCGGCAACCGAAGCGCGCCGTCTGGTAATGCACCCGCCCGGTGCTGCATCGAGGACAGTCGCAGATATTTGCTATTTCAGGTCGAGAAAGGTCCGCGTCATGGCGAAGGAAGCAGGACAAGAAATCGGAGAGGCCGGCGGGCTTCCGCGACGACACTCAGGACAGGCATTTTGGGTGCTTTGCCTCCTCGCCGCGATGCTGATCGTGCCGGCGGCGCTCACCCTCTCCAGGGTCGAGCATCCGGGCGTGCTGAGCATCGTTTCAGACAATCCCACCCCCCATGGATACACCTGGAGCCTGCTGCTGTTCATCGTGCCGGTGGCCGTGCTGGGCAGTTGGTTCGCACGCCGGGCAGAACTGCACTTCCCGCGCCAAGCGTTCTGGCGCACCCTCGCCGTCCTGGTGCCGCTGGGCTTCATCCTCGATCTGGCCTTCGGCAACGCCTTTTTCGTCTTCCCCAATCACGGCGCGACGCTGGGGCTTGGCATTCCCGCCATGGGCGGAACGGTGCCGATCGAGGAGTTCGTGTTCTACTTAACCGGCTTCATGGCCGCGCTGATGAGCTATATCTGGGCCGACGAATACTGGATGAGGGCCTACAACATCCCCGACTACCGAGAGGCGGCGCGCGGCGTCGTGCGCATCCTGCGCTTCCACTATCCGTCTGCGTTGTTCGGCGTCGCGCTCATTGCTGCTGCGGCTGTTTACAAGCGGCACTTCTCCGACTCGCCAGCCGGCTTCCCCTGGTATTTCACCTACCTGACGCTGGGTGCCCTGGTGCCCTCCGCGGGCTTCTTCCACACCGCCAGGCCATTCGTGAACTGGCGCGCGTTCAGTTTCACCTTCTTCCTCATGTTGTTCATCAGCCTGCTGTGGGAGGTGACCCTGGCCTTGCCGTACGGCTGGTGGGGCTTCCGCCCGGAGGCCATGATCGGCCTCGACATCGGCGCCTGGTCCGGTCTGCCCATCGAGGAGCCCCTGGTCTGGATGGCGGTGAGCTACGCCACAGTGATCGTCTACGAGGTGATCAAGATCTGGCTGGCGTTGGGCACCCGGGCCCCGGACGCGTTCTTCGGCGCACGACCATAGACCGGCGTCCTGGCTGCGGCGCTGCACCACGCCGCTGAACGCCGTGTTGACCATCGGCCAGGAGCTATGGGTCGAAGGGAGGATGTCAAATAGAGCCCCATGTCCCTTCGGCGTGGATAGGCCATTCCAAGGCTATCCGGCGCATTCGCCCAACCCACAAAGTCAATACATCCGCCCATGCATTCTATGGTTAATGACAAGGCTTTGTTGGGCGCGCAGCATTGCGCAGTCTTGTACGTAAGCATAGAAGCGTTGCGCAATGGCGAAGGTCGCGGTGTCGACCGTCAATCCGTATTATCATCGCGCATGCGGACAGACAACTTCTGCGCACTCAAAATGACTCAAGCAGGTACCAGGCAGCAGCACTTTCGACGATTCCCATAGGGTACGAACCGGTGGGCCCTTATCAATGAGCGTCAAACAACCCTGGAAAGGGACCGTGGCTATGCGATTTAGTTTTCTTCTGATAACGGCTATTGCGCTGTGCGCCACCCTTGCTTACGGTAAAGACAACCCGATTTCGCAACTTTTTGCGGCACGCAGTCTGAACTGCCACTTTGATCCGGGAACCCGCACGGTCTGGCCTGGAAGCAAACCAAAGACCTCCGCCACGCACTCTGGTCAGGATGTTCATTTTGCCGCGATCGATATCAAGAGCCAGTCCGCGCGTGTGATTGCAAAAAGTGGCGCCGGCGATGTCAAGGTGCTTCCAGCCAGAGCGGGTCTGTCTTTCATTGAATTGGCGCCGGATGCCATTCATCTCACCACCGTCTTTCCCATTTATGGAAAAGCTCACGACTTCATCGCCGTCGACACTCGACATGAGATCGTTTCTGGCGCGCCTATGGACGAGGAATACTATGGATCGTGTCAAGTCTTCCAGTGAAGCAGCGTTATTTCCACGGAACTTCGTACTGCCGCCCATGACGTAAGCAGGCTATAAAATCGCGTTGCGAGAGCGCTCCAAATAAACGTTCGATTCTTTCAGCGCTGGGAGGTTTGAGCACTCCGCAAAATGTCACAAGCTGAACACGTCCGTCCAATTTCAACAGCCCGTTAGTCAATCAATATCGCGCATGCGTGGTCAATCCCCACCGTGCCGAACTCTTTGGATCAGTTTGCGGTAAACCGGCGAAGGGATGCCGGTACAATTGGCACGAGGTTGGATCAGACCAATGGCAAAATCACGTAGAACGATCACCGTTGTCTTCGGCGCGCTCATCGGACTTCTTGTCCTCGTCGCGATCGCCCTGTTTCTCTTTCTGGATGTCAACGCCTACAAGCCACGCTTTGAAGCGGCCGTCTCGGAGATGTTGGGGATGGAAGTAAAAGTCGGCGGCCGTTTGGGAATCGGCTTCTTCCCAGGCTTGCTCGTCACCCTGGAGGACGTGCACATCCGTAACCGGGGAACCGAAGTTGCCACCGCAAGGGCGGCCCGGATTGGGATCGATTTCCTCGCCCTGCTTCACAAGGGATTACAAATCGAGCAGATCACGCTTGAACACCCGACCATATCCATCGAGCGGGATCGCGATGGCAAGTTCAATTTCGAGCAATCGGAGGAGGGCCGGGAACCATTGCCCAATCTGAACCTGGCAAGAATATCCCTCTCAAATGGAAATTTCCGCTATGTGGACAGAGCATCCGGGGAAGGATTCGAGGCCGGGGATTGCAGCCTGGATGTGAGCCGGCTGCAGCTTTCCGGCAGGGAACGGCCGGACATTATGAAGAACCTTTCTTTCGCGGCAGACCTCGCTTGCGGGAAGATACTGACCAAGGACTACGCCGCATCCGATTTGAAGTTTTCGGTTGCCGGGCAGCGCGGGAGCTTCGATCTCAAGCCTGTCGCGATGCGTATCTTCTCTGGACAGGGATCGGGAAGCATACGGGCGGACTTCACGGGCGCTGTTCCGCTTTACCAGGTTCGCTATACCCTTTCACAGTTCCGCATCGATGAGTTCCTGAAGATCCTGTCGCCGCAAGAGATCGCTCAGGGGTCGATGGATTTCTCCGCGAATCTGTCGATGCAGGGAAAGACGTTGAACGAACTGAGACAGGCTGCAGCGGGACAGATCACACTGCGGGGAGAAAACCTCACCCTCAATGGCCGCGATCTCGATCGGGAGTTCGCCCGCTATGAGTCCAGTCAGCACTTCAACCTCGTTGACGTCGGAGCCTACGTCCTGATTGGGCCTCTCGGCCTGATTGTCACCAAGGGATACAACTTCGCGCGCATCTATCAGGGATCGGGGGGCCACAGCGAGATCAGGACGCTCGTCTCTGACTGGAAGGTCGACCACGGTGTGGCGCAAGCGCAGGACGTGGCCATGGCGACGAACAAGAACCGGATCGCCCTCCACGGCGGGCTCGATTTCAGCAACGAGCGGTTCGATGACCTGACCGTGGCGTTGATCGATGCCAAGGGCTGCGCCAAGGTGCAGCAGAAGATTCGCGGCACTTTCAAGAAGCCGGTGGTGGAGAAACCGAGCACCCTCAAGTCCCTTGCCGGGCCCGTGAGCAAGTTGGTCAACAAGGTGAGGAACCTCTTCCCTGGCGGAAAATGTGACGTGTTCTACGCCGGTTCGGTGGCGTCGCCAAAATGAGTGGTTCGCAACTAGATCGAATACAGCGCGTTCTGCCTAGTCATCAAGTCGGCCATATGCGCCTCAACCGGATGGTCAATTTCTTCACAAGTAGCCACTCAACAAACTTCCCCGAATCCACAATTTGTGCCATAAGAAGCCTCCCACAATCGGGGTGATACGGATCTGGCCATGATTTCCTACCTTTCGACTTTCCTGGTCCTGATCGGCTTGATTATTCAAGCGGCGACGCTTGCTCCGCTCAGAAGGTTGATAGCGATGCTCCCTGCCGGGTCGCTGCGCAATAAGTGGTATGCCATGGCGGGTTTGATTCTTCTCTTCATGGCGGGTTACTTTGGTTACGTAGTGGTGCTTGGGGGTCACCCGGCCGAATGGCACGAAGTCCTCATTCCCGGCATTTTCTTATTCGGTGCCATATTTGTCTGGCTGACCATAAACCTTTCGCTGCAAACCGCTGCTGATCTGCTGCGAATGGATTTACTTGAAGTCGAGAATATTACCGATCCGTTGACGAAGGTTTACAACCGACGTTATCTGGTAAGTCGCCTTGAGGAGGAAGTTGAGCGTTCAAGGAGATACGCTCTCGAACTTTCCATCTTTATGCTGGACATCGACCATTTCAAGCGGGTTAATGACACCTATGGGCACCAGGCCGGGGATTTCACTTTGTCCACGCTGGCGACTCTGCTCAAGACTGCGCTTCGTAAATTGGATGTCATTGCACGCTATGGAGGCGAAGAGTTTCTGGTGATTTGTCCTAATACCGCCATCGATGGAGCTGCATTGGTGGCAGAACGTCTCCGCCAGCTGGTTGAATCTCATCAGTTCGAGATTCCCGACAGTTCTGGCGGAAAGCAAATTATTCAGATCAGCATCAGCATTGGTGTGGCGAGCCTGGGTGCGACCGTGAATACCCAGGAAAAGCTGGTTCAAAGCGCCGATCAAGCGCTATACCGCGCAAAAAGTGACGGAAGAAATCGCGTCATTGCTGCTGAGACCGTGGTCAAGGAATCGGCAATTGCTAACTAGCGCAGGACTTGCGATTCCCCGATGACGTTACGTCATCCTTTTGACGCTTTGATGCCTTTCATGCGGAGAATTTTGCATACAATCGCCACGTAATTGAAGCTCAGCCCCAAGCTCGCTGCGACAATATGACGCACCGGTAAGGGCTGAAGATCCTAATAAAATACTCGGCATGCCTTCACCAACATTCAAGAAAAGTGACATCAATGGATCACGCCTACACGCACCGGCACAGCGTACGATCGTCAGCACGCCTGCGAACGCCACTCAGTCTCATCACCTTGGCAATGGCCACCCTGACCGGCGGTAACGAAGCGCATGCCTGCGCCTCGTGCGGCTGTTACCTTTCCACCGACGCAGCCATGGGCTATTCAGCGACAAGCGGCTTCCGGGTGAGTCTGAAGTACGACTACATCGACCAGGACCAGCTTCGAACGGGGACAGGCACCATTTCCCAATCCCAGGTGGCAACGATCCCCGATCAGGAAGTTGAGAACCAGACGATTAATCGCTACATTACGCTGGGCCTGAGTTATTCGCCCAGCGCGAACTGGAACTACAACCTCATGGTGCCGTACATCGATCGCAGTCACTCAACCTACAGCGCGAACCCGGCTCTCCCTCTCACGCCGGATCAGTTGAGCGATGCAGGAGTTTCCAGCCTGGGTGACATCAAATTCATTACCAGCTATCAGGGCCTGCTGCCCACGCATAACCTTGGAATTCAGCTTGGCATAAAGCTGCCTACGGGCGATCATGGCGGGCCCAATGCCGCTGGCACTGGCACTGTCGGGCGCAACCCTGTCTATTTCGGCTCAACAGGCAACGCGGCGGGGGAACTGCTCGACACCAGCTTGCAGGCCGGCACTGGCAGCACCGACATCATTGTCGGGGCCTATTACTACCAAGCGGTAAGCCAGAATTTCGATGTCTTTATCAGCGGTCAGTTCCAGTCAGCCGTAAAGGAAGAACTCCACAAGACTGGTGCAGATTACCGCCCGGGCAATCTGATCACGGTGAGCTTCGGCACACGGTATGAGGCCAATCCCAGGATTGTTCCGCAACTGCAGATCAATCTCAGCCATCATGGCGCGGATCAGGGGGCGCTTGCTGACACGACCGACTCGGCTGGCACTGCGGCATATCTGAGCCCCGGCATCAGTGTGGACGTCGTGAAGAACTTGCAGGCATACGGTTTTGTGCAACTGCCGATATACCGCCGGCTGGATGGCTACCAGCTCTTTCCGCGCTGGACAGCATCGGTCGGGATGGGCTACTCATTCTGAGCCGTTGAATCCTGGAGCAAACGTAATCAACGTCAAAGTCCGACTCACCCGCCCGGCAATGCATCAATCTGATCAAACTCCAGACCTGGGGCGGCGTTACCTGCTTCGGGCTGTCGCCTGTCTGGGGTTCGGAACCGTTTGCAGCGTGCCTGCAAAACAGGCCAGTGCGAGCGAACTCGAAGTGGGCAAACCGGCACCGATCTTGGTGCTCCATACTCTGGACGGGCGCACTATTGCCACGCATGACCTGCTCGGGCAGGTGGTGATCGTCACTTTCTGGGCCACCTGGTGCAAACCCTGCCGGAAGGAATTGCCGTTGCTGTCAGACTATGCCGACAGTTATAGATCGCGGGGCCTGCAGGTACTGGGATTTAGCCTCGACGGGCCTGAAGACCTGCCCCAGGTGTGGAGCATGGCATCCAGACTGAGCTTTCCAGTTGGGCTGTTGGGGAACCCATGGGCCGGTGACTATGGCCGTATCTGGCGCATCCCTGTCAGTTTCGTCATCGACCGCGCAGGCTGTTTGGTCGATAACGGTTGGGACGATGATCAGCGGGGGTGGACGAAAGAACGGCTCCAGCGTGTGGTCGATCCCCTTCTGTTGCGCAATGACTGAAACCTTCCGGGTTTTGTTGCGGTCGTACCCGACCCGATCCGCGCAGCGCTGACAGAGGAAATCGGTTCTGAGGCATGGCTCAGTACGTCCGGTCGTTTCGCAGACGTATCAGTCTTGGCGTCGCGATCCGAACAACTGGGATGGCGGGGCATGAGGACCTGATGAAGGCCGCTGATCTGGGGTATATCTGGCAAAGCAAAATGGCCGCAGCTCCATGCGCTGAGGTCCATCAATGAGTAAGTTCAAGTCAAAAACAAAGCGAATGTTCTCCGGTACCGCTGAGTACCATAAGCTCGACATAGCGCGCGGACAACTCGCAAGACCAGCGCGCTGCATTGAAACCGCTATACGGCTGTTTTTGGTCGATGGATGCGACATGTTCTCGGCCATCACCCTTGCGGGGGCGGCCGGAGAGGTATTGCACGAACTTGTACTCCGCGCTGGAAAGCGGCCATTTGTTGACTACACGGTGAAAGTTCACGATTGGAAGGAGCTCGGGCCTACGCCATCACGCGGAGCAGTGATGAAGCATATTCACAAGCTGCTGTTCATCAACGAACTATGAGGAAGATTGTATCTGAAACGGAGGAACGATCAAGTCGTGGACTACGTTGTGGTCAACGGCGCACAAAGCCTCACGTCGTTGATGGCCGAAAAATCGAAGATCACAGACGATCTCAAGATTTTGGTGAAGCTGATTGAGACAAAAGGTGACACAGCTCTTTCCCAGCGGATTACTACGAACAGCAACACCAAACGACAAGGACGCGTATTTAATCAAGACATCATTCAGCAACGGCTAAAGGTTGAAGTTAGTGCCATCAGCAATGACACTGTTGCGTATGAAATTAAACAGGGTGAGGTCAACAAGGGCAAGACCGTTCTAACAAACGAGGCCGCAGGCCTGATCCTGCTTGCAATGGATCTTGCACAGCCGTGGAGCTGTCACCAAAAATACAAGGTGATGGATGAACTTCACTCAGATATCTTCGGCAGGCCTGATGTCACCGGCGCGAGAATTGTGGGCTATTGGGAGTGCTTCAAGTCAGTTGAGTCGGCGCTCGACGCCGAAGAATGCGCACTTGCAGCGATCTTGAAGGCAATCCTGGACTATCAATGACATTCACCGGCAACGAAACCAACGCGGATGAACGGCATTGTTCGCGTGGTGCTACACGAATCTGGAGTTCTCCCAAGTCACTGCGTAAATGCTGAAGGACCATGGGGACCTTTACCAAAAGCAGCAAAGGCCCTTTGATGATCTCGTCGAAGTTTCATCGCGAATGGTGCCAAACCCAAAGCGTTTTGCGGAAAAAGGCTGAGCCCATTGACGCTCTTTGTTCTGGCCTTTTGCCGCGGAGCGAGTCACGTGCGGGCTTCTCGCCCGCCGGTTCCTGCCGCTGAAGGCAACCGTTAAACGTCCGCTTTCCCAAAGCCTGACGGACTGCAACGGGTCGAGGGCGGAGGTTCACGTTTCTTGATAGCTGACGCCCAAGCGGATCGTGGTTGATGCGTGCCGTGATCTTCCGGCTTCGGCCAGAACAGGTCCTGGCAAGGCGGCAAAGTCGCGCAAGTGTTCGTCCGGTCCTCGACACGTCGGTGACACTGCGCGAAGAACCACCGGGATCAGCTTCTGATCACACTCAACGGGCTACTTTGCGAAGGCTACGAGACAGGGATGTTTGTCACTCCTTGCGCCCTTGTCTTATCGGTGTGTGACGGGCGCCTGGCACTTTTCAACAGCGGGGCCTCGCGCTGCCGCTTCTTTCACGTCAAGTCAGGGCGTTCGCGCCGGTCAGCGGACCAAGGGACCATGACCAGGCGTCACGCCGCGTTTACGTTACCAAGTTAGAGCTAGGAATTCATCATGATTTAAGGACAGGTACTTAGTGCGGCATGAGGAACCGGCCCTCTGGCACGGCATGGCGGTTTGGCGTCCCCTGTTCGGGGATTCGGGGCAGATGACCGATGACTCGCCTGCCATGCCGTGTTAGATTCGACGCATCTTGAAGACAATCAGGGACCTCATAATGACGATCATCCGCATCATTGCCTTCCTTCTCTTTAGCACTGCACTGACGGCCTGGGCCGATGAAGCGGTCATTGGCTATGTCAAGACGGTAAGGGGCCAGGCATTCGTAGTCACCGCCGGGAAACCGGTCAATGCGGCCGTGGGTACCCCGGTCATGACCGGCAGCGTCATCAGGACAGGCACCCATGCCTCCCTGGGCATTACCTTCAAGGACAATACCGTCATGTCCTTCGGGCCCGACACCGAAATGACCGTAGACCAGTACGTCTACGCGCCCAACAAGGGCAACCTCAAGCTGGGCGCGAGCCTGGCCAAGGGTACTCTGGCCTACCTGTCCGGAGCCATCGGAAAGATCAAACCGGAAGCGGTGTCCGTCAAGACGCCCACCGGCACCATAGGGGTACGCGGCACCTACTTCGTGGTCAGGGTCGAACCGGACTGACGGCGGAAGACCATGCGTTTCGCGACCTGCATACTCGCGTCCGGTCTGCTTATGGGCGGCTGCGCATCCCAGATCGTTTATGTCCCGCCCGCGCCGGACGGCACATCCACCGCGGTCGACGTAGCCTGGCAAAAGGGCAAGGCCACATTGAGCGAGCCGGGGCATGCCTTCTACATAGATCGCAACTTCCGTCAGGACTACTACGTCAATGAGGATGGCCTGCAAAGGGATGCCGGCCCGGCGCTCGATGCGATGCAGGAAATTCTCTCCGCCGGCTTGCCTGATCTGCCCCATTCCTACGCAGTATTGCTCGAATCGTCCAGTGGCCCGCCTGGCTCCCTGTCGATACAGGTAGGCGAAAAGGAACCCGTCGTTCTGGACCGGGCCGGCCAGGGCATCTTCATTGACGGTTACCCCGACCAACCTCACTCCATCGGCAGACAGCGCCTGCAAGACGACTTCGGGCCGGCCTTGGCAGCGCTGGCAAAGACGCTCAAGTCCATGCGTTCCTACATCATCCTGCTGGACAGTCCGGACGGGGAGCCCAGCAAGGTGGTATTCCATACCCGGGGCGAGGACATTTACCTGGAGCACGCCGGCGAGAGCCTGACCCTGGATGGAATCGACTACGCGCCCAGCGAGCAACTTGCGGAAAAGGATTTCAGTCCGGCGAAGACCTCCACCAAACAGATCCTGGACGACGGACTACCCAAACTGCCCCACTCCTATGTGTCCCTCCAGGAGAGCCCGACAGGCCCACTCGGCGAACTGGAAATCCTGGAGGGCAAGGCCCAGGGCGTCATCCTGGACAAGGCAGGCCAGTCCGTCATCATCGATGGCTACTCCAACAAGACTTATACCCTGGACGAGGAACAATACCGCAGGGATTTTGGCGATGCCGTGCAGGCCACGCCAACACCGCCGGTGACCTTGATCCTCTATTTCTCCACGGGCACCACGCGGCTCACACCTGACTCGCGGGCGGTGATCCCCCTGATCCTGGATGAGATCCGCAAGCATCCCGCCGCCGACATCACCATCGCCGGCAATACCGACACCGTGGGCAGCAATAGCCTCAACGACCGGCTGTCCCTGAAGCGCAGCAAGGCCATCGAGGCGCTTATCCTGAAGAGCGGCGCACCCACGCTGGAAATCAGCCTGGCGGCCTACGGCAAGGAAATGCTGGCGGTGCGGACCCCCGATAACACGCCGGAACTATTGAACCGCCGGGTCGAGGTCACCATCCGCTAGAGGGCTTTGCGGCGACCGTTCCGGATGGGGACGCCATCCTCAGATGATCGATCCGAGGGTTCACCAGCCATACGGCCGGCATTCGCATCTCAAGCCAGCGCGGAAATCCACTGGGTGGCCCTGCGCAGCTTGTCGGCCATGTCCTTGGCCAGGTTTTCGAGAAACGTGATTTTCAGCAACGGCGTCTGGTTTGAGAGCATATTGAAGTCCGCGACCTCCAGAACACTGCACCTGACCTCGGTGTCCGCGTACACGGAAGCGCTTCGCGTGGTCTGGCCAAGCAGCGCCATCTCGCCAAAGTTCATTCCCGGCCCCAGGGAAGCGATGCGTTGATGGCCGCCATCCTGGGTAGGCACCAGGATGCTCACCTGGCCGGAATCGATGAAAAAGATGCGGCCGTCGCCCGCCTGTCCGGTCACAAGGATCCGCTCGCCCGCGGCAAATGTCTGGGAGCGCATCACCGCCTTGACCTGTTTCATTACCGTCCCGGGCACCCCCTTGAACAAGGGGGAGTCCGCGAGGGACCCGGTCGCAGCGGAGGTTGGGGCGCCTTCACCGAACAACCGGTTTTCGCACCATTCCACCGCCAGATCGTTGTCCTCAAAGCTGAGAAAGCCGCGATCCCCGTTGCTTGCCGACCTGCTCAAGGGTTCCCTAATCGCCCGACGGTCATGGATGCGGGAAAATACCACTGCGATGCCATTTTCTCCGAACGAAAGGCGGGCCTGATTCAGAAGCCGGGTGGCGCTTTCCGATATTCCATCCACCTGGTGCATGTCCAGGATAAAGCTGTGGCTGTCGGGGGCCATTTCCTGCATCCGTCGAATGACGTATTCCACTCCGTCCACGGCCAGAAACCCGTGCAGGGAAAGGTACTTGATGCGGTGCGCATGCTCGTTCAGATAGGCGCGCATCGCACCCACCGGCTGGCGCCGTGACGGCGCGTCGGCGCCAGTGTATATGCGCCCCAACGCCATGCCCGGGCTGCCGGCGTGGGAGAAGACGTGCAGGCTGAAATCGCGCGACAAACGCTTGCAGACCTCGATGCCACGCACGCTGTTGCCCTTCTTATCAAGCCGCGGAGAAAAGATGCCGATCCCGAACCGGCCTGGCAATACGGCGATGATTCCGCCGCCCACGCCGCTCTTGGCCGGCATGCCCACCTCGTACAGCCAGCTGCCGGCAAAATCGTACATGCCGCAGGTGGCCATGACGCTCAGTACCCGCTCGACATGTTCCGCCGGGAGGGCGCGCGTGCCGGTGAGTGGATGCACGCCTCCGTTGGCCAAGGTTGCTGCCATGTAGGCCAGGTCACGGCAATCGACCAGGATGGAGCACTGACGGAAATAGTTTTCGAGCGACGCCATGGGCTCGCCATCGATGATCCCGAAATTCTTCAGCATCCAGGCGATGGCACGATTGCGGAAGCCGGTCTCGCTCTCGGAGCGGTACACCGACTCATCGACGTTGATATTCCGGCCCGCGAATGTAGCCAAAGAGGCTTCGATCCTCCGCCACTGGGCGGTTGGAGTCTCCCCGGCAACCAGGCTGGTGGTGGCAATTGCACCAGCATTGATCATCGGATTGAGGGGTGCACCTGTTTGGGGATTGAGGCTGATCGAATTGAAGGCATCGCCGCTAGGCTCCACCCCCACCTTGCCGGCCACGAACTCCCGCCCCCTGTCGGCCAGCGCGGTGGCATAGACAAAGGGTTTTGAGATGGACTGTATGGTAAAGAGCTGGTCCGTATCACCTACCGAATAGACCACGCCGTCCATGGTAACGAGACAGATGCCCAACCAGTCCGGGTCAGCCTTGGCGAGTTCCGGGATATAACTCGCCAGTTCGCCTTCATGCAGGTTGGAGAGACTTTTGTGCAGACCTTCGAGGTAAACCTGAATCGGCAATTTCATGTGCTGTCCTCGATATTCACTGAACGCAAGAAACATGCAAGCAACGGGCCATGTCCTGGCAACCGGCTCCGAGCCGGAACGCACTCACTTCTCGGTGAATACAATGAGGTCGCCAGACTGACCTTGGCGCAGCCGCTCGAGATGAAAGCGTACCAGGCGATCGTTAGGTCGATCCGCGGCCAGACGTTCGAAGGCACCCAGGGCTCCGGGATCGCTTCGCGCCATCAGTGCATAGGCTTCCCCATAGGCCGAATCCGGCGTGGCTGCTTCGCCTTCCCCGGTAAACAAGGGCTCGTACACCATCAGCGGCTGGGTCTTCCCTTTCAGCACCAGCCTGCCCACTGGTCTTGCCGGGATGTCCTCGCAACCCGACAACGTGGCCTCGGAAACACAGACGAGCGTGCCCAGTTGCTTGTTGACCGTTTCCAGCCTGGCCGCGGTATTGACCGGGTCGCCCAGGGCACGGTAATCGAAGATGGTCGAACCGCCGAAGTTTCCTACCGTCACCTCGCCGGTATGGATGCCGATCCGCGTCGCCCCGAAGGGAATGTCGCGCTCGTTGGCCTGCGCGGCGTAGCGGCCAGCAAAACGGTGCATATCCAGCGCGCAGCGCAGCGCTCTCTTGCGATGGTCGGGCTGCTCCACCGGAGCGGAGAACATGATGGCCACGGCATCGCCAACGATTCGATCCAGTGTGCCATCGTATTGGAAGGCGATACGGATCATGTTGTCCAGGTAGCCGTTGAGGAGGGATACGGCCAATTCCGGATCCAGTTGCTCCATGAGGCTGGTGAAGCCTGTCAAATCGGTGAAGATGAAGCTGCACTCGCGCCGGCTGCCGCCGAGCTCCAGCTGACCTGGGTTCTCGACCAGATGGGTCACCAGGTTGGGCGAGACATAATGAGCGAAGGCCTGCTTCACCCAGCGCTGGCGACGCTCGATGGTCGCGTGATGGAGGAGGCTGGTCAGAATGAAAATCAGCAGAAGAACCAGGCCAGGGGTCACCGGGTCCAGCAGCAAGCCGTGGTGGGAATAGGCATACCAACCTCCCCAGCCCGTCACGGCCAGCATGGCAGCGGCGGCAGCGGCGGACAAGGCGGCACCCGCACGTATGCCAAGGAAACCCACCGCCAGTCCGCCGATCACGATAACCAGCACTTCAAGGCCGGGCGCCCAATTGGGGCGGGATAGCTGGGTCCCGGCGATGATCTGCTCCAGGGCCTGGGCGTGTACTTCGACGCCGGGCAGCACTCCGCCCAGGGGGCTGAAACGCAGATCCATCAAGCCCTGGGCGGAACTGCCCACAATCAGGATACAGTTCCGTATCGATTCCCCAGCGGCCTGGCCGGCAAATACCTTCCAGGCCGGTATGTAACGGGCGGCCACGGGCCGCGTGTATTGAACCCAGATCTCACCCTGCGCCGTGGTGGGGACCACAAGGTCGCCGATTCGGACCTCCTGAAGCCCGGCGCCAGCCTGATTCGCAGTCTTCACAACGTAGTTGCGCGCGCCCTGTGCGACCCGCAAGGCTTCAGCCACCAACGAAGGAACCGCCAGGTTGCTCATACTCAGTAGCAGCGGTATCCGGCGCACCACGCCGTCGGAATCCGGAACGAACGAGATTGCCCCATTACCCGCCGCCGCATCCTGCAATGCAGGAAGCGCGGCTACCGCGCCATTGAATTGATCCAGGAACGGCATAGGAGGGGGACCGACGTCCACTGTCCTGAACGGCTCGGCAAAGTGGGCCGGTGACCTGCCCTCCCGAGTTACGGCATAACCCAGCACCACGCGGCCGCGGCCTATGCTGTTGGCCAGGACTTCATCGTGATCGGGTAGAGCCGCAAGATAGGCGCGCAGGCCTGGAGTTGGTTTCAAGTTGCCAATCATGGCAGCCGGCGAGGTCCGGTCCGGCTCCGCGAACATCATGTCGAAGACGATTGCTGCAGCACCGGATGACCGAAGACGGTCCACCAATTCGGCAATCCGGGTTCGCGGCCATGGCCACTGGCCCAACCTGGCCAGGCTTTCGTCATCAATATCGATGATGCGAACTGGAGCATCCGAATAGGCCCTGGGAAGCCAGCGCTGATACTGATCGAAAACAGTGTTGCGCAGCACCTGCACCGCCACGGGGTCGAACAGGAAAATCCCTACTCCGAGCAGCACGGCAGCGATCGGCACCACCCAGCCGACATTCTGTACGGGCTTCATCCTTGAGTTGTTTGTAAATGCGGGACTGGCATATAGCACTCGAAGATGGCGGATTGCGGATACACGGGACTGCAATCTATCAACAAGAACGGTATTCCGCCAGTGGAGAAAATCTCTGGTTGCCGTCCAGGTCGGCGGGCCGCCGAATCGCCAGTACCTGTCGTCCGCGATTGGACAAGGAACGGTCAGTCAATAAACCTGATGCCGAACGTCACCTTGGGGTGGAGCGCACTCAATGGCGTTGCCCGAGTGCTGACATTGAATAGGCGCCGAGATACTCCGAAACCAATGCATTGCCCTGGATGATTTCTGGTGCCCAGTGCCGCGCGTTGAAACGCCTCAGTCGTTTAGTCCCGCCAAACCGCCGACACGTAACGAACGCGGGTGCCGGCTCCCTCATCGGCCTGGTCTAGCCAGACCAGGTGTAATCGACCTTCGTCGTCCAGAAAGATCATGGGATCGGTCTGTGTGCCTTGCCCCGATGCGGCGGGTACCGCCACGTTATCGGAATAGCCCTTGCCGGTCCAGTTGGCCAGCCAGATATCGGAATTGCCGTCGCGGTCATCGTCCCACACAGCGACCACGCGACCCTGATGGTTCGCCGCCACGGCCGCGTGCCACTGGGCAATGTTTTCGCCAAATCCGTCCTGCACCTTGAGGTTGCGGCCAAAGGAGCGGCCGCCGTCAGAGCTGAAGGCAGCGTAGACGTCATAGCCAGACAGAAAATCCCGCTTGTCCAGCCAGACTGCCACCACGCAGGGTCCTGCCCCTGCCGCTTCCCCAGCCGCATTTCCCGCCCCTGCTATTGGGCCAGATCCACAGCCCGCCAGGGTCGGCCGCATGGCACCCATACCCGCCCCCAGCTTCGCCGCCGGCCCGGTAATGAGGTTTCGAGTCTTGTCGATCAGCCGATATGGCGCGCCGAAACGTTTGCCGTCCGGGCCGCTTGCCACCAGCATGACCGTGTGCTTGTAGCGCCGATCTTCCCACACCACGACCACGCTTCCATCTGCATTCACCACCAGGGCCGGATAGGCCTGGTCCTCGATCGGCGGTTGCGCGTCCACTGGATTCGATTGGGCCAATCGAATCTGATTGGCTGTCAGTTCCAGCCTGCCGACTTGCAGTTGCAGGTGATCTCCGTTGCGCTCGACCCATGCGGCGAAAAGTCCCCCTCGAGGATCGTAGCCCAGGCTGATCTGCGCAGCTTCTGCGTGGCTCACCTTGACCGGCGCACCAGACTTGCCGGGCGTCACCAAGGTCAGCCAGACTGCGCCGTCTTCCTCCCAGCCTGCGGCAAAACGCCCGTCCCGCAGGCCGACGATCGACGGTTCGATACAAGCCGCGGACGACAGGCGGATTTCGTGGCCAAACTCCTGTTCTGCCGGCCCCTTGAAGCGCACACGGCATTGCGATGTGCCGCTGCGGTTATCCTCCCAGGCGACTGCGACCCAGCCGCCGGACCAGGCCAGACCCTGACGGTTGGCCGCATCCAGGTGCGGGAAGATACCAGCCTTGGCTTCCAGCACATCGACCGGCGGCGCGAATTGCCAGCCGGCCAAGGTCTGGCCCGCCCACAGGCATGCGCCCATAAGCAGCCACTTCATGGCTTCTTGCCGAGAAAATCCAGCAGCGTCTGGGTCTTGTAATACCCGCCCGTCACGTAGCGGTCGAAGTCGAGAAAATCCTGCACGGTCTTGAAGCCCGGCGCCTTGAATATTTCCTTGCCTTGCGGAGTGAGGTAGACGAACAGCGGCGTGGCGAAGGCCTTGAAGCGGGCGCCCAGATCTGCTTCGGTGATCCGTTCTCCGCTGGGCAGGGTGAGGCGCTTATAACTTTCCGCATCAACGTAGACCAGCACGTAATGTTGCGTATAGAGCTTTCTCAGTTCCGGATTGGAGAAAGTTTCCTTGTTGGTGTGTGCGCACCATGCACAGCCATAACGGCCGAAATAGAGAAAGATCGGTTTGCCCGACGCTTGGGCAGCCTTGAGTCCCTGGTCATAAGTAACGAAGGGATAGTCCTGCGGCGGATCGCCCCAAGCCAGCAAGGGAAACAAAATTATTGATAACGCGAGAACGTGTTTCATGTTCCAATTCTGATAAATTCCAGGCTGACTGCAACCCGTATATTTGTGCCATGAACTACAAATTCGTTCCCATTCGGATAGGGCTGGTTTCCATATCCGACCGCGCGTCCAGCGGCGTGTATGAAGACAAGGGCATCCCCGCTCTGCAGGAATGGCTGGACCGGGTCGTGGCCAATCCCAGGGAGTATCTCACCCGGCTGATTCCCGATGAACAACCGCTGATCGAGTCGACCCTGACGGAGTTGACCGACCTGGAAAAATGCGCCTTGATCCTGACCACCGGCGGTACCGGCCCGGCCCTGCGGGACGTCACGCCCGAGGCCACGCTGGCAGTGGCGGACAAGCTGATGCCGGGGTTCGGCGAGGCCATGCGGGCGATCAGCCTCAAATACGTGCCGACCGCGATACTCTCGCGGCAGGTTGCGGTGACAAGGGCGTCCAGCCTGATTATCAACTTGCCCGGCCAGCCCAAAGCCATAGGCGAGACCCTGGATGGTATCTTTCCCGCCGTGCCCTACTGCATCGACCTGATCGGCGGACCGTATATCGAAACCAACCCCGGCCGCGTTGAAGCGTTCCGGCCCAAGTCGGCCGTTAAGCATCGGGTCTTGTCCGCCGCCCCCAATGATCGAAATTCTTGATGCGCTGGCCCAGGCGTTCAAAAGCCTGTTCAGTCTGCGCATGATCTGGCTGATGGTCTGGCCGGTGCTGCTTTCGCTGGCGTTCTGGGGCGTGCTTGCAGTCCTGCTCTGGACTCCGATTACCGGCCTGATGACCCAACTGCTTGACTATCTGCACCTGGAGACATGGCTCGCCGGCATCGAGCCCGCCTGGGTTGCCGCTGGGCTGCATGCGCTGCTTGTTCTGCTGGCGTTTGTGCCCGTGGTCATGTTCAGTGCCCTGCTGCTCACATCCATTTTTGCCGTACCGGTCATGCTCAAGCAGGTCAGTCTCAGCGACTACCCCGCACTGGAAAGACGCCGCGGCGGCGGCATCGTCGGCAGTCTCGCCAATGCATTTATCGGCACCCTGGTTTATCTCGGGCTTTGGATCGTCACACTGTCGCTCTGGCTGCTGGGTCCGGTGGCCGCGATCATGCCCTTCATCGCCGCCGGCTACCTCAACCAGCGACTGTTCCGCTACGACGCGCTGTCCGAGCATGCAGACCGCGCTGAACTCAAGCGCGTGATCGATGAGAACAAGGGGCAGTTGTGGGGACTGGGCATCCTGCTGGGCCTGGCCCAGTATGTGCCGTTACTCAATTTCTTCGCGCCGGTCTATACCGGACTGGCCTTCGTGCACTTCTGTCTGGCCAAATTGCGCTTGGCCAGGTCCAGGCCAGCCTAGTTTTCGCGCGGCGTGAGCCGCTGCTCCACCGCAAATACTGCAGCTTCCACCCGGGAGGTGAGCTTGAGCTTGGCGAGGATATTGCGCACGTGCAGCTTGACTGTGTCGTGGCTGATGCCGAGATCGCGGGCGATGGCCTTGTTGCTTTCGCCCTTGGCCAGATAGGCGAGGATTTGTGTCTCCCGCTGGGTGAGCTGATTGATGAGGGAACTCCTGCTGCCGTGCTTCTTGGCATCCAGCAGATTGACCAGCTTGGCGGTCATCTGCGAGGCCACGATGGTCTCGCCCTCGGCGGCCCGGTGGATGGCATCCACCACTTCGGCCGGCTCCATGCTCTTGAGCAAATAGCCCTGGGCACCGGCCCGCAGGGCAGCGGCCATGTCCTCGTCCGATTCGCTCACGGTCAGAATCAGGGTGGCAAAGAACAGGCCTTCCTCGCGCATCTTGTCCATCAGCGTGATGCCGTCGTCGGGTTGCATGTTCAGGTCCAGCAGAACCACATCGGGCTGATGCTGGACCAGCAGACGGCGCGCCTCCTGCTGGTCGCCGGTGATGCCAAGGACGGCGATGGTGCCGGACATCTCCAGCAACTCGGCCAGGCCCTTGCGAAACAGCGTGTGGTCATCCACCAGGACGACGCTGGTCTTCTCGCTCATGCGCCGGTCCCTGCCGTCCTGCCTGCCGGCCTGGGAAAACTCAGGATCACCCGCGTACCTCCGCCGACCCGGCTCTTGATCTCGATCTTGCCGCCGATCTTGGTGGCGCGCTCGTGCATGATGTTCATGCCGAAATGCATGCCCGGCCCGCGGTGCCCGGCGGCATAGAGACCGATGCCGTCATCGCACACGCTGACCGTGTAGTCCTGTTCGTTTTCGTCCAGCCTGACCAGCACATTGCGCGCATAGGAATGCTTGCAGATGTTGGCCAGCGCCTCCTGGGCGATGCGGTAGATTTGCGCTTCCTGATCCGGGCTGAGATTGAGGTCGCGGGTGTGATTGATCAGCTCGGTCTGCGCCTCGGTCTTCTTCTCGACTCCACCAAGCAGATCATGGAGGGCAGGGATCAGGCCGCGCGAGTCCATGCCCTGGCGAAACTGGGTGATAAGTTCGCGCAGCCCGGAATAGGCCGATTCCAGGGCTTCGTCCACATCCACCAGAAATTTGTCGGTCAGCTTGGCGTCACCCTTGCTGACGGCGGCCTCCAGCATTTTCAGGCGCATCTTCATGTAGGCCAGGGTCTGCGCCAGCGAATCATGAATTTCATTCGCCAGCATCTGGCGTTCGCTCATCAGCGTGATGCGGATGTTTTCCCGGGTCAGACGGGCGTTTTCCAGCGCCAGGCCCAGGTGCTCGCTGATTGATGAGAACAGCAGTTGCACCTCCTCCGGCACTTCCGCGTCCAGCGGCATGAACAGGTTGTACACCCCGAGAAGCTGCCCCTTGTGGCGCAAGGGCACGGCGAACACCCGCAGCCCGCGCTCGCCAAAAAATGCCAGGCTGGTGTTGTCCCTGCACTCGTGCCGGGTGGGCCCGCTGTGTACCTTGCGGTCGCTCATGGCCTGGCCGCAGGCGCCGCAGCCGACCGGCACCACCGCCTCGCGGTCAATCACGTCCTGGGGCAAGCCGATGGAACCGATCAACCGCAGACCCTTGCCATCCGCGGTGATCACCCTGACTGCGCCGGCTTCCGCCCCCGCCAGACGGATCATGGTGGAAAGGAAGCGCTCCAACATCTGCTCCACGTCCGCATCAGTCGAGAGCGACGTGGCGATCTCGGACAGGACATTCAGGGCCGGCAGCTTGTACTGGCCCTCTTCCTTTTGCGGAGTTACAGGTTTGGTGTCTATGGACATGTGATGCGTTAATGGCGCGTATCGGTCGTCAATTCGACCACTATAAAGCATTTTAGTTTTTCGTCCGGTCCGGAGAAAGCCCGCCATGGCATCTGGTGCGGTCTTGAGCTAACCTCGGCGTTCATCAATGATTCCAGGCCTGAAAACATGCTTGGCCCAAGAACCTTATCCCCTCATTCCGCCCACACCCGAGCAGGGGCTTAACGGATGAATCTCCCAGCTCTGCGCCCCGACAGGTATTCACTGCTGCCGGATCTGATTGCCGGACTGTCCATCGCCGGGCTGCTGGTGCCCGAGGCGGTTGCCTATTCCAGCATTGCCGGGCTGCCGCCGCAGTATGGCGTAATGGCCCTGCTCGCGGGCCTTGCCAGTTATGGTCTGGTGGGACGAAGCCGGTTTGCGGTGGTCTCCGCCACCTCCTCATCTGCAGCGGTGCTGGCGGCCGCAACCGCTTCCATGGGCGGCGATACGGGACACAGAGTCGCCCTCGCCATGGGCCTGATCGTGCTGACCGGCGGCTTCTTTGTCGCCGCAAGCCTCGCCCGCCTGGGCGAGCTTTCCAGCTTCATCGCCAAGCCGGTGCTGCGCGGCTTTTCCTTTGGCCTCGCCCTGGTCATCATCCTCAAGCAGTTGCCCAAGATGGTCGGGGTGCAGCCGCAGAGCGCCACGTTCCTGCCTTTCCTCGCTGAACTGGCACAACGGGTTGGGCAATGGAATCTGGCCGGGCTTGCCGTTGGACTGGTTGCGCTGGGGGTGTTGTTCGCCCTGCGCACCTTACCGGCGCATTCCGGCCAGTCTGTTGGTTATCGTCCTGGGCATCGCCGCCGGGCGGATGGTGGAGCTCGATCATTACGGCGTGGGGTTGGTAGGTGAAATCCGGCTCCAACTTCGGATCCCTGGTCTGCCTGATCTTACGCAGCGCGAGTGGCTGCGTTTGGGAGAGCTGGCGTTCGCCCTGCTGTTTGTGCTGTATGCCGAGTCCTACGGCAGCATACGCAGCTTCGCGCTCAAGCATGGCGATGGCTTTTCCGCCAATCGCGAACTGGCAGCCCTGGGAGTGGCCAATCTGGCTTCAGGCCTGTTGCAAGGCATGCCGGTGGGTGCAGGCTATTCCGCCACCTCGGCCAACGAGGCGGCCGGCGCACAGTCGCGTGTGGCGGCATGGTTTGGCGCACTGGCGGTGCTGGCCGTTGTTCTGACCGTGCTGCCCTATGTGGCACTGACGCCGGAACCGGTGCTCGCCGCCATCGTAATCAACGCAGTCAGCTACAGTCTGAATCTGGCGGGCTTGCGGGTTTACTTTCACTGGCAGCGGGATCGGCTGGTCGTCCTGGCTGCGGTGGCGGCGGTACTGCTGCTGGGCATTCTCGACGGCCTGCTGGCGGCGGTCGGTGTCAGTCTGCTGATGACCCTTCGTGATCTGTCCGAGCCCAAGGTCTCTGTTCTGGGCCGGTTAGGCCAGGGTCATGATTTCGTCAACATCGCCGCCCATCCGGAAGCGGAGGAGATCCCGGGACTGCTCATCATGCGGCCGGAGGCGCCGCTGTTTTTTGCCAATGCCGACCGGATGCTGGCCGTGGTCCGGCAGCAAATCGAAGCGCGCGGCCGGACGCGTGTGCAGACCCTGATTCTGAGTCTGGAAGAATCACCGGATCTGGATGGCACCAGTATCGAAGCTCTGGCCGAATTAGCCGGATTTCTAGCAGAACAGCGTATACGTCTGCTGTTGACGCGCATGAAGGATCCGGTGCTGTCAGCGTTGAGTCGAACCGCGATCGCTGCTCTGCCACCCGTCGTGCTGACCAGCTGGAGCGTGGACGACGCGGTCAACGCGGCCTCGGATGAGGCAAATCAGCAGGCTGATTGAGTCTTCGGAATACGCTTAGAAATTCCCCAGCAGGCGCTCCTGCAAGGCGAGCCTGAATGCCTGCCATTGTTTTTGTGTCACGTCGCGCATGCCGTTGGCTGCATCGAGGACTTGCTCGGTCCAGGCCTTGCCATCGGCGAAGGTCTTGAGCGCACCCGCGTCTACCGCGCCCTGCTGGCCGGCCGCGCGCAATTGATCCCAGCCGAGTACAGCACCCATCGTCCGGGCAACCTCATCGAGGCGTTTGCTCCTGCAATCCCATGCCGCGATGTCAACGCGATCCTCCTTGGGCTGCAGTTGCTTGAAGACGAAGGGCTTGCTGCCCAGCGTCACCGCCTCAAGAAATGCGTGATCGACGGCCTGCATACGCTTTTGTGCGCTCACGATCCGGCGTGCCTCATCACCCGATTCGGCTTGTTCTATCCTGCGGCGTTCAAGCGGGCGGTCGAGCGCGGATGGCACGGCTTGCTTGATATCGATGAGATCGCATGCATCGGGGGATCCCTTGCCCTCGATCAGCACCATGTAGCGCTCCACCCCCAGGCTGCCGCTGCCCGCAATGCGCCGCGCGACATCGACCACGCGAAAGAAGTCCGGCCTGGGTTGTCGCGCGGCAAACGCTTGCATGAACGTCACCAGCATCGTTCGCTGCTCATCGGATACCGCCATGGCCCTGAGGTTGTCGATTCTGATACGGCGCTGTTTGCCGTTCCGTTCCGTGTGCTTGTCGAGAAAATCAACGTGACTGCGCTTGTGCAACTGGTCGAGCAGATCGGAGATCAGGCCAGCCGATGTTTCACGTTCCACTTCGAGCGGCTTGTCCTTTTGCACCGCGTTGCGATAACCCAGCAGTGCGGCGCGGCAGGCCTCCAGTGCATCCGCCTGCGCCACGTTTAGCGTTTCCGTGCAGCACAGGATGCTGCTCAGAAGCCGCACCAGATCCCAGGTGCAGGGCGCAAGCACGGCTTCATCGAAATCATTGATGTCGAAGTGAACCTGGCGGTCACTTCCCTTGTAGCTGCCAAAATTTTCCACGTGCAGATCGCCGCAAGCCCAGGCGAGCGGTGCGCCGTCCAGCGCCGGGTCATCGGGCAAGGCATCATAAAAAAGACTGCAGGTTCCGCGCAGAAAGGCGAAGGCGTTCTCGGCCATCTTGCGGTATTTCATGGCAAGCAAGCGCGGATCGCGGCCGGCATCGTGTCGCATTATCCGTTCGGCCAAGCTCTCCGGCGATGGTGCAATATCGCTCATATCCCAGGCAGCAGACATTGAGGCGGCTATGGTAGCAAAGGAAGCCGTGCCGCGCGAATCCTGTTGCCAGCCTGAGAAGAGCGCTGCCCGATTACGCCGCTGGCACAGGTGGGGGTTTTTTGTTAATTTGGTTGGGGCGAGTCAGCCCGCGCCCAAATTCAATACGAGATCCCTCATGAAGTATTGCAGTCGTTGTGGTGAGGAAGTCAGTCTTTGCATTCCCCCTGGAGACAACTATCCGCGTCACGTCTGCACGGTCTGCGGCAAGATCCATTACCGGAATCCGAAGATGGTGGTGGGCTGCATTCCGGAATGGGAAGACAAAATCCTGCTTTGCCGCCGCGCCATCGAGCCCCGTTATGGCTTGTGGACGCTGCCGGCGGGATTCATGGAAAACGGCGAGACCACGGCCGAAGGCGCCGCCCGGGAAACACGCGAGGAAGCTGGTGCAAACATCGAGTTGGGACCGCTGTACACCCTCTTCAACCTGCCCCACATCGATCAGGTGTATCTCATGTTCCGCGCCCGATTGCTTGATCTTGACTTCAAGCCGGGTGATGAAAGTCTCGAGGCAAGGCTGTTTTCCGAACAGGAGATACCCTGGGACCAACTGGCTTTTCGTACCATCAGAGCCACGCTGGAATTGTATTTCAGCGACCGGGCCAGGGGCGATTTCAGCTTCCATTTCGGCGACATCCGGTCGCCAAACCGGTAGGGCGCGTTACGCCTTTTTCCGCGTGGTGCGAAATGCCGGTTAACCCTTCCTATGCAACTTTCTCTATGCGCTCACGGGCCAGAACCTCAAGGCCCGAGCGTACCCATTCGCCATGTTCTTCCACTGCCGCGCCGAGCAACAGGCGGTAAGCGAAGTCTCCGCCATATAGCTGTTGCTCCAATCCCTCGCGGTACACGGACTTGGGCAATAGCAAGTTGCAAACCCCTTCACGGGTATCCACCAAGGGCATGAACACCATGCAAGTCGGCGGCTGGTCAGGCCGTTCTGGCACGGCACAGCGCACCCCAATGGGATGGCGGCTCAAGCATTGGGCGCCCACCAGGACCTTGTCCGCTTCACTGCGGCTCCAACGCACCACCATGATCTGCCAGTTGCTAAATTCCGGTTCCGCGCTGACCAGCAACAACTCGCCCAAGGCCGGCATCGTTCCATATTCAATCACAAAGCCCACCCCTTCCGGGCTCTCGTCCCTGGCCAGCCAGGGTTCAAGCGGCGGCTTGGCCCTGCCTGGCTGTTGTGGGTCCAGAATAGCCAGTATTGCCTCCAGTCCGACCGCCACCCAGTAACGCCCGTCGGTTTCAGTTCTGGGACTGCCGCGGCGCACACCGCCGCGTTCGATGATGCCCGCCAATTGTCTGGCGAATTTACGTGCATGCTCCGTGGCCAAGCCATCTGCCGCCTGTTCGATCTGGGTGCGCAGATTGCCAATATCGAAATAGCGCAAACGTGTGCCCGGCGCCCAACCATGATCCAGCTTGAACGCCCCCTGGCTTGCGGCCAGATTGACCGCGTGACTGTGTTCATCCTGGGAAAAGCGCGTGGACGGCAGGGGAAGCGCAGGAAGGCTTTCCAGTATGGCTGCCGCCAGTTCGATTTCGCCCGGCTTCAATCCTGCCGGATGGGCCAGATCCAGCAGCAAGGCCAAGCTGTATTCGCGTGCGCAACTGGTCTTCTGCCCATGTTCCTCAAGTTCCATGTCGGCCACCTCGGCCCGCTCGGCCAGGCGGTACATCCTGTTCAGGCGGCGCCAGCCAAACAGGGTGGGCATTTGTCCCTGGTGATAGCCCCAGCGAAAGCTCAGCGCGGTATAGCGGATACTCTTCATCGCGAGAAGCGGCAGGCAGGGCTTGAGCATGTTTTTGGCGGACCCCTTGACCAACTGCTTGAGCAGATTCACATGCGCCGTCGCCAGTTGCGTCCAGAAGAGATGGCACTCGCGCCACAAGGCCTGCCTGGCCGACTTGAGGGTCTCCTGATTGCGCAGATATTGCTCGACCACCTTAGCCTGCAGCGGCAGGCCTTCCTGCTCCAGCACGCGCAATGCCCTGATGCGTCCCAGCGATGCTGCGTCCAGTGCCGCGTTGAATCGCTCCAACCCATCCACCAGGGCATGGTGGGCTTCGTAATCTGACGGCTTGGGCTCGGCCGACTGCGTTCGCGCGGCCGACGTGTAGGCATTCACGCCCTTCCTGCCGGAAGCTGAGCGCCGGCGGGCGATGAATTTCAGCATTTCAAATAGTTCAGGCATGGCATGCAAGAAGGTTGAACATACGCTTGAATTTGCAACATCCATGCCTCTTCGGCGGCTTCGGCGCTAGACCGCAATTCCGTGGCTTTGCGGCTGATTCCGGCCTGTAGAAGCCATGCGGCCCCACAGGATCGACGAATTAATGACAACCGCTGCGGAAAGAATGAACTATCGGCCCGCCGATTCTTCCGCGTACCCCCGGCATCGACGACATGGCCTGCCGCGTATAAAATCCGCCTGTCGCTGAACCGCGAAGGGATGGCAAAGCGGTTGACCATGCGGCGCGTCAGCGCAGCAGTACTGGCTAAGTTGCCGTGGGCACGTTAAGCGCAGCAGCCGAAACAAAAACCGGCATAGTTATGGAAGCGTGTCAGAGTGGTTCACCAGCCGGCGCAGCAGTGCAGGCTAACTTGCGCCGGGCAAGTTAAGCGCAACGGCCGGAGCTAAAACCGGCAGGTCTGGATACACAGAAGCATACGGAGGCGTGGCCGAGCGGTTGAAGGCACCGGTCTTGAAAACCGGCAGTGGCGCAAGCCACTCGTGAGTTCGAATCTCACCGCCTCCGCCACGAATGGCGATGAAACCCGCATAAATACCTGATTTAGCGCATATGGACAGCTTGTTACCCACGTCAAGACCCACAACGCACCGTTAGGGCCGCCCGCCTACTTTTGAGCATCGGGGTTCGTCATGTTTTTTGTACTGTTCTGGCTTTTGTTTGCAGTCGCAGTTGGTGTGTATGCCAGCAACAGGGGCAGAAGTGGCTTGGGCTGGTTCTTGCTCTCACTGATCATCTCGCCCCTGCTTGGAATAATCTTCTGTGCTGTGTCGAAAGACTTGAGCAAAGGGGGCACGACCGCAACGACTACGGAGCCGAGCCCAGCCACGCATGTGAAATGCCCAGCGTGTGCAGAGTTGGTGCTTCCAGAAGCCAAGGTATGTAAGCACTGCGGTCACCCACTCACCCCTGATCCTGGCTTCGCGCGGCGTCAGCTAGAGCAAGCTGCGCAGAGGAAGTCAGAGGACAACAAGAATCTGATGATCGCAATAGCCGCGATTGCTTTCCTGATCATCATTGCAAAGATAGTAATTTGGATTTTCCCCTGATTGCATCGACAAGGCCGGCTGAGTTGTGCCCTCCGCGCCTATCGAAACCGCCCGAAACAACACTCAAGATGTGGCGCGGGCGCGGCGCAGCTCGGCGGGTGCCGATTGCCCATGCTGATTTGCCGCAAATCCTGCACCTGCATATACATCAATAATGATGTTGCCTCGCCGTGGACTACAGCGTAGAGTTCTACGAGAGTGCCAGCGGACAATCTCCCCTGCGGGAATTTCTGCTGGAACTCAAGGCGAGTGATCCCGGCGACTTTGCTGCGGTGGCCGCTGGGTTGGAGAAACTGCGCCATCGCCAGTTTCACCACGAACCACTGACCAAGGCGCTGAACAGTGGCCTGTTTGAGTTGCGGCACGTCGGTAAGTTGAACACGCGCGTGCTGTGGTTCTTTATGAAAGGGCGGCGCATTGTCGCCGTTCACGGTATCCGCAACAAAGGCCAGGCCATCCCGGCCCGCGACCTCGACACCGCGCGGGCGCGGATGCATGACTGGAGGGAGAGAAATGAGCCATGAGCAAAACGAACTTTGATGTTTTTCTGGAAGAGCAACTCCGCGACCCGAATTTTGCGGAGCGGTTCAAGCGGGCGGGCGAGGCATGGGATGTGGCGCTGCAGATCGCCGCGCTGCGCGAGCAGGCCGGCCTTTCGCAGAAGGAACTCGCGCGACTCCTGAAAACTTCGCAGCAGCAGATCAGCCGCCTTGAATCACCAGATTACGAGGGCCATTCGCTGGCCAACCTGCGGCGCGTTGCCGAAGCGCTGCACGCACGCGTGCGGGTGGTTTTCGAGCCGGAGGAAAAGAGCATCAAGCGGGTGGCGCAGCCCATAGCGGCTTACCGCGTCAAGCGCACTTCCGCGAAGTGATCAATCGGGGCCGCCCGAATCCATAACTTGTCACCCACCACCTTGACCCAACGGCTCAGCATCAGCAGGCATGACCGCGACAGCGCGGGAATGACCTACGTGTATCCGGTGGTGTCACGCCGGGCCGGCGGCGTTTCGGTGGGCATCAATCTCAACCCCAACAATGCGTGCAACTGGGCCTGCATTTATTGCCAGGTGCCGAATCTGGTTCGGGGCAGCGGGCCGGAGCTTGACCTGGCTGTGCTGGAATCCGAATTGCGTGCGCTGCTGACTGAGATTTTGCACGGCGACTTTATGCAGAATCATGTGCCGGAAGGTGCGCGGCGTCTGAATGACATTGCACTGTCCGGCAACGGAGAGCCCACCAGCAGCCGACAGTTTCCTGCAGTCATCGACCTGATCGGCCGGATAAAAACGGAATTCGGCCTGAAGAGCAAGGTCAAGCTGGTGCTGATCAGCAACGGCAGTCTGATGGACCGATCCCGGGTCCAGAGCGGCCTGAGAAGAATGGCCGGGCTGGACGGCGAAGTGTGGTTCAAGGTGGACAGTGCCACGGTCGAGGGGCTGCGTCGCATCAATCAAACCCGCACCTCGCCGGACAAGATTTTCGAGCGTCTGAAGATTGCCTCAGCCCTGTGCCCGACCTGGCTGCAGACCTGCATCTTTGCCAAAGATGGCAAGGCGCCGAGCGAGGCCGAACAGGAAGCCTATCTGGACTTCGCGCGCCGGATCATATCAGCCGCGCTTCCGGTTAAGGGTGTCCTGCTCTACGGACTCGCCCGACCTTCACTGCAGCCGGATGCCGGGCGGCTCTCCGCCCTGAGCGCGGACTGGCTTGAACAATTCGCCCGGCGAATTCGCCAGGCTGGCCTGGCCTGCAAGGTCAGCGCATGATTTACGGCATCGGCACGGACCTGGTGATGATCGAACGTATAGCCCTATCCCTGACGCGCTTTGGTGAGCATTTTGCCGATCGCCTGTTGGCGCCGTCGGAGCATGGCGATTTCTTTGCCAGCCGCAATCCGGCCCGCTTCCTGTCGAAGCGCTTTGCTGCAAAGGAAGCACTGGCCAAGGCCGCCGGAACAGGCCTGCGCCATCCTCTGAGCCTGCGTTCAATCGCCATCATTCATACTCCCCTGGGCCAACCGGAATTCCGGTTTTCCAGCGAACTGGATGCGTGGCTCAAGGCCCGGAGCATCCACCGCGCGCATTTGTCCATCAGCGACGAACAGCACTACGCGCTGGCCTATGTGATACTTGAAAGCTAGCCGAAAACGGATCGGAACATAAATTGAGTCTGGGCCCTCTGATGCTTGATGTGCGCAGCGCCCGCCTCTCGGACGAGGATCGCCAGCGCCTGTCACACCCTTTGGTGGGCGGGGTCATATTGTTCGCGCGCAATTACCAAAACCCGGAACAGCTCGAACAGCTATGCGCAGAGATCCACGCGCTAAAATCCCCGCCCCTGCTGATCGCCGTCGACCAGGAAGGCGGCCGAGTGCAGCGCTTCAGGGAAGGCTTTACCCGACTGCCCCCCATGCGCCGCCTGGGTGAAATATGGGACCAGCATCCCCACCGCGCGCACGAGCTGGCCAGGGATGCGGGCTATGTGCTGGGGGCCGAACTGCGTGCGCGAGGCGTGGACCTGAGCTTTGCCCCGGTGCTGGATCTGGACTATGGAAGTTCTTCGGTGATCGGCGACCGCGCCTTTCACCGCGAGCCCCAGGCCATCATCGAGTTGGCTCATGCCCTGATGAATGGGCTGAAAGAGGCGGGCATGGGCGCCTGCGGCAAGCATTTTCCCGGCCACGGCTACATCTCGGCTGATTCACACCTGGCGCTGCCGGTGGATGAGCGCAAGTATGTCGACCTGGAGTTGGCCGATTTGCTGCCTTTTCAGGCGCTGACCGATTTCGGCCTGCCGGCGATGATGCCGGCCCACGTGGTGTACCCGAAAATCGATTCCCGCCCCGCCGGCTTCTCTTCGGTCTGGCTGAAACAGATCCTGCGAAAAGAAATGGGTTTTGACGGCATGATCTTCAGCGACGACTTGTGCATGGAAGGCGCAGCCATCGCGGGCAGCATGACTGAACGGGTAAATGCCGCCCTCGATGCCGGCTGCGACATGGCGCTGATCTGCAATCGGCCTGATCTCGCGGACGAAACCCTGGCTCAGCTCCGGCACGACTGGTCAGCCGCCAGCCGAGCGCGGCTGGCCCACCTGCATGGCCGTCCCCACTCGCCCGGCTACGCCCAACTGCTGGAGCAGACCGCATATACCCGCGCACGGCATGCCATTGCCGGACTGGGCATGGACAGTGCCAATCTGGCATTGGGCAGCGATCCCACGGATTATTCCGGTTGCGCGAAATCATGAGCGCTCACCTACATAATCCTGGCAACGAGCACCCCGGCCACAGCCACGCCGATCACCCCGAACATGGCCACCGCGCCTTTGCCTGGGCCCTGCTGTTCACCCTGGGATTTGCCGGTGTGGAAGCCACGGCCGGCCTCTGGGCGCACTCGCTGGCGCTGGTTTCCGATGCCGGCCACATGCTGACCGACAGCCTGTCCCTGGGGCTTGCTGCGCTCGCCACCTGGCTGTCGCGCCGCCCAGCGTCCGCACGGCACTCGTATGGCTTGGCACGCGCAGAGGTCATGGCCGCCCTGGTCAACAGCCTGCTGATGCTGGCGCTGGTCACATTCATCATTTTTGAAGCCTGGCAGCGCTTTGCCCAGCCCCGGCCGGTTCAGGGCACCGCGGTTTTTGTCGTCGCGCTCATCGGCCTGTGCGTGAACGTGGCGCTGGGCTGGCTGCTGATGAAAGGCGAGGACACCCTCAACCGCCGTGCCGCCCTGCTTCACGTGGTTGGCGATGCCCTGGGTTCGGTCGCGGCTCTCGTGGCCGGCCTGGTCATCATGCTGACCGGTTGGACTCCGATTGACCCGATCCTTTCGGTGTTCATATCGTTGCTGATCCTGGCTTCCACTCTCAACCTGCTGCGCCATGCGCTACATGTGCTGATGGAGGGTGTGCCCGCCCATATCGACCTGAATGCGGTGGGACACCGGCTGGCTCAATTCGAACACGTGGCCAGGGTCCACGACCTGCACATCTGGACCCTGGCCAGCGGCAAGATCGCGCTGTCGGCCCATATGGATGTCAGGGATCTGGCACACTGGCCGCAGATTCTCGCCGATGCGGGGACATTGCTGAACCGGGAATTCGGCATCGGTCACATCACGCTTCAGCCGGAGATCATACGGGCGGCGCCCATCACGATGCATGCAAGCCGCCCTGATCCGCGGTTCCACGACCATGCTCAATGACTGTCGCGCCTGCCCCAGGCTGGCGCGTTTTCTCGACGAAACCAAAGCCGAATATCCCGACTATTTTTGCAAGCCGGTGCCCCCTTTCGGCGATGCGCATCCCACGCTGCTGATCGTTGGCCTGGCGCCCGGCATGCATGGCGCCAACCGCAGCGGCCGTCCCTTCACCGGCGACCATGCGGGAATCCTGTTGTATCAGACCCTGCACGAGTTCGGCTATGCCAGCCGGCCGCAATCCCTGAGCGCCGATGACGGTCTGGTGCTGAAGGACTGTCGCATCACCAACGCGGTCAAGTGCCTGCCCCCCGGCAACAAGCCAGAAGGGGCTGAAATCAGACAGTGCAATGCCTATCTCAAGGCCGAGCTTCAAAGCCTGACCGATCGCGCCGCGATCCTGGCCCTGGGCAATGTGGCCCATGCCGCCGTGCTCATGGCCCTGGGCTTGAAGCCGAAGGACCATGCTTTCGGCCACGGCGCCGTCCATATTCTCCCCTCTCCCCCTCCAAGAGGGAGAGGGGCAGGGTTGAGGGCGTTGGAGATGAGGAGAGGGGTTGGGGACGAGGAGATTTTGAATCAGCGGAGAGGCGCCGGGGTTGAATTCCACCTCTACGACTCCTACCACTGCTCCCGCTACAATACCCAGACTAAACGGCTTACCACCGACATGTTCCGCGCCGTGTTTTCCCGCATCAAGCAAGATATGGAGGAATGAAGCATGCCTGTCGTCACCATCAAGCTCGCCGGTAAACTCACGCGCGAGCAGAAGAGCAAAGTCGCCGAGGAAATCACCGCCACCCTGGAACGCCACGCCAACAAGCCCTCCAGCTATACCTATATTGCGTTCGAGGAACTGCCCGACGAGAACTGGGCGATTGCCGGGGTGCTGCTTGATGAGGACGATTGAGCTTTGAACAATGAGGACAAGAGTACATGAGGAAAATCCCGATGTGAGTTCCTCTTGTCCTCCAGTCCTCTTGTCCTCTTGTCCTCCTGTCCTCCCTGTCAAATAGATTTTGACCTTCGATCCCAAGACCTACCTCACCAACCTGCCCTCCCTGCCCGGCGTCTATCGCATGCTGGGCGCCGACGGCGCGGTGCTCTATGTGGGCAAGGCGCGCGACCTGAAGAAGCGCGTGGCCAGCTATTTCAACAAGACCGGCCTGTCGCCCCGCATCCATCTCATGGTCGGGCAGATCGCGGCGATCGAAACCACGGTCACCCGCACCGAGGCCGAAGCCCTGCTGCTGGAAAACAACCTGATCAAGGCCTTGGCACCCCGTTACAACATTCTGTTTCGGGATGACAAGTCCTATCCCTACCTGGTGCTGTCGGGGCACGACTATCCCCGCATCGCCTATTATCGCGGCGCGACCGACAAGAAGAACCGCTACTTCGGACCCTACCCCAATGCCTGGGCGGCCAAGGAAAGCATCAATCTGCTGCAGCGCATGTTCCGGCTGCGCACCTGTGAGGACACCGTCTTCGCCCATCGCTCCCGGCCCTGCCTCCTATACCAGATCAAGCGCTGCACCGCCCCCTGTGTGGGACATATTTCCCAGGCCGACTATGGCGCCGACGTGAAGAGCGCGATGCTGTTTCTCGAAGGCAAAGAAGATGAACTGACGGCTGAACTGAGCCGCAGGATGCAAGCCGCGGCGGCGGCCCGGCAGTATGAAATCGCCTCCCAATACCGCGACCAGATCCACAATCTGTCCAGGGTCCGCCAGCAGCAATTTGTGGAGAGCGGCGCCGCCACCGATGCGGACGTGGTGGCAGCAACGAGCCGTTCCGGTCTTGCCTGCGTCAATCTATTGATGATCCGCGGCGGCCGCCATCTGGGAGACCGCGCCTTCTTCCCGCACAACGCCGGGGAAGGCGACAGCGCGGAAATCCTGCACGCTTTTCTCAGCCAGCATTACCTCGAACATCCGATTCCACCGGTAATCGTGAGCGGCGAAACCGTCGATACGGATACCCTGGGGGTGGTTCTTTCCCAACAGGCAGGCCGCAGGGTAAGCCTGCTGACTCGTCCCCAGGGGGAGAAGAAAGTCTGGCTCTCAATGGCCCTGAAGGGCGCCGAGGTAGCGCTGACGCAGCAACTGGCCCAGCGCGCCACCCAGCAGGGCCGGCTCGCCGCCCTGCAGGAAGCCCTTGATCTGCCGCAGTTGGCACGCATCGAGTGTTTCGACATCAGCCATACCATGGGGGAGGCCACGGTGGCCTCCTGCGTGGTGTATGAAGGCGGCGCAATGAAAAGCAGCGAATACCGGCGCTACAACATCAGCGGCATCACCCCCGGCGACGACTATGCCGCCATGCGCAATGCGCTGACCCGGCGTTACACCAAGGTACAACAGGGAGAGGGCAAGCGGCCCGATCTGGTGCTGATCGATGGCGGCCTGGGCCAGCTCAACGTCGCGGTGGAAGTGATGACCGAGCTGGGCCTGAATGACCTAGACCTCATCGGCGTCGCCAAGGGCGAGGCACGCAAGCCCGGTCTCGAGCAGCTCATCTACCCGGGCGGAAATGCCGTTCGCCTGCCCAGCGACAGCCCGGCCCTGCACCTGATCCAAACGATCCGGGATGAAGCCCACCGATTCGCCATCACCGGTCACCGGGCGAAGCGCGGCAAGGCCCGCACCCGCTCAAGCCTGGAAGACATCCCCGGAATCGGGCCGAAGAAGCGCAAGGTGCTGCTTGAGCATTTCGGCGGACTGCAAGGCATACGCAATGCCGGGGTGGAAGACCTTGCGCGTGTGGCCGGCATCCAGCGCGAACTGGCGGAGCGCATTTATCAGGCGCTTCACTGAAAGGCTCGCCCCACACCCCACCCCGCCAGCACCGCGCGGGCAAGTCAAAGCGGGGCCATTCTGCCTCACACGCTCAGTTCGATCAATTCGGCCCTCGGCTCACCGTCCGCCACCCACAGGCGGCCGACGCACACCGGCAGCCTGAAGCGGCGCGGCCCCGCACTGCCGGGATTGACATAGAGCACGCCATCGCGGGTTTCGAGTTTGGGCTGGTGCGAATGGCCCGATATCACTACCTTTACCCCCTCTGCTGCCGGGTCGAAGGCCAGTTCACCGAGGATGTGCAGGACATGAATGGCGATGCCGCCGAATTCGAACCGCGCCGTGTGGGGCAGCCCATCCGCCCAGTCGCCATGGTCATTGTTGCCGCGCACCGCGATGAGCGGGGCGATGCGGGCCAGTTCGTCCAGAACATTTGCGTGGTCGCCGTGCCTGCCGATATCGCCGGCATGGATGATGCGCGCGCAGCCGCGCAGCGCTTCCACTGCCTGCGGCCGCAGCAGGCCGTGGGTGTCGGAGATCAGGCCCAGGCGCTGCGGTCGCATGCGAAGATCAAGAATGCTCATATTCTTTTCCACTTCAACCCCGAAGAAGGCGCAAGAATTCAAAGCCGGTTACATCCGGATACAACCTGTAACGTCTTTGCTGATCTCCGACATGCGTGGGATACATCCCCTCCTCAGAATATTTCTTATGCCGCACCCGCCTTGGGTCGGCTGTCCTGTTACTGACTCTTTAGGAGATTGCGATGAAATCGATTCAAGGATTATTTGCCAAACGTGCCCTGATGGTTGCCCTGATTGCCGGCAGCGGCATTCTGGGCGCATCAGCTTTTGCGATGACCGCCGCTGGCCCCGGAAGCAAGTGGGACTGCGAAGCCCGTCACGGGCAACAATTCCACGCCAGGTGGGAAGCGCATCGCGCCGCGCACCTTTCCGCGCTGAAGGAAAAGCTCAAGCTCAAGCCCGAGCAGGAGGCCGCGTGGACGACCTTTGCCAGCGCCAGCCAGCCCGGAGAGCATCCCATGGGTATGGACCGGCAGGCCATGCGAGGCGAGTTTGCCAAGCTGACTACGCCGCAACGTCTGGACAAGATGCTTGACATGGCAGATCAACGCCACGCGAAGATGGCTGAGCGTGCCCAGGCGATCAAGACCTTCTATGCCCAGCTTACGCCTGAGCAACAGCGCGTATTTGACGCCGAGGCAATGCCTGGTCGCCATGGGGGCGGGCACCACCGTCACCATCAATCCTGATCAGTCAGGCGGTAGTGGGGTAGGCGTGGGCGGTTACTCGTCCACGCCTTTTTCTTGTTGCCAGTTTGTTACCCAAGTCAATGTCCAGTCCCCGCCATCCATTCCAGGTGCCTGCGCATTCATAATGGTTTCCCACATCTGGTCGCTATCTGTCGCGACGCGTGAACCGCTAACCAGGCGAAAGGGTGCCGGCTAATTCCGGTCACGGCGGTCGTGATCATGGCCATGATCGCGATCTCTGTCCCGGCCGTCACCGCGGCCCCTGAACCTCGTCTCTCTTGGGTAGCGATCCCTGGGCAGGTCCATCCAGGGACCCGTTCTTGCATTTGAATAGCTCCAGCGATCATTGTGGTAGTAATAGTAATAACCGCCTTGATAGTAGTAGGGCTCTGCGCCTACTTCCACAACCACGGGCAGAGCCGGTGCCACAACCATTCCATCGCCTCGGGGTGAGGGGGCAACTACGCACGCGGTGAGCAGAATCGCCGCAAATGGCGCGGCATATAGCATCCTGGACATCTATATTCTCCTGGTTAGGCATCCTGAATAGATGCTGATCTTATTTCTCGTCCTGGGTGATTTCATCACCACGAACCAATGGGTCATCGCAACGTGCGGCCCCTACCACGCTCTCCGGTTGCTGAGTCGCCATTGGTCAGACGATAGAAAGCGGTTCGGTGCCGTCCATCAATAACACCGGGAAGTATCATGGCGACGCAATGACCGGAATGTCAACCTTGCGAGCAAGAATTCTCGTCCATTCCGAATAATTCCTGCTGGGTTACGCCCGCCCCCTTGCGCTTGCCCACCCTGCGCGACTGCCGGGCTATGAGGATTGCACTGTACCGGGGGCTACCGTTTCCACCAGCGGAAGCGCCGTCCAGAGCCTCACCAGCGTAAGGCCGACCGCGAGCAGCGGCGGGCCAATGAAGATGCCGATGAATCCGAAGGCGACGATGCCACCGAAGACACCAAGCACGATCAGGAGCAGAGGCAAACCGCTGCCGCGGCTGATGAGGTAGGGTTTGAGGAAGTTGTCGATGCTGCTTATAACGAAGAGGCCCCACAGCGCCATGAAGATCGCCCAGCCGATGGATCCCTGGCTGAAGAGCCAAAGGGTGGCACCGCCCCAGACCAGGGGCGGACCGATCGGCACCATGGAAAGGAAGAAGGTGACTGCGCCGAGCAGGAAGGCGCCCGGCACACCGGCGATGAGAAAACCGATGCAAGCGACCAGTGCTTGGGCCGCCGCCGTGCCAAAGATTCCGTGTACGACGCCCGCCACCGTGCCTTGAATGGTTGCCAGCAACTCCGAGGCTATCGTTCCGGCAAGTTTTTCCAGCCCGATCTTGAGTGTCCGTACCAGGGCGTCGCCGTCGCGAAAAAAGAAGAAGCCGATGAATGTGGCGAATGTCATCTGCAGCAGGCTTTGGCCGATGGCTTTGCCGGCGACGAGAAGGAAGTCTTTGGCTGGTTCCAGCAGCCTATTGAATAGCGCCGCCGCCTCTTCTCCGCCGGCCGCAAGGCCATGCCAGTAGACATCGAACTGGGTGCCGATGATGGGTATACCCTTCAGCCACGCTGGCGCCTGCATCGGTCCGCGGTTCAGCAATGCCTTGGCTGCCCCCACAATGGTCGTGACGTTGTCCGTTAGACTGAAAGCAAACAAGGCTGATGGTCCGATCACCAGCACTATCAAGAGCAGCACCATCACCAGCGCCGCCAGCGTGGACTTGTCACGCAACGCCCCGCGAAGTCGCACATACAGAGGCCAGGTCGATATGCACACCACCACCGCGAACAGGATGGCGGGAATGAAAGGGAGCAGCACCTTGTAGCAGCCGACGATGACGATGCTGATAGCGGCCAACTGCAAGAATCGTCGCAGATGTTGTTCCATGGGCATCGCTGCCTCCTTGCCTGTAGCCCTAAAAGATGACCTGGAGATAATTGCAGCCTGGATTCAATCAGCCGCCTAACCGTAAAACCTGCGGAGGTTAAGCCAGGAGAGAACAAAAATAATCAGAAAAACAAGATCGGCCCAAGCCCAGGGTATCCACATTGAAGGAATTCCCCGGGTCATCGCGTAGCCGAATGTGATGCCGGAATAGGCGGCTTTCAGAGCAATGCCATAAGGAATCAGGTCCTTGTTTTTCGCCGGTTCGTTCGCAATGCGCAGAAACATTGCAGCGAATATCAGCAGCAGCAAGGCGGGGAACTGGACATAGGCCGGATGGTTGGGAGGCTCGACACCATAGTGCGCAAAAATGGCCATGGGGAAAAACAGAAACGCCAGCCCCAGCAGCGCGTCATACAGTGCAGCAATGACAAACAGGGGTCTTGTCCACGTGTACATATGCTCACTCCTTGGAATGTGTTGGACGCGCTGCTTCGCGCAGGCGTCTTCGATAAGCTTCCCTGCGCTCGCGGGTAAATTCAGCGCTATAAAGACGAGCGGCAAGGTCTCTCAGCCCGGTTTCCAACTCCGAAATCGTCATGGAGCTTGGCCTGATGTTTACATCGAACAGGGTACACAGTTCCCAGGCAGCTTCCTTCAACACGCGGCCCTCCTTGCGTAGCCGATCATACAGGGGCGTTCCGGGAAAAGCCGTCATCACCGTAATCTGCACCTCATAAAGTCCACTGGCCTTGACGAATTGCCAGACCTGTTCAAAGCTCTCCGAGCCGGTTCCATCCAGTCCCAGTACAAAACAGCCGTTCACCGTGATGCCACGGTCCTGAATGCGCTGTATCGCCTGGAGGTAATGGTCCAGTTGCTTTGCCTTCCAGTTCGCATGCCGCTCAAGCCCGTTGAGACCTTGCAGACTGGTGCTTTCCAGCCCGATCAGCACCTGCGCGCAGCCGCTGTCCCGCATCAGGGTAAGAAGTTCTGCGTCTTCAGCCACCGAGATATCGGTTTCCGTAAACCAGCGCACATTCTCCTTTGCCAGTTCACGCATCAGGGCTTTGGAATGGGGCTTGTTGACGAAGCTGTTATCGTCGGCAAACTCGATAAAAGGCTGCGGCCAGAGTTCCCTGATTCGGCGGATTTCCGCAACGACCTTGTCTACCGGCTTGAGCTTGTATTTCGGCGAGAGAAGAATCGATGCCGCGCAAAATTCGCAGTGGAATGGACAGCCGCGCTGCGTCTGGACTGTTAGCCGGTTGTACCGCCCGATATCCAGAAGTTCAAATCGTGGCATGGGGGCATCGGCCAGATCGAAACTGTGTCGACGGGCGTCATAGACCGGCTTGAGCGTTCCGGCCTCAAGATCGGCGATCAAGCCGGGCCAGAGGGGTTCACCCTCACCGATGACGATACTGTCCGCGTGCTGCGCAGCTTCCTCCGGCAGGACCGTTACGTGCAGGCCCCCCAGGATAACCTTGGTTCCGATGGCGCGGTAGCGGTCTGCGAGCCGGTAGGCATCCTTGATTCGTGCGGTAAAGCTCGAAATGGCGACGGCATCGAAGCCCCCGGCCAGTTCGCCATCCACCTCGCCGGGCATTTCAACGTACTGAAGATCGACGTCGGCCGGCGTCAGCCCGGCGAGCGTCAACAAGCCGAGACTGGGAAGAGAGGCGATGATGCGGTTGCGGTCGACAAAGCCCGGCAGGGTGAGGCCCAGCTTCGTCAACTCCGGGTTGTATGCCCGCACGCCGCTGATGGCAATCAGGCCGAGTTTCACGCTGTCGGCCACCCCGATAAAACGGCCAGGACAGCCAGCAGAACACTGATGACGGGGATGAAGAACAGATGACGAAACGGCATGCGCCAGGCGGTCAGAAAGCACAGAAGCGGCATCGTAACCGCCCCGGTAATCATGGCCGTAACGGCAAGATGCAGATGAACGGGCGGGAGTTCCACGGCTGACGCAGTCAGGGCAAGGGCGAAATTGAGCAAGCCGATGCCGAAGAAAGAAATATGTCCCAAGCGTATCATGCGCCGGGAAAACGAGCCGTAGCCCCCGATCCAATTGTCGCGATGGAAAAACAATCCGATGAGGGCGCCTGACACTACGCCGCCCAACACCCCGATCCATCCAGCCAGCAAACTCAAATGTGCATTCATTGAGGTGCTCTCCCATTTCCCTCTTCCCATCTAGCTGATCAGGAGATCGGGTTCCGTCTTTTCTACTTTGCCGCTTGCCCTTGAAGTGTTCGCATTCGCTGTCTTTCACCGGCCCGGGGTCGTCGGATCGGATTATGAGCCGATACAGATCGTTTGTATCAGACTCAGTCTTGCGCGGCAATCCGGGCGGGGCTTGGCAGCGCATGCCTGGCCAGTGCGCGATCCGGGTAGGGTGCGAGCGCGCGTTCTCACCTGAAAAGGCGTTGATGGTTTCCTCGATCCGGTTTCAGTGCTGTATGCAATGTGCTAATGTCAGTGCTGACAAACTCAAGCCATTGGAGTGGACAATGAAACATATTGTGTGGGCAATAGTTGTCTTGATGACCATGGGCAAGGCGCTGGCCGACCCTGCACCGGGTACCGTCTTGAAGGAACCGAAAACCGGAATGGAGTTTGTGTGGGTCCCTGGCGGCTGCTTCATGATGGGTTCCGACAACGGCGAAAGCTTTGAAAAGCCCGTGCATCAGGTTTGCCTGCATGGATTCTGGATGGGGCGCTACGAGGTGACCCAGGCGGAATATCAGAAGGTGATGGGCGTTAACCCGAGCGACTTCAAGGGTCCGACCCGCCCGGTGGATCAGATTTCCTGGGACGACGCCACGAACTTCGCCGATGCCATGGGCTATTGGACCGGCGTCAGGTTTCGACTGCCCTCGGAAGCGGAATGGGAGTATGCCTGTCGGGCCGGCGGTGTAAATCAGCATCTGACTTACTGCGGCGAAGGCGAACCGACCTCACTGGCCTGGTATGGCGCCAACAGCGATGACATGACGCATCCCGTTGGCATGCGCTTGCCCAACGCGCTGGGCTTGTATGACATGAGCGGCAACGTGTGGGAATGGGTGCAGGACTGCTGGAACCCAGACTACAAGAAGGCGCCCGGGGACGGCAGCGCCTGGCTCAGCGGCAATTGCGAGCGCCGGGTTGCCAGGGGAGGCGCGTGGGACATCCGGCAACCCAATCTGATTCGTGCCGCAAAACGCGGCAGGGGTGATCATCGCTATCGCCTGAACGTAGTGGGTATTCGTTTGGCCATATCGCAGCATTGAAGCATCCGGTGCCGCAATCCTTCGCTCCATCCCTGCAACGGCATACGGACCCGTTTGATTGGGGCCATCATCAGCAGTAAGACGGACGCGGCTCGAATTGTTTACCCGCTTTACCCCATTGACGCGAGGCGATTAGGCTAGTGCCCGGGAGACAATCCAAAATTATCCGCAATGCGCGCGACAACCGGGAACAGACCTACTTGCATGCGCCGAATGAGAGCCCGCGTGCAAGGCTCGCTGATCATTCCCGGACCGCCAACAGTGATTGCCGGCCTGTTATGGCCCTGGCTGGCAAAGCTGCCATGAAGCCGTCTGCCGAGAGACATCCTCGTCCAGCGCCAGGACTTCCGCTTCCACTTCCCGCTGATGACCTCGATCTTGCTGTCTCTTTCGGTGTCGTCGGCGATCCTGCAATGGCGGCGCAAGCAGCCCGGCTCAGCGGACACATGCGGCCAGCCGGGACGATGAGGCGATCCAAGGAAAAGTCAACCAACTTCGTTTCATCACCTCACCCCGACAGATCGACTATACCCAATACAACAACTTCAGCAGAGGAGACGCATTGAGCTTTACCTACTGCATGGCAACCACCTGCCCGCTGCGCACGGAATGCGAACGCTTCGAAGTCGATGCGGCCAGCCACTGCGTGTTTCGCACCTATGCGGATTTCAGCGAGGAACTGATCCGGGAGAAAGACAATACGGTGTCTTGTCCGTTCTTCATGGAAAAGTCCCGCGCATTGCGACAAAACGCGGCGTAGAATCGCTGCAATAACGTGCCGGGCCAAGTACCCGGCGCAAGCCTGCATCCGGCGACAAGTCGGGGCAGGACGAACAACAAAGGAGCAAAGGAGGTTGGAAGAGAATGCGCGTGCTCGGCCGGCTATTGCAGTATGCATTGCCCGTCACGGCCTGTTTGCTGGTCTGTTCTCCCGCCCGGGCGCAATGGGGCATGAACGATGTGACCATCATCTATCCCCTGCCCGATCATTCCACCGAAGCGGCTGAGTTGATTTCTCCGCAGGAGCCGGGTTTGGGCGGGGCATGGCTGCCGCAAAAGCTGTATGTCAGGCTGCCGGAAATCAACCAGGGTGAAGCCAAAGACGATACCTACCGGAATCTGCGGGTGGTGGCCGTACGGCTCGACCCGTGTTTTCGCAACGAGGGAAGCTGCCTGCCGCAGGTCAGGCTGGTCTGGCAACCCGTCAGCACCTCCAACTATGGCTCAACCGCGT
>CAVVDR010000021.1:0-92087 GCA_963746955.1 uncultured beta proteobacterium | reverse complement strand
ATGAACTTCCACAATTGAACTTCTTGGCGCCCACCCGTCGAAGCGGCTAAACTGCCCGCCATGCGTCGTTATCTGCATCCCTTCCTGCTCGCCTTCGCCTTCCTGTTCGCGCAGGTGGGCTATACGGCGCATTTGGCGACGCACCTGGTGGCGCCAGCCAGCCAGGACCAGGGCCATGGGCATGAAGGACCCTGCGAACTGTGCGTCAGCTTTGGGCAACTGGGCAGCGGCCCGCTTGCCTTCACGCTGTTTCAGCCGCCCTTGCTGGCGGCGGTTCAGGACTGGGTGCTTGCTGCCCGGCCTCTTTTCAAACCCGTCTATGCCATTTACGCCCGCGCCAGGGCGCCGCCTGCTTACCTCGTCTGAGTTTTGAGGAACCGCTGGACAAGCGGTCAATGCGAGGAGCGATCTTGGCCTTTAGCCGCGAGCGCAACGCGTCGGGACGTGGCGATCCAGCTTGCCGCGAATCGATGCACTGGATTGCTCGCTTCGCTCGCAATGACAGGCAGACAGGTCTTGTTCGGCTTCCTTGATTGTTTCGCCGGCCTTTAGCCAGGGCTGCGTAATTTCTTGACGAGGATGAACCATGTTTCGACGCACGCTTATTGCGTCCGGCATCGCCATGATGCTGGCGTCACCCGCCCACGCCGCCGATGATCTCACGGCGATCCGGGCGGAAATCGATCAACTCAAGCAGCAATACGAGAAGCGCATTACCGACCTGGAGACCCGCTTGCAAAACGCCGAAGCGAAGGCCGATGGGGCCCAGCAGGCAGCACAGCAGGCAACCGAAGCCGCGGCTGCTCCGCCGCCTGCGCCACCCGCCCGGTCCAACAGCTTCAACCCGGACATTTCCATGATCCTGGATGGCAGGTACGCCAATCTGGGCAAGCCTGCCAGCACGGAGATCGGCGGCTTTCTGACTCCCGCCGGACAGGACCGCCCGCCCAAAGGCTTCTCGGTAGACGGCACGGAAATATCGCTGGGCGCCAACATCGATCCCTGGTTCAAGGGATTCGCCAATATCGTGGTGGCGGACGAATCTACGGAGGTGGAGGAAGCCTGGTTCCAGACTCTCGGCCTGGGCAATGGCTTCAATATCAAGGGCGGCCGCTTCCTGTCGGCCATGGGCTACCAGAACGAGCAGCATGCCCATGCCTGGGATTTTGTCGGACAACAACCTGGTCTACAAGAGCCTGTTCGGCGAACACTATATTCAGGACGGCCTGCAGTTCAAATGGCTGGCGCCGACTGATCTCCTGATCGAACCCTTTGTCGAATTGGGCCGCGGCGCCAACTTCCCCGGTACCGACCGCGACAAAAATGGCAGTGGTGCGGTGACGACCGGCGTGCACCTGGGCGGTGACGTGAATGACTCGAATAGTTGGCGCGGCGGCGTGAGCTACTTCTCCACCCGTGCGGAGAATCGAAGCTTTGACGGCACAGATCCATTGGGAACGGGCGTCACCGGAGAATTCAATGGCAACTCCAAAGTCTGGCTGGCGGACTTTGTCTGGAAGTGGGCACCGCACGGCAATCCATACGTCAACAATTTCAAGTTTGCCTCGGAATATTTCCATCGCGACGAAAACGGAACGCTCGCCTGCGCTGATGCAGATCCTGCCAGCCCCAGTGCCTGCACCGGCGGTCTGAGCGGCCCCTACGCATCCAGCCAGTCGGGCTTCTATGCGCAGGGGGCTTACCAGTTCATGCCGCTCTGGCGCTTGGGCTACCGCTACGACAAGCTCTATCGCGGCAGCGTGGATTTCAACGGCGCGGACATCGGCACCACCATCGCCACCCTGGGCGACTACAACCCCAGCCGCCACTCCCTGATGCTGGACTGGAGCCCGTCGGAATTCACCCTCATGCGCCTGCAATACAGCCTGGACAAGAGCACGCCCGGGCAGGATGAAAACCAGTGGTTCCTTCAATACATCTACAGCCTGGGCACGCACGGCGCCCACAAGTTTTGAGGAGTTGTCATGAAACAATTGATATTGGCTTGTCTTGTTCTGCTTGCGGCAACTGCTAGTGCCGCTGCTCATGCTCGCTTGAATGTATTCGCCTGCGAGCCCGAATGGGGTGCGCTGGCGAAAGAACTGGGCGGCGGCGACGTGACGGTTTACACGGCGACCAATGCGATGCAGGACCCGCATCATATCCAGGCGCGGCCCTCGCTCATCGCAAGAATGCGCCAGGCAGATCTCGTCGTATGCACCGGCGCCGAGCTGGAAATCGGCTGGTTGCCAGTGTTGCTGACCGAATCGGGTAACGACCGGATACAACCCGGGCAGACCGGCTATTTTGAAGCGACGCGTTACGTGTCGCTGCTGGAAGTGCCTTCGCGACTGGATCGCAGCATGGGCGATGTGCACGCCGCCGGCAATCCGCATATCCAGACTGATCCGCGCATCATCGCCAGAGTCGCCGGCCCGCTGGCAAAGGTCATGGCGCAACTGGATGGCGCCAGGGCATCGGACTACACCAAACGTGAACAGGCATTCCAGGCGCGCTGGGCTCAGGCCATCAAGACCTGGGAAGCCAAGGCTGCGCCCTTGAAGGGAATTCCGGTGGCAGTTCAACATGACGCATTTCCCTATCTGGAAAACTGGCTGGGACTCAAGCGGGTGGCTGTGCTTGAACCGAAGCCCGGTGTTGAACCCTCGGTTTCCTATCTGGCGACGGTGCTGGAAAAACTGAAATCCGCCCCGGCAAAGATGGTGCTGAGAGCGGCCTATCAGCCGGCCCGGCCCAGCCTCTGGCTCGCCGAACACGCCGGCATGGCGGCCGTGGCCCTGCCGTTTACCGTCGGTGGGGATGCACAGGCGGGTGATCTTTATGGCCTGTTCGAAGACACGGTCAACCGCTTGCTGGGTGGGCTCAAATGAACTGGAGCAGCCTGGACCTTACCCTCGTGCTGCCGGCCTTTCTCGCCGGCCTCCTTATCCTGCTGACCCACGTGCCGCTCGGGCGCATCGTGTTGTCGCGCGGTATTGTGTTCCTTGATCTGGCGGTGGCGCAGATAGCCGGTTTGGGCGTCATGGCCGCCCACCAGTTCGGGCTGGAATCCGGCCTCGGCGTGCAGCTTGCCGCCGTGGCGGCAGCCCTGCTTGGCGCACTGCTGCTGGGTTGGACAGAGCGCCGCTGGCCTGACACCCAGGAAGCCCTGATCGGCTCGGCATTCGTGGTCGCCGCCAGCGTGGGAATCCTGCTCCTGGCCCGCGATCCACATGGCGGGGAAGAACTGCACGATCTGCTTGCGGGGCAGATACTCTGGGTGAGCAAGACCCAGTTGCAGTGGGCCAGTCTGGCTACCGCTGGCCTCGGACTGCTGCTGTTGTCGCCATTCAGCCGCAAAGGCCTGGGCTTCTATACCGTGTTCGCCGCGGCTGTGACGCTGTCCGTCCAGTTGGCCGGGGTGTATCTGGTGTTTGCCAGCCTGATCCTGCCGGCCCTTGCGGTGCGCGGGCTGGCCGGATGGAAGGGCCTGTTGCCGGGCTGGCTGCTGGGCGCCCTGGGCTATGCGCTGGGACTGGCGGCTTCAGCCCTGATGGACTGGCCTTCCGGGGCAGTGATTGTTTGTGCCATCGCGGGTCTGAGTCTGGCGCTGGGGTTCAGTCGACGAAAGACGTTCGGGGCTTGAGCCACCGCGGTAAAATGCGCGCCACCGTTGAACTTACGGCTCAGCCCCGAACTCCTTAGTTAAACCGGGCCATTCCTGACAGTGAAAATTCTCTTTCGATCGCTGAGCGTGATCTTGCTGCCTGCGGCCCTGTCATTGGCCCATGCCGGCGACCCGTTCCTGACCATGGAACATGTGCTCTCTTCGCCTGCGGCCAGCCAGCGGCCGGCGGAGGCCTGCGCGCAACTGGCGTCCCCCGCTGCCCCCATGAGCCTTGCCGATGTGGTTGAGCGGGCCTTGTGCGCCAATCCGGACACCCGGCTGGCGTGGATCACTTCGCGAATTCGCGCCGCCGAACTGGGGCAGGCGCAGAGCGCCTATCTTCCCAGCGTCAGCGCTTCCGCGGGAGGCGCGCGAACCGGCAATGAAATCCTGCCAAAGGATCACTGGGCCTGGAACGCAGGCTTGAACGCGAGCTATCTGCTGTATGACTTTGGCGGCCGGGACGCAAACCGCGCGCAGGCTGAAGCGCTGCTGGCCGCGGCCAATGACAGCCATGAGGTGGTAGTGCGGCAATTGTTCGGCAACGTGGTGCAAACCTATTTCGGTCTGTGGGCTGCGCGCCGCTCGGTCGATGCAACGGCCCAGTCCGAAGCTGCCGCGCTGGAAACCCTCAAGGCGGCCAGCGCAAGAGTGCAGGCCGGAGTGGCGGTGCCGGCAGACAAATTGCAGGCGCAGACTGCCTACAGCCGGCGCCGTCTGGACCGGCTGGTGGCGGAAGGCAATGCCGCCACGATTCAGGGGGAACTGGCCAACCTGATGGGATTGCCTGCCCAGACCGCGTACGCCTTGCAGGAACCGAAGGAGATGTTGCCGGGATTCAATCTGGAACAGATCGACAAGCTGATCGAGGAGGCGAAAGCCCGCCGCCCCGAACTCGCGGCCGCACAAGCCCAGGTGGCCGCGAGCCAGGCCGCCCTGGGGGTTGCACGGGCTTCCGGCAAACCCAGCATCAGTCTTGCGGCGGCAAGCTTTTATCAGGACAGTGGACCGGTGGCCGGCTACAGTTCGAGCGTAGGTGTCAACGTGTCAATTCCCATCTTTACCGGATATGACACCACTTATCGGATCAGGGCTGCGCAGGAACAGGTGCGTCAGGCCCAGGTCGAGCAGGAGCGCACTGATCAGACCGTGGCGCTGGAGGTGTGGCGGGCTTGGCAGGGCGTCAGGACCAGCGTGGAAACCTTCCGCCAGAGTGCGGACTTGCTTGACTCGGCCCAGGCCGCGGAAAAGCTGGCGCGCGGCCGTTATCAGGGAGGACTGGGGATCGTTCTCGACGTGCTCAATGCGCAGGCCGAGACTGCCAATGCCAGACTGACCCAGTTGCAAAGTCGTTACCAGCTTGATACCAGCCGTTCCGAACTGGCGCGCGCAGTGGGTGAACTGGTATGGAACGTGTTGGACAGCGCAAACAAGCCGGTCACAGGAGAAAAACAGTGAACAAAATATTGCGCATCGGCCTCCCGCTGCTGGTACTGGTTCTTGCAGGGGCGTGGTGGTGGAGCCGGGGAAGCACGGCGGACAAGACGCAGGCGGAGCGTTACAAGACCGAGGCAGCGCAGCGCGGACCCCTGACCCGGTACGTGTCCGCCAATGGCACACTCAACCCGGTGATTCTGGTAAACGTGGGCACCCAGGTTTCCGGCGTGGTCAAGGCGATACACGCAGATTTCAACCAGAAGGTGAAAGGCGGCCAGATTCTCGCCGAACTTGACCCCGCTCTGCTCAAGTCGGCGCTGGCGCAAAGCGCGGCCAATCTGACCAATGCCAGGGCGCAATTGACCCTAGCCCAGGCCAATGAAACCCGCATGCGCAATCTGGCGGCGCAAGACTATGCGTCGAAGCAGGAACTGGATCAAGCGGTGGCGGCGCGGGCGCAGGCGGATGCCCAGGTCCGGCTGGCTGCTGCGCAGGTCAGCCGCGATCAGACCAACCTCAACTTCAGCGTGATCCGTTCGCCGGTGTCGGGCACGGTGATCGACCGGCAGGTGGATGTGGGCCAGACCGTGGCGGCCAGCTTTCAAACCCCGACGCTGTTCAAGATCGGTCAGAACCTGACCCGCATGCAGATCGATACCACGGTGGCCGAAGCGGACATCGGCTCGGTCCGGGTCGGCCAGGCGGTGAACTTCCGCGTGGATGCCTATCCGGACAAGGAGTACCGGGGCAAGGTCAGGCAAATCCGGCTCAATGCGGCGACGCTGCAGAATGTGGTGACTTACGACGTGGTGGTGGATGTGGCCAACCCGGATCTGGCCCTGCTGCCGGGTATGACCGCCAACGCCAGGATCGAGGTGGAAAGCAGGCCGGACGTGCTGATGGTGCCGGCAGCGGCGTTGCGTTTCCGCCCTGCGGACGACAGCGCAGGCGCCGACATCACAAAACCCTCCGGCAGGAAAAAGGGCGGAGGCGCGGCTGTTTACAAGCTGGTCGGCGTGCAACTGGTGCGGGTGCCGGTCAAGCCGGGTATTTCCGATCAGCAATACACCGAGATTCTACAGGGCGAGGTCAAGCCGGGTGACCAACTGGCGGTAGCCGATACCCAGGCGGCGGGTAAGAACGGGCCGGGCGGCTCGCCGCGCGGCAGGCTGTTCTGAGATGGCGAAGGACCTGATTGAAGTCCGCAACATCCAGAAGGACTATGTGACGGGCGCGGGCGTTCTTCCCGCCCTGCGCGGGGTCAGCCTGTCGATTGCCTATGGCGAGTTCGCCGCCATCATGGGGGCATCCGGTTCGGGCAAGAGCACCTTCATGAATGTGCTGGGTTGCCTGGATCGCCCCACCCAGGGCGACTATCACCTGGAGGGACGGCCCGTGTCGCGCATGGGATCCGACGAATTGGCAGCGGTGCGCAACCAGTTGATCGGCTTCGTGTTCCAGGGATTCAATCTGCTGCCCAAGTTGGACGCGGTGGACAACGTCTCCCTGCCCATGATCTATGGCGCGGTGGGGAGCATGGAACGCAAGCGGCGTGCGCAGGAACTGCTGGAAAAGGTCGGACTGGGGGACAAGTGGCACTACAAGCCCAACCAGCTCTCGGGCGGCCAGCAACAGCGCGTGGCGATCGCCAGGGCGCTGGTCAACCGCCCGCGCCTGATTCTTGCGGATGAGCCGACCGGCAACCTCGATACGCAAACCAGTGCGGAAGTCATGAGTCTGTTCACGGAGCTCAATCGTGACGCCGGGATTACCGTGGTGCTGGTGACACACGAGACGGACATTGCCGCCTACGCCGGCCGGCGCATCACGTTCCGCGACGGCCTGGTCATGGAAGACCGCAGAGCCGAAGATATGGGTGCGGCATGATCTTCCTCAGCATGATCGCGGCAGCATTCCAGGCGCTGCGGGTCAATCCGCTGCGAACCTTCCTGACCATGCTGGGCATGGTGATCGGGGTGGGCTCGGTGGTCCTGATGCTGGCCATCGGGCAGGGCGCCCAGGATATGGTGCAGCAGGCGATCCAGTCGATGGGATCCAACCTGTTCATCATTTTGTCCGGCGCCACGACCTCTGGCGGAGCCAGGATGGGAAGCGGCAATTCCCCCACCCTCAATGCCGCGGATGCAGAGGCCATGAACTCGCTCGACACAATCAAGGCGGCGGCCCCGGTGCTGCCCGGCCAGGCCCAGTTGATTTACGGCGGGGTGAACTGGAGCACATCGGTGTATGGCACGACCCCGGAGTATGCCGAAGTCAGGAACTGGACGCTGGACGAAGGCGGGTTTTTCACCGACGCCGATGTGCGTTCAGCCGCTCGCGTGGCCGTCATCGGCCAAGTGGTGGGGCGCGAACTGTTCGGCGATGACGATCCCGTCGGCAAGATCATCCGCATCAAGAATGCGCCGTTCCAGGTAATCGGGCTGCTGTCCGCCAAGGGCCAAAGCCTGGATGGGCGAGACCAGGACGACACCGTCATGGTGCCGCTGACTTCCGCGCAACAGAAACTGTTCGGCAACACCTTTCGTGGTTCGGTGCGCTTCATCATGGCGCAGGCGGTGAGCGAGAACGCGATGGACCGCGCGGAGGGCGAAATCAAGCGTCTGCTACGCGAACGCCACCGCATTGGCAAGGGCGACGAGGACGATTTCACCGTGCGCAACCTGACGGCGATGGCGCAAACCCAGGCGCAGGCGACCGATGTCATGTCCTACCTGATCGGCGCCATCGCCGCGGTATCCTTGGTGGTGGGGGGAATCGGCATCATGAACATCATGCTGGTGTCGGTGACCGAGCGCACCCGGGAAATCGGTATCCGCATGGCCATTGGTGCGCGCCAGCGGGATATCCTGTGGCAGTTCCTGATCGAAGCCCTGACCGTGTCGCTGATTGGCTGCTTCATCGGGCTGCTCATGGGGGTCGGCGGCGCCCTGCTGGTGAAGAAGCTAATCGGGGTCAGCGCCGCTGTCACCCTGGTTTCGATAGGGCTTTCCTTCAGCGTGGCTTTGGCGGTCGGGCTGTTCTTCGGTTTCTATCCTGCGTGGCGGGCTTCCCGCCTGGATCCGATTGAGGCCTTGAGAACTCAGTAAGTTGCGCCAAATCCAATGAGAGACTGTTTGCCTCTGGAATTCCATGGGGTAGGATAGTCAAATCCCGAAATATCCGTAATCAATCTGTGAGTAATGCGATGGGCCGTCTAGAACTAATCCCCTTAATGCTGGCGTTGGGCCTGTCTGCCGCCTGTAGTCATAATCCAGTTGTTGCCTCCCCCGCCACTGACGTTACGGCGGAGGTGCCCAAGACGTCTGTTAAGCCCGCCAAACCGGCGGCGCCCGAGAGTAAGCTGCCCAAACAGGCGCTGACCCAGGAGCTGCTGTTTGATTTTCTGGTTGCCGAAATTGCCGGCCAGCGGGGCATGGCCAATGTTGCCAAGGAAGGTTACCTCGACTTGGCGAAGAAAACCCAGGACCCGCGCGTTGCGCGTCGCGCGACGGAAATAGCTTTATTCAGCCGGGATCAGGCGGCCGCTCTGGAAGCTGCGAGGCTGTGGAACAAGCTTGAACCGGACTCTCCCCGCGCCGGCCAGACGCTGGCAGCGTTGCTGATAGGCCAGGGGAAGATGGATGAGGCCGTGCCCTATCTGGAAAGTTTTCTCAAGGGCGAGGACGGTGCTGCGGGGTTTCTCCACCTGCCCCTGCTGGTTGCCAAGGCCAAGGACCCGGAACGGGCCTTCGCGGCGGTGAAGAAGCTGGCGCAAAACTATCCCCAGCTGCCCGAAGCACAATATGCCGTGGCCCAGTCCGCAGCCAGCGCGGGTCACCAGGACGAAGCAGTCGAAGCACTCAAACAGGCAGATAAACTGCGTCCGGGCTGGGAACCCGCGGCACTATTGCGCGCTCACCTGCTGGCACGCCGGTCCAAGGCTGAAGGACTGGCTTTCTTGAAGGACTTCCTGGCCGACTATCCCCGGGCGCGCGACGTGCGGCTGGCTTATGCGCGGCTCCTGGTGAGCACCAACCAGTTTGCCGAGGCACGCCGGCAGTTCAACGAGTTGACGACCGAAGTGCCGGGCAACCCGGATATCACGCTGGCTGCGGGTCTGCTGGCCCTGCAGATGGCGGATCTGGACGAAGCGGAGCGACTGCTGACCAAGGCACAGGAGCTGAATTTCCGGGAACCGGAGACCGCGGCCTACTACCTCGGGCAGATCGCCGAAGAGCGCAAACAGTTGGACCATGCACTGGAACTATATCGGAGCGTGGATGAAGGGGAGTTCATGATCCCCGCGCGCAGTCGGCAGGCCGGCATACTGGCGCGCCAGGGCAAGCTGGCGGAGGCTCGCCGCCTGCTGACGGAAACGCCAACCCAGAACGATCTTCAGCGCATCGAGTTGATACAGGCCGAAGCCGGCCTGCTTCGCGATGGAAAGGATTATCAGGGTGTGTACAACGTGCTCAGCGATGCCCTGAAAAAGTTTCCTGATGCGGTGGACCTCCTTTATGACCGGGCGATGGCGGCAGAGAGAATAAACAAGCTCGATGTCATGGAACAGGATCTGCGCAAGGTCATACGCATCAAGCCGGACTATGCTCATGCGTATAACGCGCTGGGCTACATACTGGCGGATCGCACCGATCGGCTGGCCGAAGCGGGAGAACTGCTGGGGAAGGCGTTGGCATTGGCGCCGGATGACGGGTTTATCCTCGACAGCATGGGCTGGCTGTATTACCGCAAAGGAGATTTGGCAAAGGCCCAGGACCTTCTGGAGCGAGCCTACAAGAATCGGCCCGATGCCGAAATCGCCGCGCATCTGGGCGAGGTGCTGTGGGTCAAAGGGGCAAAGGATGAAGCCGACAAGTTGTGGCATATGTCTCTGCAAAGCAATCCGCAGAACGAAGCCCTGATCGAGACGCTGAAGAAATTCAACAAACAATAGTTCGTGCGGCGACTTGCGCCTCTTTGGCTGATCGCTCTGGTTCTTGCATCCTGCGCTCACGCGCCACCGCCACCTGAAGTACCGGCTGGGCACGATGGCACAACCGTCAGCCTTTCCGGACGGGTTGCGGTGCAGCAGGAAGAGGAAAGCTTTTCCGGTGTGTTTCAGTGGGTGTCCAGGGATGGGGTGGATGACATCCTGTTATCCGATCCTCTCGGCCAGGGCGTGGCCAAGATTGTCCGTACTGCCCGCGAAACCACGCTGCAATTGCCCGACGGCCATAAGCAGAGCGCGCCCGATGCCGACGCGCTGACCGAAAAGCTGCTGGGCTTTCGTCTGCCCGTCGGCGGGATGAGCTACTGGATCATGGCGCGTCCCGATCCCGACCACCCCCACCAGTTGACCAGGGATGAGCAGGGTCGCGTCGAGCGGATTACTCAGGACGGCTGGAAGATCGATTACCGAAGCTACGCCGGCGGCAAGCCGCGAAAACTGTTCATCACCCGGCCGGCCCTTGAGATCAAGCTGATTGTTGATCACTGGGGGCAGTGATGGGGTCTTATCCGGCGCCCGCCAAACTGAATCTGTTTCTGCATGTGGTGGGCCGCCGCCCGGATGGTTACCACTTGTTGCAAACCGTTTTCCGCTTCATCGACCATGGCGATGTGGTTCACCTGGTTCTCCGAGAGGATGGGCGCATCGTACGATGCCATGATTTGCCCGGAATAACCGAAGACCAGGATTTGACTGTCCGCGCCGCGCGTCTTCTGCAGGCCGCAAGCGGGACAGGACTGGGGGTCGAAATACGCCTGGAAAAACGCCTGCCCCAGGGAGGCGGGTTGGGCGGGGGAAGCTCCGATGCGGCGACCGTTTTATTGGCGCTTAATCGTGGTTGGCACTTGAACTGGCCCCGCCGAAGGCTGCAGGAACTGGCCCTATCCTTGGGGGCGGACGTGCCGGCGTTCATTTTTGGCCAATCCGCGTTCGCCGAAGGCGTGGGGGAGAAGCTCAGCCCGCTTGCCTTGCCACCGGCCTGGTATGTGGTGTTGACGCCGCGCGTAAGGATGTCCACGGCCGCCGTTTTCGCAGCGGCGGAATTGACACGAAACACGCCTCCCATCACAATAGCGGACTTTTCTGCCGGCTTGGGCCGCAACGATCTGGAGTCGATCGTGCGCTCCCGCAGCCCGGTGGTTGGGCGCTGTCTGGATTGGCTGAGCACTCACGGCAATGCCCGTATGACGGGGTCCGGAGCCTGTGTGTTTCTGGAGGTGCCAGATCGGGCCGCGGCGCAACGGATTCTGGACAGCTTGCCGGTGGATATGCAAGGGTTTATTGCGGCTGGTTTGGACAGGCACCCCCTGTACGATCTGGCAGCTTGAGGTGGCAACACGATGGGGACCGTTTCGTAGGGGAGTCGCCAAGTGGTAAGGCATCGGATTTTGATTCCGACATTCGCAGGTTCGATCCCTGCCTCCCCTGCCAAGTAATGACGTGAAATGGCCGCGCGGCTATTTGATCGATTTGGCCGCCTGGCGTCGGCACAATAGACCTCCTCGCCCAGCGAAGCGCGCAGGAGGGTTGGGGTGAGGGAGATGGGCGCATTTCGTGCGGTCCGTTTTGCCCTGCTCGGAGTGGATCGTGGCCTTCAACAATCTGACGGTATTTACCGGTAACGCCCATCCGCAGCTTGCGGGGGACGTCGTGCGCCACCTCAATATTCATTTGGGGCGGGCATCGGTTGGCCGTTTTTCGGATGGCGAAGTGGCGGTAGAAATACTGGAAAACGTGCGCGGCCACGATGTATTCGTTCTGCAGTCCACCTGCATGCCCACCAACGATACCCTGATGGAAATCATGGTCATGGTGGATGCGCTGCGGCGTGCCTCGGCAGGGCGCATCACCGCGGCCATTCCGTATTTTGGCTATGCGCGCCAGGACCGCCGTGCCCGCTCCGCCAGGGTCCCGATTACTGCCAAGGTTGTAGCCAACATGCTGCAGGGCGTGGGTGTGGACCGAATGCTGACGATGGATCTGCACTCGGACCAGATCCAGGGGTTTTTCGACATCCCGGTTGACAATGTCTATTCCAGTCCGATCTTGCTCGGGGACATCTGGCGCCATGATTACCAGAACCTGCTGGTGGTGTCGCCGGACGTCGGCGGCGTGGTGCGGGCACGCGCCATCGCCAAGCGGCTGGAATGCGACCTGGCGATAATCGACAAGCGCCGGCCCAAGCCCAATGTGGCGAAGGTGATGAATATCATCGGCGATGTGCGTGACCGCACCTGCATCATCATGGACGACTTGGTGGATACGGCCAATACGCTGTGCGAAGCCGCTGAGGCCTTGAAGGACCATGGCGCGTCCAAGGTCGTGGCCTACTGCACCCACGCCGTGCTGTCCGGGGGCGCGGTTGCGCGAGTGCAAGGGTCCGCGCTGGACGAACTGGTAATCACCGATACCATTCCGCTGCGCGGGGACGGTAAGGCGTGCAGCAAAATTCGCCAATTGTCGGTGGCCGGTTTGCTTGCGGAAACCATACGCCGCATCAGCAACGAGGATTCCGTGAGCTCGCTCTTCATCGAGTAAGCGCAGTCTCGCGCTGCCACCTGGAAGCAGGCAGGGCGATTTTTTAATGGACTTCCGGCCTTCTGGTCGCGGAAGGTAATGTCTAAGGAAACATCATGCAAATCGAAGTCAATGTCAAAAAGCGCGACCTGCAAGGATCGGGTGCGAGCCGCCGCCTGCGTCGCGCGGGTCTGGTGCCGGGAGTGCTGTACGGCGGCGACAGGCCCGCCGAAAGCATCGTGCTCAATCACAAGGACTTGTTCCTGCAATTGCGTCACGAGGCTTTCCATTCCTCCATCCTGTCCATGAAACTGGAGGGCGACACTCAGATGGCGCTGCTGCGGGACCTGCAATGGCATCCCTTCAAGCAGCAGATACTCCATGCGGATTTCCAGCGCGTGGACAAGGGCCACAAGATACACATCAAGGTGCCCCTGCATTTCATCAACCAGGAAACTGCGCCTGGGGTGAAGCTGGGCCATGGCCTGGTCAGCCACGTGATAACCGAACTGGATGTGGAATGTCTGCCCGGCAACCTGCCCGAGTTCATCGAAGTGAATCTGGGTGAGCTGCAGCTTGGCCAGTCCATCCACGTCAACGACCTCCAGTTGGGGGACGGAGTGGAGCCGGTTGCGCACCTCAAGGCAGAAAATCCGGTGGTGGCGGTAATCACCCCGCCCAAGGTGGTTGCAGAAGAGGCGCCGGCCGCCGACGCAGCGGCGCCTGCCGGCGAAACTCCCGCGGCCTGACCGCGGCCACTACGCTGGCGGCGCCCGTGGCGGCATTGCGTCTGATCGCAGGGCTGGGCAATCCCGGCCCCGAGTATTCCGAAACCCGGCATAACGCCGGGTTTTGGTTTGTTGACGCCTGTGCCCGCAAGCTGGGCGCCAAACTGGCGCCTGAATCGCGCTATTTCGGCGAAGCTGCCCGAGTCCGCACCGAGAGTGAGGATTTGTGGCTGCTCAAGCCGCTCACTTTTATGAACCGTTCGGGCCGGGCTGTGGCGGCGCTGGTCCGCTTCTACAAAATCAGCCCGGAAGAGATTCTGGTGGTGCATGACGAGCTGGATCTGCTGCCCGGTGAAATAAGGCTTAAACAGGGGGGCGGCAACGGCGGTCATAACGGCCTGAAAGATCTGGCCGCGCAATTGGAAAGTGCCGAGTTCTGGCGGCTGCGGCTGGGCATAGGGCACCCGCGCAACTTGGGCGTGGCGCAGGACGTGGTGGATTTTGTTTTGCATCGGCCGAGGGCGCAGGAGCAGGAAGCGATTGAAATTGCCGTGACTCGCGGTCTGGATGAATTGCCGGCTCTGCTGCGAGGGGATTTTCCAGCGGCCATGCGACGCTTACATACGAAGGCACAAGAATGAGTTTGAAATGCGGCATCGTGGGCCTGCCCAACGTCGGCAAGTCCACCCTGTTCAATGCACTGACGCAGGCAGGCATTGCGGCGGAGAATTACCCGTTTTGTACCATTGAACCCAATACTGGCATCGTGGAGGTGCCGGATCTGCGCATTGCCAGGCTGGCTGAAATTGTCAATCCCGAACGCGTGGTCCCCGCTATCGTCGAGTTTGTGGATATTGCCGGGCTGGTCGCCGGGGCGAGCAAGGGCGAAGGCCTGGGCAATCAGTTTCTCGCCAACATCCGCGAAACGGATGCGGTGGCCCATGTGGTGCGGTGCTTCCACAACGAAAACGTCATTCACGTGAGGGGCAAAGTCGATCCGCTGTCCGACCTTGAAACCATCAACACCGAGCTGGCGCTGGCCGACCTGGCCACGGTGGAAAAAGCGATCGCACGCGCCGCCAAGACCGCCCGGGCGGGCGACAAGGAGGCGCAAAAGCTGGTCGCGGTGCTGGAGAAGGTGACCGCCAGTCTCAATGAAGGCAGACCGGCCAGGGCCGCGGGGCTCGACGAGGATCAGGCGGCGCTGCTCAAACCTTTGTTCCTGCTCACCGCTAAGCCGGTCCTGTATATCGCCAACGTTGATGAGGAAGGCTTTCACGACAACCCGCTGCTCGACGCCCTGCGTGTACGCGCAAAAGAGGAGCACGCTCCGGTGGTACCCGTGTGCGCCGCGTTAGAAGCGGAGTTGCAGGAGTTGTCGCCTGAGGAACGGCTGGAATTCCTCAAGGAACTGGGCTGGGACGAGCCGGGCCTTAATCGTGTGATCCGCGCGACCTACGACCTGCTCGGCTTGCAGACTTACTTCACCGCCGGGGTCAAGGAAGTGCGTGCCTGGACCATACACAAAGGTGACACCGCGCCCAGGGCTGCCGGCGTGATTCACACTGACTTCGAACGTGGCTTCATCCGCGCCCAGACCATTTCCTACGAGGACTTCGTCGCCTGCAAGGGCGAGCATGGCGCCAAGGACGCCGGCAAGATGCGCGCCGAAGGCAAGGACTACGTGGTCAAGGACGGAGACGTGATGAACTTCCTGTTCAACGTCTGAGCTTGCGGACCTTGATCAAGGCTGTGGCTTGTCAGTCTCAGGCCCAGAGCCGGCCGTGATCCGGGTTTGACCTGCTTGATCGGCCGTCGGCCGAGACTGCGATCAAGAGGGGGTTGGAGCGCCCAGTGGTTTTGTCAAGCTCTCCCGCCTATGGGTTTGACACCCTGTCGGGAAACCGCCATAATCTCGCGCTTTCGTTCGGTGGGGTTCCCGAGCGGTCAAAGGGATCAGACTGTAAATCTGACGGCTCTGCCTTCGAAGGTTCGAATCCTTCCCCCACCACCAGGTATTTGCTTGGGTCTTGGCAGTGCAAGTAAAGGGTTGGGTCGCAGGTCAGGGCGGCGGTAGTTAAATGGTAGAACCTCAGCCTTCCAAGCTGATGACGCGGGTTCGATTCCCGCTCGCCGCTCCAGGAAGATGTGTTGCAACCGTCCGCATGGGCGGCAAGAGCCCATGTAGCTCAGTGGCAGAGCACTCCCTTGGTAAGGGAGAGGTCGGCAGTTCAATCCTGCCCATGGGCACCAGGTTAATTGTGTTGAGTAAGCGTAAGGGGTGAGGCGATGTCCAAGGAAAAGTTTCAACGCACGAAGCCGCACGTAAACGTGGGGACGATCGGTCACGTGGACCATGGCAAGACCACGCTGACGGCGGCCATTACCATTATCTTGTCGAAGAAGTTTGGTGGATTGGCGAAGAACTATGCCGACATTGACTCGGCGCCGGAGGAGAAGGCGCGCGGCATCACCATCAACACTGCGCACGTCGAGTACGAGACCGAGAACCGGCACTACGCCCACGTTGACTGCCCCGGTCACGCCGACTATGTGAAGAACATGATCACTGGCGCCGCCCAGATGGACGGCGCCATCCTGGTCGTGTCGGCGGCTGACGGCCCCATGCCGCAGACCCGCGAACACATCCTGCTGGCACGCCAGGTCGGCGTGCCCTACATCGTCGTCTACATGAACAAGGCCGACATGGTCGACGACGCCGAACTGCTTGAACTGGTCGAAATGGAAGTGCGCGAACTGCTGTCCAAATACGACTTCCCGGGGGACGACACCCCCATCATCATCGGGTCTGCCCTGAAAGCCATGGAAGGCGACCAGAGCGACATCGGCGAGCCCTCCATCTTCAAACTGGCGGCGGCGCTGGACTCCTACATACCCCAGCCCGAGCGCGCCATTGACCAGCCCTTCCTGATGCCGGTCGAAGACGTCTTCTCCATCTCCGGCCGCGGCACCGTCGTGACCGGCCGGGTCGAGCGCGGCGTCATCAAGGTCGGCGAGGAAATTGAAATCATCGGCATCAAGCCTACGGTCAAGACCACCTGCACCGGGGTTGAGATGTTCAGGAAGCTTTTGGACCAGGGCCAGGCCGGTGACAACGTAGGCGTGCTCTTGCGCGGCACCAAGCGTGAAGAAGTCGAGCGCGGCCAGGTGCTGGCCAAGCCCGGCTCCATCACCCCGCACACCAAATTCACGGCCGAGATCTACGTGCTGTCCAAGGAAGAAGGCGGGCGTCACACCCCGTTCTTCAACGGCTACCGTCCGCAGTTCTACTTCCGCACCACCGACGTGACCGGCTCGATTGAGTTGCCGGCCGGGACCGAGATGGTGATGCCGGGCGACAACATCAGCATCACCGTTGCCCTGATTGCGCCGATCGCCATGGAAGAAGGCCTGCGCTTTGCCATCCGCGAAGGCGGCCGTACCGTCGGCGCCGGCGTGGTCGCGAAAGTTATTGAGTAAATTTTGACGAGTAGAGGATGAGTGGTGCGGGTCAATTCAAACCCACACTTCACACCGGGTCCCTGCGCCACACGGAATACAGGCCAGTAGCTCAATTGGCAGAGCGTCGGTCTCCAAAACCGAAGGTTGGGGGTTCGATTCCCTCCTGGCCTGCCAAATTTGGAATGGATGATCCGGGTTGACCGGGTCGTCGGGAACAATGGACAAAATCAAGCTGCTATTGGCAGCGCTTTTTGCGGTAGCGGGCCTGGCGGGTTTTTATCTGCTGGCGGATTACCCCATGATCGTGCGGGTATTGTCTGTGCTGGGCGGACTCATCGCGGGCGGGGTAATGGCGAACTACACCGACCCTGGCCGGCAGTTCGCAGGGTTTGCCCGGGAGTCCTGGGTTGAGGCAGGCAAGGTGGTATGGCCCACGCGCAAGGAAACTTTGCAGTCCACGGGCGTGGTGATGGCGTTCGTGTTGGCCATGGCGATCTTTATGTGGCTGGTTGATTCCGGTCTGGGGTGGGTAATGAAAATAGCCATGGGGCGGGGTTGAACATGACGATGCGCTGGTATGTCGTCCATGCCTATTCAGGTTTCGAGAAAAGTGTCGCGCGTGCTCTCAAGGAGCGGATCGAGCGCGATGCCATGAAGGACCGCTTCGGCGAGATTCTCGTACCGGTGGAAGAGGTGGTGGAGATGAAAGGCGGCCAGAAGGCCGTATCCGAGCGCAAGTTCTTTCCGGGTTATGTCCTGGTGCAGATGGACATGGCCGATGACACTTGGCATTTGGTCAAGAGCACGCCGAAAGTGACCGGTTTCGTCGGCGGCAGCGCCATGAAGCCGACGCCGATTTCCGAAAAGGAAGTCCAGGCCATCATGGACCAGATGCGTGAAGGGGTGGAGAAACCGAAGCCAAAGGTGTTGTTCGAGGTGGGCCAGGCGGTGCGTGTGACCGATGGCCCGTTCAATGATTTCCACGGCAATGTGGAAGAGGTGAATTACGACAAGAACAAGCTGCGGGTGTCGGTCACGATTTTTGGCCGCGCAACTCCGGTTGAATTGGATTTCGGTCAGGTTGAAAAAGCCTGAGCTGCTCTTCCGCCCGCGGCGGAAAAGCGTACGAGGAGCGCAAGTAGGCAGGGTCGAACGCGCGTTGGCACTCACTTAAACAGGAACCATCATGGCAAAGAAAGTAGTCGGCTATATCAAGCTGCAAGTTCCGGCGGGGAAGGCCAATCCTTCGCCGCCCATCGGTCCCGCGCTGGGTCAGCGCGGCCTGAATATCATGGAGTTTTGCAAGTCGTTCAATGCCAAGACCCAGGGCATGGAACCGGGGCTGCCGGTGCCGGTGGTGATCACCGCCTACGCGGACAAGAGCTTCACCTTTGTGATGAAGACGCCGCCTGCAACGGTGCTGATCAAGAAAGCCATCAAACTGGAGAAGGGCTCGGCCAAGCCCCATACCGACAAAGTGGGCAAGATCTCGCGCGCCCAACTGGAAGAAATCGCCAAAATGAAGATGCCGGATCTGACGGCGGCTGACATGGATGCAGCGGTGCGTACCATAGCCGGTTCCGCCCGTTCCATGGGCGTGGATGCGGAGGTGTGATCGTGGGCATATCCAAGCGTTTGCAATCCATCAAGAACCGGATCGATCGGAGCCGTGCCTACCCCGTGCTGGAAGCATTGCAGTTGGTGAAAGAGACCGCCACCGCCAAATTTGACGAGTCGGTGGACGTGGCGGTCAACCTGGGTATTGATGCGCGCAAGTCCGACCAGATGGTGCGCGGTTCCGTGGTGCTGCCCAAAGGCACTGGGAAGACCGTGCGGGTGGCGGTATTCGCCCAGGGCGCCAATGCCGAGGCGGCCAGGGCTGCCGGTGCCGACATTGTCGGATTCGAAGATTTGGCCGCCGATGTCAAGGCTGGCAAGATGGATTTCGATGTCGTGATCGCCACGCCGGATGCCATGCGGGTCGTGGGCCAGCTGGGCCAGATTCTGGGCCCGCGCGGCCTGATGCCTAACCCCAAGGTAGGCACCGTGACCCCCAACGTGAGTGAAGCGGTGAAAAACGCGAGGGCCGGTCAGGTTCAATACCGGACCGACAAGGCGGGCATCGTGCACTGTACGATCGGACGCGCCTCGTTCGCTGCCGATGATCTTAAGGTCAACCTGCAGGCACTGGTGGAGGCCCTGCAAAAGGCCAGGCCCTCTGCGTCCAAGGGCATATACCTCAAAAAGATGTCCGTTTCCAGCACCATGGGGGTGGGCATTCGCGTCGATCAGGGCAGTCTGGTTGCCTGATCTGAATGATGCTCAGAGCCCTGCATTCTCGTTAGAGAGAAGGGGTGAAGTGCAAGCGCTGTTCCCTCGCCTCGACCCTCACCCTCAGGGAGAGGAGCCCGAGGAGAGGGGACTGATTTAACGAACTTTGGGCCCGGACTCGCTTCGGCTAGGCCGGGGTTGTCAAAGACCGGAGGGGGTTGTAGGGATCAGGGATCAGGAATCAGGAATCAGTGAAACCCGATTCAATAACCTGCACCTTAATTGAAGGGCGAGGCGGTAAGGCGAAGGGATTTTTTATGATCCCTGATTCCTGACCTCTGATACCTGAAACCCACCGCAGATGGCGCACCCGAAAGCAGGATCTTCCTGTCAAGGTCGCCAAACAAGCCGGTTTCCGGCTTGTCACGCAGAAGGAGGTTAGACCTTGAGTCTCAATCTTGAAGAGAAAAAGGCTGTCGTCGCCGAGATCAGCGAGCAGATCGCTCAGGCTCAGACTGTGGTGGTGGCCGAGTATCGCGGACTGGAGGTAACGGACATGACCCAACTGCGCGTGAAAGCGCGCAGCTCCGGAGTTTATTTCCGCATCCTCAAGAATACCCTGGCGCGCCGCGCCGTTCAGGATACGCCGTTTTCCGGGTTGGCCGATCAGCTGGTCGGTCCGCTGGCTTACGGCATTTCCCAGGACCCGATTGCGGCTGCCAAGGTGCTTCACGAGTTCGCCAAAGGCAACGAAAAGTTCGTCATCAAGGCGGGTGCCATGCCCAATTTCGTCATGTCTGCCAAGGACGTGTCGAACCTGGCGGCCATGCCCAGTCGCGACGAACTGCTGGCCAAACTACTCGGCACCATGCAGGCCCCCATCGCACAGTTTGTTCGCACCCTCAACGAGGTGCCAACCAAATTTGTGCGTGGCCTGGCCGCTGTCCGCGATCAAAAACAGGCGGCGTAGCCGCGTGTTTTCAGTGAAGGCTAATCTTCAGGTTATGCCGGAACTAAAAGCAGGCTGCCTAAGTTTATTCATCTATTCACGAACCTGACAGGAGTTACAAATGGCTGTATCTAAAGCTGAAATTCTCGACGCCATCGCCGGTATGACCGTGCTGGATCTGTCCGAACTGATTAAGGAAATGGAAGACAAGTTCGGCGTTTCAGCCGCTGCCACTGCCGTGGCCGCTGCGGCAGCGCCCGCTGCTGCTGCCGCAGCGGTCGAGGAGCAGACCGAATTCACCGTTGTGCTGGCAGTCACCGGCGACAAGAAGGTGGAAGTGATCAAAGTGGTGCGTGCCGCCACCGGCCTGGGCCTGAAGGAAGCCAAGGATCTGGTCGATGGCGCGCCCAAGCCGGTGAAGGAGGGCATCAGCAAGGCTGATGCCACGGCGCTCAAAAAGCAGTTGGAAGACGCCGGCGCCAAAGTCGAGATCAAGTAAGGTTGACGCGTGCTTCGTAGCGGCCCGGCCGCTGCGGACACACCTAAGCAGCACGCCCGGAGACCCTGCGAAGGCTCCGGGTTATGTGCTTCTTAGGTGTGTCGCCAATGAAACGTTTGCAGCAGATCGACTTGGGAAGCGAAGCTCCCGTTCGCGCCGGCCTGTCCGGACTGGACTGGTGGATCCGTATTCCAGGGAATTTGCTCGCGCCGTTCTTGTCCCATCACCCTTGCCAGTAAGGAGACTCCATGGGCTATACCTTCACCGAGAAGAAACGCATCCGCAAAAGCTTCGCCAAGCGACCGAGTGTGCTCAAAGCACCTTTCTTGCTGGCGACCCAGCTCGATTCCTATCGGGCATTTCTGCAGACAGAGCGTGGGGCCGACGAGCGGCTGAACGAGGGCCTGCAGGCTGCGTTTACGTCCATCTTTCCCATTACCAGCCATTCAGGCAACGCGCGCCTGGAGTACGTCAACTACACGATGGGCGAACCGGCCTTCGACATGAAGGAATGCCAGCAGCGCGGCCTGACCTTCTGCGCGCCGCTGCGCGCCAAGGTGCGGCTGGTGATCATGGACAAGGAAGCGACCAAACCCACGATCAAAGAGGTCAAGGAACAGGAAGTGTATATGGGGGAAATTCCCCTGATGACGCCTTCCGGATCCTTTATCATCAACGGAACCGAGCGGGTCATCGTGTCCCAGTTGCATCGGTCGCCCGGCGTGTTTTTCGAACACGATCGCGGCAAGACCCATTCTTCCGGCAAGCTACTGTTCTCCGCACGCATCATCCCTTATCGTGGATCCTGGCTGGACTTCGAGTTTGATCCCAAGGATCTGCTGTATTTCCGCGTCGACCGGCGCCGCAAGATGCCGGCCACCATCCTGATGAAGGCCTTGGGGTTCAGCCCGGAGGCGATACTGGACACCTTCTTCAGCAAGGATACGTTCCACATCAACGCCCAAGGCATACAGTTTGAATTGGTGCCCGACCGGCTGCGCGGTGAGATTGCGCGCTTCGATATTTGCGGCAAGGATGGCAAGGTGATTGTCGCCAAGGACAAGCGCATCACCGCCAAGCACATCCGCGAGCTGGATGCTGCCGGGGTGAAGATGTGGGCGATTCCCGCCGAATTCGTGGTGGGCAGGATCTTGTCCCACGACGTGGTGGATCAGTCCACCGGTGAGGTGCTTGCCGCGGCCAATGATGAAATCACCGAGACGCTGCTGGAGAAACTCTCCATGGCCGCGGTGGGACGGATTCAGACCCTGTATGTGAATGACCTGGATCAGGGGCCCTACATGTCCCATACCCTGCGCGTCGACGAGACCGCCGACCAGCAGGCCGCACGGGTTGCCATCTATCGCATGATGCGTCCCGGCGAGCCGCCCACCGAAGATGCGGTGGAAGCCTTGTTCCAGCGATTGTTCTTCAGCCCCGATACCTATGACCTGTCTGCCGTCGGACGCATGAAGTTCAACCGCCGGGTCGGGCGCGAGCAGTTGGAGGGGGCCGCCACGATCGATACGAGTGATATCGTGGCGGTGATGAAGATCCTGGTCGAGCTGCGCAATGGCCGCGGCGAGATCGATGACATCGATCACCTCGGCAATCGCCGGGTGCGCTCGGTGGGCGAACTGGCTGAAAACCAGTTCCGCGCCGGTCTGGTGCGAGTGGAAAGGGCGGTGCGCGAGCGCCTGTCGCAGGCCGAATCCGACAACCTGATGCCGCATGACCTGATCAATGCCAAGCCGGTGAGCGCCGCGATCAAGGAATTCTTCGGTTCCAGCCAGCTCTCGCAGTTCATGGACCAGACCAATCCGCTGTCCGAAATTACTCACAAGCGCCGGGTTTCCGCCCTTGGCCCGGGCGGTCTGACGCGCGAACGCGCCGGCTTCGAGGTGCGCGACGTGCACCCCACGCATTACGGCCGGGTGTGCCCGATCGAAACGCCGGAAGGCCCGAACATTGGCCTGATCAACTCGCTCGCCCTGTATGCCCGCACCAACTGGTATGGTTTCATCGAGACTCCCTACCGCAAGGTGAAGGACGAAAAAGTAACCGACGAAATCGAATATCTCTCTGCAATTGAAGAGGCCCAGTATGTAATAGCCCAGGCCAACGCGGATCTGGATCCCAAGGGGAGATTCAAGGATGAGCTGGTTTCCTGCCGGCACAAGAATGAATTCACCTTGTCTACCACCGAGCGCATCCAGTATATGGACGTGTCACCGTCGCAGGTGGTGTCGGTGGCGGCCTCCCTCATTCCCTTCCTGGAACACGATGACGCCAACCGCGCGCTGATGGGTTCCAACATGCAGCGTCAGGGCGTGCCATGCCTGCGGCCGGAGAAATCCCTGGTCGGCACCGGTGTGGAGCGCACCGCAGCGGTGGACTCGGGCACGGTGGTCACCGCCTTGCGTGGCGGGATCGTGGACTACGTTGATGCAGGCCGGATCGTGGTGCGGGTCAATGACGATGAAGCCAAGGCGGGCGAGGTGGGCGTGGATATCTACTCCCTCATCAAATACACCCGGTCCAACCAGAACACCAACATCAACCAGCGTCCGATCGTCAAGGTGGGCGACGTGATCGCACGCGGCGACGTGGTCGCCGATGGCGCTTCCACCGACCTGGGTGAACTGGCCATGGGCCAGAACATGCTGGTGGCCTTCATGCCCTGGAACGGCTACAACTTCGAGGATTCGATCCTGATCTCCGAGAGGGTGGTGGCTGAGGACCGCTACACCTCGATCCACATCGAGGAACTCTCTGTCGTTGCCCGCGACACCAAACTGGGGGCGGAGGAAATCACCCGGGATATTTCCAACCTGGCGGAACGCCAGCTGGGCCGGCTGGACGAATCCGGCATCATTTCGATCGGTGCCGAAGTAGAGGCGGGCGACGTACTGGTAGGGAAGGTGACACCCAAGGGCGAAACCCAGTTGACTCCGGAAGAGAAACTGCTGCGCGCCATCTTTGGCGAGAAGGCCTCCGACGTCAAGGACACATCCTTGCGGGTTCCATCCGGCATGAGCGGAACGGTGATCGACGTTCAGGTCTTCACCCGCGAAGGCATTGAGCGCGACAAGCGCGCCCAGTCCATCATCGATGCGCAACTGGCCGAATACAAGAAGGACTTGGCCGACCGTATGCGCATCGTGGAAGCGGACGCCTTTGCCCGGTTGGGCCGCATGCTGCTCAACAAGACGGTCAACGGCGGGCCCAAGAAACTGGCCAAGGGCTCCAAGATCACGCGTGAGTACCTGGAATCCCTGCCTGGCCACGACTGGTTCGACATTCGCATGGCCGATGAAGAAGCCAGCCGTCAGATGGAGGCCATCAAGGACGGTCTGGCGCAGAAGCGGATCGAGTTTGACGCTATGTTCGAGGAGAAGAAGAAGAAGCTCACCCAAGGTGATGAACTGCCGCCAGGCGTACAGAAAATGGTCAAGGTCTACATGGCGGTCAAGCGCCGCCTGCAGCCCGGAGACAAGATGGCGGGACGCCATGGCAACAAGGGCGTGGTGTCGAAGATCGTGCCGATCGAAGACCTGCCGTACATGGCGGACGGAACCCCGGCTGACATCGTGCTGAACCCGCTGGGTGTGCCTTCGCGGATGAACGTGGGCCAGATTCTGGAAACCCATTTGGGTTGGGCGGCGAAAGGGCTGGGCATCAAGATCGGCAGGATGCTTGACCAGCAGGTCAAGGCCAAGCAGATGCGCGATTTCCTTGACCAAATCTACAACTCCACCGGCCAGAAAGTTGACCTGGCGTCATTTTCGGACGGGGAAATTCTGGCCATGGCGGACAACCTGCGTGAGGGCGTGCCCTTTGCCACGCCGGTATTCGACGGGGCGGGCGAGGACGAGATTCGCCAAATGCTCAAGCTTGCAGACCTGCCCGAAGGCGGTCAGGTGAACTTGTACGACGGCCGTACCGGGGAGGTTTTCGAACGCCCCGTGACGGTCGGCTACATGCACGTGCTGAAGCTGCACCATCTGGTGGATGACAAGATGCATGCCCGCTCGACCGGGCCATACAGCCTGGTGACTCAGCAGCCGCTCGGCGGCAAGGCCCAGTTCGGCGGCCAGCGCTTTGGCGAGATGGAGGTGTGGGCGCTGGAAGCCTACGGCGCTTCTTACACCCTGCAGGAAATGCTCACCGTCAAGTCGGACGATGTGAACGGCCGGACCAAGGTGTATGAAAACATCGTCAAGGGCGACCACAAGATCGATGCGGGCATGCCGGAATCCTTCAACGTGCTGGTGAAGGAAATCCGCAGTCTGGGCATCGATATTGATCTGGAACGTTTTTAATCGGGCGAGGGATCAGTCATGAAAGCATTATTGGATCTGTTCAAACAAGCCACCCAGGAGGAGGAGTTCGACGCGATCAAGATCGGCATCGCGTCGCCGGATAAAATCCGCGCCTGGTCCTACGGTGAAGTCAAGAAGCCCGAAACCATCAACTACCGAACCTTCAAGCCGGAGCGGGATGGATTATTCTGCGCCAAGATCTTCGGCCCGGTGAAGGACTACGAATGTCTGTGCGGCAAGTACAAGCGCCTCAAGCATCGCGGCGTGATCTGCGAGAAGTGCGGGGTGGAAGTTACACTTTCCAAGGTGCGGCGCGAGCGCATGGGCCACATCGAGCTGGCCTCGCCGGTGGCGCATATCTGGTTCCTCAAGTCACTGCCTTCCCGGCTGGGCATGGTGCTGGACATGACGCTGAAAGACATTGAGCGGGTGCTCTATTTCGAAGCCTATGTCGTGGTCGAGCCCGGCATGACGCCGCTCAACCGGCGCCAGTTGCTGACTGAAGATGATTACCTGAGCAAGGTCGAGGAATACGGCGACGAGTTCAAGGCCCTGATGGGTGCCGAGGGCGTCCGCGACCTGCTGCGCGCCATCGACTTGCCTACCGAGGTCGAGCAGTTGCGCGCCGAGCTGTCCAAGACCACCTCGGACACCAAGCTCAAGAAAACCTCCAAGCGCCTCAAGGTGCTGGAAGCCTTCCAGCGTTCCGGCATCAAGCCTGACTGGATGATCCTGGAAGTGCTGCCGGTGCTGCCGCCCGAGTTGCGCCCCCTCGTGCCGCTGGATGGCGGCCGGTTTGCCACGTCGGACCTCAACGATCTGTACCGCAGGGTAATCAACCGCAACAACCGGCTCAAGCGCCTGCTGGAGCTGAAGGCCCCAGAAATCATCGTGCGCAACGAAAAACGCATGCTCCAGGAAGCAGTCGATTCGCTGCTGGATAATGGCCGGCGCGGCAAGGCGATGACGGGCGCGAACAAGCGACCGCTGAAATCGCTGGCCGACATGATAAAGGGCAAGAGCGGTCGCTTCAGGCAAAACCTATTGGGCAAGCGGGTCGACTATTCGGGCCGTTCGGTGATTGTGGTGGGCCCACAACTCAAGCTGCACCAGTGCGGCCTGCCGAAAAAGATGGCCCTGGAACTGTTCAAGCCCTTCATCTTCCACAAACTGGAAGTTATGGGCCTGGCCACCACCATCAAGGCGGCGAAGAAGATGGTGGAGGATGAAGAACCCATTGTGTGGGACATCCTCTCCGATGTCATCCGCGAACATCCGGTGATGCTGAACCGTGCGCCCACTCTGCACCGTTTGGGGATTCAGGCGTTCGAACCGGTACTGATTGAAGGCAAGGCCATCCAGTTGCACCCACTGGTGTGCTCTGCCTTCAACGCCGACTTTGACGGTGACCAGATGGCCGTGCATGTGCCCTTGTCGCTGGAAGCGCAGATGGAATGCCGCACGCTGATGCTGGCTTCAAACAATGTGCTGTCCCCGGCCAACGGCGAACCGATTATCGTGCCGTCGCAGGATATTGTGCTTGGCCTGTACTACATGAGCCGCGAGAAAGTCAATGCGAAGGGCGAAGGCAGCCTCTACGCCGATGTGGCGGAGGCGCGCCGTGCCTATGACACCGGCGCGGCCGAGCTGCATGCCCGGGTGACGGTGCGGATCAAGGAAGTGGACGTCAAGAACGGCGAGAGAGTGGAATCCATCAAGCGGGTGGAAACCACGCTGGGCCGGGCCCTGCTGTCGGAAATCCTGCCACCTGGACTGCCTTTCAGTTTTATCGATAAACCGCTGAAGAAGAGGGAAATCTCCCGCCTCATCAACGCGAGTTTTCGACGCTGCGGCCTGCGCGAGACGGTGATCTTCGCTGACCGGCTGATGTATACCGGCTTTTCCTTCGCCACCCGCGCGGGGATGTCCATCGCCATTAATGACATGCTGATTCCGAAGGAAAAACACGGCATTCTGGATGCGGCCGAGAACGAGGTGAAGGAGATTGAAAAACAATATACGTCCGGTCTGGTGACCCAGGGCGAGCGCTACAACAAGGTCGTGGATATCTGGGGCCGGGCGGGCGATGCCGTGGCCAAGGCCATGATGGGCCAGTTGGGCGCGGAAAAGGTGAAGAACCACAAGGGCGATGATGTCAGCCAGGAATCCTTTAACTCCATCTACATGATGGCCGACTCCGGCGCCCGTGGTTCTGCCGCGCAGATCCGCCAGCTGGCAGGCATGCGCGGCCTGATGGCCAAGCCGGATGGCTCCATCATCGAAACTCCGATCACCGCGAACTTCCGCGAGGGGTTGAACATGCTGCAATACTTCATTTCCACCCATGGCGCGCGCAAGGGCCTCGCTGACACGGCACTGAAGACGGCGAATTCCGGTTACCTGACCCGGCGTCTGGTGGACGTGACCCAGGACCTGGTCGTCGTCGAAGTCGATTGCGGCACCAGAGAAGGCATGGTGGTCAAGGCCCTGGTCGAGGGCGGCGAGGTGGTGGAAGCCCTGCGGGAGCGGGTCTTGGGACGGACAGCGGCAGTGGACATTGTCCATCCCGAGACCCAGGAGACATTGTACGAGGCTGGCACCCTGCTGGATGAAGCTACGGTCGACACCATAGAGTCGGCGGGTATTGACGAAGTCAAGGTGCGCACCCCGCTGACTTGCGAGACCCGTTATGGCTTGTGCGCCAGATGCTATGGCCGGGATCTGGGCCGTGGCTATCTGGTCAACGTGGGCGAGGCGGTCGGCGTGATTGCCGCCCAGTCCATCGGCGAACCGGGCACCCAGCTCACCATGCGGACCTTCCACATCGGCGGGGCCGCTTCGCGCGCTGCTGCCGCCAGTCAGCTTGAAGCCAAGTCGGCCGGAACGGTTGGCTACTCGGCCAATATGCGCTACGTGACCAATACACGCAAGGAACTGGTGGCAATCTCGCGCAACGGCGAGCTGATTATTCTGGATGACGCCGGCCGCGAACGTGAACGACAAAAGGTGCCGTACGGCGCAACCGTAATGGTCAAGGATGGGGACAAGATCAAGGCCGGGGTGGTGCTGGCCACCTGGGATCCTCATACCCGTCCCATCATCACGGAGCACTCGGGCCGGGTAAGGTTCGAGAACGTGGAGGAGGGGGTTACCGTCGCCAAACAGATCGACGAGGTGACCGGTCTTTCCACCCTCGTCGTGATCGATCCAAAAAGTCGCAAGGGAGCCGCTGCCAAGGGGTTGCGTCCCCAAGTCAAAATGCTGGACGAAACCGGCAACGAGGTCAGAATTGCGGGCACCGAAATGCTGGTCAACATCACTTTCCAGATCGGTTCCATCATTACCGTGAAGGATGGGCAGGAAGTTAACGTGGGCGATGTGCTGGCACGGATTCCGCAGGAAACCTCCAAGACGCGCGACATTACCGGCGGTCTGCCGCGGGTGGCGGAACTGTTTGAGGCGCGTTCCCCCAAGGACGCTGGCGTGCTGGCCGAGGTGACCGGTACCGTATCCTTCGGCAAGGATACCAAGGGCAAGCAGCGCCTGGTCATCACGGATTTCGATGGACAGCCCCACGAGTACTTGATACCCAAGGAAAAGCACGTCATGGCGCACGATGGCCAGGTCGTGAACAAGGGCGAGATGATCGTCGATGGCCCGGTCGATCCGCATGACATTTTGCGCCTGCAAGGTGTAGAAGCCCTGGCCCGCTACATTACCGATGAGGTCCAGGATGTTTACCGGCTGCAAGGGGTGAAAATCAATGACAAACACATTGAAGTGATCGTCCGTCAGATGCTGCGCCGGGTAAACGTGGTCGATCCGGGCGACGCCGCGCTGATCCCAGGCGAGCAGGTGGAGCGTTCGGAAGTGCTGCAGGTGAACGACGAAATGGTAGCCGAGGGCAAGCAGCCGGCCAGCTACGAGCCTATTCTGCTGGGGATTACCAAGGCCTCCCTGTCGACGGATTCGTTTATCTCCGCGGCCTCCTTCCAGGAAACCACGCGCGTCCTCACCGAAGCCGCGATCATGGGCAAGCGGGATGAATTGCGCGGTCTCAAGGAGAATGTCATCGTGGGTCGCCTGATCCCGGCTGGAACCGGTCTCGCTTATCACAACACCCGCCGGCGCCAGACTGTCGGGGAGGATATCGCGGAAGGCCGGGCAATCGAGGAAGGCGAAGTGAGCAACCCTGAAAATCAGGAAGTTGCTTGACAAGGCGGAGGGCACTCCTTAAACTCATGCGTCTTTTTCCGGGCGAATTTCCGTCCCGAAATTGACGCATTTTCCAGCGACGGGACGGCGCGAGCCGTCCCGGTTGTTTTGAGAGCAAGCATATGGATACCGAGAGCTATGCCAACCATTAACCAGTTGATCCGCAAGCCCCGCCAGGCGCCGCGAACGAAAAGCAAGGTTCCTGCCCTGCAAGCCTGCCCACAACGGCGAGGCGTGTGTACCCGCGTGTACACCACCACGCCGAAAAAGCCCAATTCCGCATTGCGGAAGGTCTGCAAGGTGAGGCTGACCAACGGCTTCGAGGTGATCAGCTACATCGGCGGCGAGGGCCACAACCTGCAGGAACACTCGGTGGTCCTGATACGTGGCGGCCGGGTTAAGGACTTGCCCGGTGTGCGTTACCACACTGTGCGCGGTTCCCTTGATACGGCCGGCGTCAAAGACCGCAAGCAGTCGCGTTCCAAGTACGGCGCCAAGCGCCCCAAGGCTGCCTGAACAAGAGAGAAAGTAAACCATGCCACGTCGTCGCGAAGTTCCCAAACGTGAGATCCTGCCTGATCCCAAATTCGGCAACCAGGAAGTCTCCAAATTCATGAATGCCATCATGACCTCCGGCAAGAAATCCGTGGCCGAGCGCATCGTGTATGGCGCATTTGAGCAGATCTCCAATAAGTCCGGCAAGGATCCTCTGGAGGTATTCTCTTCTGCCTTGAACAATGTGCGTCCGTTGGTGGAGGTGAAAAGCCGGCGGGTCGGAGGCGCCAACTATCAGGTGCCGGTAGAAGTGCGCCCGTCGCGTCGTTCGGCCCTGGCCATGCGCTGGGTGCGTGATGCCGCGCGCAAGCGCGGTGAAAAGTCCATGGGCGCGCGTCTGGCGGGTGAGCTGCTGGATGCGTCCGAAGGCCGCGGCGCGGCCATGAAGAAGCGCGAGGAAGTGCACCGTATGGCCGAAGCCAACAAGGCTTTCGCCCACTTCAGATTTTAATTAGCCCTTCCTGGCAGGAATATTCAAAGTGGCACGCGCTACCCCAATCGAACTCTATCGCAACATCGGAATTTCCGCGCACATTGACGCGGGAAAGACCACGACGACCGAACGCGTCCTGTTTTACACAGGCGTTTCCCACAAGATTGGCGAAGTGCACGACGGCGCTGCCACCATGGACTGGATGGAGCAGGAGCGTGAGCGTGGCATCACCATCACGTCTGCTGCCACTACCTGCTTCTGGAAGGGCATGGATGGCAAGCACGACCAGCATCGCATCAATATCATCGACACGCCGGGACACGTGGACTTCACCATCGAAGTGGAGCGTTCAATGCGCGTGCTGGACGGCGCCTGCATGGTCTATTGCGCCGTGGGCGGGGTGCAGCCGCAGTCGGAAACGGTGTGGCGTCAGGCCAACAAGTATGGCGTTCCGCGGTTGGCGTTTGTCAACAAGATGGACCGCACCGGTGCCAATTTCTTCAAAGTTTACGAGCAGATGCGCAGCCGCTTGCGGGCCAATCCCGTTCCTGTCGTGGTGCCTATTGGCGCGGAAGAGAACTTCAAGGGTGTGGTGGATCTGGTCAAGATGAAGGCCATCTACTGGGATGAAGCTTCCCAGGGAATGAGGTTTGAATACACGGAAATTCCTGCCGAGCTGCTTGACACCTGCAAGGAGTGGCGCGAGAAAATGCTCGAAGCTGCGGCCGAGTCATCCGAGGAAATGATGAACAAATACTTGGAAGAGGGCGACCTTTCCGAGGCAGACATCATGAAGGGCTTGCGCGCCCGTACCATCGCCAGCGAGATTGTCCCGATGCTGTGCGGCAGCGCCTTCAAGAACAAAGGCGTGCAGAAGATGCTGGACGCCGTCATTGATTACATGCCCTCCCCAGTCGATATTCCGCCGGTCAAAGGGGAACTCGAAAACGGCAAAGAGGTTGAGCGCAGCGCTTCCGATGAAGAGCCTTTTGCAGCGCTGGCGTTCAAGATTGCGACCGATCCCTATGTCGGCCAGCTTACCTTCTTCCGCGTGTACTCGGGGGTGGTGAACTCCGGTGATACCATTTACAACTCGGTGAGGGGCCGCAAGGAGCGCATCGGCCGAATTCTGCAGATGCATGCCAACCAGCGCGCGGAAATCAAGGAAGTTCGGGCAGGTGATATCGCTGCGGCGGTAGGCCTGAAAGAAGCGGTTACCGGCGACACCATCTGCAATCCGGACAAGCCCATTATCCTGGAGCGGATGATATTTCCCGAACCGGTAATTCACGTGGCGGTGGAACCCAAGACCAAGGCCGACCAGGAGAAAATGGGGATCGCGCTGGGCCGTCTGGCGCAGGAAGACCCCTCGTTCCGCGTGCGTACCGATGAGGAAACCGGCCAGACGATCATTTCAGGCATGGGTGAACTGCACCTAGAAATCATCGTCGACCGGATGAAACGCGAGTTTGGCGTTGAGGCTAACGTGGGTGCGCCCCAGGTGGCGTACCGCGAAGCGATCCGCAAGCTGACAGAGATCGAGGGCAAGTTCGTCAAGCAGTCCGGCGGCAAGGGCCAGTATGGCCACGTCTGGCTCAAGATGGAGCCGAACGTTGCGGGCAAGGGCTACGAGTTTGTCGATTCCATCAAGGGCGGCACGGTGCCGCGCGAATACATTCCGGCGGTTGACAAGGGTCTGCGCGAGGCAATGAACAATGGCGTCCTGGCGGGCTTTCCGGTGGTCGATGTGAAGGTCACCCTGTTTGACGGGTCCTACCACGAGGTGGACTCTTCCGAACAGGCTTTCAAGATGGCTGCCATCCTGGCGTTCAAGGACGGGATGCGCAAAGCCAATCCGGCACTGCTGGAGCCCATGATGGCGGTTGAAGTTGAGACCCCGGAGGACTACATGGGTGACGTGATGGGTGACCTCAACCGTCGACGCGGCATCATCCAGGGCATGGAAGACATGCCGGGCGGAAAAACCATCAAGGCGGAAGTGCCGCTGGCCGAGATGTTCGGATATTCGACCGACCTGCGGTCCATGTCCCAAGGGCGTGCGACCTACTCAATGGAATTCAAGCACTACAGCGAAGCGCCCAGGAATGTGGCGGAAACCGTGATCAGCAGCAAGAAGTAAACTCAACAGGGGCCAAGACATGTCCAAGGAAAAGTTTCAACGCACGAAGCCGCACGTAAACGTGGGGACGATCGGTCACGTGGACCATGGCAAGACCACGCTGACGGCGGCCATTACCATTATCTTGTCGAAGAAGTTTGGTGGATTGGCGAAGAACTATGCCGACATTGACTCGGCGCCGGAGGAGAAGGCGCGCGGCATCACCATCAACACTGCGCACGTCGAGTACGAGACCGAGAACCGGCACTACGCCCACGTTGACTGCCCCGGTCACGCCGACTATGTGAAGAACATGATCACTGGCGCCGCCCAGATGGACGGCGCCATCCTGGTCGTGTCGGCGGCTGACGGCCCCATGCCGCAGACCCGCGAACACATCCTGCTGGCACGCCAGGTCGGCGTGCCCTACATCGTCGTCTACATGAACAAGGCCGACATGGTCGACGACGCCGAACTGCTTGAACTGGTCGAAATGGAAGTGCGCGAACTGCTGTCCAAATACGACTTCCCGGGGGACGACACCCCCATCATCATCGGGTCTGCCCTGAAAGCCATGGAAGGCGACCAGAGCGACATCGGCGAGCCCTCCATCTTCAAACTGGCGGCGGCGCTGGACTCCTACATACCCCAGCCCGAGCGCGCCATTGACCAGCCCTTCCTGATGCCGGTCGAAGACGTCTTCTCCATCTCCGGCCGCGGCACCGTCGTGACCGGCCGGGTCGAGCGCGGCGTCATCAAGGTCGGCGAGGAAATTGAAATCATCGGCATCAAGCCTACGGTCAAGACCACCTGCACCGGGGTTGAGATGTTCAGGAAGCTTTTGGACCAGGGCCAGGCCGGTGACAACGTAGGCGTGCTCTTGCGCGGCACCAAGCGTGAAGAAGTCGAGCGCGGCCAGGTGCTGGCCAAGCCCGGCTCCATCACCCCGCACACCAAATTCACGGCCGAGATCTACGTGCTGTCCAAGGAAGAAGGCGGGCGTCACACCCCGTTCTTCAACGGCTACCGTCCGCAGTTCTACTTCCGCACCACCGACGTGACCGGCTCGATTGAGTTGCCGGCCGGGACCGAGATGGTGATGCCGGGCGACAACATCAGCATCACCGTTGCCCTGATTGCGCCGATCGCCATGGAAGAAGGCCTGCGCTTTGCCATCCGCGAAGGCGGCCGTACCGTCGGCGCCGGCGTGGTCGCGAAAGTTATTGAGTAAACATGATGCAAAGCCAAAAAATCCGTATTCGCCTTAAAGCCTTCGATTACAAACTGATTGACCAGTCCGCGCTTGAGATCGTGGAAACCGCCAAACGCACCGGTGCGGTAGTAAAAGGACCGGTGCCATTGCCCACTTCCATCGAACGCTTTGACGTGCTGAGTTCCCCTCATGTCAACAAGACGGCCCGGGACCAGTTCGAAATCCGCACCCATCGCCGGCTGATGGATATCATTGACCCCACTGACAAGACCGTCGACGCGTTGATGAAGCTGGATCTGCCGGCCGGTGTGGACGTTGAGATCAAGCTCTAATCAGCGTTGCTTGAATTCAACGTGAATCACGGGTAAACTCTCGCGCTTTGCTGTACGGCTCCCCGGCGTGGGGAGCGAGGTGGCCGGTCAATTGCAATCGGCGCCCGGATTGGCTCAGCCGACCGGGGTTTTCAAAAAAAGGAATGTGAAATGAGCGTCGGACTCGTCGGCCGTAAGGTCGGCATGACCCGCATCTTCACTGCGGACGGGGCTTCCGTTCCGGTGACCGTGTTGGAAATGTCGAATAATCGCGTCACTCAGATCAAGACCGAATCCACCGATGGCTATAACGCCATCCAGGTGACTTTTGGTGCCCGCCGCAACAGCCGGGTGAACAAAGCCCAGGCCGGGCTTTTTGCCAAAGCGGGTGCCGAAGCCGGCGAAGGTCTGCAGGAATTTACTGTGGCTGCGGATGCTCTAGCCCAATATCAACCGGGTGCTGCAATTTCCGTGGAAATCTTCCAACCGGGTCAGATTGTGGACGTATCCGGGGTCACCCAGGGCAAGGGATTTTCCGGCGTTATCAAGCGTCACCACTTCAAGTCGCAACGCGCCACGCACGGCAACTCCCGTTCGCATAACGTTCCCGGTTCCATCGGCATGGCTCAAGATCCCGGCCGCGTGTTTCCCGGCAAGCGCATGGCGGGACACCTCGGCGGTGTCAATCGCACCGTGCAAAATCTCGAAATCGCCCGTGTTGATGCGGCGCGCGGCCTGTTGCTGGTGAAAGGCGCCGTGCCTGGCTCTAAAGGCGGCGACGTGCTTGTGCGCCCCGCCGTGAAAGGGGGTGCCTGATGGAGCTGACCGTGATTAACGATCAAGGCAAGCAGGCTTCCAGTCTGGTGGCGTCAGATGAAATCTTCGCCCGCGATTACAATGAAGCGCTGGTGCATCAGGTGGTGACCGCGTTTATGTCCAATGCGCGTAGTGGAAACAGCAAGCAGAAGGACCGCGAAGAAGTCAGACACAGCACGAAAAAGCCGTTTCGACAGAAAGGCACTGGCCGCGCTCGCGCCGGCATGACCTCGAGCCCGCTGTGGCGAGGCGGCGGCAGGATCTTTCCGAATACCGGGGAAGAGAATTACACCCACAAAGTCAACCGCAAGATGTACCGCGCGGGGATGGCGGCGATCCTGTCCCAGCTGGCTCGCGACGGCAAGCTGAAAGTGGTGGATGGGCTGGGAGTCGATGCGCCCAAAACCAAGCTGCTCGCCCAGAAGCTCAAAGGCATGGGCTATGACAAAGTCATGATCATTGCCGACGACGTAGATGAAAATCTGTGGCTGTCGTCCCGAAATCTGGTCAATGTCTACTTGGTTGAGCCCCGGCATGTGGATCCCTGGAGCCTGATGAAGTTCGGCAACGTCCTGATGACCAAGCAGGCGGTCAAGCAATTCGAGGAGATGCTGTGAAGAGCGCAACCCATACCGAGCGTCTGCTCAAGGTCATCTTGGCGCCAGTTGTATCCGAAAAGAGCACACGAGTGGCCGATAAGCTGAATCAGGCTGTGTTCCGGGTGCTGTCCGATGCCACCAAGCAGGAAATTACCGCCGCAGTGGAACATTTGTTCAAGGTTGAAGTAACGGGTGTTCAGGTGGCCAACGTAAAGGGCAAAACCAAGCGCTCTGGCCGCGTCACGGGCCGTCGTCAGGACTGGAAAAAGGCCTATGTCAGCATCAAGTCCGGCCAGGAACTTGACCTGACGGCTGGCCAGTAAGGGGAAACGACATGGCACTCGTCAAAGTTAAACCGACTTCTGCTGGCCGCCGCGCCGTGGTGAAGGTAGTCAGCCCGAACCTGCACAAGGGCGCGCCTGTCGCCAGTCTGCTTGAATCGAAGAAGCGGGGCTCAGGCCGCAACAATAATGGCCATATCACCACCCGTCACAAGGGCGGTGGCCACAAGCAACACTATCGCCTGGTGGATTTTCGCCGCGACAAGGATGGCGTGGCTGCCAAGGTGGAGCGGCTTGAGTACGACCCCAACCGTTCTGCCCACCTTGCATTGTTGTGCTACGCAGACGGTGAACGGCGCTACATTCTTGCGCCGCGTGGGGTGGAAACTGGCAGCCCGTTGATGAGCGGCGCGGAAGCCCCCATCAAACCGGGTAACTGCCTGCCTTTGCGCAACATTCCCGTTGGCTCCACTATCCATGCAATCGAGTTGCAGCCGGGCAAGGGTGCCCAGTTGGCGCGTGCGGCCGGAACCTCCGTACAGTTGCTGGCGCGTGAAGGCGTGTACGCCCAACTTCGTCTGCGCTCCGGCGAGATACGCAGGGTTCACGTGGATTGCCGCGCAACTCTAGGTGAAGTCGGGAATGGAGAGCACAGCCTGCGTTCAATCGGCAAGGCCGGCGCCAACCGCTGGCGCGGTATCCGTCCCACGGTGCGTGGCGTAGCCATGAACCCGGTCGATCACCCGCATGGCGGCGGCGAGGGCCGCACCGGTGCGGGCAGGGTTCCGGTCAGCCCTTGGGGCACGCCCACCAAGGGTTACCGTACACGCAGCAACAAGCGCACGAATAGCATGATTGTGCGTCGCCGTCACGCCAACTGATTGAGGTAAGGGAAGATGACACGTTCAGTCAAAAAAGGCCCATTTGTCGATGACCACCTGATGAAAAAGGTGGAGGCCGCACAGGCCAGCAAGGACAAGCGACCGATCAAAACCTGGTCCAGGCGCTCCACGGTACTGCCGGAGTTCATTGGCCTGACTGTGGCCGTGCACAATGGGCGCCAGCATGTGCCGGTGTATGTCACCGAAAACATGGTGGGCCACAAGCTTGGAGAATTTGCGATGACCCGCACGTTCAAGGGTCATGCGGCCGACAAGAAAGCGAAGAGATAAGGATCCCATGATGGAAGTTTCCGCACATTTACGTGGCACCCGTCTTTCTGCCCAGAAGGGCAGGTTGGTGGCTGATCAGGTCCGCGGCCTGCCTGTGGACCGTGCACTCAACGTTCTTGCCTTCAGTCCCAAAAAAGGCGCCACAATTATCAAGAAGGTGCTGGAGTCGGCCATTGCCAACGCGGAACACAATGAGGGAGCGGATATTGACGTGCTCAAGGTAAAAACCATTTACGTCGACAAGGGGCCGAGCCTCAAACGTTTTGCCGCCCGGGCCAAAGGCCGGGGTAATCGAATTGAAAAGCAGACTTGCCACATCACCGTGACGGTCGGAGATTAGGGACATGGGACAGAAAATACATCCGATTGGCTTCCGTCTGAGCGTACAGCGTTCCTGGACGGCCAAGTGGTATGGCTCCAACAAGGACTTTGCATCCACTCTCAAGGAAGACCTGAAGGTGCGCGAGTACCTCAAGCGCAAGCTGGCCGGCGCATCCGTCAGCAAGGTAATCATCGAGCGTCCCGCCAAGAATGCGCGGATCACCATTTACAGCGCGCGCCCCGGCGTCGTAATCGGCAAGAAAGGCGAAGACATCGAGAGACTGCGCGCCGACTTGGGTCGTATGATGATGGTGCCGGTACACGTCAACATTGAAGAAGTGCGCAAGCCTGAAACAGATGCGCAAATCATTGCCGACGGAATTGCCCAGCAGCTGGAAAAGCGGGTGATGTTTCGCCGTGCCATGAAGCGTGCTATGCAGAACGCCATGCGCTTGGGCGCGCAGGGCGTCAAGATCATGAGTTCAGGGCGACTGAACGGCGCTGAAATCGCCCGCCGAGAGTGGTATCGCGAAGGCCGGGTGCCCCTGCATACCCTGCGTGCAGAGATCGATTATGGCGTGGCGGAAGCAAAGACCAACTATGGCATTACCGGAATCAAGGTCTGGGTTTATAAGGGCGACAGCCTGAACCGTGGCGATCAGCCGGTGGCCGCAGAGCCGGAAAAGCGCGGCAAGAAACCAGGGGTAAGACATGCTGCAGCCAGCTAGAAGGAAATACCGCAAGGAACAAAAAGGCCGCAATACGGGCAAGGCTACCCGTGGCGCCAAGGTGAGCTTCGGAGAATACGGTCTCAAGGCAATTGGCCGCGGCCGCCTGACCGCGCGCCAAATCGAAGCCGCGCGCCGCGCTATGACCCGGCATATCAAACGGGGTGGGCGAATCTGGATCCGGATTTTTCCGGACAAGCCAGTGTCCAAGAAACCTGCCGAAGTGCGGATGGGCAATGGCAAGGGCAGTCCGGAATATTACGTTGCCGAAATTCAGCCCGGCAAGGTGCTGTATGAAATGGACGGCGTCGATGAAACGCTGGCTCGGGAAGCCTTTCGCCTCGCCGCGGCGAAGCTGCCGATCCAGACAGCGTTTGTCACCCGCATGATCGGGAGCTAAGCATGAATGCGAAAGAATTGCGCGGCAAAACGGCCGACGAACTCAATCAAGAACTGGACAGCCTGCTCCGTGCCCACTTTGCCCTGCGCATGCAGTTGGCGACCCAGCAGTCCAACAAGACTGCCGACTTGGGCAAGCTGCGCCAGGATATCGCGCGGATTAAGACAGTTATGCATCAAAAGGCCCGAGCATGAGTGAGACTAGAGTTGTACGCAGCATGACTGGCCGCGTGGTCAGCGACAAAATGGCCAAGACCGTGACGGTGCTGGTTGAGCGCCGGGTCAAGCACGCGGTGATAGGCAAGGTGATCCGACTATCGAGCAAACACCACGCGCATGACGAAAACAATGAGTATAAGGAAGGCGACGTGGTCGAAATCCGGGAATCCAGACCCTATTCCAAAACCAAGACCTGGACAGTGGTCAAGTTGATTGAGCGGGCTGCTTCGTAGGCCTTGCCAAGTCCCGCGAGGCCCCGTACAATCCGCCCTTCCTTGGCGCCGAAAGGACTGGCGCTGTGTAGTTTCCTCCCCTAACGGGGTCCAAGACTGACGCCGCGGCTACCTGGGCAGCCAGGTGCGGGTTAAGTTGGAGATTGAATCATGATTCAAATGCAGTCCATTCTGGACGTGGCTGACAATACGGGTGCACGCACCGTTATGTGCATCAAAGTGCTGGGCGGCAGCCATCGGCGCTATGCCGGCGTAGGCGACATCATCAAGGTCAGCATCAAAGATGCGGCCCCGCGCGGACGGGTCAAGAAGGGTGATGTCTATAACGCCGTGGTGGTGCGCACCGCCAAGGGCGTGCGTCGTCCCGATGGTTCGCTGATCAAGTTTGATGGCAATGCCGCAGTCCTGTTGAACAACAAACTTGAGCCGATCGGCACCCGGATTTTCGGGCCGGTAACCCGTGAACTCCGTACCGAGCGATTCATGAAGATTGTTTCGCTCGCGCCGGAAGTGCTGTAAGGAGATTTGTCATGGCGCGTATTCGCAAGGGTGATCAGGTCGTCGTGTTGGCCGGTAAGGACAAGGGCAGGCGCGGCTCTGTGCTGCGTGTGCTGGACGACGGGCATGTGGTGGTGGAAGGAATAAATCGGGTCAAGAAGCATCAGAAACCGAATCCTTTCAAGGGCACTACGGGTGGCATCGTCGAGAAGGAAATGCCGCTTGATGCTTCCAATTTAGCTTTGTTCAATCCGGGCACCCAGAAGGCCGACCGGGTTGGTTTCAAGGTGCTTGAGGATGGCCGCAAGGTGCGCGTTTTCAAGTCCAATGGTGAGATGGTGGACGCTTAAGAGGCAATCATGGCTCGTCTGCAAAGTTTTTATCGTGAAATGGTGGTGCCCGAGCTGGTGAAGCAATTCGGCTACAAGTCCGTTATGCAAGTGCCACGCATTGAAAAGATCACGCTTAACATGGGGGTGGGCGAGGCGGTGGCTGACAAGAAGGTCATGGATTTCGCGGTTGGAGACATGCAAAAGATTGCCGGGCAAAAGCCGGTAGTGACCAAGTCGCGCAAGTCCATTGCCGGCTTCAAGATTCGCGACGGTTATCCGATCGGCTGCAAGGTTACGCTGCGCAGCGCGCGCATGTATGAGTTCCTCGATCGCCTGGTGACCATCGCCATGCCGCGAATCCGCGACTTCCGCGGGGTGTCCGCGAAATCGTTCGACGGCCGGGGAAACTACAACATGGGGGTGCGTGAGCAGATCATGTTTCCCGAAATCGAGTATGACAAGATCGATGCGCTGCGTGGCATGAACATCACCATCACCACGACCGCCAAGAGCGACGCAGAGGCCAAGGCCCTGCTTGCCGCGTTTAAGTTCCCCTTCAAGAGTTGAGGTCCGAATGGCCAAACTGTCCATGATCAATCGCGATATCAAGCGCGTTAAGCTGGCGCAAAAGTATGCCGCCAAACGTGCAGCCCTAAAGGCGGTTATTGACCATGCCAAGGCGAGCGAAGAAGAAAAGATGGCTGCCCGCCTGTCCCTACAAAAGTTGCCGCGCAACGCCAACCCCACGCGCCAGCGTAATCGTTGCGCGCTGACCGGGCGGTCGCGCGGTGTGTATAGTAAATTCGGCTTGTCGCGCATGAAGCTGCGCGAGGCAGCCATGCGCGGTGAAGTTCCGGGCATGGTCAAGGCCAGCTGGTAAGGGAGAACATTATGAGTATGAGTGATCCCATCGCCGACATGCTGACCCGCATTCGCAACGCCCAGGCCATGGAAAAGGCTCTGGTAGCGATGCCTTCCTCCAAGGTGAAGGTGGCTATTGCCCAGGTACTAAAGGATGAAGGTTACATTGACGGTTTTGCCGTGCGCGGCGAAGCGAAGCCGCAACTGGAGGTCCAGCTCAAGTACTATGCCGGGCGTCCGGTGATCGAAAAGATCGAGCGCGTCAGCAAGCCCGGCCTGCGCATCTATCGCGGCACGAACGATCTGCCGCGAGTAATGAACGGCCTGGGAGTCGCGATCGTGTCCACGCCCAAGGGGGTAATGACCGATCGCAAGGCCCGTGCCAACGGCGTGGGCGGCGAAGTGTTGTGCATCGTCGCCTAAGGAGCAGGAAATGTCACGTGTAGGCAAGAACCCCATTCAACTGCCCAAGGGTGTGGAAGTTACCTTGGGGGATGTGATTACGGTCAAGGGGCCGCTGGGCAGCCTGACGCAGAATGCCAATGCCGATGTGCGGGTGGACAAGGACGGCGAGACACTGACCTGCGCACCGACCAGCGGCAGCATACAGGCCAACGCCATGTCGGGCACCATGCGTGCTCTGCTCGCCAACATGATTCAGGGCGTGAGCAAGGGTTTCGAGAAGAAGCTGAATCTGGTCGGTGTGGGCTATCGTGCCCAGGCCCAAGGCGACGGCATCAATTTGTCGCTTGGCTTCTCCCATCCAGTGGTGCACAAAATGCCCACAGGGGTCAAAGTGGAAACGCCAACCCAAACCGAGATTCTGGTCAAGGGCATCGACCGGCAAAAGGTCGGTCAGGTCGCGGCAGACATTCGGTCATATCGCCCGCCCGAGCCCTATAAGGGCAAGGGTGTGCGATATGCGAATGAAGTGGTGGTCTTGAAAGAGACCAAGAAGAAATAACCGGTTGAGGAACAGAGCATGAATACCCAATTGGCAAGAGTCCGCCGTGCGCGCAAAACCCGCGCCAGAATTGCGGCCGTCAAGGCGGTGCGTCTCGCAGTACATCGCAGCAACTGTCATATCTATGCGCAGATTATTTCTGCGGATGGTGGGCATGTTCTGACCGCAGCTTCCACCCTGGAAAAGGACATCCGGGCGCAGGTGCCCAATGGCGGCAACAAGGCTGCGGCCGCCCTGGTGGGCAAACGTGTGGCTGAGAAAGCCAAGGCCTTGGGCATAGATAAGGTCGCCTTTGACCGCAGCGGCTTGAAGTATCACGGCCGGGTGAAAGCCCTGGCGGACGCGGCGCGGGAAAACGGGCTTCAATTTTAAGGGGTAGGTCGACATGGCTCGTACTGAACAGAATGAAGAGCGTGGCGATGGCCTGCGCGAAAAGATGGTCTCGGTTAATCGCGTCAGCAAGACGGTCAAGGGCGGCCGGATTCTCGGGTTCGCCGCATTGTCGGTAGTCGGCGACGGGGATGGCGGCATCGGCATGGGGAAGGGTAAATCGCGCGAAGTCCCGGTGGCTGTGCAAAAAGCAATGGAAGAGGCGCGGCGCAGGATGGTCAAGGTCAATCTCAAGAATGGCACGTTCCATCATGCGATCGTGGGCAAGCACGGCGCTTCCATGGTACTGATTCAGCCGGCCTCAGAAGGTACGGGAATCATTGCGGGAGGCGCCATGCGGGCGGTGTTTGAAGTGATGGGTGTGCAAAACGTACTGGCCAAGTGCCTGGGCTCGACCAATCCCTACAACGTCGTGCGCGCCACCATCAACGGTTTGACGCAAATGTCCGCGCCATCCGAGATTGCCGCCAAGCGCGGCAAGTCGATTGAAGAGATTCTGGGATAACGGCCATGTCAGACGCGAAGAAAATCAAGGTCACCCTGATCAAGAGCCTGATCGGCACCAAGGCGCCGCATCGCATGTGCATCAAGGGTCTGGGCTTGCGCCGTCTCCACCACAGCGTGGAACTTCAGGACACGCCCGCGATCCGCGGACTGATCAACATGGTTAGCTATCTGGTGAAGGTTGAAAGTTAAGATGGAACTGAACAATCTGAAACCCGCTGCCGGCGCCAAGCATGCCAAGCGTCGCGTCGGGCGCGGCATCGGCTCCGGTCTGGGTAAAACCGCGGGTCGCGGGCACAAGGGTCAGCATTCCCGTTCCGGCGGCTACAAGAAAGTCGGCTTTGAAGGTGGCCAAATGCCGCTGCAGCGCCGTCTGCCTAAACGCGGATTTGTTTCTCTGAGCCGCACCGACACGGCCGAGGTGCGTCTGTCCGATCTCGCCCGGATCGCCGTGGATGAGATCGACATTCTGGTGCTCAAGCAGTCCGGCCTGGTGCCCGCTGTAGCAAAAACCGCGAAAGTCATCCTTTCCGGGGAGTTAGGCAAGCCGGTAAAGCTCAAGGGTATCGCGGCCAGCAAGGGCGCCCGCGCCGCCATCGAGGCGGCCGGCGGCAGTTTGGCCGATTGACGGGCCGGTCTAGCAAGACGACAGAGCATCTATCGTGGCCAACCCGTCCCCTCTGACAGGATTTGCTTCCGGCAAGTTTGCCGACCTCAAGCGGCGCCTGTGGTTCTTGCTTGGCGCCCTGATCGTCTATCGCATCGGCGCACATATTCCGGTGCCGGGGATAGACCCCAGGGTGCTGGAGCACCTGTTCCAGTCGCAACAGGGGGGCATCCTGGGCATGTTCAACATGTTCTCCGGCGGGGCGCTCAAACGTTTTACCGTGTTTGCGCTGGGCATCATGCCCTATATCTCCTCTTCGATTATCGTCCAGTTGCTGACCGTGGTATCGCCGCAACTGGAGGCACTGAAGAAGGAGGGAGAATCCGGTCGCCGAAAAATCACTCAGTACACCCGCTATGGTACCGTTTTCCTTGCCCTGTTTCAGGGCCTGGGAATCGCAATTGCGCTGGAAGCCCAGGCTGGCTTGGTGCTTGAGCCTGGCTATATGTTTCGTCTCACCACCGTCACGACCTTGACAGCGGGCACAATGTTCCTGATGTGGCTGGGCGAGCAGATTACGGAGCGCGGCATTGGCAACGGAATTTCGATCATTATTTTTGCCGGCATCGTGGCCGGCCTGCCGCAGGCTATCGGAGGCATGCTTGAGTTGACTCGCACCGGCGCATTCTCGATTCCGCTGCTGCTGATCCTGTTTGTCCTGTCGCTTGCGGTGATTGCCTTTGTGGTGTTTGTCGAAAAAGGTCAGCGCAAGATCCTGGTCAATTATGCCAAACGACAGGTGGGCAAGATGGTGGTGGGCGGACAAAGCTCGCATCTCCCCCTCAAGCTCAACATGTCAGGCGTAATACCCCCAATCTTCGCGTCCAGCATCATTTTGTTTCCCGCCACACTGGCGGGTTGGTTTGGCTCCAGCGACCGCATGGTCTGGCTGAAGGATCTGGCGTCCACGCTGGCGCCGGGGCAGCCGATTCACATGGTCCTGTATGCCGGAGCAATTATCTTTTTCTGTTTCTTCTATACCGCCCTGGTGTTCAATCCCAAGGAGACAGCGGACAACCTGAAGAAGAGTGGGGCCTTTGTTCCCGGCATCCGACCGGGCGACCAGACCGCCAGATACATCGACAAGATTATGACCCGGCTCACCTTGATCGGCGCGATGTACATTACATTCGTGTGCCTGATCCCGGAGTTTCTGATTGCAAAGTGGAATGTGCCATTTTATTTTGGCGGCACCTCGCTGTTGATTATTGTGGTGGTGACGATGGATTTCATGGCCCAGGTTCAGGCCTACATCATGAGTCACCAGTATGAGAGCCTGCTCAAGAAAGCCAACTTCAAGGGTGGACTGGTCGGGCGCTGAGTATGGCTAAGGAAGATGTCATCCAGATGCAGGGTGAAGTTGTTGAGAACCTGCCGAATGCCACCTTTCGGGTCAAACTGGAGAACGGCTATGTGGTGCTGGGGCATATTTCCGGGAAGATGCGCATGCATTACATACGCATCCTCCCCGGTGATAAGGTGACCGTCGAGTTGACGCCTTACGATTTAAGTAGGGCCCGGATTGTGTTCCGGGCTAAGTAGCAGGGTTGCCATTAGGGGTCAGGAGAGTGTCATGCGAGTGAAAGCATCAGTCAAGAAAATTTGCCGTAAATGCAAGATCGTGCGGCGCAAAGGCGTGGTTCGGGTGATCTGCGAAGATCCCCGCCACAAGCAGCGCCAGGGTTGAGCAGTAAGTATGAGTTGCGCTTGGGTCTTGTGACCAGGCGTGTTATAATTTTTTGCTTTCCGTCCGGAGTATAGAGAATGGCCCGTATTGCTGGGGTAAACATTCCGAACCATCAACACGCTGAGATCGCGTTGACGGCCATTTTCGGCATTGGCCGCTCGACTGCCCGCAAGATTTGCGAAGCGGCTGGGGTTGCCTTTTCCATCAAGGTCAAGGACCTCTCGGATGCCGATATGGACAAGCTGCGTGATGGCGTGTCCAGGCAAACAGTCGAAGGCGATCTGCGTCGCGAAGTCACCATGAATATTAAGCGTCTCATGGATTTGGGATGCTACCGCGGGGTGCGCCATCGCAAGGGGCTGCCTGTACGCGGCCAGCGCACCCGAACCAATGCGCGCACCCGCAAGGGTCCGCGCAAAGCGATCAAGAAATAGGGATTCTTATTAGATGGCTAAAGCTGCTGTTGCCACTCGTGTGCGCAAGAAGGTCAAGAAGAACGTGGCTGAAGGGATCGTCCACGTTCACGCGTCGTTTAACAACACGATCATTACCATAACCGATCGCCAGGGCAATGCCCTGTCCTGGGCAACCGCGGGAGGCGCCGGCTTCAAGGGTTCGCGGAAGTCCACCCCATTCGCTGCTCAGGTGGCTGCAGAGAATGCGGGGAAGATGGCACTGGAGTATGGGGTCAAGAATCTTGAAGTCCGCATCAAGGGCCCGGGCCCTGGCCGCGAGTCTTCGGTACGCGCGCTCAATGCATTGGGTTTCAAGATTACCTCGATTTCTGATGTGACGCCGGTGCCGCATAACGGTTGTCGTCCTCCGAAGAAGCGTCGTATTTAATCGATTAAGGTCTAGATCATGGCAAGAAATCTGGATGCAAAATGCCGGCAATGCCGCCGGGAAGGCGAGAAACTCTTTCTTAAGGGCGAAAAGTGCTACACGGATAAGTGCGCCATCGAGCGCCGCAGTTATGCCCCTGGCCAGCACGGTCAAAAGAGTGGCAGTCGGCTGTCAAACTACGGTGTGCAATTGCGTGAAAAGCAGAAGATCCGGCGCATTTATGGCGTCCTCGAGGGTCAGTTCCGGCGGCTTTATCAGGAGGCTGTTCGCCGCAAGGGTGTGACCGGAGATAACCTGCTGGGTCTGCTCGAGAGCCGCCTCGACACGGTTTGCTACCGCATGGGGTTCGGCGCGTCGCGCACCGAGGCCCGCCAGGCTGTGCGTCATAACGCGATCATGGTCAACGGCAAGCGCGTCAACATCCCCTCCTTCCAGGTACGCGCTGGTGATGTCGTCGCTGTGGCAGAAAAAGCCCAGCCTCAACTCCGCATCAAGGGGGCGGTGGAGGCTGCTGAAGGTCGTGGCTTTCCAGAGTGGGTTGAAGTAGACGCTAAAGGCTTGAAGGGTACCTTCAAGGCCATGCCGCAGCGTGCCGAGCTGCCGCCGACCATTAATGAATCGCTGGTGATTGAACTGTATTCCAAGTAATCGCTTAACCGCGCTCTAAGGAAGAAGCCGCATGTCTGCTACCCAGGATTTTCTCAAGCCGCGCATTGTCGAAGTGGATCGCATGTCGCCGCTTCATGCAAAGGTTACCATGGAGCCGTTCGAGCGCGGCTATGGCCATACCCTGGGCAACGCCTTGCGCCGCATACTCTTGTCGTCTATGACCGGCTATGCTCCGACGGAAGTCAAGATCACCGGCGTGGTGCATGAATACTCCACCATCGAGAGCGTGCAGGAAGATGTGGTTGACATTCTGCTCAATCTGAAGGGCGTCGCGTTCAAGCTGCACAACAAGGCAGCGGTGAATCTCAACCTCGCCAAAGAAGGTGAAGGCGTGGTGACCGCAGGTGACATCCAGTTGCCGCATGACGTGGAAGTATTGAATCCCGATCACATCATCGCCCATCTGACCAAGGGCGGAAGACTGGAAATGGAAGTCCGCGTCGAAAGTGGGCGTGGCTATCAGCCGGTGCCCGCGCGCAAGGTCGATGCGGATTCGCGCAGCGTCGGCTCCATCCTGGTGGATGCATCCTTCAGCCCGGTACGCCGCGTAGCGTATGCGGTGGAGAGCGCCCGGGTCGAGCAGCGTACCGATCTGGACCGCCTGGTCATCGATATCGAAACCAATGGTGTGGTGGAGCCGGAAGAAGCCGTGCGTACCGCGGCCCGTATTCTGGTAGATCAGTTGTCGGTGTTCGCCGATCTGAAAGGCACCGAGAGCAGCGCCGCCGCGCCCAGTGCGCCCCAAGTCGATCCTATCCTGCTGCGTCCGGTCGACGATCTGGAACTCACTGTGCGTTCCGCCAACTGCCTCAAGGCCGAAAACATTTACTACATCGGCGACCTGATTCAGCGCACCGAAACGGAATTGCTCAAGACTCCCAACCTGGGGCGCAAGTCCCTGAACGAAATCAAGGAAGTACTTGCCTCGCGTGGCCTGGCCCTGGGCATGAAACTGGAGAACTGGCCGCCAGCCGGACTGGAGAAGGCCTGAGCGGCTGCAAGCATCAAACATAACAACAAAGTGAGGGATGCCGTGGCAGGCGTCCTATCCAAAGAATACTGAAAGGAAATATGCCATGCGTCATCGTCAATCGAACCGCAAGCTCAATCGCACCACCAGTCACCGCCTGGCGATGTTTCGCAACATGACCAACTCATTGTTGCGCCATGAGGCGATCAAGACCACCCTGCCCAAAGCCAAGGAGCTGCGCCGCGTGGTGGAGCCTATCATTACGCTGGGCAAGAGCCCGAGTCTGGGCAATCGCCGCTTGGCGTTCGACCGGCTGCGTGATCGCGAGATGGTTACCAAGGTGTTTGATGAACTGGGTCCCCGCTATGCCAAGCGTCCCGGAGGTTACCTGCGCATCCTTAGGTTTGGCTTCCGCGTCGGTGACAATGCACCCATGGCGCTGGTGGAACTTGTGGATCGTCCGGAGGCAACCGAGGCAGTCGAGGCTGAATAGGCCACGCAGTATTAAGTAGAGCCGGGCTGGTCCCGGCTTTTTACGTTCAGGGCTTGTCGGGCTTGGCCAAGCGTTCGACATTTGTTTGAAGAGTAACGCGCTTTCATGATCCTACTGTTCACTGACTTTGGAAGCCACGACCCGTATGTCGGTCAGGTTAAGGCGCGTCTGGCCCAGCATGCTCCCGACCAGCAGGTGGTGGATCTGTTGCATCATGTGCCGGACTACAATGCCCACGCCGGGGCCCACCTCATTGCCGCCTTCGCGCCCACCTTCCCACCCGGCTGCGTGTTCATGTGCGTAGTGGATCCCGGCGTTGGGACAGAGCGCGAAGGTATCGTGGTGATGGCGGGCGGACACTGGTTTGTCGGTCCCGACAATGGTCTGCTCTCCATTGCCGCCGCGCGCAATAGTGACACCAAAGTATGGCGCATTAATTGGCAGCCGGATGCGATTTCGGCCACCTTCCATGGACGGGACATTTATGCAGTAATTGCCGCGCTCATCGCCAAGGGCGACTTTCCCGCCGACAGACTGGAAGAGAATGCCAAGCCGCATGTCGGGTTTGATGCCGGCGATCTGGCACGGGTGATCTACATCGATCACTTTGGCAATGGCTGGAGCGGAATCCGCGGCGCGAGCCTGCCCAAGACCACCCGCGTTGTCGCACGCAATGGCGAATTCCAACATGCCCAAACGTTTGGTGCGGTCGCCAAAGGCGAAGGATTCTGGTTCGTCAACAGCGTGGGCCTGCTTGAGTTGGCGATCAATCGCGGCAATGCCGCAGAAAAACTCGGTCTAAAGGTCGGGGATATGGTTCAGGTCTTCAAGCCCAATTAGGGTTAGGGCGGGCAGGCCGCACCGGGAATTGGCGCCTAATCCGTTGCCAGCGCGAGCCGAAAGTCATTGACGTTGGTTCGAGTGGGACCCGTGATGATCAGGTCATCTAGAGCCTGGAAGAACTCGTAGGCATTGTTGTTTGTGAGAGCGCACTGTGCGTCGAGCTGCAAGCCTTGTGACCGCGCTAGGCTGTCTGGTTGCCACAGAGCACCGGCATTGTCTTCGGTTCCGTCTGTCCCGTCGGTGTCGCAGGCCAACCCCCACAGATTTTGCAAATCCATTAACCCGAGCCCGAGCGCGAGCAGGTATTCGGTGTTGCGGCCGCCGCGTCCGGATGGATTGCGCACCTTTACAGTGGTTTCGCCGCCTGACAGAAGGGCGAACGGGCGGGGCATGTCTTCCAGCAAGTCCCGAATCAGCTTGGCGTGAGCCCAGGCGATTTCGCGTGATTCACCTTCGATCTCACCAACGTTGATAACGCCGATGCCCTGGTGTTGCAGATGGGCTTCTGCAGCGGCAAGCATTTGCCTGGCCTTGCCGATGACTAGGTTTTCCACTCCACTAAATACCACGTCGCCAGGCTTGGGTGTGTCAGGTAGCACACTGGCAAGGCCGCGATGCAAGTGAGTGCTTACGGACGTGGGCGGGATGATTGCATAGCGTGCCAGCACCGCCAAAGCATCTGCGTAGCTGGACGGGTCGGGGGCGCAAGGGCCGGAGGCGATGTGGGTCGGGTCATCGCCTACCACGTCGGAGATGATTAGTGCCTTGACAGGCGCCGGGGAAAGCGCGGCAAGCTGTCCGCCGGAAAAGCGGGTCAGGTGTTTGCGCACCGTGTTGATATCCTGGATCGGCGCGCCACAGGCGAGCAGCGCCTTGGTCACGGCCCGCAATTCCTTGAGCGTGACGCCGTCCACTGGCAGGGCCAGCAGGCTGGAGCCGCCGCCGGACAGTAGCACCAGTAGCAGATCGTCCGGCGTGAGGCGCTGGACCTCGTCCAGCATGCGCTTAGCCGCTTCGGCGCCGCGGCCATCTGGGAGGGGGTGGCTGGCTTCAATCACCTCAATACGCCGGGTGGGCAAGCCATGCTGATAGCGGGTCACCACCAGACCGGCCAGAGGCGCAGCTCTTGGCCAGTTGTCTTCCACCGCGCTGGCCATGGCCGCCGCCGCTTTGCCGCCCCCGACAATAAGGGTGCGGCCCCGAGGCGGCGCCGGCAGATGGCTCGGAACGAGGGCCATCGGATCGACGGCAGCAAGACCGGCCTGAAAGGCCGCGAGCAACAATTCACGCATCCCGCGACTATAAATCATTCCCCGTTGCGCGAACAACATTAGGATGTATAATACGAATCGTTCGTATTCCGATCTATGAATAGGGATTACCCATGGAATCTTACCCAGTCAGTCCGGTTGCCGGCCAAGTCAATGAACAGCCCGATCGATTCAGGGCGAACGAGGGTCGGGAGATTTCCAGCGCATCCTTGTTTTGTTTCGGCGGAAACGACGTGTTCATCAAGCATCGAGGCGAACAGTACCGCTTGCGGCAGACGCGCACCGGCAAACTGATACTGACGAAGTAAGGCAACTCCAATGTATGTGTGCATCTGCCAGCAGGTAACCGATCGGGACATTCATCAAGCCGTGATCCAGGGAGCGAGCCGCATGCGCGACTTGCGCAAGCAACTGGGCGTGGCTTCGCAGTGCGGGAAATGCGCGGGATGCGCCAAGGCCGTATTGCAGGAAGCGCGCGGGGCCTACACGCATTCATCCCGCCTCCGGCCGGCCCGAGGTGGAAAGCCCCTTTGCAATAAGGTCAATACACCAAGCGAAACCGGGGACCAGCCGTTCGAGATAATTGGCAGCATCGCTATTCATTAGCATTAAGCGCTATTTACAGACCTAGTGTCAGCCAGCCAGTCCGGTGCTCCGGACAAGCCAGCAAATCTATGTACTGACTTGTAAGGGGTTGGCATGAAGCAAACAACGCATGTTTCGACGGGTCCGGAGAATCAATCCGAACTGACGGCGGGAGCCTTCCATCACCTGCGCAACGGAATGGAAGCCGGCTCGCAACGCTCGTCCGCGGTCGCACGCATGTCATTCGCCAGTTTGGCGCAGGACGAAACATTGGGTTCCAAGTTGTGTGACGCGTGCCGAGGGCTGGATGTATGCCTCGAAGGGATGACGGAATCGTCCGCCCGGAAAGCGCGGCCGTGATGGGTAAGCCCTCCAGGCTCCCCCCCATTTCGGGCGAACCTGCCACTATATTGACGTGTATATGCTTAGGCTTGGCGTTGACGCTGTCAGGCTGCGGTGGCGGCGGTACTCAAGCGATGAATTCTGCCGCGGCCGTTCAAGCAAACCTGGAGTTACTGGGTAAGAAACTATTCGAGGACACCAATCTCTCGGAGCCGGCTGGCCAAGCCTGCGCCACCTGCCACGCTGCCGCTCACGACTTTACCGATCCCCACCAAAGCACGCCCACTTCCCAGGGTGTCCATCCCGGACTGTTCGGCAAACGCAACACCCCTACGGCCGCCTACGCACAGTTTTCTCCGGCACTTCATTACGACACCGGACGCGGAACCTATGTCGGTGGCCAGTTTCTCGATGGACGGGCCTCGATGCTGGAGGATCAGGCCAAGCAGCCTTTCCTCAACCCGGCAGAAATGGCCAACCTCGATCAACAGGCTGTGGTGGACAAGGTGCGCAACGCCTCCTATGCCCCGTTGTTCCTTCAGGTGTTCGGTGCGGGCTCGCTGGACGATGCCGATCAGGCTTACGATCGGATTGTGCAGGCGATCGCTGCCTTCGAGCGCACGAAAACTCTTGCACCCTTCACATCGAAGTTTGACTATTTCCTTAATGGACAAGCCGTTCTGACCGCCCGGGAGCTGAATGGCATGGCCCTATTTACCGACCCGAAAAAGGGCAACTGCGCCGCTTGCCATCCAATCGCCCCGCTGGCCAATGGAACCCCGCCGCTGTTTACCGACTTCACCTACGACAACCTGGGCGTGCCGCGCAATCCCGATAATCCGTTCTACGCACAGGGCGCCGGTTTCAATCCTGACGGGTGGAACTTCGCCGACCTGGGACTGGGCGGGGCGCTCGGCATTGCCGCGCAAAACGGCAGGTTCAAAGTGCCTACCCTGCGCAATATTGCCGTGACGGCGCCCTACATGCATAACGGCTACTTCACGGATCTGCGCTCGGTGGTGGAGTTCTACAACGACCGTGACTTGCGTCCAAGATGCATCGACGCAACGTGGACACGCGACGCCGATGCCCAGAGCCAACATTGCTGGCCCGCGCCCGAGGTGGCAGAAACCGTGAACCACGAGGAATTGGGCCACCTTGGTCTCTCGGGCCAGGAGATCGATGACATTGTCGCCTTCCTGCAGACCCTGACCGACGGTTGGCAAGCGACACCCTGAGCCGTGTCAATTCCCCCATTCCACCATCTGAACCTGGAGTCTCACTATGCAACGAACCAAATTGTCTTTCCTCATAGCGGCATTGTTGGCAGCACCGTATTGCCATGCCGATGATGCGGACCTGCGTGCACGCATCGACCGGCTTGAAGCAGAAGTCCAGGCGCTCAAGGCCGAATTGAACCAGGTCAACTCAAAGACCGAAGCGATCGCCAATCAACAGGAAGCCGCGGCAAGCGCCCCCACCTCTGCGCCTGCGGGCGCCGCCGCCGCCGCGATGGCAGCGCCGGCCCAAGCGGCTCAATCGGGGTTTGGGAGTACCACGATCTACGGCTATGGCGAAATCAACTACAACCATCCGCGCGACTCGAACCTCACGCAAGCCGATCTGCGACGCGCAGTATTCGGCTTCGGCCATCGGTTCGACGACGAGACCCGATTCAACTCCGAATTTGAATTCGAGCACGCCGTGACTTCGCAGGACGACCAGGGCGAAGCCGAGGTCGAGCAGTTCTACATCGATCATCGCCTTGCACAGAATGTGAATCTCAGGGCCGGCCTGTTCCTGATGCCGTTTGGGTTGCTGAATGAATCGCACGAACCGACCGCCTATTACGGCGTGGAGCGCAATTTCGTGGAGACCGCGGTCATTCCGAGCACCTGGCGGGAGGGCGGCGTCGGAATCTATGGTTCAACCGATTTCGGGCTGGCCTGGGACGTCGGTTTGACCACAGGCTTCGATCTGGGGAAGTGGGACCCGTCTTCCACCAGCGAGTGCAGACAGACGCCACTAGGTTGCGTCCACCAGGAATTGCAGCTGGCCAAGGCCAAGGACCCTTCGGTCTACGGCGCGCTCAACTGGCGCGGAACACCCGGCCTTGTCGTCGGCGCCAGCCTGTTCACGGGCGGCGCGGGACAGGGACAGGGGACCGTGTCTGCACCCGTCGATGGCACGCGGATCCTGCTCTGGGACACGCATGCGCGCTGGACGCCTGATCGCTGGGATCTGTCGGCGGTTTACGCCAAGGGCTCAATTTCCGGTACCAACGACTACAACCAGTTTAATGATTTCGTGCCCACGCCCATTCCCAAGGCCTTCTCCGGCTGGTATACGCAGGCTGCCTATCGCCTTTGGCAATCGGGCGGGCGTTCCCTTGCGCCCTTCGTGCGCTACGAGCGCTACAATACCGCGAGTGCGTACTTGGGCTTGCCGGACACACGATCGCTCAGTGACACGCCGGCCGGGACCGAAACGGTGGGCACGGTCGGCTTCAATTATCAACTCAACCCGAATGTGGTATTCAAAGCCGATTATCAGACTTTCAATGTGGACTCTTCGCGCGATCGCTTCGACCTTGGTTTGGGCCTTACGTACTAGCCTGATTTTGACGATGCTTCTAGCAGCATGGAGCGGAACTGCGTATGGCGATACGGTCTATCAGACGCGCGATGATTTCCTGCGTGAAGAGTTCGGTGCCCCACCGCCGGTCAGGGTGATCTGGCTCGACAATGCCGCGCAGGACAAACTCAAGGCGGTGCTTGGACATCCTTATGGCCAGGCACGGCTGCGCTACTGGCGCGCCGATGGCAAGACCGCATGGATCCTGGACGAGATTGGCAAGGAGTACCCGATCACCGCCGCGTTTGTAGTGAAGAATGCAGCGATCGAACGGGTCCGCGTTCTGGTCTATCGGGAAACCCGCGGCATGGAGGTGCGCTACCCATCCTTTTTGCAGCAGTTTGTCGGGAGCAGACTGCAGGATGGAAGACTCAACAGATCCATAGACGGGATTTCCGGAGCGACCCTCTCTGTGCATTCAATGGAACGAATGGCCCGCGCAGCACTCGTGCTCGACTCGCTGGCGCCATGATGCAAGGCACCCATCACTCCTCGCATCGTCGTCGCTTGGTTGGCGTGTTGCTGCATCGCTGGCATCGCAGAATGGGTGCGGTGGCCGGGCTTTTTGTGCTGTGGCTGGCGGCAAGCGGCATCGCACTCAATCACAGCACGGATTGGGGCCTCGACCGTATGGAAATCGGCGCGCCGTGGTTCATCCGATTGTATGGGCTGCATGCAGTCATTCCTGAAACAGGCTTCCGTTCAGCCAACCATTGGATAATCGGCACGGATTCCCAGACTGTGATTGACGGGCGGCCGCTCTCGGCCGCATTGCCCCGGCCGCTCGGGCTTGCTGTTGCCAACGACCTGCTGTTTGCGGCCAATGCCAGTCGCATTGCCGTACTTGATGTGCGGGGTCGGCTGGTGGACACCCTGCAAACAAGTGATCTGCCGGTTTCCAATATTCACCGCATTGGCCAGGGGAATGGCGCAGTCGTCATTGCCGACGAGAATGACCACCGCTTTGCGAGCCGTGATGGCCTGAACTGGATGCCGTATGGCGGCAAGGTGAACTGGGCCGTAAGCGAGCCACTCCCTGCACCCGTCAGAGCACAGGCAGCCCCTTACCTGAGACCGCAACTGCCGCTCGAGCGCATTCTTCTGGATGCGCACAGTGGGCGAATCATTGGACCCTACGGCCCGCTTCTGGTTGACGCGGTTGGCATGGTATTCATACTGATCGCCCTGAGCGGCATCTGGATATATCTGCGCCATCGCTTACGGAGCAATCAACACTAGGCCAAGCCCCCGATATTCTGTCCGCCAGGACTAAATTGGAGTGAAGTGCCTGCGGCAACCGATGACCAGCGAAGTTTGCACCCGGTGTACTCAAGTTGAATTCCACACAGGAGGATTTCATGAAAGGCGACAAGAAGGTTCTTCAGTTTCTCAACAAGGCGCTCAGTATCGAGTTGACCGCCGTCAACCAGTATTTCTTGCATGCACGTATGTACAAGAACTGGGGCTTCGCTGCGCTCGGCAAGCATGAGCACGATGAGTCGATCGAAGAGATGCATCACGCCGACAAGCTGATCCAGCGCATCCTGTTTTTGGACGGGCTGCCTAATATGCAAGACCTGGGCAAGCTGCTGATCGGAGAGCACGTGCCGGAGTGTCTGGCCGGCGATCTCAAGCTGGAGCATATCGGCCGTGCGCTATACATCGATGCCATTGCCCACTGCGAATCGGTTAAGGACTACGTGTCGCGGGAGATCCTGGTCGACATCCAGGAAGACACGGAAGAGCACATCGACTATCTCGAAACCCAGTTGGGTCTTATTGAAAAGATGGGCCTGCAGAACTATCTGCAAACCGCGACGGGCGAACTCAAGGGCGAATGACCGCGCGGGTCTGGACCCGTTCCGCGCTGGTTGCGCGCCATCTGCCGCGAAGACCAACCGGCATCTGGCGGCTTTCAGCGCATCGGAGAATACGGCGGCATAGCGCCTGACGCTGGCGTACGGAAACGCAATCTTCATAGGGCAGAAACACCCGTGTCATATCGCTGTGGCTTGATACGCGCATGCCCGATCCTGACTGCGCCCAAATCCTCGATCGTCGTGCTTCCGCGCCAATGTCAGCGGCCCTGGAGGCCGCTACGGTTCTTCCGGTCTGTGGTCAGGTTGGCGGGCCGGCCCATCTCTCCGCCAACCCGCCGCGCCATTTCCGCACCCTCTGGATATCGGATATCCACCTTGGCACGGCAGGCTGCCAGGCCGGCTATCTGCTGGATTTTCTCAAGTACAACGAGTCGGAAACGCTCTATCTGGTAGGCGATATCCTTGACGGCTGGCAATTGCGCAAGGGGTGGTACTGGCCGCAGACGCACAACGACGTGGTGCAAAAACTCCTGCGCAAGGCGCGCAAGGGCACCCGCGTGGTATTCGTACCGGGCAATCACGATTCCATGGCGCGGCAATTCATCGGGCTGGCATTTGGCGACATCGAAGTGGTGGACGAGGTCATCCACGTCACCGCAACCGGCCAACGGCTGCTGGTTACGCACGGCGACATGTTCGATGGCGTCCTGCAACACGCTCGCTGGCTCGCCTATCTGGGCGACTCGCTCTACACTCTGACGCTGGTGTTGAACCGCTGGCTCAACAGGCTGAGAGTCCGCTTCGGCTACTCCTACTGGTCCTTGTCGCAGTATCTCAAGCACAAGGTCAAGAATGCGGTCAGTTTCATCACCGCGTTTGAACGCGTAATGGTTGAAGAAGCGCGGCGGCGAGAATGTGATGGCGTGGTGTGCGGGCACATACACAAAGCGGAAATCCGCAGCGTCGATGGAGTCCTGTATTGCAACGACGGCGATTGGGTGGAAAGTCTTTCGGCACTGGCGGAAGCCGCGGATGGCACGCTCGAAATCATCCACTGGACCCGGTGCCTTGATGTGCCGGCAAAGAAACAGGGCAAACACGCGAAGCTTGCATGAATCGCTCCGAAGCCCGTTGATCCGGCACGCCTATCGAAGCGTGCTTGCGACCCGAATTCAGGGGTCTGTGACGTTTCATGATTCCTGCGGAGCGCGTAGTGAGCGAACGCGAAGTGGATCAGATGCTCGACGAGCAACGTGAAAACTGATGAAACCCGGCGCGGACACGCAGTCCCGGAAGCCCGAGCAAACGCCCGCTGCGCCCTTGTTCTGAAAGCAGGTTTATGCGTTGGGGGCGCCTGTGCCCAACGGGACCGGGCGCATGAGCTGCCTGACCGGATCGAGGCGACCGACACGGCTACATCCTTGCCAACTCCACCCACATCGATTCCGTGACCGCCCTGGTCAAGCGCCTCATGGAAAGATTGGTCGTGTGCCTGATTAGCCTGCGCCGGCCGCAATCGACGGGTCAAGGGCCTTCATTGCCTGGTCATGGCTGAGAAAGACCTGTCCGCGCAGATGCGTCAGGAAATGCGTGTTTCTCAGTTTGTCCATCACCGGGCCCTTGACTTCGGACAGATGCAGGCTCACACCCATATCCTTGAGGCGGCCCTCGATGCTCTCCAGGCTTTCGAGCGCACTCGAATCAATGTCATTGATCGCACTAGCCTGCAATACCACGTGCCGTACGCCAGGACGCTCGGTCACCAGCGCCAGCAAGGCATCTTCCAGATAACGCGCGTTGGGAAAATACAGACTTTCATCCACCCGCAGCGATAGCACAGAGTCGCTCTGAATCACCGCGTGCCGCAGGATGTTTCGGTAATGATCGGTGCCGGGCACCCGACCGGTAACCGCAATATGAGGTTTGCTGATTTTTGCCAGCAACAACAGGATGGACAGTATTACCCCAGCCAGCACGCCCAGTTCCACACCGGCAGACAACACGACGATGATGGTGGCCGCTACCGCGGCAAAATCGGCCTTGGAATAGTTCCATACCTCGCGCAATACATTGAGCCTGACAAGGGAGAGCACGGCGACGATAATGGTGGCGGCAAGCGTAGCTTGGGGAAGATTGGCAAGATAGGGCGTAAACGCGACCGTCACAATCAGTATTCCCACTGCGGTGAATACCCCGGCCAACGGCGTTTCCGCACCGGCGTCGAAATTGACGACTGAACGCGCAAATCCCCCGGTGACGCTGTAGCCCCCGGAGAGCGCGGACGCAATATTGGCTGCTCCCAGGCCCATCAACTCCTGATTGGGGTCAATGCGCTGGCGGCGCTTGGCGCCCAAGGTGTGCCCCACCGAAACCGATTCGACAAAACCGATCAAGGCAATCAGAAACGCTGGCAGCAGCAGGGATTTGACTTGCACCAGATCCAGCGAAGGCAGCGTTAGCGAGGGCAGGCTGGCAGGAATGTGTCCAACCACTTTCACGCCCTGCGCCTGCAAATCGAACAGTGATACCAGAAGTGTCGATACGATCACCGTCAACACCGGCCCGGCCTTGACTGCGATATCCGCCGTCCGCGGAGACAGCCCCGCGGCACTAAGCGCGGAATTTCCATACTTCCGCACCGCCAGCAGAAATATCAGACACGCAGCGCCAATAAGCAGAGTGATTGTATGCGTCGCAGCCAGGGCGCCGGACAGGCTGGCGATAATGGCGATCAGCGTGTCGCCTTTGGCGCTGACGCCGAACAGATGTTTGATCTGGCCGGCAGCGATCAGGACAGCCGAGGCGATGATGAAACCGGAGACGACAGGATGGCTCAGCAAGTTGCCGATCGCCCCGGCGCGAATCAGCGACAGCATCACCAGCATCGCGCCGCCAAGAAATGCCAGCAGGATCGACGCCTCATAAAACGCCGGCGTGCCGGGCATCGCCACATGACCCGCAGCGGAAGCCGACATCAGGGATGCCACCGCCACTGGCCCGACGGCGAGCGTCCGACTGGTCCCAAATAACGCATACGCAACCAGCGGGAGGATGCTGGCATATAAACCGATTTGCGGCGGAAGATTGGCCAGCATGGCATAGGCCAGGCTCTGCGGAATTAACATCAGCGTCACGATGACCGCTGCAATCAGGTCATTAGCGAACCACTCGCGGTGGTACTGCCGTCCCCAGTCCAGCCAAGGCAAGTAGCGGGCCAGCGAGCCTGCACGATTTGACATTCTTCTCCCTTTGCGTGGCCGGACACGACCGTCAGTTGGTTCTATTTTCCTGGCCCGGCCGTCGTATAGAGTAATTGTACGGTTGGGGCAACCATGCTCAATCAACGCTGCCCAACGTGTTGGCATCGGAGGGCGTGCCGAAATGATCGGCCGAAACCGTATGCATGACGTACATTCCAACCAGCGCTAGCGGCGTAGACCAGCCATTCCCGCCTCTTGGACGCGAAAGTCCATTACAGCGCGGCGGGGGACTGATTTCCAGGGTGCAGGACCCGACTGCTGCATTGTCATCCGGCTACCGACGGCGACGAACAGGCCCTGGCACCCTGGTTCCATGGCATTTTGGCCAGCAGCATTGCCATGCCGCAGGTATCGGTGACCCCTGCGAAGACCATGCCCACGCCCATGAAACCGACCAAAATCAGGCCCAGCGGCTGCCCGGCCAACACCACGGCAGCGCCGACCAGGGCCATGGAGCCGGCGGTGATACGCACCTGCTGTTCCAGTCCGAGCGCCTTTTTGCCTTTTTCAATGGGCAGGCCCGCATTTTTCCATGCGTCAGTGCCGCCTTCGACCTGCGCCATGTTGGAGAAGCCGGCTTCGCGCAACTTGGTCATCGCCTTCTGCGCACGCATCCCGGACTTGCAGATGAAATAGATCGGACTGCCATTGCAGTGGGCCAGCGCGCCCGGTTCCAGCTTGTCCAGCGGGATGTTGACCGCTCCCTTGGCGTGGATGGCGCCAAATTCTGCGGGGGTGCGCACGTCGATCAGATTGACGATGCCTTGTTGTTGCTGATGGGCCAGTGCGTAGGCGCTGATAGTTTGCATTTGAGTATCCTTCCGATAAGTTTGAGCGATAGCCTAGGCGGTTCCGCCGACCAGATTTGCCGGGACGGCGATGTCAATCAGGCGGGGCGTGGGCAGGTTGAGGGCGTTCATGATGCCGATAAACTCTTCCCTGCTCCTGCCCGCCAAGCGCGGATTGAGCGCCTTCTCCTCGCCGATGCTGCTGACCCGACGGCCTTTGTAGTCATGGCCGGGATAGACCAGCACTTCATCTTCCAGGTTGAACAGTTTCCCGGTGATGCTGCGGTAGAGCAGGTCGGGATCGCCGGCCTGAAAGTCGGTGCGCCCGCAGCCGCCGATCAGCAGAGCGTCGCCGGTGAACACGCGGTCGCGCCACAGGTACGAAACGCTGCCATGGGTATGGCCGGGCGTGGCGATGATGCGGATCACTTCGTTGCCGAAGCGGATCTCGTCGCCGTCGTTGAGCTGATGGTCGAAGCCGCTGGCCTTGCAGCCGTCGCCCACGGCGGACTGGGCGCCGGTGGCTGCCTTGAGCGCGTTGGCTCCGGTCACGTGGTCGGCATGCACGTGGGTGTCGAGCACCCAGACCAGTTTGAGGTTGTGCTCGTCGAGCAGCGCGAGGTCGCGTCCGGCCAGTTCATACACGGGGTCGATCAGCACCGCGTCGCCGGAATCGGCAGCAATCAAATAGCTATAGGTGGAAGAAACCGGGTCGAATAGTTGCTTGAACAACATGCTGGCATCCCCTTTGACAATGTGAGTTGAACGATGGGATGCATTCTAGGGAAGCGGCAGGGGGCTGTATGCGACTTTGGTCGCACAATATCAGAGATTGCTAATTTACCTGGGAACGCAGCTCAAGTTCTGCAGGCAGCGACGATCATTTGTATGGTCAGTTCGGTCGCTCGGCAATCGCCTTCAGGCCCTCGGGATCGAGCACCCGGATACGTTGCCTGCCCAATGCCACCAGCCCGCGCTGCTCGAAGTTTTTGAGCAGTCTTCCAACGATGTCACGGACGGTGCCCAGACGGTCGGCAAGCTGGGCCTGGGATCCCTTGGTTTCGGGTGCCGTCTCCAACAGGATCGCGGCCAGCCGTTGGTCCAGCTTCTGGAAGGCGATGGCTTCCACCAACATCATCAAGTCGGCCAGGCGCTGGCTGAACTGGCTGAAGACGAAGTCGCGGAAGGCTTCGTTGCGCGCTAACAGTCGTTTGAAGATGGACGGCGGAATAGTGAACATGAGCAGGTCGGTTTGCGCGATGGCGTTGGCCGTGTAGTTGGCCTTGCCTAGCAGGCAACTGGTGGAAATGAGGCAGCTCTCGCCGGGCTGCAGACGGTACAGTTCCACCTCACGTCCACTGGCGCCGAGTTTGACCACCCGAACAGTGCCTGACAGCAGCATGGAGAATCCGGCGCAGGGACTGCTGGTGCTGAACGGAGAACCACCCTTGGCTACCCGGCGCACATGACTGCCCTGCATGGCTTCATTCAAATCTTCCGGCGGCAGGGAGCGGAAGATGGGGAATTGCGCCAGGAACTGTTTACTGATGTCCATCCCCGTCTCCGTGGGCGAAACGGTCTGGTTTCGATAATGAATTTCCCGCGGAACTGGCTTGCGGGTCGTGGTGGTCCAGGCTCATCATGTAGCCCTCACGAGTCAGGGTGCCGAGGTCCGGTCGGGATCGCTGGCTGAGCATGCCTCTGAATCGATCCAGCGATTCATAGCCCCTCGCTTCCATCCACGCACGCACGCCATCCAGTATTTCGGCAATCCTCGCGGGTCCGTGCTGCAACAAGGCGCTGGTAAGATTCACCACATCCGCTCCCGCCAGCAGCATCTTCAGGGCGTCCTCCCAGGTATAAATGCCGCCGCTGGCGGAAAGGCCAAGACCCACGCGGCCATGAAGCAGCGATACCCAGCGCATGGCCAGCAGCCGCTCCGTATGACCGGAGAGGAGGTGCTGGTCTGATGGGGCGAGCGTTTCCAAGTCAATGTCCGGCTGAAAGAAACGATTGAACAGCACCACGCCGTTGGCCCCCGACGCTTCCAGTTTCTGTACGAATGCGGGTAGCGCGCAGAAGTAAGGCGAGATCTTCATGGCGATCGGCAGAGACACCGCATCGCGCAACGACTTGAGCACGTACAGAAAGCGGGCTTCTATGGTATCCGGCGTCTGCGCAAAATCGGCGGCGATGTAATAGACATTGAGTTCAATGGCATCAGCGCCTGCCTTTTCAAGTTCCCGGCCCACCTCAACCCAGCTTGACATTCCGACGCCGTTCAGCGAGGCGATTACCGGAATTTCCAGTGCGGCCTTTAGTGCAGAGAGATGCTGGAGATACTGCTCCAGCCCGTTGCGGTAGTGAAAATGTGGAACACTGAAGCCGGCCGCCACAACGTGAGCAATGGCCTGGTCTATCAGCCGGCGTTCCATCTCGCTTGATTCCGCGCCCATCTCTTCTTCGAACAGTGAATACATCACCAGGGCTGCGGCGCCGGCGTCTTCCATGGCACGAGCCTGATCCACGCTGCGCGACAGGGGTGAGGCAGAGGGCACCAGGGGGGACTTGAGCTTGAGGCCCAGGTATTCAGTTGACAATTCAATCATGCTCGACTCCTGTCAATATTGACTCGCCCCTGTCAAAGGAAGGATGCGGAAAATTGAATCTGGAAAGGACTGCGGCGCAATATGAACAATCAGCATCAGGTCTTGGAATGAAGCGGACCGCGTAGGCAAGCAGGCGCACGTCTGCGGCGATTTTACCGATCGGAACCTTTCTCCCGCTGGAATGAATTTGCTGGCCCCGGCCAAATACCTGTTCATAGTCGATTCGCGGTTTGGGCGGCTGGATCGAAAATCTACGCTTGCGCACTCCGTGCGCTGCCTGTTTTGCGCCGGAACATCTGCTCCAGGTAAAACCCGGTATAGCTGGCGGGATTCTTCGCTACTTCTTCCGGCGTGCCTTCGGCGATGATCTCGCCGCCCCCCGCGCCGCCTTCGGGACCGAGATCGACAAGCCAGTCGGCGGTCTTGATCACATCCAGATTGTGCTCGATCACAACCACGGTATTGCCCTGTTCAGTAAGCCGCTGCAGCACTTTGAGCAGCAGTTCGATGTCGGCAAAGTGCAGGCCGGTGGTGGGTTCGTCGAGGATGTACAGGGTGCGGCCGGTATCGCGCTTGGACAGTTCGAGCGAGAGCTTTACCCGCTGGGCCTCGCCGCCGGAGAGAGTGGTGGCAGACTGACCTAGCTTGACATAACCCAGACCCACATCCATCAGGGTCTGCAGTTTCCTCGCTACCACCGGCACGGCGCCGAAGAACGCCAGCGCGTCTTCCACCGTCAGGTTGAGCACGTCGTGGATGGTCTTGCCCTTGTACTGAACTTCCAGGGTTTCCCGGTTGTAGCGCTGGCCGTGGCAGACGTCGCAGGCCACATAGATATCCGGCAGGAAATGCATTTCGACCTTGATTACGCCGTCGCCCTGGCAGGCTTCGCAGCGTCCGCCCTTGACATTGAAGGAGAAACGGCCCGGTCCATAGCCGCGCGTGCGGGATTCGGGCACCCCGGCGAACAGCTCGCGGATCGGGGTGAACAGGCCGGTATACGTTGCCGGATTGGAGCGGGGCGTGCGGCCGATCGGGGCCTGGTCCACGCTGATGACCTTGTCGAAGAACTCCAGACCGTGGATCTCGCCGTAGGGTGCCGGTTCCTCGCTGGAACCATACAGGTGCCGCGCGGTGGCGCGGTAGAGCGTGTCGTTGATCAGGGTGGACTTGCCCGAACCAGATACGCCGGTGACGCAGACCATCAGGCCCAAGGGCAGGCGCAGGTCGACCTGCTTGAGATTGTTGCCCATGGCTCCGGTCAGTTGCAGGATGCGAGTTGCATCCCGCCTGCGGCGTTTCTTCGGTATCGGGATGGCCCTCTTGCCGGACAGATACAGGCCGGTGAGCGAGGCGGGATTGCGGGTTACGATGTCGGGCGTGCCCTCCGCCACCACTTCGCCGCCGTGTTCGCCCGCACCGGGGCCCATGTCCACCACATAGTCCGCGCTGCGGATAGCCTCTTCGTCGTGCTCCACCACCAGGACTGAATTGCCCAGATCCCGCAAATGCCTCAGGGTGCCCAGCAGCCGGTCGTTGTCGCGCTGGTGCAGGCCGATGGACGGCTCGTCCAGCACGTACATCACGCCGGTGAGACCGGAGCCGATCTGCGAAGCCAGCCGAATGCGCTGCGCCTCGCCGCCCGAAAGCGTGTCGGCGGATCGGTCCAGGCTCAGATAGTCGAGTCCGACGTTGTTAAGGAATCCCAGGCGGGCGGAAATTTCCTTGACGATCCGTTCCGCAATCTGGGCGCGGTGGCCTTCCAGCCTGAGGCTGTCGAAAAAGGCCAGGGTATCCTTCAGCGGCCAGTGGCTGACTTCGAAGATGGCCTTGTCAGCCACCAGCACATGGCGCGCTTCCACGCGCAGCCGGGTGCCCTCGCATTTCGGGCAGGGCTTGTTGTTGAGGAACTTGGCCAATTCCTCGCGCACCGTGATGGAATCGGTCTCGCGGTAGCGTCGCTCCAGGCTTTTCAGTATTCCCTCAAACGCATGCTTGCGCGGTCGCCAGCCACCTTTTTCACCCAGATACTTGAAGCTGATTTCCTCCTTGCCGCTGCCGTACAGAATGATGTCCTGGATCCGTTGCGGCAATGAATCGAATTGCTTGTCCAGTTCGAAGCCATAGTGCAGCGCCAGGCTCTGGAGCATCTGGTAGAAGAAATGATTGCGCCTGTCCCAGCCCTTGACCGCCCCCGAGGCCAGCGACAGATGCGGAAAAGCCACCACCCGCAACGGATCGAAGAACGACACCACGCCCAGGCCGTCGCATTCCGTGCAGGCGCCCATGGGATTGTTGAAGGAGAACAGCCGCGGCTCAAGCTCGGGCAGCGCGTAGTCGCACAGCGGGCAGGAAAACTTGGCCGAGAACAGGTGCTCCTGCGCGCTGTCCATATCAATTGCCAGGGCCTTGCCGTCCGCGTGGCGCAGGGCGGTCTCCAGCGATTCCGCCAGCCGCTGCTTGGCGTCCATCCGGACCTTGAGACGGTCCACCACCACCTCGATGGTGTGCTTCTTGTTCTTGTCCAGCTTGGGCACGGAATCCAGCTCGCACACCCTGCCGTCCGCCCGGACGCGCACAAAACCCTGTGCTTGCAGTTCCTCGAACAGGTCCAGGTTCTCGCCCTTGCGGCCCACCACCAAGGGTGCGAGGATCATCAGCCTGGTGTCCTCGGGCAGGGTCAGGACCTGATCGACCATCTGGGACACGGTTTGCGCCGCGAGCGTGATGCCGTGTTGCGGGCAGCGCGGCTCGCCGACCCTGGCATACAGCAGGCGCAGGTAGTCATGGATTTCGGTGACCGTGCCTACGGTGGAACGGGGATTGTGCGAGGTTGCCTTTTGCTCAATGGAAATGGCTGGGGAGAGGCCCTCGATCAGGTCCACGTCGGGCTTTTCCATCAGTTGCAGGAACTGCCGGGCATAGGCCGATAGCGATTCGACATAACGGCGCTGGCCTTCGGCGTACAGGGTGTCGAAAGCCAGCGAAGACTTGCCCGAGCCCGACAGGCCGGTGATTACCACCAGCTGATTGCGTGGCAAATCAAGATTGATGTTCTTGAGATTGTGGGTGCGGGCGCCCCGCACGCGAATGTAGTCCATGACGCTATCCGAACGCCCATGAAAGGCCGGGCCAACCTGATAATATACGCCATTGGCATAGTCATTCTCTAGTCGAATTCACTTGGATATCTCTGACGCTCTGAGTCGCACCGAACACCGCGCCATGGCGGGATTGGCGGCCATATACGGTTTGCGCATGCTGGGGATGTTTCTCATCCTGCCGGTATTCGCCCTCTATGCCGCCCATATTCCCGGGGGGGACAATCACTTCATGGTGGGCCTGGCCTTGGGCGCCTATGGATTGACGCAGGCCCTGCTGCAATTGCCCTTTGGCATGATTTCCGACCGGATCGGGCGCAAGCGGGTGATCGTGTTCGGCCTGCTGTTGTTTGCCTTGGGCAGCTTCGTGGCGGCCGCCGCAAGCACGATCGACGGCGTCATCATCGGCCGGGTGATCCAGGGGGCGGGCGCAGTTTCCGCCGTGGTCTCCGCGCTGCTGGCGGACCTTACCCGCGAGGAGCACCGGACCAAGGCCATGGCTTCGATCGGTGCCACGATCGGGCTGAGCTTCGCGGCTGCTCTGGTTCTGGGACCGGTGTTGGACAAGTGGATAGGCGTGCCGGGAATCTTTGCCATGACCGGGGTGCTGGCCCTGGCCGCGATAGGCGTGGTGATGTTGTATGTGCCCAAGCCCCTGCTGTCCCGCTTCCATGCGGATGCCGAAGCCAACCCGGCGCGGCTCAAGGATGTGCTGAGAGATCCCCAGCTGCTGCGCCTGAACTACGGAATTTTCGCCCTGCATACTGCGCAGATGGCGATGTTTGTGGTGCTGCCGGTAGCCCTGGCGAATTATGCCGGCCTGCCAAAGGAACACCACTGGTGGGTGTATCTCCCGGTGGTGCTCGGCTCCTTCCTGCTGGCGGTGCCGGGCATCATCGTGGGGGAAAAGCGCGGCAAGCTGAAGCCGATTTTTGTCGGATCGGTGGCCTTGATGCTGGCGGCGCAGGTCGCGCTGTCCCAGTCCCTGCACAATTTCGACGGGCTGGTCGCCTCCCTGTTCGCTTACTTTGTCGCGTTCAACCTGCTTGAGGCCACCTTGCCCTCGCTGATTTCCAAGCTCGCCCCCGCGTCCGCCAAGGGCACGGCCATGGGCGTGTACAATACTTCCCAGTCGCTGGGCTTGTTTGCCGGCGGCGTTGCCGGCGGCTGGCTGGCCCAGCATCAGGGCTTCGGCCCGGTGTTTGCATTGTGCGCGGTGCTGATGGGAGGATGGCTGGTGCTGGCGCTGGGCATGCGGGCGCCGCCCGCGGTCCGGACCCGCATGTTCCACGTCGATGGCTTGGATGCGGCTCGCGCCCAGGAATTGCGCTCCGCCCTTACCCGTTTGGCCGGCGTGGTGGAGGCGGCCGTGCTGGCGGACGAAGGGGTGGCCATGCTGAAAGTTAAACTGAGCGGCTGGGATGAAGCCACCGCGCTAAGATTATTGCAAGGAGAAGCCTGATGGCATCGCTGAATAAAGTCATGTTGATCGGCAATCTGGGCAAGGACCCGGAAATGCGCTATCTGCCGAGTGGCGAAGCGGTGGCAAATTTTTCCATTGCGACGACGGAAAAATTCAAGGACAAGAACGGCGATATGCAGGAAGTGACCGAATGGCACCGCATCAGCTTCTTCGGACGCATCGCCGAAGTGTGCGGGCAATACTTGAAGAAGGGCAGCCCGGTCTACATCGAAGGTTCGATTCGCACCCGCAAATGGCAGGACAAGGAAGGCAAAGACCGCTATACCACGGAAATTCGTGGCGACCGGATGCAGATGCTGGGGAGCAAAGGCGGCGGCATGGCCGAGATGGACAGCGAGGGCGGCCGCAGCAGCGGCGCCGCGCCCAGTCCGGCGCCGGTTTCGTCCGGCGGCGGCGGGTTCGACGATTTTGCGGACGACATCCCGTTCTAAGGCGAAGGCATTGCAGAGCGGCGCATAAAGACAAGAATAAGAATAATGTAATCGGCCCGCCCGGGCCCGAATTGCAGGCCACAAATAGCTGTACAAGGGAGAGGAATTGGCAAGCAGCAAAGAGTGCCGGAGCAGGCATGGCCTGTATTTCCGTTCTCTCAGACTTGATACCCTTGGCGCCGGGCTGCTTGGCTGTGTAGCTTGCGCCCAGGCAGCCGGGGCACCCGATGGTCTGACCGAGGCGGATTTTCTTGGCGACGTGCCGGTGGTGCTGACGGCATCACGTCTGTCCCAGCCTTTGGGGCAGGCCCCTGCAGCGGTCACGATCATTGACCGCGACATGATACGGGCGTCGGGCTTCCGCGACATTCCCGATCTGTTTCGGCTGGTGCCGGGCTTTACCGTGGCCTATACCCGCGAGAACACTTGGGGCGTGGGTTACCACGGCATGGCGGATGCATTTTCGCGCCGCATGCAGGTCTTGATAGATGGCCGATCGGTCTACACGCCGGGGTTTGGCGAGGTGCCCTGGACTTCGCTGCCACTTTCCATAGACGACATCGAGCGCATAGAAGTGGTTCGCGGCCCCAATTCCGCTGCCTATGGCTCGAACGCCTTCTTTGGCGTCATCAACATCATCACCATGACAGCGGACCAGGCAGCGGGCGCCAATGTTTCCGCACAGTATGGGCAACAGGGCATGCGCGGCGCATCGTTCCGCTACGGCGGCGGAAGCGATGCGCTGCGCTACAGACTGACCCTGTCAGAACAAAAGCGCGACCGGTTTGCCTCCCAGCCCGACAAGAGCGATACCCGCCTGCTGGATCTTCGCGCCGACTACCAGTTGTCCAATACCGACGACATCACCGCCGACTTGGCGCTGAGTCGCACCGACTGGATCATGGGCGATGCCTCTTTCGTTCGCACACCGGACGTGGGCGCCGACCATTTCCAGCTTCGCTTCCACCGCGTGGTGAGCCCGGACACTGACTGGTCCTTGCAGTTCTACCACATCCGAAACAGGCAGGAAGAGCCGCTGCAGATTCCGACGATTGGCCTGCTCGATATCGGCAACAAGCAATTACGTGATGATCTGGAATTCCAGATGACCACCCGGCCAACGAACAGCACGCGTCTGGTTTGGGGCGCGGAAGGCCGCTGGGAAAGCGCGGAATCGGCCTTGTATTTCAACTTTGGCGACGCTCGCACTGGCGCGCTGTACCGGCTGTTCGGCAACCTGGAATGGCGGCCCTCCGGCCGCTGGACGGTCAATGGCGGCGTGATGGCGGAACACCATTACCTGAGCGGGCTTGATCTGTCGCCCCGCCTGGCCCTCAATTACGAGCTCGCGCCTGACCATGCCTTGCGGGCTTCAATCTCCCAGGCCTACCGCTCGCCCACTTTCTTCGAGGACCATGGCGAGGTCAATAATCCCATACTGACGAGCAAGGGCTTCCTTGGCCATGGCTTTGCTCCCGGCATTGACTTGCAGTCGGAGCGCATCGTGTCACGGGAAGTCGGCTACGTTGGCAACATTCGCCGCTTGCACCTGCAGATCGACGCGCGGCTTTTCAATGACAGCGTGAGCAAGATCATTGGCAACCAGCAAGTCAATCCGGCGCCCCCGCCGGAAGTGTTCCAGGCCTTCAATCTGAACCACGCGGACATCCGCGGCGCGGACATACAGGCGCGCTGGAAGCCGGAGAGGTGGATGGATCTGGTCCTGTCCTATGCGCGCGTGAGCATTTCTTCTATTGACGTTGCGAAGAAGCCCCCTAACGACAGGGACATCATGGACTCGGCGCCGAAGAACAATTTCTCCGGACTGGCGATCTTCAAGCTGCCCGACAGTTGGGAGGCCAGCGTTGGCCTCTACCGCGTCGGTTCCATGAAATGGATGGAAGAAGGCGATATTACGCGCGCCTACACGCGGATTGACGCGCGCGTGGCCAAGCAGTTGAGCCTGGGTGGGCACCAGGCGGAACTGGCCCTGGTGGGCCAAAATCTGGGTGCCGACTACGCGGAATTCCGCAACGACAATACATTCGACCGGCGGGTATACGGCAGCATTTCTTTATCCTGGTGATGCAAGCTTCATAAGGGTTTGATAAAATAAGCCCTTGTTTTACCTTCGGGGACAGATCATGCCCATCTATGCTTACCAATGTAGCGCCTGCGGCCATCGGGAAGATGTCATGCAAAGGCTCGCCGACGCGCCGCTGAGTGTGTGTCCGCAATGCGGGGCGCAGTCCTTCACCAAACAGGTGACCGCAGCCGGCTTCGCGCTCAAGGGCAGCGGCTGGTATGCGACCGACTTCAAGGGCGGAGCCAAGCCAGCCGAAAAACCAGGCGAGAAGCCGGCCGAAAAGAAAGAGGACGCGCCTGCCCACGCCTGTGGATCCGGGGGCTGCGGCGCCTGCAGCTGAATTGAATGCACAACCTGACTCGGGAACTGGGCGGCCTAGGCCGCCCGCCTTTTTTATTGTGAAACGTTATTTCGTTACCGGCTTACTGATATGGGTGCCGCTGGGCATTACCTTGTGGGTGCTGAGCCTGCTGATCGGTACCATGGACATGAGCCTGTTGCTATTGCCGGCGGCCTGGCGTCCTGAGGCCTGGCTGGGCTTTAGCATTCCCGGGTTGGGAGTGATCCTGACCTTGCTGGTGATCTTCCTGACCGGCCTGGCGACGGCGAATATCATGGGCCAGAAGCTGGTTGACTTCTGGGAATCGCTGTTGCTCAGGATTCCGGTGGTCAAGACCATCTACAACAGCGTCAAGCAGGTATCTGATACCCTGTTTTCCAGCGAAGGGCAGGCGTTCAAGAAAGTGCTGCTGGTGCGGTATCCCCACCCCGAGGCCTGGTCGATTGCGTTTCAGACCAATATGCCCGAGGTCGTGAAAGGCAAACTGGATGACGAGCATGTGGGTGTGTTCATCCCCACCACCCCGAGTCCGGTCAACGGGTTTTATTTCTACGTCAAGAAGAGCGAATCCATCGAACTGAACATGACGGTGGAAGACGCCCTTAAGGTCATTGTCTCGATGGGGGTGGCAACCATCGGGGTTAAGCCGGGTTCGGCCCCGTTGCGTTCGCGACTTGCGGGCAATAAAGCAGATTCATCATGATGCGTTCCCATACCTGCGGTGAAGTCAACGCCCGCCATATCGGTCAAACCGTTGCATTCTGTGGCTGGGCCCATCGCCGGCGGGATCACGGCGGAGTCATCTTCATCGACCTGCGCGACCGCTACGGTTTGGTGCAGATCGTGTGCGATCCCGACATGGGCGAGGATTTCAGGCGTGCAGAGGAGATTCGCCACGAATTTGTGCTGCGCATCAGCGGCCTGGTTCGCGCACGGCCGGAAGGCACCGCCAATCCCAATATGCCTACAGGCCAAATCGAGGTGCTGGCGCGGCAGATCGAAGTGCTCAATACGGCTGCCACGCCGCCCTTCCTGATCGATGACGACAACATCAACGAAAATACCCGGCTGACCTACCGCTACCTGGATCTGCGTCGCGAGCCCATGCAGAAGAACCTGGCGCTGCGTTACCGCATGGCCAAGACCATGCGCGACCATCTGGATGCCCATGGCTTCATGGAGGTGGAAACCCCCATGCTGACCCGTTCTACGCCGGAGGGAGCGCGCGATTACCTGGTGCCTTCACGGGTTCACGCCGGCATGTTCTATGCGCTTCCCCAGTCGCCCCAGCTGTTCAAACAGCTCCTCATGGTGGCGGGCTATGACCGCTATTTTCAGATCACCAAGTGCTTCCGCGATGAGGATCTGCGCGCCGACCGCCAACCCGAGTTCACCCAGGTCGACCTGGAAATGTCATTTGTGAATGAAGAAGATGTGATGGATCTGGTGGAAGGCATGATCCGTGCGACCTTCAAGACCGTGGCGGGTGTGGAGCTTCCCGATCCCTTTCCGCGGATGAGCTGGCGCCAGGCCATGAATAAGTACGGCTCCGACAAGCCAGACATGCGAGTCAAGCTGGAACTCACTGAACTCACCGACGTGATGAAAGAAGTTGACTTCAAGGTCTTCTCCGGCCCGGCCAACAGCGCCAACGGCCGGGTGGCCGCGCTGAGGATACCTGGTGGCGGCGAGTTGTCGCGCGGCGAGATCGACAGCCACACCGAATTCGTCAAGATCTACGGCGCCAAGGGCCTGGCCTGGATCAAGGTCAACGACCAGGCCAAAGGCCGCGAGGGCCTCCAGTCGCCCATAGTCAAGAATCTGCACGATGCGGCGTTGAAAGCTGTGCTGGAGCGCACCGGCGCGCAGGACGGCGACCTGATCTTCTTCGGCGCGGATTCCACCAAAGTGGTGAATGATGCCCTGGGCGCGTTGCGCGCAAAGATCGGCCACGAGAAAGGTTATCTGACCGGTGCGGCGTGGACACCCTTGTGGGTGGTGGACTTCCCCATGTTCGAATATGACGAGGAAGCGAAGCGCTGGGTCGCCCTCCATCATCCCTTCACTGCGGCCAAGCCAGGTCATGAAGACATGCTCGAATCCAATCCGGGTGGCTGCCTGTCACGCGCCTACGACATGGTGCTTAACGGCTGGGAAGTAGGCGGCGGTTCGATCCGGAATCATCGCGAGGACGTGCAGGAAAAAGTCTTTGCCGCGCTCGATATCAGCCGCGAGGAACAGCGTGCCAAATTCGGTTTCCTGCTCGATGCACTGCAATACGGCGCGCCACCGCACGGCGGGCTGGCCTTCGGTCTCGACCGCCTGGTCACGCTGGTCGCAGGGGCCGAGTCGATACGCGATGTGATTGCCTTTCCGAAAACCCAGCGCGCCAACGACCTGATGACCGACGCCCCCAACCAGGTGGACGAAAAGCAGCTGCGCGAACTGCACATCCGCCTGCGCAATTCCACGCCTGCGGGCTAAGAAGCCTTTACACAGCCCTATCAGAGGGAATGGAGAGACAGATAGCAATGCGTTCCTCTGCCACTGCTATTGCCTCCGCGTAAATGCGCCAGTCGTACAAGGCTCCCGTGTCGGTCCTGGTGGTGATTCATGCGCCCGACAATCAGGTGCTGCTGTTGGAGCGCGCCGACCACCCCGGCTGGTGGCAGTCGGTGACAGGCTCGCAGGACCCCCAGGAAACCCTGTTGCAGACCGCAATCCGCGAAGTCAGGGAAGAGACGGGCCTGGATGCCCAGGCCTACCTGCTGACGGACTGGATCCAGACCAATGTGTACGAAATTTTTCAGTGCTTCCGGCACCGCTATGCGCCAGGCACCACGCACAATACCGAGCATGTCTTTGGCCTGGAAGTGCCCGCGCCCATGCCGGTTAGCCTGGCGCCGGCAGAGCATCTGAACTACCAGTGGCTGCCGGCGGAGCAGGCGGCGGCCAAATGCTTCTCGCCCACCAATGCCGAAGCCATCCGCAGTCTGGTCCGGCAGTCGGGGGCCATCCTGAAGCCGTAGCATTGCTCAGCTTGTGGCAGAATTGAGTTGTTGCACTTCCCGCAACCGATCAGAGGACTTTTGATGAATCGGCGCCACGCTCTCGCCTATCTAACTGCGCTGGCATCCCTTGTCTGGATCCCGCGGTCCGCACTCGCAGAACCCGGCCTGCGCGCAATCGTGGACGTCGACCGCAGCATGATCCTCGGTACCATAACCGTCAGGGCCTTTATCGACGTCCCAGTGGACGTCCGGTCGGCCTGGGCAGTGTTGACCGACTACGACCGGCTGGCCGGATTTGTGCCGGACATGCATGAGTCCCGCGTGGTCAGTAAACCGGGGCAGCCGCACCGGGTGTTTCAACGTGGCGAGAAGTCCTGGCTGATTCTGGATGCGCCTTTCGAGGTTCTCATGCAGATGGACGAGGCGCCACCTTCGCGCATCGCTTTCCACCAGCTTGCCGGTACGCTGAAGGACATGCACGGGGAGTGGCGCCTGCTCCCGCTCAAAGGCGGGGTGCGCATTACCTACTATGCGCAAATGGAGCCAGGTTTGCTCTCACCGCGCGCGCCGGGTGACTCCGTGCTGATCCAGGCGGACATCGAGCGCATGTTAGAGGCCATCGGTCGCGAGATGCTAAGGCGTCAAACTTACCAATGGAAGCGGTGAACGTGAGGGCCGAAGTCATGGGGCACATGGGCCTGACCCTGCTGTGGCTGTTCAGCTGCTCGGCCCAGGCCGAGGCCGAGGTCCAGGTGGCGCCCGATGCCAACGTGATCCACATCTCCGCAACGATTCCCACCAGCGTGGACCGCAAGACCGCGTGGCAAGTGCTCAGCGATTACAACCACTGGGCGGACTTCGTGCCTGACCTGCTGGTGAGCCGGGTCGTCTCCCAGCCGGGTGAACCGCTGCTGGTCGAGCAGCGTGGCAGGATTCCGTGGTTGCCCGCGTTTCCTGTGGTGGTCATCGCCGCGGTGGAGGAAACCCCGAACAAGGGTCTGCGTTTTCAGCGCGTCGCCGGCAACATCAAGGCATTGGAGGGTGAATGGCAGATCCAGGGCAAGTTTCCGGTGCGCCTGATCTATCGCTCCATAGTGGACCCGGGCTTTCCCTTGCCGCCGCAGATGACTATCGATATTTTCCGCCAGGATACCAAGGTCCGCCTGGAGGCCATGGCGCAGGAGATGGCGCGCCGCGCCGCTGCCGGTCCCTAGGCGTCAACTCTGGCAATCGCGTTCATATCCGGCCCTGATAGCGCAAGATCGCGATGCCGTGGCAAACCGCGGAGAAGGCGAGCAGGGCCAGCGCTTCCGGCAGCATTTCGCTGATACCGGCGCCGCGCACGAACACGTCAAGAAAGCCGTCCAGTCCCCAGGACAGGGGTGAAAGCACAGCCAGCTTCTGCATAAACGGCGGCATCACGGCCTTGGGTACCAGGATGCCACCCAAGGCGGCCATGATCATGACCGCAGCGGAGCTGAAGCTGGCGGCCTGCTCGGCGGTCTTGGCATACATCGACACGACAATGCCAAAGCCGATCGCCGCCAGACTGGCTGCGGCCCCCAGCAGCAGGATAGCCAGCGGGGCATTGCCAAGGTCAAGCCGATCACCGCCCAGCAAGGGCAGCAGGTATACGCTGACTGCCAGGATTGAGCCCATCTGGATCTGGTTGATCACGAAGAAAGGCACGGCCTTGCCCCCCAGCACTACCCAGGCCGGCACCGTCATGGTCTGCAAGCGAAACAGGTTGCCCTGCTCGCGCTCGCGGATGAAGGATACCGACAGAGGCACGGTGAGGAAGAACATGGCCAGCAAAGTCCAGGCCGGCGCATTCTGCTGCACCGCGGTGGGGGTGATATCGTTGTGATCGCGACTCACCAGGTCGCTGTGCAGCGGGGCGAACAGCCGGGACTCCTTCATGTCGGGCAGGGGCACGTAATTTTTGCCCAGGTTGAGGCGCAGAATCTGGTCCAGCTGCTCGCGTCCGAGCCGCATGCCGGCGCCGTGGAGAGCAAGGTCCAGCGCCCCTTCCAGTACCCTGCGGTAATCGGAGCGCAGTTCCGGGTCCGCCAGCACGTGAACCTCCACTGCCTTTTCCAGGCGCAAGTCCGGCGGTACCCCGGCGAGGATTTCTCCCACCCGGCGCCGCGCCTGTTCGGTGGCCCGGGCGGGGATGAGGATTGCGAATCTATAGCGCCCGTCCCGCAGCCAGCGCCTGACCTGATCTTCGGTCGCCCGTTCGGCCAGGGCAAGCCGGATATGGGGATTGGCGCGCAGCGCGCGGATCACTCCCTGCGCCACCTCCGCCTTGTCCTGGGTCACGACCAGAACCGGGAAGGAGGCGCCGGGGCGGTCGCCGAAGGCATCCCTGAGTGCCAGGGACAGAATCAGCACGAACAAGACCGGCATGATCAAGAACAGCGCCAGGGCCTTCCGGTCGCGCAGGATGATGCGCGTATCCTTCATGACGCTGGCACGAAAGCGGGAAAGTTCGCCGATGGTGCTCGACCTCAGGCTCACTTGCCCGCTTCTTCTTCGACCGCATTGAGGAAGATCTGCTCCAGGTGGGAGCCCCCGTAGGCCATGGATTCCACCCCCACCTTCGCATCCTTGAGCGCCTGCATGAGCGCCAGAGCCGTCTGGTCGGTGTGCGCGCCGGTGGCCCGCAGGCAGCGGCCGCTGATGCTGAAGTCACCCACTTCGCGCAACTGGCGCAGCACATCGCCCAGACCAGCCGGGGGCTCGCGATCCAGCCGGATCTGGATGACCTCGTCGCGCTGCGAGTTGAGCAGTTCCTGCACGCCGCCTTTGGTCACGATCAGGCCATGGTTCAAGATGGCTACCTCGTGGCAGAGCTGCTCGGCCTCGTCCATGTAATGGGTCGAGATCAGGATGGTGACGCCGGTCGCATGCAATTCGCGCAGCCGCTGGTGGATCAGCGAGCGGGAAAGCGGATCGATCGCAACCGTCGGCTCATCGAGAATGAGGATTTGCGGTTCATGAATCAGCCCGATCACCAGGTTGAGGCGGCGCTTGAAGCCGCCTGAAAAGTGTTCCACCGGAGTGTTGGCCTGATCGACGATCTGCGCCAGGTCAAGGCAGGCCTGCACCCGTTCCTCAAGCCGTTCGCCGGTGAGGTTTTGCATGCGGCCGAAGTATTCCAGGTTCTCGCGCGCAGTGAGGGTGGGATAGAGGGCCGGTTCCTGGGGGACCGCACCCAGCAGGTGTTTGACTTCGGCGGCGGCGCTCAGCATGTCCAGGCCGCCAACCCGCACCGAGCCGGAGGTTGGCTTGAGCAGGCCGCACAGGATGGAGAGCAGGGTTGTCTTGCCGGCCCCGTTCGGCCCCAGGATACCGTAGATGACATTTTGTTGCACTGCGAGCGAGAGCTTGTTGAGAGCGGGCGGCGCTCCCGGCTTGAATTGCTTGATCAGGTCGTTCACCTCGACCGCCAGCCTCCCTCGGCCGCGTGCCGGAGCCTGGAATGCGGGCGCGCAGGGGATTTCCATTATCGCGCCCGTGCCGCCGGTGACTGCCCCGTCATCGTTCGGGTTGGGAGCGCCCTCTTGCCATGGCGGCAACTGTAATCGGCGGCCCCGTGCCCAGGCGCATCGGCCAACCCCATGCGGTTGGTTTTGTGCCGGCGCCCGATGACGCCGCAGGCCGTGGATAATTTGCAGGTCACAATGGATGCGGCGCAATGAAATATCAGCGAATTGTACTGGCGGGCGCCGAGTCGGCAAAATCGCGATGGGCCAAGAGGAAGGGTGGGAAGAGCAACGAAACCGGGGCGCTTGCGATCATGCAACCTCGGTTATTATTGATCGGGAATTCATTTCATGAAATGTTCGCTCAATAGACAATGACCTTGCCTCTCCATATCGCCAGCTACAACATCCACAAGGGGCTGTCGCATTTCAACCGGCGGCTGACCGTCCATGAAGTGCGCGATCAACTCAGGCAACTGGGAGCGGAAATCGTGTTTCTGCAGGAAGTGCAGGGCACCCACGATCAGCGCGCCAGCCACTTCAGCCATTGGCCGGATCAGCCCCAACACGAGTTCCTCGCCGATAAAGTCTTCGCCGATTTTGCCTATGGCAAGAATTCCGTTTACAACCATGGCCATCATGGCAATGCCATCCTGTCCCGCTACCCCATCCTGCGCTGGAACAATGTGGATATCTCCGCGCACGCCTTCGAGGCACGCGGCATGCTGCATTGCGAACTGGAACTGCCTGGCTTGTCGCAGCCCCTGCACTGCATCAACGTGCATCTGGGCCTCACCGAGGGCGGGCGGCGGCGGCAGATAGACATGATTTCCCGGCGCATCCATGAAATGGTGCCAGATGACGCGGCGCTGATTCTAGCCGGGGATTTCAATGACTGGCGCACTCGGGCTTGCCACTACATGCGCAAGGAATTGGGCTTGAGTGAAGTGTTTGAAGCCCACCAGGGCCAACCGGCCAAGAGTTTTCCCTCCGCGATGCCCATCTTCCAGCTTGACCGCATCTACACGCGCGGCTTCCAGGTGCGCAACGCAGACGTGCATTCAGGCTTTCCGTGGCGGCGATTTTCCGATCACGCCGCATTGACGGCGACCCTGATTGCGGCATGAGCCGAACTTCCCCGCCCGCTTTCTTCCCCCTCAAGCCGCTGCATTTTGTTTCCGCCAATCAGCTAAGCCTGCTGCAAAACGGGGGCATGTTCTTTCCCGCCCTGGAAACCGCGATTCGGCAGGCCCAACAGGAAATCTTTCTGGAAACCTACATTTTCAAGAATGACGTGGTCGGTGAGTCGATTGCCTCTGCACTGGAAGATGCCGCCGGAAGAGGCGTGAAAGTGCGACTGTTGGTGGACGCCTTCGGGTCCAATGCCACTCCGGCGGATTTCTTCAGGGGCATGCAAGCAGCGGGGGTGGCGCTTCATCTCTACCGGCCCAAGCGCGGCTGGCTGCATTTGAAGCGCCATCGCCTGCGCCGCCTGCATCGCAAGCTGGCCTGCATTGACGGGACTGTGGCTTTTGCGGGCGGGATCAATATCCAGGACGATCTGGACGTACCCGGTATCACGCAACCCAGGTTTGACCACACGGTGCAAATCCAGGGTCCGCTGGTGCTTGAGGTTCGGAAACAGATGGCCAGGCTGTGGAATATGCTGGAGTGGGCCACGGAGCAAAGCCGGCCGCAGGAACTGGCACTCCCGGTGGTGCCCGTGCCATTCGGCCGGCAGCGCGCGGCGCTGGTGATCCGCGACAATCTGTTCCACCGCAGAGATATCGAGCGCATCTACTTGTCCGCCATCGGCCATGCCCGCGAGGAAATCATCATCGCCAACGCCTACTTTCTGCCCGGACGGCGCCTGCGCAGAGCGCTGACCGAAGCTGCTCGCCGCGGCGTGGCCGTTACCCTGTTGCTGCAGGGACGGATGGAATACTTCCTGGAGCATCATGCTTCCCATGCGTTGTACGGTCAGCTCCTGGGCGCAGGTGTTGCCATCTATCAATATCAGGTTGCCAACCTCCATGCGAAGGCGGCGGTCATAGATGGACACTGGGCCACGGTCGGATCCAGCAATCTTGATCCGTTCAGCCTGATACTTTCGCGCGAGGCCAATATAGTGGTTGAAGACAAGGTGTTTGCAGGCGAACTGAGAGCCAGCTTGCAGTCCGCGATGACGCATCAGAGCGTAAAGACAGAGCTCCGCTTCTGGGCCGGGCGTACCCTGGTGCAGAGAACCCGAGACTGGCTGGCCTACGGCGTGGTGCGCCTGCTGGCAGCATGGGCCAGCCCGCGCGACAGGCTTTATTAGGGCGCGTCAACACGCCTTAATAAAGAGCAGGCAGCTCAGCCTGACTTCCGCAACGAGCAAGCCTAACGCTGATATCGATCGTGGTAGTCGTCGTGGCGGCGGCCGTAGTCGCGGTTCTGATAGTGATGATCATGATCGCGATAATAGGCGCCGTGATCGCGATCGTACACGACGCAGCCTGACAGGCTCAGGGTGATGCCCGCAACTATGGTCAACAGCAAGAGTTTTAAGGTCATGGCCCACCTCCGTTTGAAAACTTCGCATACGTAAGATGGACCGGCTGTGCGACTCGTTCCCGCGCAAACAGATGAGGATGTAACAATGTGTAACACGCCCGATGGGCCGCGTCCTGAGCTGCGCCAAGTGCTGCAACCCGCCTGGTTGTGACGGCCTCAGGCTCCTTTGGCCTGAGCCCTGAAATGCTTGTAGGCGTTGATCAAACCGTTGGTCGAACAGTCGTGGTTGCTTGATGGCGCCGCGGCGGCCAGGTCCTTCTCCACAATCTTGGCGAGTTGCTTGCCATATTCCACACCCCACTGGTCGAAGGGGTTGATGTCCCACAGCATGCCCTCGACGAAGGTCTTGTGTTCGTATGCGGCGAGCAGGGCGCCCAGCGTGTAGGGATCGAGGCGCTTTAGCAGCAGCATGTTGCTGGGCCGGTTGCCGGGGAACAGCTTGTGCGGCAGCAAGCGCTTGATCTCCCTGGCTGACAAACCCTGGGCTTTCATTTCTGCTTGCGCTTCGTCTGCGGTCTTGCCGCGCATCAGTGCTTCCATCTGGGCCATGCAATTGGCAAGCAGCAGGTCGTGCATGCTCGAGTTGGCATCGGGTGGAGCGGCCACGGCGATGAAGTCGGCGGGGATCAGGTGCGTGCCCTGATGCAGCAACTGGAAATAGGCATGCTGGCCGCAGTTGCCCAAACCGCCCCAATACACGGGGCAGGTATCGTAGTCCACCTGGTGGCCTTGGGCCGTGATGGACTTGCCGTTGCTTTCCATCGACAGTTGCTGGATGAAGGCGTCCAGCCTCGACAGGCGAAGGTCATAAGGCAGGATGGCATGGGTGCGGGCGGCGAAGAAGTTCGCGTACCAGAGTGCCAGCACGGCCATGATGACCGGCATGTTTTGCTTGAATGGTACTGTTCGGAAGTGCTCGTCCATCGCATGGGCGCCGGCCAGCAGTTCGCGAAACCGCGGCATGCCCACGGAGAGAGCAATGCTCATGCCCACCGCCGACCACAGCGAATAGCGCCCGCCGACCCAGTCCCAAAAGCCGAACATGTTGGCTGGCGCAATGCCGAATTGCTCGACCGCCGCTGCGTTGGTGGAAACGGCGACGAAGTGTTTCGCCACCGCCTGTTCGCTGCCCAGCTTTGCCACCAGCCAGGTGCGCGCAGTGTTGGCATTGGCAAGCGTCTCCTGGGTGGTGAAGGTTTTCGACACCACCACGAATAGGGTGGTCTCCGGATCGACTTCCTCCAGCACGGTGTTGATTGCGCGCGGGTCGATGGTGTAGGCGTAATGCACGCGTATGCCGGGCTTGGCATAGGGCTTGAGGGCGGAGACGACCAGGGCGGGTCCCAGGTCGGAGCCGCCGATGCCGATGTTGACCACGTCGGTAATGCGTTTGCCGCTGTGCCCCAGCCAGCGTCCACTGTGCACGGTCTCGACAAACGCGTCCATCTGCCCGAGCACCTGATGCGCCGCCCTGCGTGCATCCAGCCCATCCACCTTCAGTCCGCTCTGCTTCGGGTCGCGCAACGCCGTATGCAAGGCAGCCCGGTGCTCGGTAAAGTTGAGTTTCTTGCCCTCGAACAGGGCAGTGATCTTGTCGGCCAGTTTGGCCTGGGTAGCCAGTTGGACCAGCAGGTCCAGCGTGTGATCGGTGATGATGTTCTTGGAATAATCGAACAGGATGCCGCAGGTCTCCTGCGAGAACCGGTCAAAGCGCTGGATGTCCTTGTCGAACAGGGCGCGCATGGGCGTCCGGCTGATGCTGCGGCGGTGGAACTTGAGCGCCTGCCAGGCGGGAAGGGTAGTCAGCGAATAGGGCATGGGGCGATTCCGTCCATGGTACGCTCTTGCTCGATGCGAATTAGTCTTGTAAAAACCGAATTCGAGAACAGCACGACCCGCCTGCAGCGTACGCGGCGTGCTGTCTCGATGACCGCACGCAGACTATAGGGCAAAGGCGCGAAGAGGTCCACATGCGGGTATTGCGGGGCTTGCCGGATTAGCGGCAAGGGGTAGCGACATCCGGTTTTTAGTGTATGCATTCAGGACATGAGCCGGCAGGGCCGATCAATGGCGGTGGATGCGCGGGAACGTTCAGGGGGAGACTAAGAGCATGCCCAACACCTTCAGTGTCGAGGTTCGACCTGTCCTTCCACCATCCTTGAGCCGGCTGGATGATCTGGCAGGCGACCTGTATTTCACCTGGGAACGAAACGTACGCCGCCTATTCCGTCACCTGGACGAGGAGACCTGGATAGCCTGTGGGCGCAACCCCAGGATCTTCCTGCGCAGGGTCCCGCAGCGGAAGATCGATGCGGCCGCGCGGGATCCGATTCTGCTGGAGGAATTCCGTCAGGTGCTGTCGGCCTATGACACCTATCTGGAGCAGAAGCCTCATTCGGGCATCGAGAACTACATCGATCCTGCGCACGATGTGGTCGCCTATTTTTCCGCGGAATATGGATTTCACGAAAGCATTCCGATCTATGCCGGCGGTCTCGGAATACTCAGCGCCGACTATCTCAAGGCCATGAGCAATCTCTGGGTGCCATTTATCGGTATTGGGATGCTCTACCATCAGGGTTACTTCACCCAGCGCATCCTCTCTCACGGGGAACAGCAGGCTGATCAGCCCTATATCGACGCAGCGGACCTGCCCGTCGCGCCGGCGCGTGACCAGGAGAAACGCGAGGTACGCATCGAGGTCGAACTGCCGGGTCGGACCGTGCAGTTGAAGGTATGGGAAGCGCGGGCAGGTCACGTCAGGCTTTATCTGCTCGACTCTGACGTACCGGAGAACAGCGTCGCCGACCGTCTCATTACTTATCACCTGTACGACAGCGACACGGACCTCAGAATCCAGCAGGAAATCATATTCGGGATCGGTGGTGTCCGCGCCCTCCGCTCCCTCGGCTACTCCCCAGCCGTTTGGCACGTGAACGAAGGTCATGCTGCTTTTCTGATACTCGAACGCTGCCGCGAGCATGTCGACCAGGGCATGGACGCAGATAGCGCGCTCGAGCGTGTAGCCGCCAGCACCGTATTTACCACCCATACCACCGTGCCTGCCGGCCACGACGTCTTTCGTGTTGATCACGTGCGCGGCTATTTCGATGATTTCATTACGAAGCTGGGGCTTTCCGAAAGGCGCTTTCTGGCGCTTGGCGCAAGTCCGAACCATCCGGACGGCTTCAACATGACCAGCTTCGCGCTGCGTGGTTCACGCTTTCACAATGGCGTGAGCCGCATCCACGGCCGCGTTGCAGCGGAAAGCGAGTCGCATATCTGGCCCCAAGTGCCCGCTGCGGAGAATCCGCTCGGCTATGTCACCAACGGCGTTCACCTGCCCACCATGCTTGGTATGTCCTGGGTTGCCCTGTTCGATATGTACATGGGCGGCGGCTGGCGCACCAAGCTTACGGACGAAGCATTCTGGCGCGGCTTCATCGACAGCATCCCGAACCACATCTTCCTCAGTACGCGCCAGGTGCTCAAGGCGCGTATGTTCGACGACGCTCGCCACCGCGCCACCCTGCTGTATCGTCGCAACGGGCTTACCGAATCCGCGATTGCCCACCTGACGCGGTTTCTGAATGCCCGCTCGCTCGACACGCTGTTCGTCGGATTCGCGCGCCGCTTCGCGACCTACAAGCGCGCCACGCTGCTGTTTCGTGATCTGCCGCGCCTGGCTCGCATGGTCAATGATCCCCAGCGGCCGGTCGTGTTCGTCTTTGCCGGCAAAGCACACCCGGCCGACCAGCCCGGTCAGGAGATGGTGCGCCAGATCTACGAAATCAGCATGCGGCCCGAATTCCAGGGCCGGGTCCTGATGCTTGAGGATTACAGCCTGGCAATGGCGCGCAACCTGCTCCCAGGCATGGATGTGTGGCTCAACACCCCTGATTACCCCATGGAGGCGTCCGGCACTTCAGGCATGAAGGCGGCGCTCAATGGCGGGATCAACCTGAGCGTGCTCGATGGCTGGTGGGCCGAAGCTTACGATGGTGAGAACGGCTGGGCCGTCACGCCGCGCCCCGAGCTTTCTGCCCAGGAGCGGGACGCACAGGAGGCCGGCGAACTGCTCAGTCTTCTGGAAGATCAGGTCGTCCCTCTGTTCTATACGCGCAATGCCCAGGGCGAGCCTGAAGACTGGGTGAAGAAATCCAAGACCTCGATGAAAACCATACTGCCGCGCTTCAACACCATTCGCATGAGCATGGATTATCTGCGCGAACTTTATGCGCCGGCGATCCGGCACGGTGATGCACTGGGTCGCAACGCAGGCGCAGGCGCGCGGGAACTGGCGACCTGGAAAAAGCGTGTGCTCGACGCCTGGCCCGGGATTGGCGTGCGGCTCGCGGGTGCCCCACCGGGTGCAATAAAGGCCGGTGACCCGTTTGCGCTCGAAGTCGCGGTCAAGCTCAAGGGTCTTGGAGCCGAGGATGTGGTGGTCGAATGCCTGATTGGCCGGGACACCGACGTCGGCGGATTCATTCCCGCAGCGTCGCTCGCACTGCAACCGAAGCGTACGGCACCGGACGGGGAAATGCTGTTCGGGGCGGACCTTCAGGCGAGCGGTGACCTTCCCCTGGAAGGGTTTTGCCAGTTCCGCGTCCGCGTCTATCCCTTTCACGAATTGCTGGCCCACCGATTCGAGTGCGGTTGCATGCTCTGGTTGTAGCGGACGGAGTCTTGAGCCTGCAAGTTGGATACTCCGGTGTGTCGAAGCGCGCGTGCCCGATGTTTGCTCGCGCTCGCGTCATAATGCGCGGAATGGCAATGACGTATACTAGGCTCTGGGTTGCTGTGTCCTTGGGCCAGAGTTCGGGTGGTCGCTTGTTTTCAGGCACCAAAGTATTGTGCGCGCTTGATGGCCTCTGTCATCAGGCAAGACCTGTTTCTCGCCGATAAAGAAATTAACAAGAATTGCGAACCAGGGAGCAGATTTCCCCGCTGGTTCACATGGAGCTGATCAACGATGACAGGTACTGTGTTCCCCCTTGAAGTTCGTCCCAGATTGCCGGAAGCCCTGGCATACCTGGAGACCTTCGCGAATGATTTGCTGTACAGCTGGAACCGCCGCCTGCGCGGGCTTTATTACCGGCTCGATCCGGAGTTGTGGGAAACCTGTGGCCATAATCCCAAGTTGTTTCTGCGCCGCGTCGCTCAGGAAAAACTGGATGCGGCGGTGCGCGACGCCGCGTTCATGGTGGACTACCAGGAAATCATCAAGGTCTACGAGACCTATCTCAACCGCGGGTTGGACCCGATCCTGCCCAAGGAGATGGAGTCGCCGGACACGTTGATCGCATACTTTTGCGCCGAGTACGGTTTTTACGAAAGCTTCCCCATTTATTCCGGCGGCCTGGGCATTCTGGCTGGCGACCACTGCAAATCCGCCAGCGATCTCGGTCTGCCGTTTGTGGCGGTTGGCCTGCTCTACCGCCAGGGATATTTCAACCAGACTATCGATCAGTACGGCAACCAGATTGCTTCCCATCCCCGCCCGGACTTCACTAACCTGCCGGTGAAACCGGCGACGGGACCGGGCGGTGGAGAACTGCGCATATCCGTCGATCTGCCAGGACGCATCATCCATGCCCGCGTCTGGCAGGCCAAGGTAGGCCGCATTCAGCTCTATCTGCTGGATACCGAGGTGCCGGAAAACAGTGAACCGGACCGAGAGACTACGCTGCAGTTGTACGGCGGGGACAAGTCCACCCGAATTCTGCAGGAAATCGTTCTGGGCATCGGGGGCGTGCGCGCGTTGCGCGCATTGGGTCTGCGTCCATCGGTATGGCACATCAATGAAGGCCACGCCGCGTTCCAGATATTGGAGAGAGTGCGGGAGCATGTGGTTGCAGGCGGTGACTTCCATACGGCGCTGGAACTGGTCGCCAACTGCACGGTGTTTACCACCCATACCCCGGTTCCCGCCGGGCATGATGCGTTCGACCATGGCCTGATGGACGGCCATTTCTCAGCCATGTACAGTCATTTCGGCACCACCCGGGAGGAGGTGCTGGCCTTGGGCAGCTACACGCCGGAGCAGCAGGAATTCAACATGACTGCGCTGGCTTTGCGCGGTTCCCGTTTCCATAACGGCGTGAGCCGCATTCATGGCGAAGTGGCTTCGCGCATGGAAAGCGCCATCTGGCCCCAAGTTCCGCCGGAAGAAAATCCCATGCGCTATGTCACCAACGGGGTGCATGTGAAATCCTTCCTGGCGCGCGAATTCGTCAATCTATTCGATCAGCAGGTGGCAGACTGGCGCGTACGCACCTGCCAGCCCGAATTCTGGAGCTTCATCGATCGCATTCCCGATCACCGCTACTGGAGCATACGCCAGGACATCAAGCTGGAGATGATCGAGGACTTGAGTCAGCGCGCTCGAATCCAGTTGCGCCGCAGCGGCGTCAGCGAAGCCCGCATCGCCAAGATGCTGCAAGGCCTCAACCAGTCGGGCCGAGATGTGCTGATGATCGGATTCGCCCGGCGCTTCGCCACTTATAAACGGGCCACCCTGCTGTTCGACAACCTGGATCGGCTGATCGAACTGGTGAACGATTCGCAGCGCCCGGTGATGTTTCTGTTCGCCGGCAAGGCCCACCCCAGGGACGGACCCGGCCAGGAACTGATTCGCAGGGTCTGGGCCTTGTCCCAGCATCCGCGCCTGATCGGCAAGGTGTTGTTGCTGGAGGGCTATGACATGGCCCTGGCGCGCAAGCTGGTGAGCGGCGTCGACGTGTGGCTCAACACGCCGGAGCATCCGCTCGAGGCGAGCGGGACATCCGGCATGAAGGCGGGGCTCAACGGGGTACCCAATCTGAGCGTGATGGATGGCTGGTGGGGCGAGGGTTTTGATGGCAGCAATGGCTGGGGCATCCTGCCCCACTCAAGCGATTACGATCTGGCCTTCCGCAACCAGGAAGAATCCAACGACCTGCTCGACATCCTCGAACACCGGGTGATTCCGCAATATTACGACCGCGATCAGGGCGGGTGCTCGACTGGCTGGGTGCGCATGTCGAAAAATGCCATGAAGTCCATCCTGCCGCGTTTCAACGCCGAGCGCATGGTGCGGGACTATGTGCGGGAATTCTATATGCCGGCGCTGCATCAGGGCAAACAACTGGCCGAGAACAATGGCGCCATGGCGCGCGAACTGGGAATCTGGAAACGGAAGATACGTACCCACTGGCATAAGGTGAAAGCGGAGCGCATCGGCGAGTTGCCGGCAACGCTGTATCACGATGAACGCATGATTATCCGTTTGCGCGTCTACCTTAATGGCTTGAGCCCGGAAGACATTTCGGTGGAATGCCAGATGGGCCAGATGGAAAGTCAGGATGGAACTCCGGTCTTCAATCTGAATGCCCGCTATGTCTTGGCGCCGCAAGGCGAGCCAGTCAACGGCTGGCAGGTTTTCAGTCTGGAAATCGCGCCCGCGCAGCCAGGCCTGCAGCATTACCGTCTGCGCTTTTATCCGTTCAACACGTGCCTCGCCCATCCTTATGAAATGGGCTATATGTTCTGGTTGTAGCCAAACCGCCCTCGAGGCCCGTTCAGGAGAAACCATGCAGATAGGCATTTACGGTTTGGGCAGAATGGGGGCCAACATGGCCCGCCGTCTGGCCCGCGGCGGGGCCAAGCCCGCCTTGCTCAACCGCACCTTTCAGGTTGCGCAGTCCCTGGCCGAGGAAACCGGCGGGCTGGCTTGCGAGAACGAACAGGCCTGGCTGGATAGTCTCGATGCGCCGCGCATTGTCTGGCTCATGCTGCCGGCGGGTGAAGCCACAGAAACGGCAATTGAGAGCCTGCTGCCGCGCCTGAAGGCCGGCGATGTTCTGGTCAACGGCGCCAATGGCTATTACCAGGACGCCCAGCGCCACGCCGCGTTGCTGGCGCAAAAGGGCGCGCTGTTCATGGATGCAGGCGTATCCGGTGGCGTGTGGGGACTGGAAAACGGCTACGCACTGATGGTGGGCGGCGAGAAAGCGGCAGTGGCGGCGCTCGAGCCCTACCTGAAGATTCTCGCCCCCGCGCCGGATCAGGGCTGGCTCCACTGCGGCCCGGCCGGATCGGGCCACTTCGTCAAGATGATCCACAACGGCATCGAGTACGGCATGATGCAGGCCTTTGCCGAGGGTTTTGCTTTGATGCAGGGCAAAACCGAATTCAATCTTGATCTGGCGGCGATTGCGGAAATGTGGCGCCACGGCAGCGTGGTGCGTTCCTGGCTTCTCGACCTGACGGCGGAGTTTCTCGCCGAGGGCGCCGATCTGGACGCGGTGCAGCCCGTGGTTGCCGATTCCGGCGAAGGCCGCTGGACGGTGCTGGAATCGGTGCATCAGGGCGTGCCGGCGCCGGTAATGAGTCTTGCGCTGATGACCCGCTTCGACAGCCAGGGCAGGGCGGATTTCGGCAACAAGATGCTGGCCAAGATGCGCCAGGCGTTTGGCGGACACGCAGTGAGGAAATCATGATGGCCAAGTTTATTGCCGATGTCCCGTGCCTGTTCGTTATCTTTGGCGCAACCGGCAACCTGGCCTCGAATAAGCTGCTGCCTGCCCTGTACAACTTGGAACGCGAGGCGAGCCTCCCGGAGTATCTGAGCTTTGTCGCCTACTCGCGCCGGCCCTGGACTGACGAGGAATGGCGCAATCATCTGCGCACCCTGTTGCAGGAGTCCATGGGCGAGCACTACGATGAAACCATATGCACGCGTTTCATCGCCCGCTTCAAGTACTTGGCCGGCGACCTTTACGAGCTCAACGATTACGCGCGCCTGGCCGATTTGATGGGGCAACCCAGGGAGGGTGGGGCGTGCGCAAGCGTGGTGTTTTATCTGGCCATCAAGCCGGCCGAATTTGCCGTGGTGGTCAACAACCTGGCCCAGGCCGGGCTGAATGACGACCCGAGCCGCCGCCGGGTGGTGGTGGAAAAGCCTTTCGGCGAGGACATTGAAAGCGCCCGCACCCTCAACCAGTTGCTGCACAAGCATTTTCGCGAAGAGCAGATTTACCGGATCGATCATTTCATGGGCAAGGAGACCGTGCAGAACCTGCTGGTATTCCGTTTCGCCAATACCCTGATCGAGCCGCTGTGGAACCGCAGCTACATCGACCATGTGCAGATCACCGTGGCCGAGAGCATCGGCATCGAAGGCCGGGCGGATTACTACGACAAGGCGGGCGCGTTGCGCGACATGCTGCAAAACCACATGATGCAGCTGGTGACCATGGTGGCGATGGAGCCTCCCGCGGCCCTGGAGGCCGATGCGCTGCATGATGAAAAAGTCAAAGTACTGCGCTCGATCCGGCCCATTACCCGACGCGCCATCAATGCGCATGCATTTCGCGCCCAGTATGCGCAGGGGCGCATCGACGATCAGGCGGTGCCCGGCTACGCGGCCGAACCGGGCGTGGAGGCCAATTCCGTCACCGAGACCTACGTCGCAACCAAGTTCTATATCGACAACTGGCGCTGGCGCGGGGTGCCGTTCTATCTGCGCACCGGCAAGCGTATGCCGCAGCAGATTTCGCTGATCGCCATCCGCTTCAAGCCGCCGCCCCAATTGCTGTTCCGCGAGACTCCGGTGGAAACGATCGAACCCAACTGGATCGTCCTGTCCCTGCAGCCGGATGAAAGCATGCACATGGAAATTCACGCGCGCCAGCCTGGCCAGGCCATGAATACACGGGTGCTGCAGCTCAATGCCAGCTACCGCAAGACCCACGAAGCACCGCTGGATGCCTACGAAACCCTGTTGCTCGATGTGATTGAGGGGGACCGTTCCCTGTTCCTGCGCTTTGATGAAGTGGAATGGGCTTGGCGCGTGGTCGACCCCATCCTCAAGCAATGGGCCCAGGACCAGGAATTCATCCACACCTATCCATCCGGAACCTGGGGTCCGGAAGAGGCCAACCGCCTGTTCGACGACGAGGATCACAGCTGGCGCAATGAATAGCCGCGCGGAGCCCGTGTGGCGGGTTTTCCCGGACAGCGCGGCGCTGGCGACCCAACTGACGCAAACCATCCTGGCGGATGCCCGGGCCAGCATAGTCAAGCGCGGCCGCTTTGCGCTGGTGCTGGCGGGCGGTACCACGCCGCGCCAGATCTATGCCAACCTGGCGCAAGCGCCGGCGGACTGGAACCGCTGGCACATCTATTTCGGCGACGAGCGCTGTTTCCCCTTTGACCACCCCGAGCGCAATGACACCATGGCGCGGTCTGTCTGGCTGGACCAGGTACCTATCCCGCAAACAAATGTGCATCCCGTTTCCGGCGCCGGCTGGGGGCCGACTGCAGCGGCGCGGCGTTATGCCGAAGTACTGCCCAGCAACCTGTTCGACTTGACGCTGCTGGGGCTGGGAGAGGACGGCCACACCGCCAGCCTGTTTCCCGGCCACGACTGGGGCACGGGAAAGCAGGCGCCCCCCGCATTGGCGGTCTTCAAGGCCCCCAAGCCGCCGGACCGCAGGGTCACTCTCTCGGCACGGCGCCTGAGCCAGAGCCGCAAAGTGATCTTTGTCGTGTCCGGGGCGGGGAAGGCCGAAGCGGTGGCGCGCTGGAAGCAGGGCGAGGCGATCCCCGCGTCAGCCATCCATGCGCCTGAGCTGCAAGTTTGGCTCGATCAGGCGGCGAACGCCGGGTGAGAATCAAGGGTCGGAAGCGGAAGTCCGCGACCTAACCATCACGCCTCAGTCGCGCCGCAAGCCGGGGCGAGGCGACGGTGGCAAGCAGAACCAGGCTCCAGAGATTGCCCCTTGCAATGTTGTAGGCATCAAGCAACTCAGTCCAGGACTTGTGTGCGATGAAATGGCCAAAGCCGAATTCAAACATCAGGGTCATCACCAGCCATACCCATCCGATCAGCCAATACTGATCGCTCCGCAGTTGCCCGTACCAGGGAAGGGTCAGCCATGCCACCAGGAGGATGGCAGCGGACAGCAGGACCCCACTGAGGGACAGCCCCGCGATTGGACCCAGTTCAGGAATGAGCACGTACACGCGCAAAGTGCCGTTCAGGACCGCGCAAACGGCCAGCAGCAGCCAAAGTACCATTGCCTTCCCAAGCATGCTGACGGTCATGATGCGTGCCTCGCAGTGCCGGAATTGGCCTGCGCCTACTCGGTGGCCAGTGCCTGTCGTCGTCCGTGGTGATAGTCGGACAGAGTGGCGTTGGCGACGACAATAGTCCGGACCTGCTCGGCAATGGTGATGAGGGCCTTTCCGGGAATCACAACATAGAGTTCATCCTCTCCGACATCGGTATAGACACGGTTGCCGATGCATCCAGTGCTGGCGACGACGCCATGGGCGAGGGCGGCAGGCAGTGCCATGCAGGTCGGGCGTCCCAGGAGCGGGAGCTGGGCGACGACCCCGGCGCGCAGGGCAGCCTCCTGCAACAGCATCACGCGGCCGGGCGGACCTGAGAACAGCACGACATCGGGGTCCACCGGCGTGTCACCCAGGGGAGCATAAATCACGACGCCCGGCGGCCGCGACAGGCGCGGAATGCCGGCAACCTCCTCCATCCTGATGTAGCCGGCCCCGGCCATGAAGGACAGCGTCTGGTCGAGTTCCTGGGCACGCTCCGGCGGAAGGTCGAGATGATGCGTGTAGCTGCCGATTGGGCAGTTGTGATGGTCGCCCGGGACGGTATAGAAGGTCCGCCCCGCGGCAGCGATGCGCCAGAAGCTGCAACCCGAGGGCTCAGCGCCGCTGAACTTGGCGATTCCCGCGGGCGGGGTTTCCGCGAACGTTACGGCTACAGGACGGCGCATGAGCTTGAGGCGCTCGGAGAGTGCCTGTTCGATGCTTCGAAAGTCCGGCATTTGATTGCTCCTTTGTGGATCGATTAATTTTGCATGATCGGGCTCTGCGGGTTCCAGGCCACCTCCCGCAAACGCCCGTCCGGGTCCTGAAAATAGCCGGCGTAGCCACCCCCAATGTCCTGCCTTCGTGCGTGACGATATGCGCTCCCGCACGCCTGGCTGGCTCGATTATCGCATCGACTTCTGCTGTCGATGGAACGCTGCGGTGTGAATTCGGTCGGGCCGGCCGGGATCCCGGAGTCGTGCGAAAGGCTTCTCCGTGGCCAGATTGCCCGCTGCACGCCTGACTGCAGGTCGAACAAGGCCAGCGCGCCATGCGCGAATTCCGTGCCGATAATTCGCTTCGAGGGGAGTTCAAGCCGTCGCGGCAAAACTAGAGTGATTGCTCCAGGTCGTCAACCGCGACCGCGATAATGGTAATCCGTGGCTGCATATTCTCTATCCCTATCAGGATTAGCCACCCGCAATGGCTGATACGATCAGGAAGGGCTCCGCTCCCGACGCGACCGCGGCCGGCAACGGAGCATCCGGCGGCTGATGGGACCAATCCTCCTGGCAGGCATAGAACCGAACCATGGGCCGGCGCCGCTGCGTCGCGTGGTCGCGTGTCGTTCCATGCAATTCCGGATAGCGCGCTTCGAGCGCGTCCAGTACCGACCGTTGGGTGACGGGACCATCAACGTCGAGTTGCACCTCCGCATCGACTCGCGCAAGAATCTGCAACGGGTGCGGGAGCACGACCCGGATCATGGCAGCGTTTGCACTTCCACTGACAGCACGGCCGGCAGATCGCGCACGATGGGCGTCCAGTTGTCTCCTGCATCGGCCGATGCGTACACCTGCCCTCCGGTGGTGCCGACGTAGATTCCGCAGGAATCAAGCGAGTCCACGGCCATCGCGTCGCGCAGCACGTTGACGTAGCAATCCTGCTGCGGGAGGCCCTTGGCGAGCGCTTCCCATTCATTGCCGCCGGTGCGGCTGCGATAGACGCGCAGCTTGCCGTCGGGCGGGTAATGCTCAGAGTCGCTCTTGATCGGAACGACGTAGATCGTGTCCGGTTCGTGCGCGTGAACGTCGATCACAAACCCGAAGTCAGTCGGCAGGTTGCCGCTGATCTCCTGCCATGACTCGCCCGCGTCGTCGCTGCGCATGACATCCCAGTGCTTCTGCATGAACAACACCTGCGGGCGCGACGCGTGCATCGCGATTCGGTGTACGCAGTGGCCGACCTCGGCGGTCGGATCGGGAATGTACTGCGAGTGCAGACCCTTGTTGACCGGCCGCCAGGTGGCGCCGGCGTCGTCGCTTCTGAATACGCCTGCCGCCGAAATGGCGATGAAGATGCGCTGTGGGTTGCTTGGGTCCAGAAGTATCGTGTGCAAACACATCCCACCCGCGCCCGGCGACCAGCGCGGCCCTGATTCGTGGCTGCGCAGTCCGGGCAACTCCCGCCAGTTCTGCCCGCCGTCGGTGGTGCAAAACAAGGCCGCGTCCTCGACACCTGCGTAGACCGTATCCGGATCAGACAGCGAGGGTTCGAGATGCCACACCCGCTTGAACTCCCAGGGGTGGGGCGTGCCGTCGTACCACTGGTGAGTGCCAGGCGTCCCGTCGTACTCGAACTTGTTGCCCATGGTCTCCCAGGTCTTGCCGCCGTCACTGGAGCGCGGCAGCACCTGGCCGAACCAACTGCTGGTCTGCGACGCATAAATCCGATTCGGGTCAACCGGCGAGGCCTTCAGATGGTAGATCTCCCACCCGCCGAAGTGGGGGCCGCTGACCGCCCACTTCTGGCGCTTGCCATCCGACTCCAGAATGAACGCGCCCTTGCGCGTACCCACCAGAACCCTTACGTCGCTCATGGTTTCCTCCTTCGTTCGTGACTTGCAAGCGCGCTTTGTTCGGCCATGTGCAAAGAGTGGCCCGCAACAATCAGAGCCTTCATTCTTCTGCTGCGCAGACTAATAATCTAGTTCAAAGAGATGGACTCGCACAGGTTTTTTCTGGTCATCAATGTGACGCCGGGTGTCCGCATCAGTTAGGTGCTCTTTGGCCGGGGGTTGCCCGGCAGCAAGTGACTTTCTCTTGTTTGGCCAAAGAAAACTCACCAAAGAGAAGGCCACCCCCTTCGCTGGCGTTCGGGTCCCCTCGGCCAACTGCCTCAAGCCGGGCAATGCGGAAACTCGCTTCGCCATAATTTCAAAGGAAGCGAAGCTCGAACATCCGCATTCCTGTTAACCGGCTTGAGCC
>CAVVDR010000020.1:0-36540 GCA_963746955.1 uncultured beta proteobacterium | reverse complement strand
TTCCAAATTGTTAAAGAACAGCCGTTGTCAGTAACCAGAAGTCAGAGGACAGCCAAACCATCTCCCAACCCCAGGCTTCAACCACTGAGAACAAGTCGCTTTCAAAACGACTTGTTCTCAGTAATCAGATTTCATTCCCCAAAGTCTGCCCTCTTCCTCTGATTCCTGGCTTCTGACTTCTGGAAATGGTGGAGGATGACGGGATCGAACCGACGACCCCCTGCTTGCAAAGCAGGTGCTCTCCCAGCTGAGCTAATCCCCCTAAAACTGGTGGGTCCAGTAGGACTTGAACCTACGACCCCCGCCTTATCAAGACGGTGCTCTAACCAGCTGAGCTATGGACCCCTCGTTCTTCTTGGAGCCCACATAAGACACGAGGGTGTGTGCACGCCTCACGCCTCACGCTCCTCACGTTGTTCAATCATCCGATAGGTGTGGGCGCAGGCAGGCTTCTCTAGAAAGGAGGTGATCCAGCCGCACCTTCCGATACGGCTACCTTGTTACGACTTCACCCCAGTCATGAATCACTCCGTGGTAAGCGCCCCCCTCGCGGTTAGGCTACCTACTTCTGGAGCAACCCACTCCCATGGTGTGACGGGCGGTGTGTACAAGACCCGGGAACGTATTCACCGCAGTATGCTGACCTGCGATTACTAGCGATTCCGACTTCATGCTCTCGAGTTGCAGAGAACAATCCGGACTACGATCGGCTTTCTGGGATTGGCTCCACCTCGCGGCTTGGCAACCCTCTGTACCGACCATTGTATGACGTGTGAAGCCCTACCCATAAGGGCCATGAGGACTTGACGTCATCCCCACCTTCCTCCGGTTTGTCACCGGCAGTCTCATTAGAGTGCCCTTTCGTAGCAACTAATGACAAGGGTTGCGCTCGTTGCGGGACTTAACCCAACATCTCACGACACGAGCTGACGACAGCCATGCAGCACCTGTGTTCGCATTCCCTTTCGGGCACCAAGCCATCTCTGGCAAGTTTGCGACATGTCAAGGGTAGGTAAGGTTCTTCGCGTTGCATCGAATTAATCCACATCATCCACCGCTTGTGCGGGTCCCCGTCAATTCCTTTGAGTTTTAATCTTGCGACCGTACTCCCCAGGCGGTCAACTTCACGCGTTAGCTTCGTTACTGAAGGATTTCACTCCTCCAACAACCAGTTGACATCGTTTAGGGCGTGGACTACCAGGGTATCTAATCCTGTTTGCTCCCCACGCTTTCGTGCATGAGCGTCAGTGTCATCCCAGGGGGCTGCCTTCGCCATCGGTGTTCCTCCACATCTCTACGCATTTCACTGCTACACGTGGAATTCCACCCCCCTCTGACGCACTCTAGCCATACAGTCACAAATGCAGTTCCCAGGTTAAGCCCGGGGATTTCACATCTGTCTTATATAGCCGCCTGCGCACGCTTTACGCCCAGTAATTCCGATTAACGCTCGCACCCTACGTATTACCGCGGCTGCTGGCACGTAGTTAGCCGGTGCTTCTTCTGCCGGTACCGTCATTAACAGGCTATGTTAGAGCCTGCCGTTTCGCTCCGGCCGAAAGGGCTTTACAACCCGAAGGCCTTCTTCACCCACGCGGAATGGCTGGATCAGGGTTGCCCCCATTGTCCAAAATTCCCCACTGCTGCCTCCCGTAGGAGTCTGGGCCGTGTCTCAGTCCCAGTGTGGCGGATCATCCTCTCAGACCCGCTACGGATCGTCGCCTTGGTAGGCCTTTACCCCACCAACTAGCTAATCCGGCATCGGCCGCTCCAATCGCGCAAGGTCTTGCGATCCCCTGCTTTCCCCCTCAGGTCGTATGCGGTATTAGCGAATCTTTCGACTCGTTGTCCCCCACGACTGGATACGTTCCGATGTGTTACTCACCCGTTCGCCGCTCGCCACCAGGGTTGCCCCCGTGCTGCCGCCCGACTTGCATGTGTAAAGCATTCCGCCAGCGTTCAATCTGAGCCAGGATCAAACTCTTCAGTTCAATCTCTGTTTCGACTCTTCCGAGTCTCACTCACTCAAAGTCATTTCATTGAACTTAATCAATTTCATTACTTAAGCGTGAGCATAGGTACTTCAATACTTCATTCACTAAACCCAATCAACCTCAGCTCTAACACCTCAGCTAACCCGGCTCAGCTCTCCTACCTACACCCACACCTATCGGCTGATCTGCGTTTTTAAAGAACGATGCACCGTGTTCGCTTGTATATCGCTACGCACGCTGCAGGAAAGTCGCGGATTATACGGGGCCCGGAAATCCGGTCAACCCCTTATCGAACTTTTCTTAACTTATTGTGACACGCGCAAATTTGCGCTTGCCCACCTGCGCGACGACCGACGCACCCTTGGCCAGCAACAAGCCCTTGTCGCTGACCTTTTCCCCGTCCAGCCTCACCCCGCCGCCAGCAATCTGACGTAGTGCCTCGGAGGTGCTGGACACCAGACCGGTCAGCTTGAGCAGTTGGGCGATCGGCAAGCCATCCGGCCCCGACTCAAGGCAGATCTCAGTCAGATCCTCGGGTATCCCGCCTTGGCGGAAACGGTTTTCAAAGTCCGCCAGTGCCGCCGAAGCGGCCGCTTTGCTGTGAAAGCGGGTGACAATTTCCCCCGCAAATCCAACCTTAATTTCGCGCGGATTGCGGCCTTCGTTAACCTCACGCTTCCACTGTTCAATGATAGTCAATGGTTCGAACGAAAGCAGTTCGATATAACGCCACATCAGATCATCCGAAATGGACATCAGTTTGCCAAATATTTCATTGGGCGCCTCATTGATACCCACATAGTTGCCAAGGGACTTGGACATTTTATTGACACCATCCAGACCTTCCAGCAACGGCATCATCAACACGCACTGGGGCGTCTGGCCAAAGTGCTTCTGTAATTCGCGTCCCATGAGCAGGTTGAATTTCTGGTCAGTTCCACCCAGTTCGAGATCAGCCTTGAGTGCCACCGAGTCGTAGCCCTGAATGAGCGGATAGAGAAACTCATGGATCGCAATGGGTTGCCCCCTCGTGTAGCGCTTGTAGAAATCATCACGCTCCAGCATGCGAGCCACCGTGTGCGTCGCCGCCAGCCTGATCAGGTCGGCAGCACCGAATTGGCTCATCCAGGAAGAATTGAACACCACCTCAGTCTTAGCCGGATCGAGGATCTTGAAAAGCTGTTCGGTGTAGGTCTTGGCATTCTGCACCACATCATCCCGGCTTAGCGGCGGACGAGTGGCGTTCTTGCCGCTAGGATCGCCGATCATGCCGGTAAAGTCGCCAATCAGGAAAATAATCTGATGGCCCATGTGTTGCAAGGAGCGAAGTTTGTTGATCAGTACGGTATGACCCAGATGCAAATCAGGCGCCGTCGGGTCAAACCCGGCTTTGATGCGCAAAGGCCGTCCACCTGCCAATTTCTGCTTGAGTTCTTCTTCGATCAGGAGTTCGACGGCTCCCCGCTTGATTTCATTCAGTAGTTCGTTCATGGATTCAAGTTGTCCCGACCGGCGCCGATACTTATCAAGTAAGGGCAGCCTCATTTAGCGGCCGTCTAATCGTTTGATTTTAAAGGCAAGAAGCGTCCCGCACCAAATTCTGGTAAACTTTGCCCTCAGCTACAGGGAGAAATTCACCGATGCCTCAGGAAATTGCGAGTTTAACCCAGCGGCTGGGCTGGCCGGAACGCAAATTGCGACTACGTTGGGTAATTGCTGCTTCTAGCCTGCCTTTTTTGGGTGTAGTCACTGCTTTCGGCATCGCGCCCGACACTCAGACCCAGACTCAACCCCAGCGGACCATCATGGAAACGCTGGCCGTGGCCGTTCAGACTCCGCCGGTTGCAGCCATTGAGTTGACTCGCGAGGACAAGGTTCAGCCCGGCGAAACCCTTTCCGGCCTGCTCGAACGCATGCAGGTGTCTGAAGAAGATGCCCGGCAGTTGCTATCCGGCGTGGCAGCGGAAGCGGGGCTCAATCGCCTGCGCTCGGGCCAGTACCTGCAGGCCAGGGTGATGGAAGACGGCACTTTGGTCAGCCTCAGCTTCGATAGCAGTGACGGACAGACCGTCACCATCAAGCGCCAGGCCGGGACCTTTTCCGTAGACAAACTCAGTGCCGCACCCGATGACCGGATCGTGATGCGCTCCGGCAAGATTCAAAGTTCCCTGTATGCCGCCTCTGACGCCGCCGGCGTGCCAGACAGCGTAACCGACAAGATCGCCGAACTCTTTTCCACTGACATCGATTTCCGCCAGGACTTGCGCAAGGGCGACACCTTTTCAGTCATTTATCGGCAGAACTTCCGCAACGGCCAGCCGACAGGCGATAGCCAGATTCTCGCAGCCGAATTCGTCAATGCCGGCAGGACTTACCGGGCGGTCTTGTTCCGTGACCCCCTTGGCCATGAGGACTATTACACGCCCGACGGCCAGTCCCTGAAGAAGGCGTTTCTCCGTTGCCCTCTGCCTTTCTCGCGGATCACCTCGGGTTTCACCATTTCGCGCTTCCACCCGGTGTTGAAGACATGGCGTGCCCACAAAGGCATCGACTATGGCGCGCCCATCGGCACACCGGTTAAAGCGGTATCCGATGGGACGATCAGTTTCGAGGGCCAGCAACATGGCTACGGCAACCTGATCGTTATTCAACATTTTGGCCCCTACAGCACGGCCTACGGGCACCTGTCCCGATTCGCCAAAGGCCTCCACCGCGGTTCCCATGTCAGCCAGGGACAGGTGGTCGCCTATGTCGGCATGACGGGATTGGCAACAGGGCCGCATCTGCATTATGAATTTCGGGTCCACGGCGAACAGAAGAATCCGCTGGCCATGAACCTACCCACCGCCCAACCCCTCTCCCCCGCTTACAGAGCCCGCTTTGCCGAGGAGAGCCAGCCTTGGGCGGCTCGCCTTAATCTGATGCGCGGCACTAATCTGGCTGCGCTTGACTGATCGTACGCGTGACAAGGCCGAGTTCTATCTCGGCCTCATGTCCGGCACCAGCATGGACGGAATTGACGCGGTCCTGGCGGAATTTACCGGGACTTGCACCAAGATGGTCGCGAATCTTTATCTTCCCTACCCTGCCGACCTACGGGATGAGCTTTTTGCGCTGCATGAAAGTGCCGGAGATGAACTCCACCGCGCCGCGCTCGCCTCCAACAAGCTAGCCCGGCTGTATGCCGGGACTGTCGATGATCTCTTGAGATCATCCAGGGCAAGCGCCAAGGCGATACGGGCAATCGGCTGCCACGGGCAAACCATCCGCCACTGTCCTGATGCCGGCTACACGCTGCAGATCGGGAACGCCGCCCTGCTGGCCGAGCTGACCGGCATTACCGTAATCGCGGATTTCCGCAGCCGTGATATCGCCGCAGGAGGCCAAGGCGCACCCCTAGTCCCCGCGTTTCACGCACAAGCTCTGGGAAGCGCCTCCCGCCACCGTGTAATCGCCAATATTGGCGGCATCGCCAACTTGACTGACCTTCCCGCCGATGGCACGGTGAAAGGCCTCGATTGTGGTCCAGGCAACATGCTGATGGATGCCTGGATACGGAACTGCCTGAACCAAAAGCACGACGAGGCTGGTGCTTGGGCAGCTTCAGGTCAGGTCATCCCGGTCCTTCTGGAGCGACTTCTGGCCCATCCCTTTTTTGCAGCCACTCCCCCAAAGAGTGCGGGGCGGGAGCAATTCAACCTCGATTGGCTAAAACAGCATTTGCAAGGAAATGAACGTGCACAAGACGTCCAGGCTACCCTGTTAGAACTGACCGCCCGGACTTTGACAGATGCTGCCGCGCGATTCTGTAATGGGTATCAGGAAATGTACATTTGTGGTGGAGGTGCGCACAACCAGACCCTCATGGTCAGGTTAGGTTCCTTGGCGCATCCGGCAATAGTCGCCTCTACGGCAGAGCTGGGCATAGACCCGGACTGGATGGAAGCCATTGCCTTTGCATGGCTTGCGCGTCAATGCTTGCACCGGCGGCCGGGCAGCCTGCCGCAAGCAACCGGGGCCATTGGCGCGCGGATACTGGGCGCTATCTATCCGGCGTGACGCAACAGAAACTTGGCGACCCTCCGCCCAGTACCAAAACAAAAGGACTCCGCGGAGTCCTTTTTCGCTGAGGTCAAGTTTGGCTCAAACCGAAAATGAGGAACCGCAACCGCAGGTCGTCGTGGCGTTTGGATTCTTGATCACAAACTGAGCGCCTTCCAGGCCTTCCTGATAGTCGATTTCTGCGCCCGCCAGATACTGGAAGCTCATGGAATCGATCAGCAAGGTCACTCCGCCTTTTTCCAGCATGGTGTCGTCCTCGTTGGACGTCTCGTCGAAAGTGAAACCATACTGGAATCCGGAACAGCCGCCACCGGAGACAAAGACTCGCAGTTTCAAGTCGGGGTTGCCTTCCTCGTCAATCAGGGATTTGACTTTTGCAGCCGCATTGTCAGTGAAATTCAGTGGGATTTCAGTCATGGCGTTCATCGCGCGCTCCTTGCTGTCGGTTGACGAATCATTATCCGGATCGTCCGGGCTTCGTCAAGTAAAGACCCTTGCTACGTAATGGGGTTCCCTACGGCAACAGGCCGATATCATCGATGGCCGAAGCCTCGGGCAAGCCAAACAGAATATTCATATTCTGCACCGCCTGCCCTGCCGCTCCCTTCACCAGATTATCGATCACCGACAGCACCACCACCACGTCGCCGCCCTGCGGCCGATGCAGCGCAATGCGGCAGATGTTGGCGCCGCGCACCGAACGGGTTTCGGGATGGCTGCCGGCGGGCAGGACATCAACAAACGCCTCATCCTTATAGCGCTTCTCGTAAAGCCCCTGCAAGTCCACCTCCCCGCCGCGCAGGCGTGCATACAGCGTCGCGTGGATGCCGCGAATCATCGGGGTCAGGTGGGGCACAAAGGTCAGTCCCACGATATGCCCGGCCGCTTTGGAGAGCCCTTGACGGATTTCCGGCAAATGACGATGTCCCTGTACGGCATAGGCCTTGAAGTTGTCCGCCGCCTCGGCAAACAGAATGTGTGTTTCCGCCTTGCGCCCGGCGCCGGAAACACCCGACTTAGCATCGGCAACCAGATGAGAGGTATCCACCAATCCGGCTTCCATCAGCGGAAGAAAACCCAGTTGTACTGCAGTCGGATAGCACCCCGGGTTGGCGATCAGCCGCGCTCCCTGGATGGCTGCACGGTTGATCTCCGGCAAGCCGTAAACCGCCTCCTCAACCAGGTCGGGGCAGGCATGCTCCATCTTGTACCATGACTCCCATTCCTTCACGTCCTTGAGGCGGAAATCCGCCGCCAAGTCAATCACTTTCACTCCCGCGCTAAGCAGGGCCCTGGTCTGCTGCATGGCCACCCCGTTGGGAGTCGCAAAGAACACCACGTCGCACTCCTCAAGCCCCGCTTGCTCCGGATCGGAGAAGGCCAAACTCACCCGTCCCCGCAGATTGGGGAACATGTCCGCAACCTTCATCCCCGCTTCCTTGCGCGAGGTGATCGCCGACAATTCAACCTGAGGGTGGCGCGCCAGCAGGCGCAGGAGTTCAACTCCCGTATAACCGGTGCCGCCAACAATACCAACCTTGATCATGGGAACTCCACAAAGACTGCTCCAATTTTAAGACATACGGGCTGCCAACTTGTGACAACGCGCCTTTGCATTGAGTAGGGGGATTACACCGGTTGCCCTCCGCTTGCCGTTCGCCGGGTCTGCGCCTTGCCTCTGCCTTCCTGCGGATTCGCAGTCATCCGCGACACGCTTGCCTTCATCTGGCCAGTCCCCTTGCCCAGTCAGCAGAAGACTGCCACCTCAAACTTGGTGCGCCCTGCCGGGCGCACCCAACAAAAAAGCCGGCGCTGCCGGCTTTCTTGTTCCTACGCCCCGGTCGACCAGACCAGGAAATCGCTTACTTGGCCGGGGTAACTTCCACCTCAACGCGACGATTGGGCTCCAGGCAGGCAATCTTTTCCGCCTTGGGCAATGTCATGTCACATTCCTTCACCGGCTGGGTATCGCCCTTGCCCACAGTGATGAACTTGGCCGCCCGTACGCCTTTTGATTTGAGGTAGTTGGCCACTGACCGCGCGCGGGCCAGGGAGAGCCTCATGTTGGAAGATGCCTTGCCAGACTTGTCCGCATGGCCCGTCACTCTAACAATGTCGATCTTGCCCGCAGCTTTTATTCTATCTGCCAGATCATCCAGGCTCTTCTTGCCTTCAGCCGTGAGGTCCCTGACAGACGCCTTGCCAGACTTGAACAGCGCGTCACCCGACAGCGTCAAGTTGGCGGGGACGCCCGGCTGGAAAAAGGCCGGGGCGGCCGGGGCTGGGGTCGCCTGAGCGGTCAAATAGGGATTGTTCGCGGTGCCAAATCCGGGCAACGCGAACCCGCCCACACTTGGCATTGCGGCGGATGGGGCTGCACCTGGCGCACTAGGGCCGGGAACCATGTTACCGAAGCCGCCGAACATGTTTAAGATGTTGGTCCATGTGGAAGGATCCAATGCATTGATCGGAGGGGTAACCGGCGCGGCCGGGCCAAAGCCCACCACTGGCTGCGCAGGCTGCATGAACGTGTTCCAGTTACTGCCCAGCAAATTGGGGTTGATAACGGCGCCCATCATGCTGCCGTACAACTGGGGATTCATCGGCGCGAACATCATGCTCAGGGCGCGCGGGTCGGTCGGAGACATCATCCACTTCATGTACATGTTGGGGTTCATCATGTTCATTGCGCCCTGCATCACTCTTGGATCCATGGGCAGCATCACCCAGCGCATCATCTTGTTGGGGTCTGAAACCGACATGAGGTTGCGCATGTAGAAACCCGGATCCATCATGGCGCCGGTCCAACGCAGGTAGATCGAAGGATCTACCAGAAATGGCATGTAGTTGTTTATGACCCCCGGCTGCATCAGGCTCTGGCCGGTGTGCAGCCAGTTGCCCGGCTCCATCATCATGGGGATGGCGGCGGCGGTGGTTCTGGGGTCCGTCATCGTTGCAAGCCATGCCTCGAAGGTCCTGGGATCCTTGAAGGCGGAAGCATTCTGGGTGAAATCCCCCATCCTGCTTAACCACTGTTCCGGGGTCTGAGGCACCTGGCCTGGCGCCACCTGCACCATATTGGCGGTGTAGCCACCAGGCTGAGCCGCGGGCTGGGCAACCGGGTAAGTCACCGCCGCATCTGCCGGTTTGGACTCCTGGGCAGAACTGTCTGCCTGGATCGTGTTGGCTTTTGCAACCGTTTTGGCAGTCGCCAGTACGGGGGACGAGGCCAGGGCAAGTGCCAAGGCAAGACTCAGATGCTTGAGACGCATAACGTTGTACTCCTGATGTGAAACCGGATAAATGCTAGCCCCAAAACTCTCGAAGCAAGAAGCCGGAGAGGATACGGGAAAGCCCCTAATTCAGGTTTTGATTATATTTGATTTACTTTTCTCGCGCATGACAGCATGGAATTATCTGTTAACAATCTACCACGCTGTTGCCAATTGAGAACACCCGATTCGAGATCAGCGCAGGATGGTGATGCACGTTATAACGCTCTTTCGGACAAGTGCCGAAAAACCCATCATCAGTGGAAGGTGACCTGGGGCTGAATGGGTGCCGGCGTCGACGGACACGAAACGTCACACCGTTTAGCCCGGGAACCGGTTACATAAATGTTGAGTGCCACGCAAGACTTGCTGCAAGGGGCCGACCACCACGGAAGGCGATGACCGGAGTGCCGCGCCACATTATTCCCGGCGTCGGACTCAAATTCGATTATGTCAGGTGCGGATTGGCCGGAAACGTTTGATGCGAATCCACTGTGTTTCCGCGTAGTCCGATCGATGGATTCAAGACCATCGTGCTTGCGTAGTACCGTCTTTGAAACTCGAGCAAACTGGTGCCGGGAGGGGGACTCGAACCCCCACAGTATTACTACCGGCGGATTTTGAGTCCGCTGCGTCTACCGATTCCGCCATCCCGGCAGGGGTAGGCAACAAGGCGCGGATTATCGCTCATCAGCCCTTGGCAGAGCAAGACAGGTCGGCGAAGCGCCTATAATGTGTGCTTTTTTGGCCCATGCGGTTATCCGATTTCGACTACGACCTGCCTGAGGCACTGATCGCCCAGTTTCCGCCTGCCAACCGCAATGAAAGCCGCCTGCTGCACCTGGATCCGTTCGCTGACGATCTGCAGGACCGGCAATTCCGCGACCTGCCGCAATTGTTGAATCCGGGAGAGGTGCTGGTGTTTAACGATACTCGCGTCTTCAAGGCCAGGCTCTCGGGTCACAAGTCCAGCGGCGGAAGAATAGAGGCCATGATCGAGCGGGTGTTGGGGGAACATGAGGCGCTGGCCTTCATCCGTGCAAGTCACAAGCCAAGACCGGGCACGCTGCTTACCCTGGGTGGCACCGAGGCCGAGGTCCTGGCCCTGCGTGAGGATCTGCATCACTTGCGTTTCGCCGGTCAGGAAAGCGTGCTGGCGCTGCTGGAACGCGCGGGCACCCTGCCGCTGCCACCCTATATTGCGCGCGCAGTGGAACAACTGGATGAAACCCGCTATCAGACGGTATATGCCCGCGAGCCGGGAGCGGTGGCCGCCCCCACCGCCGGCCTGCATTTTGATCACGCGATGCTTGCCCGGCTGGATGAGATGGGCGTCATTCGCGCGCATGTGACTCTGCATGTGGGGGCCGGCACATTTCAGCCGGTAAGGGTTGAAAATGTCGCCAAACACCGCATGCACAGCGAATGCTACAGCATCCCCAGCCGCACCGTCGACGCCATCGGCAAGGCAAGAGCGCGGGGCAATCGGGTGATGGCCGTGGGCACCACTTCCTTGCGGGCGTTGGAGTCTGCCGCCAAATCGGGCGTGCTTGAAGCGGGGGAAGGCGAAACGGATTTGTTCATCACGCCAGGCTACCAATTTCAGGTGGTGGATCGCCTGCTTACCAATTTTCATCTGCCTAGATCCACTTTGCTGATGCTCGTTTCGGCTTTCGGCGGCCCCGAGAACATTCGTCGGGCCTATCAACACGCAATTGCCAACACCTACCGTTTTTTCAGCTATGGCGATGCCATGTTGATTGAGCGACAGCAGGCGAAGAAGCGGCATGCAGTTTGAATTGATCGCTACCGACGGCGCCTGCCGCCGCGGCGCCTTGAGCCTTGCCCACGGCACGGTGCAAACCCCCGTCTTCATGCCGGTCGGCACTTACGGCACGGTGAAGGCCATGACACCCGATGAGCTGAGAGAAGTGGGCACGCAAATCGTACTCGGCAACACCTTCCACCTGTGGCTGCGGCCCGGGCTCGAGGTGATTGCCGCGCACGGCGGTCTGCACCGTTTCATGAGCTGGGATGGCCCGATCCTGACCGATTCCGGCGGATTTCAGGTGTTCAGCCTGGACAGACTGCGCAAAATCAGCGAGCAGGGCGTAAGATTCGCCTCGCCGATCAACGGTGACAAACTTTTCCTCACCCCTGAGGAGTCGATGCGCATCCAACGCGTGCTGAACGCAGACGTCGTCATGATTTTCGACGAATGCACGCCTTACCCCGTCGACCGCAAACAGGCGGCCGATTCGATGCAGCTCTCCCTGCGCTGGGCTGCGCGCTCAAAGCAGGCTCACGACGACAACCCAAACGCCCTGTTCGGCATCGTCCAGGGCGGCATGTATGAGGACCTGCGCGATGCCTCGCTGGACGGTCTGCGCAACATCGGCTTCGACGGCTATGCCATCGGTGGCCTCTCGGTGGGCGAACCGAAAGCCGACATGCGCCGCATTCTTGCTCACAGCGCACCCGGGCTGCCCCAGGACAAGCCGCGCTACCTGATGGGCGTAGGCACGCCGGAAGACATCGTACATGGGGTGCAATGCGGCATCGACATGTTCGATTGCGTACTGCCCACGCGCAATGCACGCCACGGCATCCTGTTCACGCGTTTCGGTGACCTGCGCATCCGAAACGCCCGCTATCGCAACGATACCGGCGCTGTCGATGAAGATTGCAGCTGCCATACCTGCCGCCACTTTACCCGCGCCTACCTGCACCATCTGATGCGCTGCGGCGAAATCCTCGGCGCGCGCCTTGCCACCCTGCATAACCTTCACTACTACCAGCATCTGATGGCAGAAGTCCGACTGGCCATCGAGACGGGTGCGATGAACAGCTTTGTTTCCCGTTTTCATGAAGCGCGTGCCGGCAGGTGCTAAAATTAGCGCCTTTGCAAGGAGATAGCCCATGATTTCCCTGGCCCACGCCGCTCCCGACGCGGCCCAGTCCTCCAATCCACTGATGAGCATGCTGCCGCTCATCGTCATCTTCGTGCTGTTCTACTTCATGCTCATCCGCCCGCAAATGAAGCGCGCCAAGGAACAGAAGAAGATGTTGGAAGGTTTGCAAAAGGGTGACGAAATTGTCACTGCCAGCGGCCAGGTGGGCAAGGTCACCAAGGTTGGGGAGCAATATATTTCGCTGGAAATTGCCGATGGCGTCATCACCCTCGTGCAAAAATCCGCCATCAGCACACTGCTGCCCAAAGGAACCATCAAAACCCTGTGAGAAGATTGTTGCCAGGGGGAGAAGCGGAAAGCAATCCGCGCTGCGCATTAGTCTCCTGACTCCTCACGCTTAACGTGTCTCGACCAATATGAACCGCTACCCACGCTGGAAGTACGTGCTGATCGGCCTGATCCTGCTGATTGCCTTCATCTATGCCTTGCCGAATTTCTTTGGAGAGGTTCCCGCGGTGCAGGTTTCCCCCGTCAAGACGACGGAAAAAGTGGATACCGTCCTGCTGGATAGAGCCGAATCCGCGCTCAAGGCAGGCAATATTCACTACGACGGCGCGTTCCTGGATGGCAACAGCATCAAGCTGAGGCTTGCCACCCCGGACGATCAGATCAAAGCCCGTGAAGTAATTCAAACTGCCCTGGGTGAAGGCTACACGGTCGCACTGAACCTGCTGTCCGCCTCTCCGCACTGGCTATCTGCGCTGCACGCCCTGCCGATGTACCTGGGTCTGGACTTGCGCGGCGGTGTGTACTTTCTCCTTGAAGTCGACATGCAGGGCGCTTTGGACAAGTCGGCAGTTCGAACCCAGAATGATGTGCGATCCACGCTGCGCGGCGAAAAGATCCGTTACAGCCACGTCAGCAGGGAGGGCCAACTGGTCAAGGTCAGCTTCAACACCCGCGACGTGCGCGATCAGGCCCAGGAAACCATCTCCCATGCGTTTCCCGATCTGGTGCTGACTCCCTGGGATGGAGCAGACGAGTTTGGGCTCGAACTTCAACTCAAGCCGGAAGCGCAGAAACGCATACAGGATTTTGCGGTGAAGCAGAACATCCAGACCCTGCGCAACCGGGTGAATGAACTGGGCGTGGCTGAACCCGTCATCCAGCAGCAGGGGCCTGACCGGGTGGTCGTGCAACTCCCCGGCGTGCAGGATACCGCCAAGGCCAAGGACATACTGGGCCGCACTGCCTCTCTCGAAGTCCGCATGGTGGACGAGGAAGGCGACGTGCGCGCCGCCATTGCAGGGCAGGTTCCGTTTGGCGACGACCTCTACAACAGCCGCGAGGGCGTGCCCATTCTGGTGAAAAAGGAAGTGGTGCTGACCGGCGATTCCATAACCGATGCGTCTCCCGGCTTCGACAACCAGAGCGGACAGGCCGCCGTGCATGTCAACCTGGACAGCAGCGGCGCGCGCATTTTCAGGGACGTGACGCGCGCCAACGTGGGCAAGCGCATGGCCATTCTGCTGATCGAGAAAGGCCACACCGAGGTTGTCACAGCGCCGGTGATCCGCGAGGAGATCGGCGGCGGCAGAGTGCAGATTACCGGCATGGACTCGCCCCAGGAAGCCTCCGATGTTGCCCTGTTGCTGCGCGCTGGCGCCCTCGCCGCCCCGATGCAGATCGTGGAAGAACGAACCGTCGGCCCCAGCATGGGCGCGGACAATATCCGGAAGGGCTTTCACTCCAACCTTTGGGGGTTTGCCGCGGTCGCCGCTTTCATGCTGTTTTATTACCGCGTGTTCGGCCTGTTTTCCACCCTGGCTCTGGCCGCCAACGGCATTCTCCTGGTAGCCCTGCTTTCCATGCTCCAGGCCACCCTGACTCTGCCGGGTCTGGCCGGCATCGCCCTCACCCTGGGCATGGCCATTGACGCCAATGTTTTGATCAACGAGCGCATCCGCGAGGAGCTGCGCATTGGCGCGACACCCCAGGCGGCCATCAGCGCTGGCTACGACCGGGCGTGGGGCACCATCCTGGACTCCAATCTCACCACCCTGATTGCCGGCATCGCCTTATTCTGGCTGGGGTCCGGCCCGATACGCGGTTTCGCCGTGGTGTTGTGCCTGGGAATTCTGACGTCCATGTTTAGCGCAGTAACCATTTCGCGCGCCATGGTAAACCTCACCTACGGACGCAAGGTGCGCCTTGCCAAGCTCTCCATTTAAGAGACCTACACGATGATCCGCATTTTCGATGTAGAACGGGTTATCCCGTTCATGCGCTACGGGAAAATCACCACGGCGATTTCCCTGGCAACTTTCTTCTTCGCCATTTGGGCCCTGGCCTACAAAGGCCTGAATCTGGGGGTGGACTTCACCGGCGGTACGGTCATGGAAGTCGCGTACAACCAGCCCGCTCCATTGGACAAGATACGCGCAACACTGGAACGCACCGGACTCAGAGAAGTGATGGTGCAAAACTTCGGCACCTCGCGCGATGTGCTCATCCGCCTTCCGGTCAGCAAGAGCGCCAGCGCGGCGAAGACCAGCAACACAGTCATTGCCGCCCTTACCGCCGCCGATCCCGGCGTCAGTCTGAAGCGGGTGGACTTTGTCGGTCCCCAGGTCGGCAAGGAACTCTACGACAACGGCGCCCTGGCGCTGCTGGTCGTGGCAGCCGGCATCATGGGCTATCTGGCGTTGCGCTTTGAATGGCGGTTCGCCCTCTCAGCGATTCTGGCCAACATTCACGACGTGGTCATCATTCTCGGCCTGTTCGCCTTTTTCCAATGGGAATTCACTCTCACCGTGCTGGCTGGCGTGCTGGCGATTCTGGGCTACTCGGTCAACGAATCGGTGGTGGTATTCGACCGGATTCGGGAGAACATACGCAAGATGCGCCAGACCAGCATCCACGACATCATCGACCACGCCATTACCACGACCATGAGCCGGACCCTGATCACCCATATCATGACCCAGATGATGGTGTTGTCCATGCTGTTCTTTGGCGGCGAGGCCTTGCACAACTTTGCCCTGGCGCTGACCATCGGCATCCTGTTCGGCATTTACTCTTCCGTGCTGGTAGCCGCTCCCCTGCTGCTGATGCTCGGCGTCAAACGGGAGCATTTCATCAAGGACGAAAAGCGCAAGCCAGGCGTGATGGCCGACGGCGCGCAAGTTTGATTGCCACAAGAGGCAAGACAGAAGACTCAAGGATGATCTCGCCTTGAGGCTTGTGTTCTGAATCCTGTTTCTTTTATCTGGCCAGAATGCTCCACGAATTCGTCACCTGGATCCTCGCCACTGTCCACAGTTGGGGCTACGCCGGCATCTTCATCGCGATGACGCTGGAATCAACCGTGCTTCCCGTTCCTTCGGAGATTGTGCTGATCCCGGCCGGATATCTGGCTTACGAAGGCAAGATGAATCTGTTCGCCATCATTTTCGCTTCCACCCTGGGCGGCCTGGTAGGGTCCTCGATCAATTACTCTTTCGCCTTGTGGGTGGGCCGCCCCTTCCTGGAACGCTGGGGAAAGTACTTCTTCGTCCGCCCCCATCTGCTGCACAAGACCGATGCCTTCTTTGTCAAACACGGCGCCATTTCCACCTTTAGCGGCCGACTCATTTTCGGCGTCCGCCATCTGATCTCACTGCCGGCAGGTGTCGCCCGCATGCCATGGAAAAAATTCGCCTTCTATACCTGCCTCGGCGCGGGCCTGTGGTCCACGGTCCTTGCGTCCCTGGGCTATTTTCTAGGCGACAACGAGGACCTCGTCAGGCAATATCAGGTCCACATCACAGCCGCTGTGCTGGCATTCGTGGCCCTGATCATCGGCGGCTATTGGTGGTGGCAAAGGAAGAACGGCGACTGACCTGCGCCTGCGGCAGCGCCACGCCCTATGGCGACTGTTGCGGCTGTCATCATGGCGCAGCCCCTGCTCAGAATGCCTACGCGCTTATGCACTCACGCTACTCCGCGTACGCGATGCGGCTAGATGAATATCTACTGGCCAGCCAATTCCCATCCATCCTCCAGCGCGCCTATGTCCACCCTCAACCAGAATGGCTTTTGCGCGGTCCCTGACACAGGCACTAAACTCAAATCATCTGTGTTGAATTTGGCTGCAATCCGCTCTGTCTTCGACCCTCCAGGACCAAACGGGGTCGATCATTTCAGCCCGAGAGGAAAACCTGCGAATGGAACCAGAGAAAAGATCCGGGACGAAGCCATCCGGCCATGTTTCCCTCCATCCGATCCTGGCGATCAACTTCGTCGGCACGCTCGGCTTCAGCATCGTGTTGCCGTTTCTGGTCTATCTGGTGACCAGGCTGGGCGGCAACGCGCTCGTCTATGGGATCACGGGCGCAACCTATTCCTTCTTTCAGTTGCTGGGCGCGCCGGTGCTGGGCCGCTGGTCGGATCGTTACGGGCGGCGGCGCATGCTGCTGCTGAGCCAGTTCGGCACGCTCGTTTCCTGGGGCATCTTTCTGGCGGCGCTCTACCTGCCCGTCCGGCACCTGGCCGAAGTTCATTCCCAGGTACTCGGAACGTTTGCGCTCACGCTGCCGTTGGTGGTCCTGTTCGCCGCACGCGCGCTGGACGGCATCACCGGGGGCAATGTTTCGATTGCCAATGCCTACCTGGCGGATATCAGCGACGACACCAATCGCAACGCCAATTTCGGCAAAATGGCCGTATCGGCAAATCTCGGCTTCATCCTGGGGCCCGCGCTGGCCGGCCTGCTCGGCGCCGTGTCCACGAATGAGACCTTGCCCGTCCTTGGGGCCTGCGTGATCTCGCTCGCGGCCTGCCTGCTGATCGCCTTCAAGCTTCCCGACACCGACCGCTGCGTGCTGCAAGCCGATCCGGAACAGACCAGCGTGCGCAAGATTCTGGGCCAGGACCACAAGGCGTGTATCCAGTTGGCACGCGCGCCCAAGTTATCCACCTTCGAGGTTCTCGCCCTGCCATCAGTGGGGCTGCTGCTGGCGCTGCACTTCCTGGTGTTCCTCGCCTTCAATCTGTTCTATGTCAGCTTTCCGGTGTACGCCGCGACTAGCATCCGTTGGTCGCTTGCCCAGACCGGCGTGTTCTTCTCCGTCATGGGCGCAACAATGGCGCTGGTGCAGGGTCCTGTGCTGAAGCGCGCCGCGAAAATCTGGTCAGACCGCAGCCTGGTGCTTGGCGGCAGCCTGGTGCTGGCCGCCAGCTTCCCGTTCTTCACTGCCACCCACGCGGCGACACTCTATACCGGCACGGCCCTGCTTGCGCTTGGCAATGGGGTAATGTGGCCATCACTGCTGGCCATTCTCGCAAAAGCTGCCGACCGCAGGGTCCAGGGCGCGGTGCAAGGTCTTGCCAGCAGCGTGGCCGCCGGGGCCAGCATTATCGGATTGCTTGCCGGCGGCCTGCTGTACGGCGTCCTGGGTGCGAATGTCTTTGTCATCTCTGCGGCGCTGACCCTGGTGACCTTCATGCTCGCCTTTGCGATCCCCGGCGCGGCGCGCAAATAACCACAAGCCCACGCCAACGTTGGTTGATATCTGGCGTTATTATTCGCGTGGCCTATGCTCTAGAAGTACCAAAGTCGCCATTGATCCGCCGCCATGTGCACGTCGTACCCCGCCTTTGCCTGTGCGTCGCGGCGAGCCAGCATCGCATCGAGGCAGGCGAATTAGGTCGCTGACTCACCATCCAAGAGGAGATACCGGAAAACCATGAAGGAATACAAATACGTCATTGTCGGTGGCGGCATGACTGCGGATGCCGCCGTCAGCGGGATCCGCGAACGCGACCCGAATGGAACCATCGCTGTCCTGAGCGACGAGAAACATCCGCCCTACGACCGCCCGCCCCTGTCGAAAAAATTGTGGACCGGTACCCCCTTCGATTCCATCTGGCGCAAAACCAGGGAGGCGAAGGCCGTCCTGCTTCTCGACACCCGCGCAGTGAACGGCGACCCTGCTGCCAAGACCATTACGGACAGCAACGGCGAAGTCTACCGCTACGAGAAGCTGCTGATTGCGACGGGGGGCGCGCCGCGCCGCCTGCCGTTCGCGGATGACGGCGTGATCTATTTCCGCACCCTGGATGATTACCAGCGTCTGCGTGCGCTGGCCGATCACAATGCTAAATTCCTCGTCATCGGCGGCGGCTTCATCGGCTCGGAAATTGCCGCGGCGCTGGCCATCGCCGGCTGCAAGGTGACCCTGGTGCTGCCCGGCAAGGGCATAGGCGAGCGCATCTATCCGCCCTCTCTGGCTGCATTTCTCGCCAGCTATTTCCTTGAAAAGGGAGTTGGCATTCTGACCGGAGAACGGGTCAACACCCTGCAAAACAACGGGACGAGGTTCACTGTCACAACGGGAAGCGGCAAGAGCCTGTCGGCGGACGCCGTCGTTGCCGGCATCGGCATCGAACCCGCGGTTGAGCTGGCGCAGCCGCTAGGCCTCAAGCTGGACAACGGCATTATGGTCGACGAGCAACTGCGCGCGGCGCCGCCGGATATTTACGCCGCCGGCGACGTCGCCAACTTCTACAGTGCGCCGCTCGGAATGCGCCGCCGCGTCGAGCACGAGGACAACGCCAACACCATGGGTGCGATGGCGGGGCGCAACATGGCTGGCGGATCGGAAAAATACGACCACCTGCCCTACTTCTATTCCGACCTGTTCGACCTGGGCTACGAAGCCGTCGGCGAATTCGGCGCCGGCATGGACATCGTCGAAGACTGGGAAGAGCCGTTCCGCAAGGGGGTGATCTATTACCTCAGAGCCGGTCGGGTGCGCGGCGTGTTGTTGTGGAATACCTGGGATCAGGTGGATGCTGCGCGGCGCCTGATCACCGCCGGAGATACATACGGCGCGGAGGCACTAATCGGGCGGATACACGACTAGCTGCACGAGTCCTGGTGAATAACCTCGAACTTGGCATCGCGTCCCTTTTATTGAGCGCTAAGGGCCGGATTTCGCCTGCTCTTGCGCTTCAATAAACGCCTTGCGAAATTCCATCGGCTCGGAGATGCCGGGAATCGGTGCCTGCGGATTTCCCGCGCCGGCAATGATCAAGGTGCCGAAGTTGAACATGCGCCCGAGCATTTCCTGGTCGACCTGTATGCTTTCGACTTTGTTGATGTTGATCTCGACCGTGCTGCGGCGTATGAAACCGAATTTGACGATGACGCGCTTGGTTGTGATTGCAAGCTCGGTGGTCTTGTACTTGACGTAGGCCTTGATCAGGAAGATGAGGCCGATTCCGAATACCGGCAGCAGGACGATCCCAAGGGCAATGAGAGACGATAGAGACCAAAGGCTGATATGGCCAAGGTAAACGATCTTCTCGTCTGTGACTAACGCACCTTCAACGTAACTGGTCATACGGGCTCCGGGTTTCTCTGAGGCCGACGCTCCATCGCGCAACTACAGGACGCGGTAGATTTCCCAACGACTCGTCCCGGAAACCACGTGGGGTTCGAGATCCTTGCTCCATTGCTTGTGCGCTTCTATCCTGGCCAGTTTCTCCCAAGCCTGGTTAAGCTCGGTGAGGTCCTGAATGACATGTTCGGCCTGTATGGTTGCTTCCAGCGCGCCGATCGAGCCGGTCAGCAAGCGCGTCTTGTCGGCGCTAAACCCAACCTGCGGCGCAATCTCCCGCAACCAGCGCTGCATCAAATCGATCACATTCTGTTTGTATCCGAACTTCGCATCTATGCTCCAACGGGCGACCATCATGATTAATCTCCTCAAGTGTTAGGGAAAATGACGTGACCAGGAATGTGTGCCTGGCCCCGCAGATCTTCGCGCGTGCGGCGTCGCGAGGAATGGTAAGGAGTTTGTGGTTTTTGGGTCGTCGCTTGATGGCGTGGGGTTCGACTCGTCCGGGGCGGATCGGTAGTTTGAGCATGCTGATTGCGCCGAGCAGATGAGCCGTCATGCTTCGGACGCCTGCGCCTGCGCCAAAGCGCAGTTGTTGTTCGAAGGCGAGAAACAATTGCACGGTTCCTTTGAAACTCAGCGACCGGGCCGTGATGCCCGCGCCTGCTGCTGCGCGCGTCATCAGCGCACACACCAGGTTGTAGGCCAGCAAGTAAACGGCGATTTCCTTGTCTATCATCGAAGGCGACTTGGCGCGCAGAATGTCCATGCCCATGTGTGCCTTGATCGAACGCAGATCCACCTCGACCTGCCAGCGGCGGTTGTAGAGCTCATCGATCTGGGCCGCACTGACGAGCTTGGGGTCGGTCAAGGTCGTGACCAGGACGCGACCGGCTATCTCGGTCTCGCGCAGCGTCAGGCTCTCCGGCATGCGGGCATAGGTCTCGAGCGTCCATCCAGGCCGGACGCTGGGGGCGCATCCAATCAACCAAATGTCGCGCCGCCCCAGACGCTTACCCCGCCGAAAGTCGGTGATGCGGCGCTGATGCTGGCGGGTGACCAGATCGACACCGCGTTCCACCAGCAGTGCGGCGGTTAAGTAGTTGCAGTGATAACGGTCTTCCAAGATGACGTCTGCGCTGTCAAGCTGCGGCATCAGCGTGCGAAACAAGGCTTGCTCGCCGGTGTGTTTGCCGCGGCAGGGCCCCAGCGCCCAACCCAGCACTGCCCCGCTGGAGAGCGAGATCAGCCCGACCAGCATCGCCAGCGGGAAGCCCAGCCCCGGTTTTTGCACGCCACTTTGCGGATAGGCCGACTGATTTCCTTCGGTGTCGGGCATCGAGATCGTGGTGCCGTCCATGAGCTTGATCGAGCGGCCTCGCCATTTCCACTCCGGCGGACTGCTCCGCTCCAGCGCTTTAGATTGTCATCAGGCGTCATCTTGGGTGGCCCAGCCGGAGAAAGGCTCCGTCGAAGGCTGACATGAAGTAGGTTCTATCAAAGGGCGAACGTATTGCCTCTGGCCGCGCATCAGGAGTGCGGTCAAAGAGCTGCGACGCTGACCATCCTTCGCTTGCAAGTAGGAGCCAGACTTCCGGTGTGGCAAGGCGGTACTTCTCCAGCTTGCCGGCCTTTCCATCAATGCTTGCTTGGAAGAGACTTTCCGTCAAGGGCGCAACCCAGCCCGACTGAGGCACATACCAGTTGGCCATGCTCCAAGATGGCACAGCCAGAATGTTCAGGTAGTGGACCTCAGGAGGCAGGGGATCATTCTCGTACGAAGGGCGCCAAGTCACGAGTTGGTCGAGTGGCGGGTCGAGAGTGAGGATAAATCGGGCCAGCTTGCCGGCCGCTTCTGACCGATTGAGATCGCGGATTTCCGCGCCAAGCGAAAGCCCGATCGTTACATGGACTGGCTTTCCACCGAGTTCCTCGTACTGTCGGCGAGCTTGGGCCGCGATGCGCGTACCGATGGATTCGCGTGCCTTTGGTGCAAGGGGCCTGCCATCTTTGTCGATGAAGAGTTCGGTTACTTCGAGGCCAACCCTGCGCCCTTCGAACTCAAGAATGAAGTCGGGTGCCTCGCGGTCGTCCTCCAGTATCCGCGCGGGAAGACCAGAGAGCTTGAGGAAGACGCGCAGAAGATGTGCTTCGCGCTGCTTCTTCGTAAGGGCGGACGAGGAGATCATGACGCCTAACACGTTCAAGGTAAGGGGCGCGCTGCTTGCGGGGAGTCCATATGCCCAATGTTAGGCCTAGATGTGCTTACGATAGCCAAACATGGCGTCTTAAGGACAAGAACGGCACGGTAACGGCGGACATTGGCGCCGCGCTTTAGCGTCCCTTTTGACCGATGGGATGGCCCCCCTGTTGTGTGGGCCCATAGTTGGCGTCACTGGTATTCATTGGGATGGGGATCGGTCGTCTTCAACGAAAGGCGCCCGAGATGAATGCTACTCCCGTTGCCGTTGACCTGGCAAAGAGCGCGTTAACTGGCCGTGGCTTATTCCGGGAGGGGCGTGATCGAGCCCTATCAGCCGACGCCTATGCCATTTGAACGCTGGCTTCGGAGCCGGGACGTAGCCTATCGCACATGAGAAGCCTGTGCCCGGCGGCTTTGTTCGCTGAAAGGTGATCAGAGCAGCAACTCTCCCTCAGTCTGTTTGCGCCACTGATACTCGCGCCAGATCAAAAATACCACTGCCAAGTCAAAGACCGTCAGAAACACAAGCCATAGCGAATGAGTGTGCGTGTAACGGTAACACTGATAAGCAATGAAAACGCCCAGAAACCAAAGCGACAGTGGATAGGCCCAAAGTCTGTTTCGCAACAGGCCTGCCACCAGAAAAAGCTTGACCAGGCCGTGAATGACCAAATAGACGCCCGCAAAGACCTTGGTATCCCCAGAAAGGTGATGGATCGCACCGCTAAGGTAGTTCGCAATTCGATCTTCAGGATCTTCTGCCAATTCAGGGGCCGTAAGAAACAATACGAAGGAGTCAATGAGCTTCTGAGTGACGAACAAAACAAGAAGACCGCCGACAGTCTCCACCAAATCAGCCAGTCCCTTGATCCACACGCTGAAGAGAAAGAGCGTGTGTTCAACTTTCCTATCGCAGTTGCCTTTCATTTGGACGGAAACAATACGTAACGTTGCCTGCACCTGGCTCGCGGAAGCAGGCGAAGCCGACTGTTGCGGGTCCGGTTAACCAGCGGGTCAGGCCGCAATCCAGGCTTCGGCTTCACCAAGCTCATTGTTGGAGAAGACCTTGACTGGACATGGCATTGCAAATCCAAACATTCGTACCCCGCTGGCTACCCAGTAGTGGTCTGTGACGACTGCGATCCTCTCCCATGCCCGCCAGTGTGCGACACCGATCTTCAGATCATCCCACATCGCACCGGTAGTAAATCCTGTGAACTGCGGGCCCAAATGGTAAAGCAGTCGAACCCGGTCGTGCTTCTTCAGTGCGACATCGACAGCCGGGATGAGGATGGTCTCATAGTCCGCAGCAGTGACCTGGCCGGAAGCGGAGATGCCAACGATATGGTCAGGGAAATTCGGCAACAGTTCGATCATGGTAAGTCTCCTTTCAATCAAATGAATGGCCCATGGCCATGGAATCAGCGCCGCTGCCGCGTGGAGCGGCCGACGTTGGAATTCGGCAGACGGTAATAATCCCAGCTCTTTGCCGCTCCGCCGGAATAAGCTGTTAGGCAGGTAATTGCCAATGGAGTTTCACTTGTGCGCATACTCCTGGTGCAATGCGACAGCCACGCGGCCGATAAGATCAATAGGCAAGGGTTGATCGAGCGGGAAGGACAGATTGCCTTTCTCGCCTCGATACGGCGAGAGTTCCTTGACGAGCGCGGCATCCTGGGTGACGGGTGGGTAAACGCCGATGTGCTTTTTGAACGCCGCGAAATAGAAGAAGACGCACTTTTTCCTGAACGCGGGCATGTTGTAACTGATGCAGCGCGATGCATCAGGCAGCAAGGTTTCGACCTTGGCCTGGATGGAAGCCAACAGAGGCCGCACGTCGGGCGAGACAGTTTTGAAATACGCTTCATGCGAAGAGAACGTCATGAGTTCTTTCCAATCTGCCTGACGTTTTGGGATGGACTCCCCCCGTTTTGTGGGGCCATAGTTGGCGTCACTGGTCTTCATGGGGATGCGAACCAGTCGTCTTCAACGAAAGGGGTCCGAGATGAATGCTACTGCCGTTGCAGTTGACCTGGCAAAGAGCGTGTTTCAACTGGCTGTGGCCGATTCCGACTTGAGCGTGATCGAGCCCTGTCGGCTGACGCCTGTCCAGTTTGGACGCTGGATTCAGAACCGGGAAGTTGCCTATCGTTCAGAAGGAATGTGTGCCTGGCCCCTTTGATTGCCTTAATTCCCGGGAGATTACCGGTCGGGCGGATATGACTAAGCATCTTCTTTTAGCGCGTGACGAAGAAACGCAAGATGCTCGGGAGAAAACCCAATTTGTACGGGCATACCCAATGTGGTCTGTATCTGAAGCGCAGAGTCACCCGATCCCCAGCGGACAAGGCTTACGTCTTTGGCTAGAAGGAAGGTCTGGTCAGTCGAAAGCAATTCCGGTTCAGGATTTTCGACCGGAAAGGCATTCTCGATTCGACTCTGAATATTGAAATTGGTGAGGACACTCAATAACTCTGCAAATTCATTCAGATGCATGTCCACACTTACATTTTCATCGTCCCGCCCTTCGAGGGCGAGCCTTACATACTGGCCATCCGTACTGGTGACCGGCGTAAGTGATTTAAGCCACATGTTTACCTCCTGAGTGCATGGCCCTCATGTTGAGGGATGAACCGCCCCGGAAATCGTGGAGGCTGGTTATTTGAGTCAGGTGTGGGGGCCTGACCGGCGAGTTGCCGGTAGTAGTTTGCCTCAGCTTCTGCCGGCGCGATATACCCAATGGATTCAAGCGGCCTGTGGTGGTCAACCTGAGCCGGCTCCGCCTGGTTCCCTGCCCGCAGGTGCATTGCACAACGCCGTGTCTCAGGCACGCACGCCCCTTGTCGTGCCTGATTGACAAGTCGGTAAATCAAAGGGGCCGTGGTCAATTTAACTTTGATCCGGCGAGTCAAGCCGCCTGTTCCATCGGCGACACGTCCTGATTAATGCGCGCGCCATTCTCGGCCAGCGCGATTTTCATGTCGTAGTCGGATTGCAGACCCAGCCAGAATTCCGCACTGGTGCCGAAATAGCGTGCCAGACGCAAAGCCGTGTCTGCCGTGACGGTGCGACGCTCGCGCACGATGTCGTTGATTCGCGGAGCGGGCACGCGCAAAGCCATGGCAAGGGCATGGGCGGAAAGTCCCAGGGGAATCATGAATTCTTCCCGCAGTATTTCGCCCGGATGGATCGGGCGCATTCCATTGATGATGGTCATCTTGGCCTCCGTTCAGTGGTAATCGACGATTTCGACCTCAAAAGCATTGCCATTCTCGAAGCGAAAGCAAACGCGCCATTGGTCGTTGATGCGTATGCTCCACGTTCCCTTGCGGTCGCCTTTCAGTTTTTCCAGCCGGTTCTGCGGCGGGATGCGCAGGTCTTCGATGCGCGCGGCACGGTGCAGCATCTGCAACTTCCGTTCGGCGACCATCCTAAAATTCACGAAACGCCTCACCGCCTTGCCAGCAAACAATGCCTGGGTTTCCGTGCATTTGAAGGACTGAATCATTTACGGAAAATATATAACACAACACGTTAAACTTCAAGCAGTATAAGGTAAGCACCCGGTGTGTCGGCGCCTCTGAGCTAGGGATCTTGCGGGGTTTTGCCGGGCGCTTGCCAACATCTGTTGACAAGCGAAGTCATCGAAGCCGTTTGCCCGCATTGATGAGCACATATTTCACGTCACCGTAACCCAGGCCCTTGCGCCTAGACCTGAATCCGCGCTGCAAACCCACCTCGCCGCGCATGTGCTATCAATGACATACAGCCCGGTGATCTGTCGAGGCCGGCAAGATGCAAAAGCTAAATGGCAAGGAGAGATCATGAGCCCGAATACTGATTCCCCCCCGGAAACATGGCCTGCTCTGCCGCTTGAGGCCTGGAGCGATACCTACGCGACCTTGCACCTGTGGACGCAGATCGTCGGCAAGATTCGGCTGGCGCTGAGCCCCTGGCTCAATCACTCCTGGCATGTCACGCTGTATGTGACCGCGCAGGGCCTCACCACCTCGCCCATCCCGTATGACAACCGGACCTTCCAGATCGATTTCGACTTCATCGCGCATCGGTTGACGATACAGGCCAGCGACGGCGGCAATGCCGGTTTTCCGCTGCGGGCGGAGTCGGTGGCTGCGTTCTACGCCCGACTGATGGCGGAGCTGGACACGCTTGGGCTGCACGTGAGCATGCGCGCGAAGCCCTGCGAAGTCGTCGATCCGCTGCCGTTCGAGCAGGACGAAACGCACTGCAAATACGATCCCGAGTACGCCTCCGGGTTCTGGCGCATCCTGGTTCAGGCCGATCGGGTGTTCAAGGCATTCCGCGCCCGCTTCATCGGCAAGTGCAGCCCGGTGCATTATTTCTGGGGCGCCCCGGACCTGGCCGTCACACGGTTTTCCGGACGACTGGCGCCGCAGCACCCGGGCGGCATTCCCAACCTGTCGGACTGGGTGACGCGGGAAGCCTATTCGCATGAGGTCAGCAGCTGCGGGTTCTGGCCGGGAGGCGGACCCATTGCCTATCCCGCGTTCTATTCCTATGCCTATCCGGAACCGGCGGGTTTCGCCGAAGCGCCGGTCAATCCGGATGCGGCGTTCTACAGCACCGATTTCCGCGAGTTCATCCTGCCCTACGATGCGGTTCGGCTATCAGAGTCGCCGGACGACACGCTGCTCGCTTTCCTGCAGTCAACATACGAAGCCGCAGCCAATCTGGGCAACTGGGACCGCGCGGCGCACGAGCGCGACGACTCCTGGAACCCACCCTCATGCGTGCCGGGCTGAACGCCTCCCCGTCCCTTTATCCCCTGCTTCAGTACTGAGCGAAGGCGTCGTCCGGATAGCAGTACAACCAGCGCTCGCCCGGTTCCGCCGAGGCGATCACCGGATGGCCGCTCGCCTGTGCGTGCCGGGTGGCGTGGCGGTTGGGCGAACTGTCGCAGCACAGCGTGGCGCCGCAGGTCTGGCAGGTGCGCAGATGGACCCAGGTGTCGCCGGTCTTCACGCACTCCTCGCACTCGTGGCGTTTCTCGTGCTTGACGGTGTCGATGGCATCGATATGCGCGCAGGATGGTTTCGCTGTCATGGTCTGGCCTTCACTGGTGGAGGATCTGGTGTACGAAGGAGATCGAAATCGAGCCCTCGCCGACTGCGGACGCGACGCGCTTGATGTTTCCTGAGCGCACATCGCCGACCGCGAACACGCCGGGCAGGCTGGTTTCGAGCAGATAGGGCGCCCGGCCGGGCGGCCATTGCGCCTCGGCCAGTTCTTCCTGGCTCAGGTCGGGCCCGGTCTTGATGAATCCTTTGGCGTCGCGCACCACGCAACCGTCCAGCCAGCTCGTGTTGGGGATGGCGCCGGTCATGAGAAAGATGTGGCGGATCGCGTGGGTTTCGGTGGCGCCGCTCTGCCTCTCGTGCCAACGCACGCGCTCGAGATGGTCGCCGCCTTCGAGCGCGACGATCTCGGTGTGGGTGTGCAGGGTGATCGCAGGATTGTCTTCGATGCGCCGGACCAGATAGCGCGACATGCTCTCGGCCAGGCCACCCGAGCGCACCAGCACGTGCACGCGCCCGGCCGTCTGGGCGAGAAACACGGCGGCCTGGCCGGCCGAGTTGCCGCCGCCCACCACGATCACCTCGTCGCCGACGCACAACTGTGCTTCCATGAAAGTCGCGCCGTAGTAAACGCCGACGCCCTCGAATTGCGCCAGGTTGTCGAGCGGCGGCTTCCGGTACTCGGCGCCGGTTGCGATGATGACGGTGCGCGCCGGCACCGGCGCCGCCTCGCCAATCTCGACGGCGTAAGGTTTGTGGGCGCACGCGAGCCCCGTGGCGCTTTGTGCAATGAGCACCTTGGCGCCGAACTTCTGCGACTGCGTATACGCGCGCCCCGCCAGAGCCTGTCCCGATATGCCCGTTGGAAAGCCGAGATAATTCTCGATCTTCGAGCTCGCACCCGCCTGCCCGCCCGGCGCGCTGGCCTCGATCACCAGCACATCCAGACCTTCCGACGCCGCGTACACGGCCGCTGCCAGCCCCGCGGGTCCGGCGCCGACGACGACCACGTCGCGCATCTGGGCCGGGTTGATCGCAACATTGAAGCCCAGGCATTCGGCAATCTCCCGGTTGCCCGGATTGCGCAGCACCACGTCGCCGCGACAGATCAGCACGGGAATGTCCGCAGGGGAGACCTTGAACCGGTCGAGCAGATTCTGGACGTCGGCATCGTGGTCGAGATCCACGTACGAGTACGGGTGTCCGTTGCGGGTCAGGAATTCTTTGACCCGCAGCGTCCCGGCGCAGTGATTGGACCCGATCAGCACTACATCGCCGAAGCCGTGCGCGATCAGTTCCACCCGGCGCAGGATGTAGGCGCGCATGATGATCTCGCTCAACTCGGCGTCGGTCTGCACCAGCGCCAGCAACTGTTCGCGGTCCAGCTCGATCACTTCGCCCGATGCGCCGGCGCGGCCACGGTTGAGCGCGCGGCGACCGGACAGCATCTGGATCTCTCCGCTGAACTGGCCCGGCCCATGCACCGCGACGAGCGTCTCGCCGGTATCGGAAGGCCGGAGGATCTCGATCTGGCCATGCGTGACCAGGAAGAAGGGCGTGACCTCGGAGCCAGCTTCGAACAGCACCTCGCCCGCCTGTATCGCGCGCCTGCGCCCGTGCGCCGCGACGCGCGCGATCTGCGCCGGGGTCAGGGTCGGAAACAACTGGGCGACGCGAGCGGAGAGGGTGAGCGCGGCGGCCGGTATGGAGGCTTCGCTCATGGCGGTGGGTGCGTCATCAGAAGGCTTTGTCCGCGTTCAGGTCAGACCAGGCTGTCCGGCAGGCTGCGGATGGAACGATCTGGCGGCAACGATGCGGAGTGCGGCAAATGCCAGAAGCACGACGAACCCGGAGAAGATTCCGATCAGGCTTATCACGACGTGTACCGACGCGAAGGCGGATATCGGCATTCCGACAATCATGGCGTACACCCTTTCGAAGATCCTTGCGAATCTCACTGGCAGTTCTTCCGCTGTGCGAGCTGCATCAGGCGCTGTATGCGCGGATTGGCCTGCATCGGCATGGCTTGCGCAATGGCCTCATTCGTTTGCGTCCTGGCCTGATCCATAAGCGGCTTGTCTTCTGCCAGGGCGCGGTTCCATGCTTGCCGCTGCATCGCAACCTCGGCCTGGCCGTAAGCCTTGCTCGACATTCCGGTCGGGTCGGCAGAGGTCGCAAGCGCCCCCGCGGACACCGCGGCTGCCTGCGACGCGGATTCGGCCATGCGTGCCTGGCTGCGCGCGAGCAGCTCGTTGTTTGTCTGGGCAAGCGGCGCAAAGACCGCCGACATCTGCTGCGCGTAAGGGGCCAGCTCGGCACCAATCTGCTGGCAGGTCATCGTATCGTCGCCGGGGGTCGAGCCCGGAACATCGCCGGCGATTGCTCGCAAGGTCCATAAGACGGCCAGGCCACTTCCGTAGATCGTCTTTTTCTGTGGAACAGTCTTCATGAGAGCTTCCCCTCAAGCAAGAGAAGTCGGGCCGCATGCAACGCGAGGCGAACCATTTGAATGACGACGCTGGCATTCTGCCGGCAAGGGTAAGGGCGTTTTCGCCGGGCCTGAGGCTGGTGATTTCATCATGGTCGATCCTCCTTTTCGGTTCATCATAGTTCACGCTCCCGGAATGCAAACCCCCGCCCGGTGCCTGCTTCCAGGGCTGCTTTCGTTCTGACCCTGTCGCCCGGTTTGCGCGGAGATATCCAATAACCGACACTCGCACGGGCGCGCGATGGTGAGCAGACAAAGCCGATGCGTTCCCTGCGCAGCGTTCGAGCGTGGCGACTTGACGGAGCGCAATCGCGGACACCGTCCGGCAAAGCTCGCCGGCTAGCGCGCCTGAAAGTGGATGCTGTCGCTGTAGGAACCGTAGTCGTTGCTCTGAATGCCGTTGCGGCTGCTGCCGGTATAAAGCGGACGCCCCGCCGTTCGCACTACCGTCACCGTACCGCCGGCGGCCGGGATGGCACCGGCATGGACTGCCGCGCGGCACAGGCCGGAGTCGTCCGTGTAGGTATCGGTGCCCCAGACTGCGCCTTCCTGTATGGCCTCCGGATTGCACACGCAGGTGAAGGGCGTGGGCAGTTCCCGGTTGATGCTCAGTCGGATCGGGCAGCGCTCCGGTCCCGCCGCAGGCTGGGCCGCGCCGACAAAACGGATGCTGTCGCTATAGGCGCCGTAGTCGTTGGTCTGAATGCCGTTGCGACGGCTGCCGATATAGAGAGCCCGCCCCGCAGTCCGCTGCACTTTCACCGTGCCGCCGGCGGCCGGGATGACGCCGGCATGAAGCGCCGCACGGCACAGGCCGGAATCGTCGGTGTAAGTGTCGGTGCCCCACACCGCGCCCTCTTGTATCTTCTGCGCATCGCACGTGCAGGTGAACGGCGTGGGCAGTTCCCGGTTGATGCTGAGCCGGATTGGGCAAGGGTCGGCCTGTGCCCCGGCCATGGCGGCTTCCGCGGGTGCGCTCGGTTGCGCGGGCATGCTCGGTTGCGCCGGCACCGGCGCAGCCTTGACGGAGTTGGCGGGTGCGTTGGCTGCCTGGCCCGACGGGATGGACACAGGAGCAGGCAAGGTGGGCGATGAGAGGTCCGGTTTCCTGCCATGCCAATCCAGCAGACCGGCAATGACCACCAGCAGTACCGCCAAACCGGCGACCGGCCAGCGCCAGTTGCGCGGCGTTGTGGCCTGCGCCGTCAGCCCCAGGGCGTGGCGCAGCGTAATGATGAGTTGCGAGACATCGTAGTCCCAGCGTTTGTCCGTCAGCTCCAGCGCATTGCGCCGCGCGAGCGGCTTCAGATCCTCCGGCATGGCTTCGGGATCGGGCATGACTGCGCCGTCCACCAGCACCGGGATGACGCGCACGTCGGTGCGTCCCAAGGCGGTGGCAAGTTCCAGTCGGGTGTAATCATTGGGGTCGTCCAGCCGGCGTTGGCCGCCATCGCCCTGAATCGAGATCCAGCGCGGACCGATCACCGCCAGCAGCACGCCGCAGGATTCCAGCGCCTTGTTGATCGCGTCGACGAAATCCGCCCCCGCCTCGATGGTCTCAACGTCGCGGAACACGGCGGCCTCGGGAAAATGCTCCTTGAGGCTGTCGGCCAGCCGTCCTGCGGCGCTCTGGCTGTCCTGGCGGCGGTAGCTGATGAAGATGCCGTGCATGTAGGTTCTTTCCGGCGCTAAGCCTTGCGTGCTTCCATTGGGGTCGGGACTGCTGTCAGCATAGTCAATCGGAGCCGGGCGAATGGCATCACTTGGCCGCGCGGTGCGCCACAAATTCGATCGGCGGGTGGACGCTATAGCCGCCGCCGGTTTCCAACGTAAAATGGATGCCGTCCGGCATGACCTGGCCCGTATAGTGATGAGTGACCTCTTTCCATGGCGTGTCGTTGTTCAGCATTTCCTGGCTGCGGGTGACAAAGCTCAGCCAATCGCCCTTCAGCCTGGCCTGCTCGATGGCAAGCCGACCGTGCTCATAGGTGGCAGTGCCATGCAAGTCCTTGCCCAGGTACTTGAAGTCGAAGCGCTCATCGTATTGATCGCCCCAATCGTATTTCACCTGCGCCGTCCAACCGCCGGCGACGTCTGCCGGTGCCGGCATCGCATGCTGGCGCGTGAACAATGCAGCCAGAACCAGGACCAGCCCCGCTGCGACTGCAACCATAATGATTCGCCGCCATGGCCTTCCCGCCCGTCTTGCGCCAGCTACCTCGGGTCGCAGGCTTTCCACCAGCCGCGCGACGTCGGCCTTCCAGTCTGCATCCGACAGCGTTACGGCCTGGTGGCGGGCCAGTGCTGCGATCACTGGCGGCAGGTCGGCCTCGGCGGGCATGGCCGCACCGTCCACCAGCAATGGAATGACCGGCTTGCCGGATGTAAGCGCGGCCTGAATCTCCATGCGAACGAAGTCGTCCGCCATGTCCAATCTGCGCTGTCCACCTACGGCAGCGGTCAGCCAGCGCGGACCGATCATCACCAGCACTGCACTCACCTGATTCAGTTGGGAGGTGATGGCAGCGACAAAATCCTCCCCCGGCTGGATGTCGTCCACGTCGCGAAACACGCTGCCTCCGCCCAACCTTGCTTCGAGCTCATCCGACAGGCGACCGGCGAATCCGGCGCTGTCGTCGCGGCGATAGGAGAGGAAGATTGCGCTCAAGTTGAGGCTTGCCTGTTCAAGATGTCAGATGCCATTAGTCGCATTTCAATTGGGTGTGGAATCGCTGGCTTGCCCCCATCACCTTGGCCTTATCCTCCGTAGCCGCCCTGCCCCAGCAACCCCTTGGCCCGCTGCCATCGGCACGGAGGGCCTATAGACGCCACTGCCAATAAGAGTGTAGGCCACGATCAGGACGATGTTGGGGATCTTGCCCATCCCATACGCCGGGCCATGCGGGCTCATGCCACCAGCAGGCCGGCAAGAATTTCATCTGCTTTGCCGCGGCCAAGCCGTTCGGCATCCAGCCATACAAAGCGTCCGGCAGGAGCTTCGCCTATGTCAGATTCTGCCACCTGGCGCGCCGTGCCGGCATCGTACAACACCACCACGCGCTGCAGGTCGCAGGCCTGTGCGAGGACCGAGAGTTCATGCCGGCAGCCAAGATTCCTGGCCTGGAAGCCGCGCAAGTCCATGAGCACCACATGGGCGTGCGCCACCAGGGCGGCAAGCGCCGCCTGCCAGGTGGTGTCAAAGCAGTACATCTCGTTGACCCGGTAGCGGCCGTCGGGATCGGGCCTGAGGTCCAACTGCGCCAGATGGCGGGACAGGTTGGCCGCATCGGCGACAAAGCGATCCGCCAGGTGGCCGCTCAGATAGGTGAACAAGTCATCCGGATCGAGGGTGCGGCTGATGAGATCGGTGCCGGCAATCAGCACGGAATTGCCGGTCAGGCGCCAGCGCTCGATCACCTGGTCGAACAGTTTCTCGACCTGGGCATCTGCTGAAATACGCGCAGCACCAGCAGCGTAGGCGGATCGGGCGGCGGTGCAAGCTGCGCGCGGAACAGCTTCATCACGAGCGGCAGCCAGAGCCAGGGCAGCAGTTCGACAAACGCGACCAGCCCCTTGTCTCCCACTGCGGGCACGGCGCTGGCGAACAGGATCACGAACCAGTAGACGGCGATGAGATAAGCCAGGTCGGAAAAGCGCTTGGCGCGGTAAGCATCCGCCAGCTTTCGACCCAGTACATAGACGGGCCAGGCCACCAGCAGCCAGGGCAGAAACACCACCAAACCGAGGGCCGCATTGGCGCCGATGGATTCGACCAGACTGATTAGCCAGCCCGGCGGATGTTCCACCGTGTTCGCCATCAACTGCAGGGTGGACACCGACGAACCGGCGAGCAGCATCGCGGCGGGCAAGAGATAGGGTGCGACGGCGCGGATGCGGCCGCTGGCACCCACGAGCAAGGCGACCATCATGGGAATGGCAACCGCCCCCGCAAGCCACCCACCCACCATGGCAAGCGTCTGTTCGCCATTGGAGCGCCACATCACCAACAGGGCCATCACCCCCATGTAGAGCGCCACGCCCGCCAGGGTGCGCAGCCACGACCAGCGCCGTGCCATGCCCCAGCCCAGCACCATGGGCCAGGCATACACCGCGCCCAGCACCAGCAGGCGGTTGAGGGAAAAATCCTTGCCGACATAGATGAAACGCAGCGCCAGTTCGGCCTGGGTCAGGCCGATCAGCAAGGCGAGCGCGCCGATCAGCAGCATCAGCCGGGAATGCGCGCGCCGGTTTGCCGAAAAATCCACTGCCCCGCCCCAGCCCCGGTGGGCGCCGGAACTGGGCGACATGGCCTGCGCCTCTACACCAGTCGCGTTGACCGGCGGGCCGCCGCGCATCAGGCTCAGCATGCGGCGCTGATAGAGCCAGGCCACCACCCAGGCCACTGTCACCGCCAGCAGGACAGCGAGGATCAGGATGAAAATGATCGGGCCGGAAAGGTTCATGCGGGAGACGTTCTTCTAATCGTCATCACCCATGCGATTCACAGGCCAAACCACTTATCGCGGTACTTGCGGATCTTCTCCGCGAGGTCCGTGTAGTCCTTCCAGTCCTGCTCCGTGTGGATGCGCACGTTCTGATCTGATCCCGCCAACTCGCGCATCAGAAAGGGCAGGTCATCGCGATCGCGCACGAAATAGTGGGAGAAACGCTTGAGCGCCAGCGCGTAGCCGGCCTCGAACAACGCGCTGGTGGCGAGCCTCTGCGGATAGATAAGAACGAAGCGACGGCTCTGCTGCAAGGCCTTCAGATCGTCGAGTACCGAGACGTCGAGCGTGTCAAAGTCCTGCATGGATTCGATCTTTTCCGCCGCCCAGTACACCGGCAGCCCATCCGCTTTCAACGCATCGAAGACTATCTTGAACTGTGCCCGACCTGCCTTGTATTCCTCATCCGTGGCGAACGCCGCCATGGGCGTGGAAAGGAACACCTCGTAGGCAAACTCTTCCGCACCGGTGGTAGCCTTCTTCGCCGCCCTTTGCAGCGACTTGTCCAGCTCCGGCCACCAGGTCGCAAACGCCTTGTCGAGCTGTTTGTCGCTCAGCTTTGACGCGCCCAGTTCGGCATTGATCGCCGCCGCCAGTTTCGCCATGTCGTCCTTCTCCGGCAGCGCCGCGTTGAATTGGGCGAGTGGTCCGGTGAGGCCCGGCACCTTGAGGTCGATCAATAGCGGCACGATGCGCGACTGCTCGAAGCGCTTGCCCAATGCCCCCGCCTCAAACAGGATCCACGGTGCGCCCAGATTGCTGCGCGTCAGGCACAGGATGCCGAACGCCGACTCGTCCAGCACTTCCCCCAGTTCGTGAAACCACACACTGCCCTTGGCGATGTCCTCGGACGAGAGAAACACATCGACTGCCTGAATGACATTCGGCAGCCAGTCCTTGAGCGCCTTGGCGACATCGTGACTGGCTTCGCCGGACCAACTGACGAAAACTTTCATGCCTTGCTCTCCGTAATGATTGCTGTTGCCTGCATCGGTGAATGCCTCAATAGGTCAGCCTCGTGGGATTGATCAGCACTTTCTTGGTCCTCAGGGCTTCGAGAACTTTGGGACTCAAGGCGACCGTCGGTGCGGTGCTGCCGGCGGACTTGGCCTTTGCCACGGTGAGGGTCACAAGGGCTCCGTCGCCCTGCACGGTTTCGCCCTCCGGGCTCTGCCCGATGACCACCCCGGCCTTCACGGTATCGATCGCAGCGTACTTGAGCTGGCTGCGCAGGCCGAAATTCTTGAGCGTCTGCGCCGCTTTGTCGGCCTCATTGCCGATGACATTGGGCAAGGTAACGCTCGGCCCCCATAGCCAGAGGTCGACCCTGCCTCCACGCTCGATTTTCAGTTCCGCTTCGGGGCTTTGCCTGTGCACCTGATGGACGCCATCCTCCGGTCTTTCGCGCGGCTCGTATGCCGTCTTGCCCAGCTTGAGGCCCTTGGTCAACAGCTTTTCAACCGCGCGATCCAGCTCCAGACCCTTCAGGTTGGGCACTTCCACTTTCGATGGCGCCGCGGACACGAAGAGCACCACTCTGCTGTTTGGCGCCACCTGTTCCTGCGCGCCCGGCTGCGTGCTCTCCACCCGTCCCGGCGGCGTGGTGTCAGACTGCCGCTCTTGCGGCTGACCCGTCAACTGGATTTCTGTCAGCATACCCATCGCCTGATCGAGCGGCATGCCGACGACATTGGGCACCGTCACCCTTTGCACCGGCGGCTCGCGCCCGATGCTGAAGTAAGCCGCAAGCGCCACGACCAGCAGCCCCACCGCACCGGCAATCCATTTCCACGGCAGGTTCGCGGCCGGCGATGACGTGCGCATCGACGCTCTCGCCGGCAAACCGAGCAACTGGCGCAAGGTGGTTTCCAGCTCCCCCACATCGAATTTCCATCGCTTGTCGGTCAGCTCGATCGCATTGCGCCGGCCCAGCGCCTTCAGGTCTTCCGGCAGCTCGTCCGCCGAGGGCATGCTCGCGCCTTCCACCAGGACCGGGATCACGCGCACGCCATCGCGCTTGAGCGCGGTGCCGACTTCCAGCCGGGTGTAGTCGTTGGGATCGTCCAAACGGCGCCTGCCATCCCGGTCGGTGAGCGTCACCCAGCGCGGGCCGATGACCGCCAGCAGGACGTTGCAGGAGTTCAACGCACGGTTGATCGCCTCGACGAAATCGACGCCGGGTTCGATGGTTTCGACATCGCGGAAGATCGCCGCCTCGGGCAGCCTTTCCTTGAGCTCGTCACCCAGTCGTCCGGCGGCGCTCTGGCTGTCCTGACGTCGATAACTGATGAAGATGCCCGCCACGTTTTCTTTCCTCCTTGTCCTTGCGCGGTTTGACCTTCCGCGTAATCCAAAACATAGACTAGTGTCGCTGACGACGCGCCAAGCCTGCGGCCCCCAAGGTGAGTTTGATGTATTCCACGCAAATGCAGTTGAAGTCGTTCGGGTGACCACCCGGACCGGGTTTGGTGCCGAAAGGCATGGCGATAAAGGCGTGGGGTTTCATGGTGGGCTACTCCCTGTGGCCTGTGCAGGCAGTCGTCGAGGCGCGCCCGACCAACTGACAGAGACTTTCATCGCATGCTCCTGACGTGGGGTCGCAATTTCACCTTGGCTCCGCACGCCATGACTGCTGAATGAATCACCCCAGCGGCGCCAGAAATGG
>CAVVDR010000019.1:0-15883 GCA_963746955.1 uncultured beta proteobacterium | reverse complement strand
CCCCTCCGAGGCGCAGGAGTGGGTTCCCGCACAGAGGGGATCGGACGGCCGAGGAAGGATCGCCCGCGACATGTGCGCCGGTTTCAGGATGGACCTATCGGGGCGGGCCAGGGAAGCCCAATGCGCAGGTGACCGGCCGACGTCCGGATGAACGCCAAGTAGAACCATGCTGCGACTGACCGAACTTAAACTCCCGCTAGACCATCCGCCTGAAGCGCTGCCCGAGGCCATCGCGCAACGCTTGGGCCTTTCCGTGACGGAATTGGGCGAGATCAAAATCTTCAAGCGTAGCCACGATGCGCGCAAGGCCAGCGTACTTCTATTGATCTACACCGTTGATGTCACCGTCAAGGATGAAGCGGCGCTGTTAAACAAACTGCGCCATGACCGCAATGTCATGCCGACCCCAGATACCAGCTACCGTTTTGTCGGCCATGCGCCGGAAAGTCTTGCCACGCGCCCGGTGGTGGTGGGCTTCGGGCCCTGCGGCATTTTTGCCGCGCTGGTGCTGGCGCAGATGGGCTTTCGTCCATTGGTGCTGGAACGGGGCAAGGCAGTGCGCGAGCGCACTCAGGATACCTGGGGGCTGTGGCGAAAGCATATTCTCAATCCGGAATCCAACGTCCAGTTCGGTGAGGGCGGGGCAGGCACGTTTTCCGATGGCAAGCTCCACAGCCAGATCAAGGATCCGAAGCATTACGGCCGCAAGGTGCTTGCCGAGTTCGTCAAGGCGGGCGCACCCGAGGAAATTCTCTATGTGTCCAAGCCACACATCGGCACCTTCCGACTGGTCGGCATGGTGGAAACGATGCGGCATGAGATCGAGGAACTGGGCGGAGAAATACGCTTCCAGCAACGCGTCACCGACCTGCTGATCGAAAGTGGGCGGGTGCGCGGCGTGACGCTGGCAAGCGGCGAAGAGATTCGCGCGGATCATGTCATCCTCGCACTCGGACACAGCGCCCGCGACACCTTCGAGATGCTGCATGCGCGCGGCGTGTTCATGGAAACCAAGCCGTTTTCCATCGGCTTGCGCATCGAACATCCGCAATCGCTGATCGACAAGGCACGCTTTGGCAAACACGCGGGCAATCCCATTCTCGGTGCCGCCGACTACAAGCTGGTGCACCACGCGAAAAACGGCCGTTCGGTCTACAGTTTTTGCATGTGTCCCGGCGGCACGGTCGTCGCGGCTGCCTCTGAGCCGAATCGGGTTGTCACCAATGGCATGAGCCAGTATTCGCGCAATGAACGCAATGCGAATGCCGGCATTGTTGTCGGCATTACGCCGCAAGACTATCCCGGCGGCCCATTGGCCGGGGTGGAGTTCCAGCGCCAGTGGGAATTGCGCGCATTTGAACTGGGTGGTGGCAACTACGACGCGCCTGCGCAGCTTGTAGGCGACTTTCTGCGCGGCGTTCCCTCCACGCAACTCGGTGCAGTGGAGCCCTCATACACGCCCGGGGTCCACTTGAGCGAACTCTCAACCTGCCTGCCCGCTTATGCGATCGAGGCGATCCGTGAAGCGCTGCCCGCGTTCGACCGGCAGATCAAGGGCTTTGCCATGGCGGACGCCGTCCTGACCGGCGTGGAAACCCGCACCTCTTCGCCGTTGCGTATCACCCGCGGCGAAGATTGCCAGAGCCTGAACGTGAAAGGTCTGTATCCGGCGGGCGAGGGTGCGGGTTACGCCGGCGGCATCCTGTCGGCGGGGGTGGATGGCATCAAGGTTGCCGAAGCAGTGGCGCGCGATATGCTGGCCATCCACAACAAGGAATAGACCCAATTGCGAGGAGTGCCGCGCAGGAGCGGCGAAGCTCCACTGGTAACGATGTAACCGGATTACGCGGCGTTACGAGGCTGTATACGTGTCAGCGCCATCCGCGGCGATGGCGGCTGGCAAGAGGGCTCTTCAATTGGTCGCACCGACTCCGCGCCCGCCGTCGTCGGTTAGGGTGGGGGCGTGTCCGTGTCCCGCGCGCCGATTTCCTAAAGTCTGGCGGCTCCAACTTCGAGCCCCGCCCACTTTGTCAACACGGGAAAGGCATCGCCAGATAGTACCCGGTACTCACGATAGCGGGCGCCCAGCAGCGGGTCGTCCCAGGGGCCGGTCAGAGAGGGATGACACATGAGCAAGTCGCCGTCTGACGCACTCATAAACCATACCCGCAAATTATGCAGATAGCGTCTCTCTGACATGTCGAATCCGTATACGCCAAGCAGATGCTGGTTCTGACCGTAACCGTGCTTCTTCGCGAGCCGGGATAACGCTGATGCACCGAGATATCCTACCAATTCGGCTTTGAACTTGGCGGACAGAGGAAGTCTCAGATACGACCGGTGCTCGGGAGGACGGGTGGCCCGCAGCCAGGGCTTGCGTAAGCCGTAGCGTTTATCAAGAACTTCAAGAAGCGTGTCCCTGATGAGAGGGAGTTGATGGACATGCTGATGTCCATCTACGAAATCCGGCATTTGACCGGTGGTCAGTTCGAAACGCTCGAACTGACGCAGAATTTCGCGCTTCAGCGCAGGTCGGCTCAGTCCGCGTGCGTATGCCAGCAAGATCAATTTCGGCAGCCGGTGCACCATCCGATTGTGCCCAAGATCCTCGGTGAAGTTGAGGTGCAGGCCGACTTCAACATGGTTTTCATCGGCCGCCTTCAGGGCCTTCCAGCCCGCGGGCCAGGCCGGCCCATCGACCAGACAACTGATTGCGGAAATGCGATTCTGGCGGGCGAGGTTGAGCGCCGCCTGATTGATTCCGGCGTGCAATCCAAAATCATCCACACAGACATGAATCGTGCGTCTTGAGCCTAATGATGCGTCTTGCTGCACCGCAGGCGTGCCGTACAATACGTGATGAGTGTTAATGACGGGCCCCTCATGTTCTTCCTTCCTCGCCGCACCACGCTCTTCATTCTGGTGGGAAGTGCGGCCGCGCTCACGCATTTCCTTACCGTCGTCCTGATCGTGGAGCAACTGGCCCTGGCTCCGCTCAAGGCCAATGTAATCGGCTGGTTGTGCGCGTTCGGCGTGTCGTATGGCGGCCATTATTCCCTGACTTTTGCCGACCATGCCGCGCCGATTTTGCGCTCAGCGCGGCGATTCTTCTTGCTCTCGGCGGCAGGATTTGCCATCAATGAATGTTCCTATGCGATTCTCTTGTCCGTAAGCGAGTTGCCCTATTACTTCCTGCTGGCCATGATCCTCGTATCCGTTGCGGTTCTCACCTACCTATTGAGCCGACGATGGGCGTTTCAGGGCACAGGCCCCTAGCCGCCATCGCCGTTTGTGAGACCTTCCAGACCGTTGCATATTCCTGCGCCGACACCGGTCGGGTCTGCCGCAGGAAGGGATATTCCCGATCCGAACCCTTTAGACCGACGATCCAGGAGGCCGAATGAGCGCAGAGCGCCTGGGTGAGTTGGGCGTGGTCAAGCAGGACGTCCCGCGCTTTGGGCTGGTCGAACCTGCCTGCGTCATACAACGCCTTGCGCCAGTTATCACGCCGGGGGACATTGGCCTGGTCCCAGTCGTCAAAGATTCCGACCGGTTCGCGCAGTCGTAGATAGAAGGGCACATCAAAAAACTCGTTCTTGAGGAACACGATCGGCTCCCCGGGTTGGCGCTGAGAGGCAATCAAGTCGGCCAGACTCCTGTCGGACTTGGTATTGAAGACGTTGTTGGCCAGGATGGCGGAGACGCAAACCACGCCGGCGACTGCGGCAATCGACTTCAAAGGACGCGGCAGAATCTCCGAACTGCCCCACTTTTGCCGCAGGGCCATTGCAACCAGGTAGGCCAGCGGCGGCAAGGCAGGCAAGATATAGCCCACCAGTTTGGAAGAGGGAATGGAGAAGAAGCCGATGATCACGGCGGGCCAGATCCACATCAAGGAGCGAATGCTTGGCCGATCTTCAGTTTCCGGCCCTGCGGCCTTCCAGGCTGCGGGCAGCCAGAACGCCCAGGGAAGGGTCAGGATCAGAACAACCGGCACGTAGAACCAGAAAGGCATGGGATTGTTGAAGCCGCTTTCGGTAAAGCGCTGAAAATGGTTGTAGACAAAGAAATAATTCAGAAAGTCAGGGAAGCGCATCTGCATGGCTGCGAACCAGGGCACGGCCACAAGCGAAAAGAGAACAAGTCCCGGCAGCCAGACCAATTGCCGCAAGAGGTTCAGGCGACGATTCCATGCAAGCCAGATCACGATCACCATGCCGGGCAGCACGATGCCGATCAGGCCTTTCGCCAGGACGCCAAGGGCTGCCGCAAGGTAGGCACTGGCCAGCAATCCGCGATAGGGCTGGTTCCTTCCGGCATTTAGCGCGGCTTCCGCCGCCAACAGAACTGCAGCGCTGATGAGACCTGCCACCAGCATGTCCAGGTTGGCAAACTGAGCACCACCGAAAAACAGTGGCTGAGTGACCAGAATCAGCAGGCTCCAGCGCGCGATGCCTTTTCCTTTCTGGCGAAGCGCAAATCCGTAAAGCGTGAATGCGGCGATCCCGGCTCCAAGCAGGGAAGCAAGCCGGCTTGCCCATTCATGCGTACCAAACAGGCTCAGGCTGCCGGCGGTGATCCAGTAGAAGAGCGGCGGTTTGTGGAAGAAGGGCAGGCCGTCCAGGGTGGGGTATAGCCAGTTTCCCGAGGTAAGCATCTCCCAGGCTACGCTTACGTAGCGTCCCTCGTCCGGTAATGCCAGGGGCCTGGCGCCCAGGGTCAGAGCAAGCCAGGCCAGCGCAAGCAGGAACAAGCCCGCCTCGCGCCTGTTCCAACCGGCGGTCATTGCCGGACCTCCCGCAGGTTCCGTCCGGCGCGATGTTTGACAATGTACAAGGGGCGTTCCTTCACCTCCTCGAAAATCCGGCTCACATATTCACCCAGGACCCCAAGTCCGATAAGCTGAATGCCGGAGAACAGCATCAGCCCGACCACTATCGTTGTCCAGCCGGGAATGGTGTGACCATTGAGCAAATACTCGATCACGAGATACCCGCCATAGCCGAATGCCAGCAATGCCAATGCAAGTCCCATCAGGCTCGCAACGCGCAGCGGCCAGGTTGTGAATGCGGTCAATCCGTCGATGGACAACCCGATCAGGCGAAACAGGTTGAACGCGCTACGGCCATCGCCGCGGGCTTCGGGCACGTATGAGAGTTCGGTGGCGTTGAATCCCACCCAAGCATACAAGCCCTTCATGAACCGGTTTCTTTCCGTCAGGGCCAGCAATGCGCTGACTGCAGTTCGATCCATCAGCCGGAAGTCGCCCGCATCGGGCGGGACCTGGAAATGTCCACCGGCATTCACCAGTCGATAAAACCAGCGGGTGCCGATACGCTTGAGCGCGCTTTCGTCGCGACGGTGCTCACGCACCGCATACACGACGTCATAGCCTTTCTGCCATTGCGCGATCATGGCCGGTATAAGGTCCGGAGAGTGCTGCAAATCTGCATCCATCATCACCGTGACGTCGCAACGGGCCGCCTCCAGACCTGCCGTGAGCGCAGCTTCCTTGCCGAAATTGCGTGACAACTGGATGGCGTGAAACCCCGGCTGGCCTGACCATAACTCAAACAACTCGGGAGTTTGGTCGCGGCTTCCATCGTCCACCAGTATGACCTCCCAATCCGGGACCAGTGCTTCCAGAGTGGCTTGCAGGTGTGGCAACAGCCGGTTCAGATTGGCTGCTTCGTTAAAGCACGGAATGACCACGGTCAGGCTTGGCAACCAGTGGCGCGGGGCCCTGGCAAAACCGCCCGTTTCGGCCAATTCCTTCGTTGGCGTTCGCGAAAATGGTATCGATGTTATTCCAGCGGCGGGAATGTAATCATGAGGATCAAGTCTGTGAGGAAGCATGGGGCTGTTTCGGGAACCGGCGACGGCTCCATTCCAATAGGGGTTGGCGAAGAATGCTCTAGAATGCCTTTCAATTTCCTTACATCCGGAACCTTTCGATGCGCATCCTGCTGACCGAAGACGATTCCGCGCTCGCAGATCTGCTTACGCGCGCCTGCAAGCAGGAGGGCTACAGCGTGGACTGGGTGAGCGATGGGGTGGCGGCCGACCTTGCCTTGACGACGGAAACCTATGACGCGCTCTTGCTGGATCTGGGGCTTCCGCGCATGGACGGACTGGAAGTGCTCAAGCGGCTGCGCAGGCGCGGAAGTCGCCTGCCGGTCATGATCCTGACCGCACGCGACGCGATCGGCGACCGGGTGGCGGGCCTGGACAGCGGAGCCGACGACTATCTGTCCAAGCCCTTTGCGGTCGCGGAACTGCAGGCTCGTTTGCGTGCACTGGTGCGACGTCATCATGGCGGGGCAACTTCGGCGCGCCTGGAGTTGGGAAAGCTCTCGTTCGATACCTCCACCCGGCAGGTCTTTCTGGAAGGCAGGGAGGTCGAGTTCTCCAGCCGTGAGCGCGAGGTCTTGTCCGCTCTGATGCACCGGGCGGGGAAAGTGATTTCCAAGCAGGCCCTGACATCCGCCATTTCAAGCTGGGATGCGACCATCGGATCGAATGCAGTCGAGGTCTACGTCCATCGGCTTCGCAAAAAGCTGGAGCCTGAAGGTATTTCCATCCGAACCGTACGCGGCCTGGGCTATCTGATCGAGGCAACAGATGTCCACCCAGACTAGGCCGCGGGACGGGGGGACTACCCTAACCCGTACCCTGCTGGCCTGGCTGCTCACCCCTCTGCTCGTCCTGCTGGCGGTGGCTGCGTACTCGACTTATCGGAACGCTTCCCATCTCGCGGAAGCGGAACGCGATCTGGTGCTGGAAGAAGTCGGTGATGACCTCGGGGAATCATTTGCGTCCAGCCTGCAGAACGATGGAACAATTCCGCATCCTTCCAAGACCACCGAATTGATTCTCAACGATTCCCGGGACCAGCGCTATTACGCCATATATGACGCTGAGGGCAGGCTGCGGGCTGGCGATGCCCGTCTGCCTTCGCAACCCCATTTTTCTGCCGGCGACCATGCCGTGTTCCGCTACATTTCGCTGGATGGCAAGTCGCTGCGGCTCGCGATTCAGCATGGCAGCGACAAAATACTTCCCGGATTCCAGATTCTGGTGGCCGAAACCCTGAACCGGCGCAACCGGTTGGCTTTGCATTTGAGCCGGCTCGCGCTGTTCCCGCAGGCCACGATTCTCATCCTTGCGTTTCCGCTGGTCTGGTTCGGTGTTCGCCAGGGATTGCGGCCGCTGGAAAAGCTGCGGCTTTGCATTACCAGCCGCTCTGCCCAGGAGTTGGAAGATCTCCCCCTCAGCGAGTCCCCGCGCGAGCTTCAGCCGGTGGTGGGCGCGCTCAATGGACTGCTGTCCAGGGTGAAGGCGGCACAGGACGAACAACGCCGCTTTACCGCCGACGCAGCTCACCAGATCAAGACGCCGTTGGCCGCATTGACTGCCGAAATAGACCTTGCGATGACCGATTCTTCCTGTTCCTGCGCCCGGCCCGTGTTCCGGCGCTTGCAGGAATCTGCGTCCCGTCTTGCCCATCTGGTACGCCAACTATTGGCGCTGGCGCACTCCGAAGCAAACCGGGGAAGCAGCCACGCGCTGCTCGACCTTTCCGAACTGGCCAGGGAAGTCACGCGTGACTACCTCTCCGGCGCCGCTGCGCGCAACATCGATTTGGGCTATGACGGTGGCGAGCAGACGATCCCTGTCCGGGGAAGCGCCATCCTGTTGGGAGAAGCGATGAGGAACCTGGTGGAAAATGCACTCAAGTTCACTCCCAATGGCGGCGTCATCACCGTATCTGTGCAGGTATCCCCGCCCGGCTTCTCCGTGGCCGACAGCGGGCCCGGGATACCGGAAGCCGAGTTGCCTCTTATCTTCCAGCGCTTCCACCGCGCGCCGGAGAGCACGGGCATCGAGGGCAGTGGTCTGGGCCTGTCCATTGTTCGGGAAGTCGCCCGCAGCCATGGTGCACAAATCAGTGTCGGACGAAGCTCATTAGGCGGCGCATTGTTCACGCTGCAGTTTCCGGACCAGCTTGTAAGCCAATCGTAATCCTGGCTGTGGATACTGCGTTCGACACACTCAACCGGATGGGCAGGAAGCATTTCCGCGCCTGATGCAGATGAACAGCTCCATGGAAGATCGTTACAAGCGCTGGACCGTGCTGTACATCCTTTGCTTCTGTGTGGTCTGGTGGGTCGCGTTCAGCCTTTCCCGGCATTATCTTGATGGCGCAGACATGGTGGAAAACTATGCCTGGGGCAGGGAATGGCAGTGGGGCACCAACAAGCATCCGCCTTTGTTTGGCTGGATCACGGCCGCCTGGTTCTCGGTCTTCCCCACCACGGATTGGGCCTACTACCTGCTCAACGAATTGAATCTGGGTATCGCCCTGTGGCTGATAGCGCTCGCCATGGGCAGGCTCATGCCGGCGGACAAGGTGCTTGCGGCTGTCGTCCTGACTTCTCTGTGCAGTCATTTCGGCCCGGACAGCGGCTACAAATACAATGCCAACACCGCGCAACTCCCATTCATTGCGGGATTCTTGTGGAGCATGCTCCATGCGCTGGAAAGTCGCCGGCCGCCCTGGTTCATCGCCGCGGGAATATTTTGCGCCGCCGCCTTGCTTACCAAATACTATGCGCTGGTGCTGGTTGCGGCCATTGGCCTTAGCCTGCTGGTCAGCCTGCGCCCGCCGCCGGCCGGATTTTTCAAAGGCTTGGCGCTGACCGTTCTAGTCGCGCTGCTGCTCGTGTCGCCGCATGTGGTCTGGTCCATCCGGCATGGCTGGCCCACTCTTCATTACATGCATGCCGCGCATGACACGACGGACGAGATGACCGGATTCATGGCCTATGCGAGCGCTGTCATCGGCGCCGTCCTGTTCAGCGCCATCCCGCTACTCGCATTCGCCGGCTCGCTCTTTCGTCTTCCCGCGACCGTCAGCGATGGCGAAAGGGCGCCCCGGCTCGGCTTGGGCATTCTGATCTCAAGTGTGGTGCTGACCCTGCTGGCTGCCTGGGTGCAAAACATCAACCCGGTGTCCTCCTGGTTCATTCCCGCCCTGCTTTTTTTGGGCTGGGCCCTGATTGACATCGCGCCCCGGAAATTTCAGGCGTCCGGCTACGCGCGGAGGATCGCCTATGCGGGAGTCCTGTATCTTGCCTTTGCGCTGATTGTTGCGCTGCTGTGGGAAGACCGTTACCGCTCTTATCCGGCGCCGCCTCCCTACGCACTCGCCATGACCCTGGCCACCGACGTCACCCGCAACTATCGGCAGTCCTATGGCCAGGCCTTGCAATTCGTCGCAGGCACTTTTCCCCTGCCCTATGAACTGGCCTTCTATTCGCCGGATCATCCGCATGCCCTGTACGGTCTTGATCTGGCCCAGTCACCATGGATAGACCGGAATGCCTTGAAAACCGGAAACAAGGCGGTGGTATGCGGCACCGAGCGCAGCGATACCGCTGGCGACCCGGCTTGTAGCACTGCGGCGCAGAACTTGTTCGGCAAACCAGACCAGGTAAGCCACCTTGAGTACCGGGTTTATGACCCGAAGGCGCAGAGACTTGGACACCAGGATTTCGCGGTGCTCAGTTGGAAGCCCCAAAGGAGCTTGTAGGCTTTTGAATGCGATGGAAGTTGAGCCATTACCCGTTGGCTCTGTCGAGGAATCACCGGCTATCGATTTAGAGTTGCGGGCTAACGCTGGGCTAATTCTTGCCGAGTAGGGTGACTGTCAAGGCGGACGCCAACAGGATTAGCCGTCTTCCAATCAACTGAAAGGATCATCATCATGACAACAACAAAGAAGCACGTAATGAGCTTGCTGGGTCTGGCGCTTACGGTAGCCGCAGCCAATGCGTTTGCCTATACCGGCCAGAAATTCGCCGGAGAGGCAAAGATCAGTCTGGAAAGGGCACGGGCGATAGCTCTCAAGGCTCATCCCGGAAGAATTACCGATGAGGAACTGGAGCGGGAGAAAGGGGGTAGCGGCCTGCGCTATTCCTTCGACATCAGACGCGGTAAGGTCACGCAGGAAGTTGGCGTGGATGCCAGAACCGGCAATCTGCTGGAGAACGCGCCGGAGGGACCTAATGCGGACTAAGCGCATGGGGGAATGTTCCCGTTCTTATTGTGAGAGTCGGGTGGGGTTCATGCATGACTGATGCGTTCCACCTGTTGCCCCGGGATGCGTCTGTCCTTGCAGGCCTTTCTTGCTGGAAATTGCTGTCGCGGCGCTGACAACTGGGCGAAGTCCAGGGCTATGCTTTCGAGGCGAAGGTGCACGGTTGACTGGCGTGGCGGGGAAGCGATCGGATTTGCTATTACTGTCCTGAGTCTGGGGACGCAGACTGCCGATAGCCATTGATTTGAATCTATTCGCCTCTGAGGTTGCCGTGAACACACTGCCAGACACATCCACACGAAATCGGCTGAACAAGATGCTGGAACTCGGCGCGCTTTCCTGGATCATCAACCTGTTGGTTGGTGCATCCGATGAGACCGCAGCCAATTCCCTGAGTGCCAAGAGGATACACGTATGAACACTTCTACCGAACGCACCTTGAGCAAGGTTCCAGAAGTCACGTTGATCTTCTGGATCATCAAGATCGCTGCCACCACGCTGGGTGAAACTGGCGGTGATGCCGTGTCCATGTCGATGAAGCTGGGTTATCTGCTTGGAACGATCATCTTCGCGGCCATCTTTCTGGTTGCCGTGGCGGCCCAGATCAAGGCAAAGGGATTTCATCCCTTTCTATACTGGACAACCATTATTGCAACGACAACAGTCGGGACCACACTGGCGGATTTTGCTGACCGCTCGCTCGGGATCGGCTATGCGGGAGGAGCATCGCTGTTGTTTGTCCTGTTGATGGCATCTTTGGCGATCTGGTATCGGTCACTCGGCACCGTATCGGTCGATACCGTCAGTTCTGCGAAGGCCGAGATGTTCTATTGGGTGACGATCATGTTTTCCCAAACCCTGGGCACGGCACTGGGCGATTGGACCGCTGGCACGGCCGGTCTTGGCTATGAGGGCGGTGCCATGGTTTTCAGTGCCATGCTGGCCCTTGTCGCTGCGGCTTACTACTGGACAAACATCTCTCACACCCTGTTGTTCTGGGCTGCATTCATTCTTACGCGCCCCCTTGGTGCCGTAGTCGGCGATTTTCTCGACAAGCCGCTCAACGCCGGCGGACTGGCATTCAGCCGCTACTCGGCGTCGGCAGTGCTGCTTGCATGCATGATGGGCTGTATCCTGATCTTCCGCCAAAGGGCAGCAAGCGCAAGGCCATTGGCACGTTCCAGTAGCGCTGCGAGGCGAGAAGCAAACTGACTCAACAGAAGAATTGATCTGGCCGCTGGTGGCGCATGTGTCCTTGTCGTCCGTGCCGATTCCGGTTCAAGTGAGATGTGGTGCAGTGATCGCAGGAGAATAGATGCGAGTGTTACTGGTCGAAGACGACTCGATGATTGGCAATGTCGTTCTGGCGGCCTTGAAAGACGCTTCGTACGCGGTCGATTGGGTGCGCAACGGGCAGACCGCGATTCACACTGTATCCTGCCAGCACTATGACCTTGTACTGCTTGACTTGGGTTTGCCGGGGAAAGACGGTCTGGAGGTGCTCAATGACATCCGAAAGACAGACAATCCCGTGCCGCTCCTGATCATTACTGCACGGGATGACGTTGAGGATCGAATTCGCGGACTGGATGGCGGCGCAGATGATTATGTGCTCAAGCCATTCGAGATGCGCGAATTGCTGGCTCGCATGCGGGCGGTTATCCGAAGGAAAGGTGGGAGCGCAGCCCCCGAGTTGAGCAATGGTGTCGTATCGCTCGATCCAGCCACTCGGGTAGCTCGCGCCAAAGATGCCGGGCCCGTGATCCTGTCGAATCGTGAATTCGCACTTCTCCAGGCCCTGATGATGCGTCCTGGCGCCATTTTGTCGCGTGGAGAGCTTGAGGAACGGATATACGGTTGGGGTGAGGAAGTAGAAAGCAACGCGGTTGAATTTCTGATTCATGCTCTGCGCAAGAAATTGGGCAGCGAGGTCATCAGGAACGTAAGGGGCGTCGGATGGATGGTCCCAAAAGACGGGTAGTGATCTCGCTCCAAATCAGGCTCTCTCTATGGCTATCATTCGCCATTCTGAGTGTTGCGGCGATTGCCGGGATATTTGCCTTCTTATCGGCATTTGACGAGGCGCATGAGTTACAGGACGACGTACTGCGTGAAGTCGCGGCCATGTTCGGCCGGCACCTGCTGACTGCACATCAGGTCGGTGATTCCGGCAGTGTGGCAGACCGCGACGCGGAATCGCACGTCTATGTGCAACTGCTCTCTGCGACCCCATCAGGCAGCTCGGGCGGTAGTGCCATTCCGAGCTTGGCGCTACCCTCAAACCTTCGTGACGGCTTGCAGACTTTCGGTACGGGCAATGAAACCTACCGGGTCCTGGTCCGAACCCTCGGCGCGGGGCAGCGCGTGGCCGTGGCCCAGGATACGGCCGTGCGCGACGAAATCGCACGAAATAGCGCGTTGCGGACCTTGCTGCCGTTCCTGATACTGGTTCCAATTCTGCTCCTTGTCGTGGCCAAATTGGTGCGCAAGATTTTCAAGCCCGTTGCAGACCTCGCTGCCGAAATCGATCAGCGTGGCGAGCACGAACTCCACCCTCTTGCGCACGAACCATTGCCTGCGGAGATCCGGCCATTCGTGGGCGCCATCAATCGACTTTTGGGGCGGGTAGAAAGGTCCATGGATGCGCAGCGGCGCTTTGTCGCCGATGCTGCGCACGAACTGCGCTCCCCACTCACCGCTTTGTCCCTGCAGGCCGAGCGGCTTGCGGATACTGAAATGTCTGCCAATGGGCATGAGCGACTAAGCGCGCTGCGTCAAGGTATCGAGCGTGGAAGAATGTTACTGGAGCAACTCTTGGCACTGGCGCGAGCGCAAGCCCCGGCAATCATGCCCGGCACCTCGGTGTCCGTCCAACAGGTGTATCGGCGCGTGCTCGAGGATCTGATGCCGTTGGCCGAGGCGAAAGGCATTGACATCGGTGTCGTCAGCGACCTGGATGCTCAAGTCTTCGCCAATGAGGTTGATTTGATCACCCTCGTCAAGAATCTGGTGGACAACGCAATCCGTTACACACCGGCAAACGGGCGCGTCGATCTGTCCGTCTCGACCACCAACGGACTTACTACGCTGGTGGTCGAAGATAGCGGCCCGGGGATTCCAGAGGCTGAGCGCGAGCGAGTGTTCGATCCGTTCTACCGCGTGTTAGGCGGCGATGAGAGTGGTTCGGGTCTCGGGCTGTCGATTGTTCAATCCATTTCTGCCCGCCTGGGCGCAAAAGTCAGTCTCGGTCCTGTCAGCCACCCATCGATCTCTGGTCTGCGTGTAAACGTGACTTTCCCTTTGGCAACAGGCTTGGGCCACTGATGAACTGTGCGCATCTCTGCGTAGACTATATCCTGAGTGCTTGATGTCCCGTACTTCGAGGCGTAGCTGATCAACTTTAGAAACCCTTCGGCCCGAATTCCCGCAAGCATCTGGGCATTGGGGTTCGTCAGCCTTCTCATGGATACCTCCTCTGAGCTTATCCACGGGTTGTTGCCTGTCTTTCTGGTCACTGTGCTGGGCGCGAGCGCCTTCACGGTTGGCCTGATCGAGGGCTTGGCGGAATCGACTGCGCTGATCGTGAAAGTCTTTTCCGGCGTGCTGAGCGACCATCTGGGCAAGCGCAAGTCGCTCGCCGTGGCGGGTTACAGCCTGGGGGCGTTGTCCAAGCCGATTTTCGCCTTGGCTTCGAGCGCCGGCATGGTGCTTGCAGCGCGCCTGATTGATCGCACCGGGAAGGGTATACGCGGCGCGCCGCGCGATGCATTGGTGGCCGACCTGACCCCGTCCGAGATTCGCGGTGTAGCGTTTGGCCTGCGCCAGGCGCTCGATACCGTGGGGGCGTTTCTTGGGCCGCTTCTGGCGATGGGGCTGATGCTGTTGTGGGCCAACAACTTTCGCGCCGTTTTCTGGGTGGCGATCATCCCCGGGCTTCTGGCTGTCCTGCTTCTCATCTTCGGGGTTCACGAGCCTGAACATGCCACAGATGGCATGCGCTCGAATCCGCTGCGCAGCGAAAATCTGCGCCGCCTGCCCAAGGCTTATTGGTGGATGGTGGGGATAGGCGCCGTTTTCACCCTGGCACGTTTCAGCGAAGCGTTTCTGATTCTGCGCGCCCGGCAGGGCGGCCTTCCCATTGCCTATGCGCCCCTGGTTCTGGTGGTGATGAATCTCGTCTATGCGCTTGCCGCCTATCCATTCGGCAAACTCGCGGATTCCATGAAGCGGTCGACCCTGCTGATGCTGGGTGCGGCGGTTCTGATCATGGCCGATCTGGCCCTGGCGCATGGCGGACCGGCAAAGTGGGTGTGGTCGGGCATTGCCCTTTGGGGCCTGCACATGGGGATGACTCAGGGACTCTTGGCGACCATGGTGGCGCACGTAGCGCCGGGAGACATGAGGGGCACAGCCTTCGGTTTCTTCAATGTGACAAGCGGGCTGGCCATGCTTGTCGCGAGTGCGCTGGCTGGCCTGCTTTGGGACGTGGAGGGTTCGCCGGCGACGTTCCTGGCAGGCGCTGCATTTAGTACTCTCGCCCTGGTCTTGATTGTCCTGCGCAGGGCGGAGGCCACATAGGACTGCTTGTTTTGCCAGCAGTCCACCACTCGAATTGACCGCACGCAGCAATATGATGATCGGATTCGCCAGCGGCCAGGGTGCGATTGATCCAGGTCGTCAGGACGGCCCTGGCCTCCGGTGCAAGGGGCATTTCGCGCCATGAAATTCGAAACATTGAAGTCCGATCAAGGTGAGGCGAAATTCACGCGAAATCGGTGTCAACCCGCCCTCGGAGTCTGCGATCGCAATATGTCCGCACCGGATCAATTCAGATCCAGGGCATGGACTTTCAAGTCTTCCAGTGCCACCACCTTGAGTGCAGTCTGGTGGGTGGCGGACAGCACAACCTTGGGTGCATAGCCCGCGTCGAGAGCCTGCTGCCAGCGGCTCGCACACAGACACCACCGATCACCCGGGTTGAGGCCGGGAAAGCCGTATTCAGGTGCGGGGGTGGAAAGATCGTTGCCGGCGTACTTGGAAAAGGCGAGAAACTCCGCGCTCAACAGGACGCACACCCCGTGCAGGCCGACGTCCTGGGAGCCGATGTTGCAGGCACCGTCACGATAGAAGCCCGTGAGCGGATGCAGGCTACAGTCCCGCAATGTCTCGCCCAATACGTTGATGGGATCGTCCATCGAATCTTCCATTGAATCTTCCATCTTAGATATCCATTTGACCTTCCTGCGTAAGGCGCCGGATATAGGCGGCAAAATCCGCGTCTTCCCCTTGCAGCAAAGTGGGCAGCGCATCGCGGAAATCGGCGCGGGCGCACCATTCGCGCATGTAATCTTCCCACGACAGCCAGCGGCGGCGTTTTCGTGCGGGCATATTTTCATCATAGGCCAGCAGAAAGGCGCGCTCGAACAGGGCGATAAGGATTTCGTAAAGCACCATCATGCGTTCGCGCTGGTCAGGACTCAGGTTGGGGACGTGATTGCGCGTTCTGAGTTGCAAGTCCGTATTGGCCAGCACCAGCTTGAGAAAATCCGTATAGGCATCGGACAATAGCTGGTAGGCCTCTTCGTCCTCGTTTTCGCGTTCCTTGCGCTGTTCAAACAAGAAGACGGCGATGGCAAGGGGCAGGCCGATGACCGTAATGACATAACTGGCGAGTTCCCAATTTTCCAGTGTGGACATGGCAGTATGCAGATGCGCTCCGGATGTGCGGATGGCCCTCGGCCGAATGCGGAAATTCTATCCCGAGAATCGCTTCAATCCATCACC
>CAVVDR010000018.1:0-29603 GCA_963746955.1 uncultured beta proteobacterium | reverse complement strand
CTAGCCGCCGGGCTACCCCCGACCAGCCCACCCCTCACGCATTCCCCGTCCGCATCGCTCCCCCCAAGGCCGGAAGGCCGCCCCCATGGGCGAACACGGTGTCGAGATATTCCGGCACGGGCTGGCCGATCATGCGGTACAGGCGGGCGAGCTGAAGCCGGTAGAGTCGTTCGAAATCGGCCACGGTGTCAGCGGAGTTGTATTCCCCCAGCCACCAGAACCAGTCTGAGCTTTCGCAGATGGCAAGCTGGTGCAGAGCCGCTTCGCGGGCGGCCGCGTCGAGTGCGGGCAGGGCCAGGTCCAGCGCCTGCTTGGCCGCTACCAGCATGTCCCAGGCGCGGTTCTTGTCCTTGTCGCCTATCCAGGTGGAAAAGCTGCCGTAGACCCAACTGCCGGAAACCAGAAGGGGCAAGGTGTCGGCGCGCGGATACTTTTTCATCAGGGCGCCAAAGGTGGTCAGGTTCAGGCGCGGGTGGCTGGACAGCCGCTCATACAGGGCGTTAAGAAAGTGGTAGCCGTTGTTTGGGTAATGTTCCCAGGCATTCTCCCCATCCAGGATGATGGAGACGACGCTATGGGCATCCGGGCATTGGATCGCGATCTGTTCGAGGTGGCTGATCAGGTTGGCGACGGCGTCGTCTGCATGCCAGTCTTTGTATTGAAAGCCGACCAGATCGGACAGGCCGTCGTCCCGGAAAAAACAATGCAGCGGCAGATCACCCAACTTCCAGGCGCTGTGCAGGCAGGCCGGGTCGGTCTGCATCGAGCGCAGGCTGTTTTTCAGCACGTTGCCGCCGGTGGCGATCCAGCCGAAGCCGCCGTCCGCGATGCACTTGAGGGCCGCGCTGCTGACCCCGCCTTCAGATGGCCAGCAACCCTTGGGCGCGTGGCCGAAGTAGTGTTCGAACACCCGGCGCCCATGTTCCAGATGCCAGCGTACGCGCTCCTGGCCGCCGGGATAGCTGCCTTGCGGCAGAGGCGCTTCCGGCATGGCTTCGCGCGCGGCATCAAAATCCAGCAGCAGCGGCAGTATGGGGTGGGCATAGGGAGTCATGGACAGTTCCACCCGGCCGGTTTCGGCCAGGGCGCGGTAGCGCGGGATCAGGCCGTTGATCTGGCTGGCGATGATGGAGAGCAGGAGCCGACGCTGGGTGGCGCTGTAACCATGGGCATGGGCCTTCAATTCGGCCAGGCGGAGGTCGGAGCGACAAACCGTTTCCCCCATCCAGGCGAGCTGATACCAGACCGCGAGGTCGAAATAATAATTCTCGCCCAGGTAGGCGATGGCGCCGGGATTGTCCAGGGCGCAACGAGCCAGCTCCGCCAACTGGGCGTAAGGAGGGTTGGGGATGATGAGCCGGGCGGCGTTTGCTCGCAGGCACTTGCGCATCAGATCGGCCCGCCCGCCGGTGCCCGACGGGACCGCCACCAGCGCCGCCAGCAGCGGGTCTTTGAGCGGCGTGCCGTGCTCGAGGTAGGCGCGCAGATTTTGCCCGTAATCATCGATCTGCTCCAGGAGCAGGGGCACGAAGTTGACCACCGCGCGGGCCTTGGGGTTGGCTTCCAGATGCGCGGCCATGTCGGTGTAGTCCTTGATGGCGTGGAGATAGGTCCAGGGCTGGATGTACTCCCCCGACAGCGGGTCGCGGTATTCCGGCTGGTGCATGTGCCAGCACAGCACCACGTTGAGTGGCGCAATGTGCTTCTTAGCGGACATAGTGGAAGGCCTCGCCCAGCATTTCCGGGGTGACCAGGATGACTCCGCCCGGGCTGACTTCAAAGCGCTTGCGGTCTTCTTTCGGATCCTCGCCGATCACCAGTCCCGGCGCGATATCGCAGTTCTTGTCGATGATCGCGTGGCGGATGCGCGCGCCGGCGCCGATGTTCACATTGGGGAGCACCACCGAATCCTGGACTTCTGCTCCCTCCTTCACCACGACATTGGAGAACAGCAGGGAATGACGCACGGTGGAGCCGGAGATGATGCAGCCGCCTGACACCATGGAATCGATGGCCATGCCGCGCATGCCATCCTGGTCGAACACAAACTTGGCCGGCGGCAGTTGTTCCTGATAAGTCCAGATGGGCCAGTCCATGTCGTACAGGTTGAGCTCGGGGGTTACACCGATCAGCTCCATATTGGCCTCCCAGTACGAATCCAGGGTACCCACGTCGCGCCAGTACATCTGCGCATTGCTCTCCGGGTCGATGAAGGGGTAGGCAAAGACCCGGTAATGATTGATCAGCGAAGGGATGATGTTGCGGCCGAAATCGTGCTCTGATTTGGAATCGTCCGCATCCTTGATCAGTTGTTCGAAGAGAAAATCCCGGTTGAACACATAGATTCCCATCGAGGCCAAAGCCACGTTCGCGTCGCCGGGCATGGAAGGAGGATGGTCGGCCTTTTCGACAAACTCCGTGATGCGGGCATCGATATCGACCCCCATGACGCCAAAGCCTCTGGCATCTTCCAGGGAGACCTGGATGCAGCCCACAGTCAGATCGGCGCCCTTCTCGACGTGATAGGCAAGCATCGGGCCGTAGTCCATCTTGTAGACGTGGTCGCCGGCCAGGATCAGCACATGGGTGGGGTTGTGCATGCGGATGATGTCGAGGTTCTGGAACACCGCGTCCGCGGTGCCCACATACCAGGACAGTTCATCGATGCGCTGCTGGGCGGGCAGCAGTTCGACGAATTCGCCCATCGCCACCCGCGAGTGGCCCCAGCCGAGCTGTATGTGGCGGATCAGGGAATGGGCCTTGTACTGGGTAAGCACACCCATGCGCCGGATGCCTGAGTTGAGGCAGTTGGAGAGCGGAAAATCGACAATGCGAAATTTGCCGCCAAACGGAATGGCCGGCTTGGCCCGCCAGTCAGTGAGCTGCTTTAAACGCGACCCGCGGCCGCCTGCAAGGATGAGGGCCAGCGTGTCCCGGGTCAGTCGGCTGACAAGTCGCTGCGGATGCTCTAGACGCATTTTTCACATTTCCAGGATCGATTGAAGAAAATTACTGACTTATATCCGGTGCAATCGGATAATCATACCTCTAATCATTTTACGGGTACGACCCTTGCAGACTTTGGTAAATACCCTTCCCCATTACCAGCAAATTTGATTCCACCTTATGATCGCACGCTCCAACCTGCGGGCTCTGACTGACGCCCGACACCACGATCCGTTCAGCCTGCTAGGCCTTCACGAGGACGAGAATGGTTCACTCATCGCGCGGACCTATCAGCCCCATGCCCGGCTGGTGGAGATTTTACTGCACCAGAACTGGACACCTATGCACAGTCTCGGGGAGGGCTTGTTCGAATGGGCGGACGCGGAAATTTCACGGCCCTACCAGTTGCGCATCCATCCCGTCACGGGCGACGGCTATGTGCAGTGGGATCCCTACTGTCTTGCGCCGCAGCTCTCCGACCATGACCTTTACCTGTTCTCCCAGGGCAAACTCAATCAGGCCTGGCGCATGCTGGGCGCTGTCGCCTCCACGGTCGACGAGGTCGAGGGAGTGCGCTTTGCCGTGTGGGCGCCCAACGCCGAGCGCGTCAGCGTGGTGGGCGATTTCAATGCGTGGGACGGGCGCCGCCATCCCATGCGTTCGCGCGGCTCGACCGGTGTGTGGGAGCTGTTCATTCCCGGCCTGAAGGCGGGCGATCTGTACAAGTACGAAATTCGCCAGCGCGACACCGGTTATATCTACGTCAAGACCGATCCCTATGCCCAGGAATTCGAACTGCGGCCAAGCACCGCTGCCCGCGTAACCCAGCCCAACCAGCATGTCTGGCAGGATGCGGCCTGGATCGAGCAGCGCACCCGCAGCGACTGGCTGGTCGGGCCGATGACGGTGTATGAAGTCCATCTCGGCTCCTGGCGCAGAACGGACGACGGAGGCTTTCTCAACTACCGCGATCTGGCGCATCAGCTGGTGGACTACCTGAAGCCGCTGGGCTTCACCCACATCGAGTTGCTGCCGGTCACCGAGCATCCGTTGGACGATTCGTGGGGCTACCAATGCACCGGATTTTTTGCCGCGACCTCGCGCTTCGGAAGCCCGGAAGATTTCCGCTACTTTGTCGATCACTGCCACCAGAATGGCCTCGGCGTTCTGCTCGACTGGGTGCCGGGGCATTTCCCGCGCGACGAGTTTGCCCTGGCCCGCTTTGACGGTACGCCGCTATACGAGCACGAAGACCCGCGCCGCGGCGAGCACAAGGAATGGGGCACCCTGATTTTCAATTACGGTCGCAACGAGGTGCGCAATTTCCTCGTGGCCTCGGCCCTGTATTGGCTGGAAGAGTTCCACATCGACGGCCTGCGGGTCGATGCGGTGGCCTCGATGCTGTATCTGGATTACTCGCGCAAGGAAGGCGAGTGGCTGCCCAACCAGTTCGGCGGGCGCGAGAATCTGGAGGCGATCGATTTTCTGCGCGATCTCAACAGTCTGGTTCACGGCCTGCATCCAGGGGTGGTGGTGGTCGCGGAAGAATCGACCGCCTGGCCGCAGGTGACCCGTCCGGCTTATGTCGGCGGGCTGGGGTTCTCGATGAAATGGAATATGGGCTGGATGCACGACACCCTGGAGTACATCAGCAAGGATCCGATCCATCGGCCCTATCATCATGACCACCTCACCTTCGGAATGCTCTACGCCTTTACCGAAAACTTCGTCCTGCCGTTTTCCCATGATGAAGTGGTGCATGGCAAGGGTTCCCTGATGGCACGCATGCCCGGTGACATGTGGCAACAGTTTGCCAACCTGCGCCTGCTGCTGCTGTTCCAGTTCACTTATCCGGGCAAGAAACTGTTGTTCATGGGTATTGAGTTCGCGCAGTGGAACGAGTGGAATTTTTCCGCGAGCCTGGACTGGGTGCTGATGGATTTTCCCAGCCATCGCGGCATGCAGCACCTGATCGGGGATTTGAACCGGCTCTATCGCAGCGACCCCACCCTGCACCTGCATGATTTCGATGGCGCCGGATTTGAATGGATAGACTGCCACGATGTGAGCCAGTCGGTGATCAGCTATCAGCGCAAGGCGCTGGACCAGTCCAGCATTGCGGTCCTCAACTTCACTCCGGTGGTGCGCCACGGTTACCGCCTGGGCGTGCCGACGGCGGGCCGCTACCATGTGCTGCTCAATTCCGATTCCGATCATTACGGCGGCAGCAATGTCGGGCCGATGGACGTCGATGCCGAAGCCGTACCCTGGATGGGGCAGGGCTACTCGATCCTGATCACCCTGCCACCCCTGGGCGGACTGGTGTTGAAGAGAACCGCTTAGCGAAAGAGCCGGCACGTGAAGGTTCTGTTTGCCGCCAGCGAAGCTTACCCGCTGATCAAGACCGGCGGCCTGGGCGATGTGGCTGGCAGCCTGCCGCCGGCCCTGGCCCGGTTGCGCGTGGATGTCCGCCTGGTGCTGCCCGCCTATGGAGAACTTCTGTCGCGCCTGGATGCAGTGCGCTTCGGCGCCGCACTGGATGTCGATGGCGAGTGGGTGCGGGTGTTCCATACCCGGCTGCCCGCGTCGCGCACCCAGGTCTGGCTGGTGGACCATCCCTCGTTCAGCGCCCGCATGGGCAACCCTTATCTGGATGCCGACGGCGAGCCCTGGCCGGACAATGGCGACCGCTATCTGCTGTTCTGCCAGACCGCGGCGCGCATCGCGCAAAATGAGGCGGGCCTGGACTGGCAAGCCGATCTGGTGCACGCCAACGACTGGCAAACCGGTCTGATTCCTGCCCTGCTGCGAGCGCGGGGCAGCGCTATCCCCAGCTTGTTCACCATTCACAACCTGGCCTACCAGGGAAATTTTGGCTATGAGCTGTTCGTGAAGAGCGGGTTGCCCGCGTCGTATTGGTCGCCCGAAGGGGTGGAGTTCTACGACCAATTTTCCTTCATGAAAGCAGCCCTCTTTTATGCGCGGCTCATCAGCACGGTGAGCCCCACCTACGCCGAGGAAATTCAGACCGTTGAATTCGGCAGTGGCTTTGATGGCTTGCTCTCTTATCGGCGGCAGGATTTGCACGGGGTCTTGAACGGCATCGACCGGCATGAGTGGAATCCGGCTTCCGACCCGCATTTGCCGGCAAACTACCGGCGCGACCGGCTGGCGGGCAAGGCCCGCGACAAGGCGGCCCTGCAAAAGGAAATGAAGCTCAAGCAGATTCCCGACGCCTTGCTCATCGGCATGGTGGGGAGGCTGGTGGAGCAGAAAGGGGTGGACGTTCTGCTCGAGGCACTGCCGCAACTGTTGCAGCGCAATGTGCAGCTGGCCATGCTGGGCAACGGTGCGGCGGAGTTTGAAGCCGCGTTCGCGCAGGCGACGTCAGATCATCGAGGGCGGGTGGCGTTCCATCACGGCTACAACGAGGGGCTGGCTCACCGCATCGAGGCGGGCGCCGATGTGTTTCTCATGCCTTCCCGGTTCGAGCCGTGCGGTCTCAACCAGCTCTACAGCCTGCGCTACGGCACCCTGCCGATCGTGCATGGCGTCGGCGGGCTTGCGGATACCGTGGTTCATGCCAGCGCGACCCATCTGGCGGACGGCACCGCCACCGGCATCGTGATGGATGAACTCGAACCAGCGGCCATCCTTGCGGCGATTGATGCAACTCTCGAGCTGTATGCGGACAAGTCCCGCTGGCGCCAACTCATGCAAACCGCCATGGCGCAGGACTACAGCTGGGCACGCAGCGCTGAGGAATACCGGGCCTTGTATCAGCAGGCACTCAAAGTCGTGCCGCCTTGAAGGTGTTGCACTGCGCCATATCGCCGGATCTTTCGCCGGCGGAGAACCAGCGCATGCGTTGTTCCGACGAACCGTGGGTGAAGGATTCCGGCACCACATAGCCTCGCGACTGCTGCTGCAATCGATCATCGCCCACGGCGCTGGCGGCGGCCAGGGCCTCCTCGACATCGCCGGTTTCCAGGATGTGTTTGCTCTGATCGGCGCGCTTGGCCCACACGCCCGCCAGGCAGTCGGCTTGCAACTCCACCCTGACCTGGATTGCGTTGGCTTTTTCTTTAGACGCGCGCTCCTGCTCAGCGTGCGCCTGATCGAGGATGCCTAGCAGGTTCTGCACATGGTGGCCCACCTCATGGGCGATTACATAGGCCTGGGCAAAATCGCCCGAAGCGCCGTAGCGGGTGTGCAGATCGTCGAAGAAGGAAAGGTCGAGGTAGAGTTTCTGGTCGTTCGGGCAATAGAAAGGCCCCATGGCAGCCTGGGCGAAGCCGCAGGCGGACTGCACCTCGCCCGTGTACAAAACCATCCTGGGCATGGGATAGGCGCTGCCTTTCTGCTTGAACACCTGGGTCCAGACGTCCTCGGTATCGGCCAGCACCACGGCGGAAAACTCTGCCAGCTTGTTCTCCTCCGGGCTGCGAGCGGTGGCCTGCCGCTGTTCAGCAGTGGGCGGCGAGCTGGCCACCTGGTTCAGGATCACGCTCGGATCCACGCCGAAGTAGAGCGCGATCAGGGTGACGACGACGGTCCCAATCCCTCCCAGCGCGAATCCGCGGCCACCGATGGACAATCCGCGGCGGTCTTCCACGTTGTCGCTTTGCCTCTCGCCTTCCCAACGCATGATGTTTGGTCCTTTACTGTTACGGCGCTAGCGGGAAGCATTGCATCCTGGCGAACAGCCAGGCCATGCCACGTCAGGCCTTCTGCGCAAACATCAAGAACACCGGGAAAGTGCGAGTCCCGCTTTCGCTTTCCTTGGTGATCTCGAACACCGTCTCAAAGCGCGGCTTCCCAAAGCCGGCCTGTTCTGCCGTGGCCGCCAGCTCTGTCCTGTCGAAGCCGTGGTGCACGTCTACTTCAGGTCCGTGGAAGGAGCCATCCTCCTGATCCAGGTCTGCGACACATAAATAGCCGCCCTCATTAAGCAGGATGTGAAAGGAGCGCATGACGGCGCTCGTATCCGGGATGTGGTGCAGGGTCATGGAAGTGTATATGAGATCGTAGCGCTCCATGGGCAGGGCGTCTGCGCTCAGATTGACTTGGCGCACGCTCATGTTGGACACCCCCTGGGCGAGGATCTTCTCGTTCAGGACTTCCAGCATTCCGGCCGAGTTGTCATACAGCGTGATGTGTCCCAGCTCATCCTTCAACTCGAAGCTCTGCATCCCGGTGCCGCAGCCATAGTCCAGCGCCCGCATGTTGCGGTTCAGGGGAACGCTGCGGCGGATGGCCTCTGCGATGCGCCTGGACCGCTCGATGAAAAGGGGGTTGCTGTCCCACTCGCGCGCCCTGCTGTCGAAATGGCTCGCGCCCAGGATCACCTTGCTCACCGTTTGCCGCCAAAAATCGAACCCAGTACGCCCCGAATTATCTGCCGCCCCACCTGGCTGCCGATCGCGCGTGCCGCGGACTTGGTCATCGCCTCAACGGCGCCCTCGCGTCTGCCGCCACCCAGCATCGTGCCCAGTATACCGCCCGAACCGAACAGGCCGCCGCCCGCTTGCGCCTGCTCGCCTTGCGGGGCAGGCCGGCTCTGCGCCGCCGTCTGTTCGGCGCGGGCCTTGAGCTTTTCATATGCAGATTCCCGGTCCACGGCTTTTTCATACACCCCGGCCACCAGGGATGACTGGATCACCAGCCTGCGCTGCTCCGCCGTGATCGGGCCGATCTGGCCCTGCGGCGGCAGGATGAAGGCCCGCTCCACCACGGTGGGCCGGCCTTTTTCATCGAGGAAGGAAACCAGCGCCTCGCCGACGCCCAGTTCGGTGATGGCGGCCTGCTCATCCAGAACGGGGTTGTCCCGCATGGTGTCGGCCGCAGCTTTCACTGCCTTCTGGTCGCGCGGACTGAAGGCGCGCAGCGCATGCTGAACCCGGTTGCCCAGTTGCGACAACACCTTGTCCGGCACATCGGCCGGGTTCTGGGTGACGAAATACACGCCGACGCCCTTGGAGCGAATGAGCCGCACCACCTGTTCGATCTTTTCCACCAGCGCATCGGGCGCATCGGTAAACAACAGGTGCGCCTCGTCAAAGAAGAACACCAGCCTGGGCTTGTCTACGTCGCCCACTTCGGGCAGATGCTCGAACAGTTCGGACAGCAGCCAGAGCAGAATCGTCGCGTACAACTTGGGCGACTGCATCAGCTTGTCGGCCGAAAGCACGTTGACGATGCCCTTGCCCGAAACTGTCTGCATCAGGTCGGCGATATTGAGCATGGGTTCGCCAAAGATCTTCTCGCCGCCCTGCGAGTCCAGGGTCAGCAATCCGCGCTGGATGGCACCGATGGAGGCGGCGGAAACGTTGCCATATTCGGTGGTGAAGTCCTTGCTGTTGTCGCCGACGAATTGCAGCATGGCGCGCAGGTCCTTCAGATCCAGGAGCAGCAGGCCGTTGTCGTCCGCCACCCTGAACACCAGACTCAGCACACCGGCCTGGGTCTCGTTGAGGTCCAGCATGCGCGACAGGAGCAAGGGTCCCATGTCGGAAACCGTGGCACGCACCGGGTGGCCCAGTTCGCCGAACGGATCCCAGAAGGTGATCGGGCAACCCTTGTATTCAAAGCCTTCGAGTTTCAGCTTCTCCACTCGCTCGGCCACTTTGGGGTTGCCGCCGCCCGGCTGGGAAATGCCGGACAGATCGCCCTTCACATCCGACATGAGGCACGGCACGCCGATGGCGGAAAAATGTTCCGCCATGGTTTGCAGCGTCACGGTCTTGCCGGTGCCGGTCGCGCCGGTAATCAGGCCATGGCGGTTGGCCATCTGCGGCAGAATGAACAGTTCGGTATGGTCGTTCTTTGCGATCAGTAAGGGTTCGGACATTAGATGCCTCCGTCAATGCATGCTGAATTATTTAGTCAGCTGCGCTCGCACTTTGTAAATCATTCGACAGCATCATTCCACAACCACGCCGCCCCCCGTACTCCGCTTGAATCGCCATGTTTGGGCGGGACGAGTCGGGTGTCCACCCGATCCGAGAACACATAGCGCGGCCACAGTTTGGGTACCGTGTCATACAGCCGCTGGATGTTTGACACCCCCCCGCCAAGCACGATGACATCTGGGTCGAGGATGTTGATGACGCCTGCCAGCGCGCGTGCCAGGCGTTCCTCGTAGCGCGCCAGCGTTTTGCTGCACGGCCCGTATCCGGCGCTGGCCAGTTGGGCGATTTCGTGCGCGGGCAGGTCTTCGCCACCGTAGCGCACATGGTCTGCGGCGAAGGCCGGGCCGGACAGATAAGCCTCGATGCAGCCCTTCTTGCCGCAGTAGCATGCCGGACCGTTGCATTCCCGCTCGCTCGGCCAGGGGTGGACGATGGGCTCGCCGGTGGCGGGATGGTGCCCGGTGACTTCGCGGTCTGCCGGCGCATTCGCGAACTGGAAGCAGGGCAGGGGATTGTGGCCCCATTCCCCGGCAATGGAGTTGGGGCCGTCAAGTACCTGGCCCCGGATGACCACGCCGCCTCCCACGCCAGTGCCAAGTATCACGCCGAATACCACTGCGGCGCCGGCTCCTGCTCCATCGACTGCTTCCGACAGGGCAAAGCAGTTGGCATCGTTGGTCATGCGGATTTCACGACCCAGTGCGGCTTCCATATCCTGCTTGAAGGGCTGTCCGATCAGGCAGGTGGAATTGCAGTTCTTCATCAGCCCGGTGGCCCTGGACAGGGCGCCCGGGGTCGCAATTCCGACGCTGCCGGTCTGGCCCAGTTGCGCCTCGACCTGTCTGATGAGATCGGCAACCGTTGCGACGGTGGCGGTGTAGCCGGTCTGCGGGGTGGGTGTGCGGCGGCGCATGAGTTCCCTGCCCGAGGCATCCAGCGCGATGATTTCTATCTTGGTGCCGCCCAGATCAATCCCGAGGCGCAGAGGCGAGGTGTTAGAATTTTGCATCTAATTCAGCAGGATTTGCGCTATGGCGGGTCATTCTAAATGGGCCAATATCCAGCACCGCAAGGGCCGGCAGGACGCCAAGCGTGGCAAGGTCTTCACCAAGCTTATCAAGGAAATCACCGTTGCGGCCAAAATGGGCGGCGGCGACCCGGCCATGAACCCGCGCCTGCGCCTTGCAGTCGACAAAGCCAAAGCCGAGTCCATGCCCAAGGACAATATCGAAAACGCCGTCAAGCGGGGCACAGGCCAGCTGGATGGCGTGAACTACGAGGAAGTCCGCTACGAGGGCTACGGCATCGGCGGCGTTGCGGTGATGGTGGATTGCCTGACGGACAACAAGACGCGCACCGTGGCCGACGTGCGCCATGCGTTTTCCAAGCATGGCGGCAACATGGGAACCGACGGCTGCGTAGCCTTCCAGTTCAAACACTGCGGCCAGATCATTCTGGAACCCGGCGCGAGTGAAGACGCCGTCATGGAGGCCGCCCTGGATGCCGGCGCGGAGGATATCGTCACCAACGACGATGGCTCCATTGAAGTCGTGACTTCGCCCGATGCCAGGGAATTCCAGATGGTGAAGGAAGCGCTGGAAAAGGCGGGTTTCAAGCCTGCGCTGGCCGAGATCACCATGAAGCCCGAAAATGAAACCGAACTCAGCGGCGATGATGCGGTGAAAATGCAGAAGATCCTCGATGCGCTCGAAGCGCTGGACGACGTGCAGGCGGTCTATACCAATGCAGTCTTGCCGGAATAGACATAAGCGAGGAATGAGGCGTGCGGCAGCATCCATTGCAGGCCACATGGCCGAAGGCACTGAATGAGCCGCCCGCTATCACCGGCCCCTCACTGTCTGCGCATTCTGGGCATCGATCCCGGCCTGCGCGTGACGGGGTTCGGCGTGCTGGAAAAGACCGGCAGCCAGTTGCGTTATTGCAGCAGCGGTGCGATCAAGACGCCGGATGGGGGTGAATTGGCGGAGCGCCTGAAAGTCATTTTTGATTCGCTGGCGCAACTCATCCAGGAACATCAGCCGCAGCAGGTGGCAGTGGAAAAGGTCTTCGTCAACGTCAATCCGCAATCCACCCTGCTCCTGGGCCAGGCGCGGGGCGCAGCCATTTGCGCGGCAGTGGCGGCGAACTTGCCGGTGGCGGAATATACCGCGCTGCAAATCAAGCAGGCGGTGGTGGGTCACGGCAAGGCGGCCAAGGAACAGGTGCAGGAAATGGTCAAGCGCCTGCTGGCCTTGCCGGCCGTGCCCCGGCCTGATGCCGCGGATGCCTTGGCCTGTGCCATCTGCCATGCGCATGGAGGCAGTCTGGGCGCGTTGTCCACCGCGGGGTTTCGGGTTCGCGGAGGTCGGCTGTTATGAGCTCACTATCGGCCATTCAATCTTGAGCCCAGCGGGGAACGCCCGCTGTGATTGGTCGAATAACCGGCACCCTGATAGAAAAACACCCGCCCCAGATCGTGGTGGACGTGGGGGGCGTAGGCTATGAACTCGACGTTTCCATGACCACGTTTTTTAACCTGCCCGCGCTGGGCGAAAGAGTCTCCCTGCATACCCAGTTGGTGGTCCGGGAAGACGCGCATCTGCTGTTCGGCTTCGGCGCGGAATCCGAACGGCGCGCGTTTCGCGAGTTGGTGAAGGTGTCCGGCATCGGGTCCAGGACGGCGCTCTCGGTTCTGTCCGGGCTCTCGGTGGACGACCTGGCGTCCGCGGTGGCGGCGCAGGAAATGGGCCGGCTGGTCAGGGTGCCCGGGATTGGCAAGAAAACCGCGGAACGCCTGCTGCTGGAATTGAAGGGCAAACTGGACTATGCCGTCATCTCCCTGCCCGGTGCGCCGGCGCGGATCTCCGACGACGTGCGCCAGGCCCTGTTGGCCCTGGGTTACAACAACAAGGAAGCAGAGCTGGCGATCAAACAACTGCCCGCCGGTTTGTCGGTGTCCGAGGCGATACGCCAGGCGCTTAAGCTCCTGTCCAAGGCATAGGTTTGATAAGCTACCGCCATGATCGAAACCGACCGCCTGATCGCACCTGCCGCTGAGAGTCCCCACGAGGAGCAGTTCGAGCGCGCCTTGCGGCCGCGCCAACTGGCCGAGTACATCGGCCAGGAAAAGGCGCGCGGGCAACTGTCCATCTTCATCGAGGCGGCAAGGAAGCGCAGCGAAGCACTGGACCATGTGCTGCTGTTCGGCCCGCCGGGCCTGGGCAAGACCACGCTGGCGCACATCATCGCCCGCGAAATGGGGGTCAACCTGCGCCAGACCTCCGGCCCGGTGCTGGAGCGCGCGGGGGATCTGGCGGCGCTGCTGACCAATCTCGAACCCAACGATGTGATGTTCATCGACGAAATCCACCGCTTGAGCCCGGTGGTGGAAGAAGTGCTTTATCCGGCGCTGGAAGATTTCCAGATCGACATCATGATCGGCGAAGGGCCGGCCGCGCGCTCGGTCAAGCTCGATCTGCCGCCGTTCACGCTGGTGGGGGCGACTACCCGCGCCGGCATGCTGACCAACCCGCTGCGCGACCGCTTCGGCATTGTCGCCCGGCTGGAGTTCTACACCCCGCAGGAACTGGTGCAAATCGTCACCCGCTCTGCAGGGCTGCTCAAAGTGCAACTCGAGCACGCCGGCGCGCTTGAAATTTCCAGGCGTTCGCGCGGCACGCCGCGCATCGCTAACCGGCTGTTGCGCCGGGTGCGGGATTTTGCCGAGGTGCGTGCCGACGGGATCGCCACCCGAGAGGTCGCGGATGCCGCGCTCACCATGCTGGATGTCGATCATGCCGGTTTCGACATGATGGACCGAAAACTGCTGCTGGCCGTGATCGAGAAATTCTCCGGCGGGCCGGTCGGGCTGGACAACCTGGCCGCCGCCATCGGCGAGGAGCGCGACACCATAGAGGATGTGATCGAACCCTACCTGATCCAGCAGGGCTTTCTGCAGCGTACCCCGCGCGGGCGCATGGCCACCCCACACGCGTACCGGCATTTGGGATTTGTACCGACAAGTTCGGTGCCGGATCTGTTCGACAAAGCTTGATGAGTGCGGTGGAAAGTCGGGCAATATTCAGCTGGCCGGTACGCGTCTACTGGGAGGACACCGACGCCGGCGGGGTGGTGTATTACGCCAATTACCTCAAATTCATGGAGCGGGCCCGCTCCGAATGGCTGCGCGCGCTGGGATTCGACCAGGGCCGTCTGCGCGACGAACTGAGCCTGGTTTTCGTCGTGCGCCAGGTGACGATCGAATACCTGAAACCGGCCCGGTACGACGATATGCTGGCGGTTACCGCCAGACTCGAGCAGGCCAACCGGGCCAGTCTGCTGATGCGCCAGACCATAGAGCGAGACGGTCTGCTGGGGCGGGCCGGGGTGACCCTCGCCTGCGTCCACGCGCAATCCTTCAAACCTGCCAGAATTCCGGCACACGTGTTGCACGCCATCCAAGAGTGAATATGCAAAAGTGAATATGCAAGTTACCCAAGATCTGTCTCTCCTCACCCTGGTCGCCCAGGCCAGTATTCCGGTCAAGATTGTCCTGGGCTTGCTTCTGCTGGCTTCCATGATGTCCTGGTGGTACATCTTCCTCAAGCTGTTTGCGCTGAGGCGGGCCACACGCATGACCGGCAGTTTCGAGAAGGAATTCTGGGGCGGCGGCGATGTCAACGCCATGTTTCAGCGCATCGCAGCGGAACGGGACCAGTCCGGCGCCCTGGCGCTGATTTTCGAAGCCGGCTTTCGTGAATTTCTCAAACTGCGCAAACAGGCCGGGGTGACGGTGTCCGTGATCATGGATGGGACACGCAGAGCGATGCGCGCCTCCTATCAGCGCGAACTGGACGGCCTCGAATCCCATCTCGCCTTTCTCGCCACCGTCGGTTCAGTCTCGCCCTATGTGGGACTGTTTGGAACGGTATGGGGCATCATGCTCGCCTTCCAGAATCTTTCCTCGGTGGCCCAGGCCACGCTGGCCCAGGTGGCGCCCGGCATTGCCGAGGCCCTGATCGCGACCGCCATGGGCTTGTTTGCGGCCATCCCGGCGGTGGTCGCCTACAACCGGTACACCCACGACATCGACCGCCTGAGCAACCGCATGGAAAGCTTCATGGAGGAGTTCTCCAACATCCTGCAGCGCCAGGCGGCCAAGGTCTGAGGTTGCGCTGACATGGCCCGGGTTCGCAAGCAGATTGCCCAGATCAATGTCGTGCCCCTGATCGACGTGATGTTGGTGTTGCTGGTTGTGTTCATGATCACCGCGCCCTTCATCAATCCCGGCCAGGTGGAACTGCCCAGCGTGGGCAAGACCGCCAGCGCGCCCAACCTGCCCATCGAGGTCACCCTGAAAGAGGATGGGGGGCTGTCGGTGAAAGACCGCGGCGGCAATAATTTGGAGCAGTCGATTTCCCAGGCTGAACTGGGTGCCGTGGTCAAGGGCATTCAGCGTCGGCGTCCCGATACCCCGGTAGTGATTGCCGCCGACAAGAACGTGCGCTACGAGGCGGTAATGAAGCTGATGACTGCCCTGCAACAAGCCCAGGTGGCCCGCATCGGGCTGCTCGCCAAGCCGGCCCCATGAATGCCACGGTTCAGCGCGGGCCCCAGATGGCTGCCGGGGTGCTGGCGTTCGCCGTGCACATGTTTTTCCTCGTCCTGCTGGTGTTCGGGGTCTCCTGGCAGATACAGAATCCCGCGCCGGCGCCGGTAATGGTGGACCTGTGGTCAGCGTTGCCCCCGGAACCCCCGCCCACGCCCGTACCGGAACCTGTTCCGCCTCCGCCGCTTCCCAAGCCGGTGGAGGAGCCCCCGGTCAAACCGCCTGACATTGCGCTGGAAAAAAGGAAAAAAGCCGAGCGGGAGAAAAAGCTCAAGGAAGAAGCCATCCGTCTCCGTAAAGAGGAGGCGCGTCAACTCGAACTTGAGACCATGCGCGAGCAGGCGAGGCTGGAGCTGGATCAGAAGCGTCGCGAAGCCGACAAGAAACTGGCGGAGCAGGAGCGCCGCGAGCAACTCAAGCGTGAAGAGGACGTATTGCAGAAGCGCATGCTGGACCAAGACATCGCGGCTGAAGCCAGGCAGCTTAAAGGAATCGAGGCGAAGGCCCTGGCCGACCGGCGCGCAGCGGAACTGGGGCGCATCGTGGCGGACTTTCGTGACAGGATTCGGGCAAAGATCCGTGGCAACACGCGCATCCCTGAAAATTTGAGCGGCAACCCGCAAGCCCGGTTCGAGGTGAGCGTGCTGCCCACCGGCGAGATCGTCGGCGTTAAGCTGATCAAGTCCAGCGGCAACACGGCCTACGACCAGGCAGTGGAACGGGCGATCTACAAATCTTCTCCCCTGCCGATACCGCCGGACCAGGATGCCATCACCCAGTTTCGCAAGCTGGATCTCAAGTTTCAGCCGAAGGATGACTAGGGCGCGTTGAACCGAATAGTCGGGCCGCTGTGATAAACTTCGCCTTCCGCGTTTAACCAGTCTTCCAGGATGCTTGTGGGTAGTTCTTTGTGCCACGTTTCGCGCTTTCTTGCGGCGGTTTTTTCTCTCCTGGTGGCTATGCAGGTGCAGGCTGCCATGGAAATCCAAATCATCGGTGGCGCTGCCAACAAGATACCGGTGGCGCTGGTGCCCTTCCACGGGCCGGGCGATCAACCGCGTCCTCCGTTGTCGGAGTTGATCGGCAACGATCTGCTGCGCAGCGGCCAGTTCAAGCTGATCGATATCGGCGCCGGGCCGCAGCCTTCCGAACCCGGTCAGGTGGACTACAAGCTGTGGAAAAACAAGGGTGCCGAAGCGCTGTCCATCGGGCAAGTCATCAGCCTGCCGGGGGGGCGCTTCGAAGTTCGCTTCCGTCTCCTCGATGCAATCAGGCGGGTTCAACTGGCGGGCTACAGCTACAACGCCGGGGTCGACCAGTGGCGCGCGACTGCGCATCGCATCGCCGATGTCATTTACGAAAAACTGACCGGCTCGCGCGGCGCATTCAGCTCCCGCATCGCTTATGTGCAAAAGCGCGGCAAGGCGTTCGAATTGAAGGTGGCCGACGCGGACGGGGCCAACCCGCGCAGCGTGGTCCGTTCGATGGAGCCGTTGATCTCTCCGGTGTTCTCCCCCGACGGTACGAGGCTGGCCTATGTTTCATTCGAAGACAAAAAGCCGGTGGTCTATGTGCAAAACCTGGGCGATGGGACCCGCCGTGCGGTGGCTGCCTTCAAAGGCTCCAATTCCGCCCCCGCGTGGTCGCCGGACGGCAGCCATCTGGCGGTCACCCTGACCCGCGACGACAATTCCCAGATTTATCGGATTGGCCTGGACGGCTCAGGCCTGACCCGGCTGACCCAGGGCAGCGACATTTCCACCGAGCCGGTGTTTTCGCCCGACGGGAAATGGATTTATTTCACTTCGGACCGCGGCGGCACGCCACAGATTTACAAAATTGGCTCAAACGGAGGCGAAGCAAAACGGGTTACGTTTGAAGGCAATTACAACGTATCCCCGGCGCTCAGTCCGGACGGCAAATTGCTGGCGTACATCCGGCGCGACGGCGGCCGGTTTCAACTGGCGGTCATGGAAATGGAATCCGGCCAGAGCCGGGTGCTGACGGACACCACGCGCGATGAATCGCCCAGTTTCGCGCCCAACGGCCAGATGATACTTTACGCCACGGTGCTCGGCGGCAAGGGGATACTGGGCACGGTAAGCATAGACGGCAAAGTTCGCGCCCAACTCTCAGAAGAGGGCGCGGATGCCCGCGAACCGGCATGGGGGCCGTAATCTTTTTCTTTTTTGAGGCGGAGTTGAGAATTGCGCTATGTACATGCAGCTCTTCGGCATTGTCGATAACGGGCTGCGCCAGCAACTCAAGACCGCTGGATCGCGTGCCGATGTGAACCGGATTGCACGCAACCGGTGGAAGTTCGCCAAACAATTGAATGATTCCTTCTAGGAGAAAATGACGTGAACCGCATCCTGCTTCCCCTGCTGATGGTCCTGACGCTGACTGCCTGCAGTTCGTCGGGGCCTGTCGCAAGCATCGAAGACCGTAATCAGGCGGCCAAAGGCGCCAAGGCTGGCCATGCTCCAGGGCCCGCTGTCCCGGCGGCCGGTGTCAACGCCAACAAGGGTGTGGAGACAACCGCATTGCCGCCTGAGAGCGTGAGCGGCGCCGGGACGGAGGGTAAGCCTCTTGAAGGCAGCGTGGAGACCAAGCCGGGCGCTGCTGATCCGCGCAAGGACCCCGCCAGCCCGTTGTCCAAACGCAGCATTTACTTTGATTACGACAGCAATGAGGTGAAGGATGATTACCGCCCCATCATCGAGGCGCACGCGGCTTACCTCATCGCGCACAAGGACGTCAAGGTAACCTTGCAGGGCAACACGGATGACCGCGGCAGCCGGGAATACAACCTGGCACTTGGGCAACGCAGGGCGGAGGCCGTGCGCAAGGCGCTGTCCGTGCTGGGGGTGGGTGAAGCCCAGCTGGAAGCGGTCAGTTTCGGCGAGGAAAAGCCGCGCGCCGTTGGCGAGACGGAGCAGGCTTATGCGGAAAACCGGCGCGCCGACATTGTCTACTCAGATGAGTAACACTGCTGCATGAAGCGTCGCTGGATGGTATTGGGCTTGCTGGCCGGCCTGGGCTCTCCGGCGCTGGCGGCCGAGCCTGCCGCGCAGCAGTACCAGCAATTACAGTCCCAGATCCAGGCACTGGAACAGCGTCTGGGAAAAGTGGAAACGCTGCTGCAGAATAACGGGCCGCTCTCCCTGCTGAAAGATGTGGAAGACCTTAAAGAAGAAGTTGCCAGGCTCAAGGGACAAACCGAGCTCAACGTTCACGAACTCGATGTTCAGGGCAAACGGCAAACGGATCTGTACCAAGACCTCGATCATCGGCTGACCGAACTTGCAAGTCGTCCAGCCCCCGCTGCGCCTCCGGCAACACTTGCGCAGAATCCAGAACCTGCAGCTTCAGTGGCTGCCAGCCTCGCTGGCAAGACGCCGCCCAGCCAGGATTCGTCGTCAACAACGGCGGCAGATGGCAATGCCGCCGCATCCGGTTCCAGCGCTCAGGCAAGCGCGGATCCTCTGGTTGAGTCCAAACTGTATGAAGCCGCACTCAACCAGTTCCGCGCGGCCAATTATGCAGGGGCCATTGCGGGATTCAAGGGGTTTGCCAAAGCCTATCCCGCCAGTTCATTGGCCTCAAATGCGCAATACTGGATCGGGTATTCCTATTATGCGATGGGTGATTACCGGACTGCGCTCGCCCACCAGCAAAAATTGCTTGTCGAATTTCCCCAAAGCGGCAAGGTGCCAGACGCGCTGCTCAACATCGCCCGATGTCAGGAAGAACTCAGGCAAACCTCGAACGCGAGGAAGACCCTCGAGGAAATCATTGCCAAACATGGGGACACCAATGCCGCTGTCATCGCGGTAAAGCGTTTGGCTACGTTAAAGTAATTCCACAGTGACAGAAGCCGTCACCCTCCGCGTCTCGGAGGTTTTTCATTCCCTGCAGGGGGAAACGACGCGCATGGGCCTCCCGACCGTATTCATTCGCCTGGCGGGTTGTCCGCTGCGCTGCAACTGGTGCGATACCTCCTACAGTTTCAGCGGTGGACAGACGCGCACCCAGGACAGCCTGCTGGAACAGTTGGCCCAATACGACACGCGATATGTGTGTGTGACTGGCGGCGAGCCCCTGGCGCAAAGAAACTGCCTCGTCTTGCTCCGCGCCCTGTGTGATTCGGCTTACTCGGTTTCCCTGGAAACCAGCGGTGCTTACGATATCGCGCCGGTGGATCCAAGGGTCTCGCGCATCCTCGACATCAAACCGCCCGGCTCGGGCGAATCCGCCCGTAACCGCTGGGAAAATCTGGCCCTGCTCACCTCGCACGACGAGGTCAAGTTCGTGGTGCAGGACCGCAACGACTATGACTGGGCGCTGGAGGTGATACGCCGTCATGACCTGGACACCCGGTGCCCGCTTTTGTTTTCGCCCGTGCATGGGCAGCTGTCACCCGCACTGCTGAGCCAGTGGGTCTTGCAGGACAGCGCGCCGGTACGCGTGCAAGTTCAACTGCACAAGATAATCTGGGGCGAGGAGCGGGGCAGGTGATGGCTGCGCCGGCGGCGGTTGTTCTGCTGTCGGGTGGGCTGGATTCCGCCACCACGCTTGCCATTGCCCTAAGCCGGGGCTACCGCTGCCACGCATTGAGTTTTGATTATGGTCAGCGCCATGGCGCCGAGCTGGACGCAGCCCGTCGCGTGGCGGCCTCGATGCAGGTCGTCGAGCATCGCACGGTGCGGTTGGAATTGGGCCAGCTTGGCGGCTCGGCCCTGACGGACAAGGCAATTGAGGTGCCGGAAACTCCCAGTGCGGGAATTCCGGTGACTTACGTTCCGGCCCGCAACACCGTCATGCTGGCGTATGCGCTGGCGTTTGCCGAAGTACTGCGCGCCGGCGACATTTTCATCGGCGTCAATGCAGTGGACTATTCCGGCTATCCGGACTGCCGGCCGGAATACATTGCAGCGTTCGAACGGATGGCCAATCTGGCAACCAAGGCGGCGGCGGAAGGGCGGGCCATGAGCATCCATGCACCGCTTATTCATCTGTCGAAGGCCGACATAATTGGCCGCGGGATAGTCCTGGGGGTCAATTATGGCCTGACCGTATCCTGCTATCAGGCCGATGCAGCCGGGCGAGCCTGCGGCCGCTGCGAGTCCTGTCGCCTGCGCCGGGACGGGTTTGTTGCCGCAGGTGTTGTAGATCCGACCCACTATCGCAAAGAGTGACTCAACGCCCAAACGCCGCGCCAGTTGGCGCCGGTGCAACTATGCGCGACGCCTATTCCCGGACTCGCCCCTAGGGATATGATTTAACGACAAAAATATATGAAAGTTCGCTTGCTGCCCCTTAGCTTCTGTGGCAAATTGATTACGAATAAATTCGTGGAGTAGGTTTTGATGAATTGGTTGCACATGATACCCGTCGAGCGGCTAGTTGCCATTGGCGGATTTATTCTGGCCACGATTTTTGGCTATGTGGGTAACAAGACCCATTTTTGTACCATGGGGGCGGTGTCCGATGTCGTCAATATCGGTGACTGGAATCGCATGCGGGCCTGGATGCTGGCCATCGCGGTGGCCATAATCGGCACCAATTTGCTGGTTTACCTGGGCTGGCTCGATATCACCAAGAGCATCTACACGACGGCCAATTTCTATTGGCTGGCAGCCCTCGTGGGCGGGCTCGCCTTCGGCGTCGGCATGACCCTGGCGGGAGGATGCGCCCAGCGCACCCTGGTTCGCCTCGGGGCGGGTAACCTGAAGTCGGTTGTCGTGTTCCTGTTCCTGGGCTATTCGGCCCTGGTCACCTTGAGGGGACTGTTTGGCTGGTTCCGTCTGAATTATCTTCAAGCCCCGCCGGTCACCATGCAACTGGACCACATTCAAACCCTGCCTGCCCTGCTGCACTTGTCCGACAAAGGCACGGTCCTGGGGCTGGCACTAGCCATTGCCGTCGTCATGCTCGCGTTCATATTTGCCGACAAGGATTTCCGCAAGCATGCCGATGGCATATTAAGCGGCATTGTGGTCGGGCTGGTGGTGGTGGGGGGCTGGTACGTCACTTCCAAGATCGGCTTCGGCGAAGATCCGGATACCCTGGAAATGGTGTACCGCGGCACCAATTCCCACCTGGCTGAATCGATGACCTTCGTGGCCCCGCTGGGCTTTACCATGGATCTATGGGCCTACTGGACGGACTCGGCGACCATCATCACCTTTGGCGTGGGCTCTGTATTCGGCGTGCTTGCCGGCTCCTTCCTCTACGCCGTAACCCACCATACCTTCCGCTGGGAATCGTTCAATTCCCCCCAGGACATGGTCAGACACATCGTAGGCGCAGTGTTCATGGGCTTTGGGGGGGTAACCGCCCTGGGGTGCACAATCGGCCAGGGGGTGACGGGGGTCTCGACTCTGTCGATCATGTCCTTCCTAGTATTGGCCAGCATCATAGCCGGGTCGGCGATTACCATGAAGGTCCAGTACGCAATGATGCTGCGCGGTGCGTAAAGAAAACTGCAGGCCGCCATTTTTTTGCCGATAATCAAACGTAACAGCGTAACTTCTTAAGCCCGACATGGTCAGGTTGGTGACGTAAATGGAAGAGGTCCTAAGTTGAAAAGAATATGCGTTACCTTGATGGTTCTTCTGGCGATGGGGCTAAGCCAGAGTGCGCTCGCCGCCAAGGCGATCAATTTCAACTTTGTCGACACCAAGGGCAAGACCCTTCGCCTGTCTGATTTCCACGGCAAATGGGTGTTGATCAATTTCTGGGCGCCATGGTGCCCGCGTTGCTGGATGGAGTTCCCCATCCTCAACGATCTGGATGCGCGCAAGGACTTCGTCGTGATCGGGATGGCCATGGACTACGGCGGCGATGAAAAATCCGTGTATTCCTACATCGACCGCTACAGCATGCGCTATCCCCAGGTGATGGGCGGCAACCGCCAGGATGCCAGGAGTCCCGCCTTTCAAGTCGGCCCGGTCGATTTCTACCCGACCTCCTACCTGTACGACCCGAGTGGAGAGTTGGTCATGTATATCCCCGGCCTGGTCAGCAAGCAGAAAATGCTCGCATTCATTGATCAATACAGCCTGGATCACCCGCTATCCGGTGTGGCCGATATCGGCCCCGCTGTCGACCCCGCTGTTGCCCCCGCCCCTGCGGCGATCAAGCCCGCCGTGTTTCGCGGCGGAAGCAGCTTGAACAAGCGCAAACCCGTTGCCAGGCACAAAAAAAAAGTCAGCATAAGCGTGTAAAAAAGTAGGGACGCAAATGGTTTGGAGCGGCAGTATTGGGAACAGAGACAAGCGGACTTCGGGCCGCTTTTTTTTTGATCGCAAACCGGGAACGCGGGACTGTCCGTCTTTGACCGAATAGCGCCTTTCGGTATAATGGCCGGCTTTGCAGGGTCGGTAGCTCAGTTGGTAGAGCAGCGGACTTTTAATCCGTTGGTCGCGAGTTCGAATCTCGCCCGACCCACCAGTATTTACACGGATTCCCGCGATGTAGGCAGTTTTTCTTTGGTGTCTCGCGTAGCCAGATCGTAGCCCGCGAGCACCGAGTCCAACCTTGAAGCAGCAACAGCTAGACTTTCCGGCGCAAGATGGGCATAACGCGTGAATAATTCAGTCCGCATATAATCCAAGACCTCAAAGGCCAACCGGGTGGAGCTGATGGAAGACTCTGACTATCAGATTGGGAAGAGGAAGAAGCTCATGGCCGATCCCGAACCGAGAGCCATCTTGACAGTATTACTTGTTGCCGCCGGCGTTTATGTCGGGAATGTCCTCTACACGCAATAAATCTTCTACCAAGCTGGCCGCATCTTGAACGAAACCACGTCGGGACTAAAGGCGAGCATGCAGGCTGAAACAGGGAGGGTACGCCAGCAGCAACTCGCTATCGAGCAACAACGTACCCAGCAAAAGCAACTGGAGATCGATTCCAAACGTGAACAATTAGATAAACTGGCTGCCCAACAATCAGCGGCCCGCGCGAAAGAAGATGCTTGGAATAAGTTCTACAAGAAACCCGCCAAGTGCGAGAACGTGTCCAAACAAGACACCTTGGTTGAATGCGGGAATCACTACATCAAGGAAAAGAACAAGTTCGAAGGAATGTGGGCCAATAATCAATTGCGCAATTAATCACATTGGAAAAATATGCGTGGCTACCGTCTCAGAACGACCCGCAGCAGTCAGTTAGGCTTCTTCGAAGGGGCGGTTCAGCCAGTCACCGCGTCTTCTGCTACTCCATCAAGCAAGTGCTTGCTGAGATCGCTTCACGAGTCCATTGACCGGCGCGCTGGCGCGACCAGTTCAGCTTTGCACGGGAATGGCAGCGTGGTTTATCGGAGTTCTTTAAACAGCGTCTTGGGCCAAATCCCCCGAAATCGCGATTTCAGTTCCAAATATTGTCGAACAATTTGACAGTTCGTTCCTAAACTTGGATTCAAGAACTACTTAACTTGATGATGTTATTCACTTGTTAATACCTGGTCCGTTTCGTGCTTGGCTGCTACCAGCACTAGCCGTAGAAGGGGCTAAAAGTAAATTCCTGCGATTTGTACACATTTGTATAAAGGGAGAGATTCATATGACAAAGATACGCGGACTGATGTTAGGTGTGGCCGTGCTGCTGGCGCCGATAACAACCCAAGCTGCGCCTATCATCACCAACGGCAGTTTTGAAACAGGTGACCTGACAGGGTGGAGTGGAACTGCCACCACGGACGGGGAAGGGCTGAACCCGTTTGGCACCACGTTCGGATCAGGAATGGACGGTACCTATTGGATGTGGCTCGCGGGTTACGAAATCGATCGCACCCTCGAACAGACCATTACCGGCCTATCCGCCGGCAGCACCTACCGCCTCAGCTTCATAATGGCCTCAGAGGCCACCAATAGCGACCAGCTCAATCTTTCGATTGATGGTGGATCACAGACGCTGTTCACCGCCCCCCCTTATGGCGGCGGCTTTTGGGATACCTGGGTAGAAAAGACCTATGATTTCGTCGCGGCAACAACATCGGCGACCATCCAGTTCAGTTCGGTTGGCCTAAACGAGGGTGGTTATGACGTTGGGCTCGACAATGTGCGCATAGAAGCCCTCAATAATAATGTTCCCGAACCTGCGTCGCTCGCGCTTCTGGGCATCGGACTAGCCGGATTCGGGTTCAGCCGACGCAAACGCGCCAGCTAATCGCTATTCATTCGTAATTGTTACCAAACCCCGCTTGGCGGGGTTTTTTGTTTGCAGCGGCCGGATGACTGCTTTAGGGTGTCGTAGCCGAATAGTGAGTGACCGGAGTTGGCCCAGACTGTGTAGAAACGCATCAGAATTTCCGAGAGCAAAAGTCGACCTTCCAAAACGCTCCATATTCGACGATCGCCACCCAAGGAAGCGTCACGCGACCCCTGCAAAATCTCTAATTTGTCTTTTTGCAGAGTTTTTACACAGTCTGGGCCGAACGCAGTCATCGAAATATCAAGTTCTACCGAGAAAGCCCAAGAAGAGACCGTGACAGATTCGGCCCTTATCAGCGTATATTCGCGAGCGTTGGCGGGCACGTCATCAACAAAAACAACCAGTTATCACAACTTTCAATCCGTTGGTCGCGAGTTCGAATCTCGCCCGACCCACCAGAATACGACACACTGGAATCTGTGTTTGCCAGGTTCGGACTGATCGAGGCCGGATGGCATATTGAGGCTTGGTGTAAGCCCGGTACGACAATGTCCGGCCCATTTGCCGGATACCGCATGCACTACCCTGGAAATCTTGCGAACCTGAAGTCTCTCCTTAAAGGCCTTGCCGCCTGATCAATTTGTGGGCGCAATGAGTGTCATGATCCTTCGGCCGCCTGAGTCCGGTCTGGCTCTCTAGGACCGAACAAACTCAAGCAGTGGAACAATGTTATGGCCGTCCGCGGCACGCCGTGCTGCAACATAGGCTCGCCGGGTCTCGCTGGCATCGATCAGGTTGACCCGGCCCCATGAAAAGCGCGGCTGGCCAAACCCTACCAGCAGCAGGTCGGTGGCCGGCCGCGCATGACGGCCATTGCCATTGGGGAAAGGATGAATCCACACCAGCCGGTGGTGGAAACGGGCGGCAAACTCGTTCGCCGAATAGGTGCCATTCTCGATCCAGAAGCGGCCATCATGCAGTAACTTTCGCAAATCAATAGCGATGCGATGCGGAGCAAGCCCGAGGTTGCGCTCTTTCAGACGAAACTCACCGGCCCAGCGCCAGACCCGGCCAAACATCCGCTTGTGCAGCGTCTTCAAGAACTGTTCGGAAAGCAAGTCGCGCTTGCGTTCGAAGGCCCACTCCTCCGCTTCCAGAATGTTCGCCTGTTCCGCTTGGTTCAGCTCGCGGCGCAGTGTGATGTAAGACGGGATCAATCCTTCCCGTTCTTCCGGCGTCAAAGGCGTTGCCCCATTGGGCTCAAGGGTCGATGAAAGAGAGATCCCCTGACGCCGTATGTCGAGCGGAACGATGGCGAGCGCAACCTGTCCAATTTGCTTTTCCAGGGAGGTCCTATGTCGAACTACATTGACGCCATTGTCATCCCCGTTCCCCGTGTCAACCTCGATACCTACAAGCGAATGTCTGAGGAATGGGGGAACGCCCACCTGCGCCACGGCGCCTTGTATTACTCCGACTCGATAAGCGACGACGTTCAGCCCGGCAAGCTCACGTCGTTTCCACAGGCCGTGCAACTCAAGGATGGCGAAGTGATCGCGTTGGCGTGGGTCGTGTATCGCAGCAAGGAGGATCGCGACCGCATCAGCAAGGCGGTCATGGAGGATCCGCAGCTCAAGGAGTCGATGGACCCCTCGAAGATGCCTTTCGATGGCAAGCGCATGTTCTGGGGTGGCTTCGAGACCATCATGGGGCTCGCGGCAGGCCACTAAGCGGGACGGTCAGCTTGCAGTTGAGCGTATGTGCCTTGACCGCTTCATGGGCATCAGGCGTGTCATCACTGGACAACGCCACCGTTAAGTCTGGCACTCTTGGTCGGTCATAGGGACTGACAGGCTGCCAGTGCGGGGTCCGGTTCGTTCCCTTGCGACGGCTGTGACCGGAACAAGCGATAGGCCCAACTGTGCGGTGCCCAGAGCCATTATGCGCATCCATCTTCCTTCAATCGCCTGTTGCCTTGTTCACCTCCTGCAGGAATTTCTGCCCGGCGTCGGGATTGTTGCCCTCGCCATTCATGATCTGGGTTGGCTGCAATGCTTTGCCGTAGAAGGCGGCATCAGCATCGTGGTCGATGCTTATCCGGGAACCTTCAAGCGAGAGCCCGGCGAACAGGCCACGGCTGCGCGAGTATGACAGGATCTCCGCTTTCAGTTCTGCATCTGTGGCAGCCGCGCCGCTACGGCCGACCGGACCGGCGGCAACCGCCGCATCTGCGCCGAGGGTGAAGGTACCTTTGACGATGCCGTCTACACTCTTCTTGGTCCTGAATACCAGCACCAGGTCAGTTGAATCCACGCCGATCTGCCAGCCGATGCTGCCCGCGATCAGCTTCACGAACAAGGGCGGACTCCACCGACCCTTGTCCTCGCGCACTGTCAGGACGCCTTTGCCATAACTGCCGCCCACCACGTATCCTGCCTTGAGGACGCCCGGGATCACGGCCAGGCCATAAGCGTTCTTTAGCAGTGCGGGAGGAATACCTTGCTCGGGGATGGCGGTGATCTGCTTTAGCACCTCGGTGGCAGTTTCGACTTTCCCGGCTTCCCCAACTCCTGCCAAGGTTTGCCCGGAGTAGAGGAGGGTGCTCAATAAACAAGTGATAATGACTTGGTAAGTGGCTCGTTTCATAAAGCGCTCCATGTATGTGATTGCCGCTGGTGCATCCAACTCAGGCATGCCTTTTTTCCTGGCGAACGGCATAGGCCAATCAGGTTGGGTCATGCCCTGCGCTACGCGTCAGCTTCTCTGGAACTAATGCTCCCTCTCCCAGCGCCCACCTTCATGTTGCCAATGTTGACCGTGTTGTTCCCATCGATGCGGCGTCCATCGATAACCTGGGCGCCGGGCTTCCCAGCGGCCGGGCCTCCAGCCATAGTTTTTCCCCGACCAATCCCAGTAGCCCCCGATCCAGACAGAACCCACGTATGGGGACACACCGATCACTTCATCACGCGGTGGAGGCGGGGCAAATGAAGGTTCCTCCCCTTCGTAATAGGGGGCAGGTGCCACAACACATCCGCTCAGGGACGCAAGACTGACTGACACGGCCAGAAGACTGGAATACAACCATCGTGATCTATTCATTCCACACCCTCCACCTAGTGCCCGCACTCCTGTTCACATCCGGATCATGTTCGATGGGGTCCGCTTCGAGGGCCCCGAATTGGCCGGGCTGATTCGCATCCAGTCGTTACCCACATTGCTAGTACAGGTTTGCTGGCGCCCCTGAAGCAAACGCCCGTAGTGCGCCTGGATTGCATCCCGCGCATGTGGCGTTGCCGCTTTGGCCATCTCCACAATGTAGGCACGGCATTCGCCGGTTAGCATTAGTGGGCGGCACGTTATTGCTGATAGCCCGGACCCAGCCGCCTGGGCTGATAGCGCCGCCAAGCAGACTGCCAACGCAAACAACACTTCTCGCGGCAGTCCAGGAACGCCAAATTGATGGGCCAGGCCTGACGTGCCATTTCGACAGCTGCCGCAAAACTGACGTCCCCGACAATTGGGCTCCTTGCCTTTCGTCATCGTTTCACCCTTCTACAGAATCGCCCTCTGTCACCCTGCAAGGTGAATACCCTCCTGATCGCTTTGGGTTACGGTGGTCACGAGGGAACCAAACCGCAGGATGCATCGTGATCCAGTTTCGAGCCGCAAAGGTTCGCGTAGGCCTTCTTTCAATCTAGCACCAGCGATTCGACTAAATATAAACGTTCCTTTAGCCCACTAAAGGTTCCTTGGGTCGAGTCATTGCAAGGTCGGCTCAGGGCAAGGTTACTGCGCCTGCGCCGACCAAGACGCCGATTAGCATCGACTTGTCCATGATTGACTCCGATTCCCATGTGTCGCCAGCACTGCGCTGCGTGGCCAGCATTTTCAAATTATCAGCAACTGGCGCCGTGGATTGCAGCGAGAGTTCCGTGGTCGCAGTCCAGGTGGGGCGGCCCGCTGCCGCATCGCAGCTCGGGTCACCCCACTTGGCTTGTCAGCCGGACAGCGCCTTGTTGCACTCCTCCATGTTCAGCTTGCCTCGATGGCCGACATCGGCGCTCCTGAACAGCTTATGCGGCTTTCCGGAAGACTTGAATTCAGCCGAACTAATGTAGCCATCCCGGTTCTTGTCCAGACGCGCGCATACGTCGACTTTCTTTTGCGGCATGATCTTCTCGGCAGGTTCAGCAGCCGCCGGAGTTTGGGTACCGGGGGACTGGGCACCAGGGGCCGGTTGGCTGTACGTTTGTGCGCTGTCCTGCACGGCCGAATAGGCCGGCGCCCACGCATAGGCGCCAAGCATTCCCGCGACCAGCATGGCCACGGCAGTAGGGATAGGTGCTTTCATCATTAACTCCTTGCAAGAAGATTGGGGTAAAGAAACGCACGGCCTCGCAGCCGCACGTCCCCCCCCGTGCAACCGCTGTGCCAGCAGGGATTTCGCTTTGCCTGACAAGCCGTTAGGCGAGGGTTCGCGAAAGACAGACAAACGCTTGGCCAGGCCGGACCTTGATTTCGTCGCCGCTTCCCGACGCGTGTTCAGGGCCAGACCTCAACGGCATGATTCACAAATGGAAATCACGTCGCCAGCCAGCGACGCGCGGCAAGTGTGCCGCATCGAATCTCTATTCGGCCGATGTCCATTATCGGGAAACACGCCCACTGTCCCTCTCGGCCGCATCCTATGCGCTGCCTCGTACAAGCTAGCATAAGCGTTCGTGCGCTTGGCTCAGCGGCGCTGCGCTGCGGCGCAGGCCGTACACGACCACGCAAGCGCCTGATCCCGAAAGATGGCCGCTTGGGCTTCCCGCCGAATGAGCGTCCTCGGTGGCAAGGGTTGACGACAGTCTGGATCTTCCATCCCGCGCCATCCGGTGCCGGCAGGACCAGGGTTATCTTCCTGATCGGGCGCTGGGCTTACCAGCGGCGATGATCCCGGTGACCGTCGCGGTCCCAGTGTCCGCTCTAGCCTT
>CAVVDR010000017.1:0-194033 GCA_963746955.1 uncultured beta proteobacterium | reverse complement strand
GCTTGCGGTCCGTGATGACGTCGAACACGGCCACAAAATGGTCGGCCTGCGGGCTGTACACCAGAATGGAAAACCACATTTGCAAGGCCGTGACAAATTGCTCGAAGCGTTCTGGCTGGCCGCTCCTGGCGACCCGGCCATAGCGTTCCATCAGCTCTGGATCGGTCTCCCGGATGCCCGGAATGACCTCGCTGACCTTGCGGCCGACGACATCTTTCAGGCCGGTCAGGGTTTCGAACGCCGGGTTGACCTTGAGATAGATGAAGTCACTGGGTTGACCCTCCTCGTAGAGCATCTGGCAGTAGGCGAAGCCGTTCAACATGTTGTCGAACAGCGAGCGGTAGGTCGTTTCGCTGGCGCGCAAGGCTTCCTCGGCCCGGCTGATCGCCGTGATGTCCCGGGCGATGCCGTACACGCCGGTGACCTTGCCCTCTTCATCATGGAGGGGGCCCGTGGTGGCAAGAAAAGTGGCCTTGCCATCGGGAGTGCTCAAGGTTTCCTGGAAGGTGGTGCCCCTGTCCTCCTGCATCACCTGCATGTCACTGGCCATGATGCGGGCAGCCTGGTTGGGGGGAAACAGGCTGGTGTCGTCCCGGCCCAGCACTTCCTCCTGGTTTGTCCGGGTCACGCGGGCCGCAGCGGGGTTGAACAGAACGTAGCGCCCCTCCAGGTCCTTGGCGAAGATGGCGTCGCTGGAGGCATCCGCAATGGCGGACAGCAGGCGCAGCGCGCGCAGCCGATTGAGCTCCGCTTCACGCGTGCTCAAATTCGCAGACAGTTGCTGGCGTTGCCTGAGCAGGTAGTGGCCGGCGAATAGCGTCAACCAGGCCAGGAATCCGGCAAGCCCGATCCAGGACATGCCGGTGATGGCCTCGGCGTAGAGTTCGGAGCGGTCCAGCTTGGATAGCATGATCCAGTCGGTGCCCTGGATGGGACGCGCCACACCGAAGGCCGGCACACCCCGATAATCCTCGCCCTCCACCAGATCGCCTGGTTTCACTTCTCCGCGCAGTATCCGGGCGGCCAGCAATTTCGGCGTCGCCAGCGGCAAGCTCAGTTTCATCGCCGTGCCCGTTTGATGGCGCAGTTCGTTCAGGAACAGCACTTGGTCTCCGTCACGCCGGAACAGCAGGGTTTCACCGGTGGAAGTGGGTACCGGCCAGGTTTTCAGCAGTTCTTTGATATGTCTTGATGGTTCAACGTAGAGGATGACAACGGAACCCGGGTGACCTCCCGACGCGGGCAAGGGGGTAATGAAATCCAAATGCAGGTGCTCGTTCCATGTGAGGTAGGGTCCGATTAAAGCGACCTGGTGATGCATGGCGGCCTGTCGCGCTGCGGGGACAACTGCCGGCTCCGCCACCAGCGGGCCGCCTTCCGAAGCCCAGAGCAGATCGCCCCGTTCATCGAGCAGATCCACGCCATCGAAAGAAAGTTGTTTGGCGAATTCCCTGAGTCGGTTTTGCAGCAGACTCCTGCTGGCTGCGTCATCGGTATCGAGCCAGCGGCGATAGAGTTCACTGTCAGCAAGGTTAGCTTGAAGGAAGCGCGCGTCGCGCAGCCTTTCCAACAGCCAATCGGAAATCTCCTGGGCCTTGTACTCGGAGATGGCCTGTAGCCGGACAACCTCCTTTGCCTTGTGCTGACTGAAGCTTAAGGCGATGCCGGCCACAGTGAGTCCGACGATGGCTGTGGCCATGACAATCTGAGGCAACAGATTGGATCGACGCGGCGTTTGCGCCCCCATGGCCAATATGGGGGCCGGCGCGCCCTGGGCCAGCGGTTTCCTTATCAATCCATAGAGCAGCAGGGAAGTGACCGCCACGAACAACCAACCCTTTATTGTGCTGGCCAGAATGATTTGGACCGGATCGCCAAACAGCCATGACACGACCTGGTCCGAGACCAGGATCCAAAGTCCGGCCAAGGCAGCGTAGACCAGGACGATACGCAGAGCGCCGACAGAGGGCGCGCGACGAGCGCGATTCGGGGAGGCGTTCTGATGGGGATCGGACATGGGGACCGTGGCCGGGCTTCTAGGCTGGATCGCTGTGCCGGCGGGCGATGGCAGCGAATGCGTCGAAGCCGGCCAGGAAGCTATCGGTGATGTCAGGATCGAATTGCGCACCACGGCCGGCGGCGATGAAGTCGCGGGCCGTGTCCCAGGGAACGGGGAGCTTGTAGACGCGCGGCGAGATGAGGGCGTCAAACACGTCGGCCACCGCCATGAGACGGGCTGAAAGCGGAATGTCCTCGCCGGCGAGTCCGTCCGGATAGCCGCTGCCATTCCATCGTTCATGGTGCCAGTGGGCAATTTCCTTGGCCAGATCGAGAAACTCCACCGGCTGTTCGACATCGCGTTCGGCCAGTTCGATGGCCTCTGCGCCCTTCTGGGAATGGGTCTTCATGATGTCCCATTCCGCCGCAGTGAGCGGCCCCGGCTTCTGCAGGATGGCGTCTGGAATAGCCACCTTGCCGATGTCGTGCAGGGGAGCCGAGCGGGTGAGCAGGTCAATGTAGCGGTCGCTCAGAATGACGCGGAAACGCGGATGCTTCCGCACGCGCAAAGCCAGTTCCCGGACATAGCGCTGGGTGCGCAGGATGTGGTTGCCGGTTTCCGGATCGCGAATTTCCGCCAGGTGGGCCAGGGCCCGGATGCCGACCATCTGGATCAGATCGCTTTCCGCCATGCGCCGTGCGACTTCGGCTTCGAGGAAGGTGTTCTGGTCGGCCATCAAGTCCCGCGCCCGCTTCAATTCCAGTTGGGTGCGAACACGGGCAAGCACGACGGGGGGTGCGATGGGCTTGGTGATGAAGTCCGCCGCGCCCAGTTTCAGGGCGCGCAATTCCGATTCCTCGCCGCTCATGGAAGTGATGAAGATGACCGGGATGTGGCGGGTTGCGGGATTGACGCGCAACTTTTCGAACACCTCGTAGCCGTCCATGCCCGGCATCATCACGTCGAGCAGTATCAGGTCCGGCGTGCCCGGCCCGGCTGCAATTCGCAGCGCCCGTTCGCCCGATTTGGCCGCCAGCACCCGGTAGCCTGGCTGCAGTGCAGCACTGAGAATTGCGAGGTTCGCCGGCGAATCATCGACTGTGAGGATGGTTGGAAGCGTGTCCGTCGGTATCCTCTCACTTACCGGTGTGGTTTCCGGCGCTCATTTGCAGGTTGAATTACTTTGCCGAGTGCGGACAAGTGACTCCTTTGCAGTCCAATGCGCGCGGGGCGCAATCTGGCAATCTGGGCAGTGGGGCACGGCACGATGGGAAGAAAGCATATACCCATATGGGCAGTATGAATATATGCAATTGGGCATAATGAATTTACCCGGGAAATGGGCAGGAGGATGCATCCTCGTACCCCAGGCCCGACTTGCAGTGATCACTCGTGTCATGACCGTGGAATGCAAAAGGCAAAAGCCCGCGCCCTGATCTGACTGTCCGGGCCGAAGTAGCCATGAAATCCGGGATGCCGCTTGCGAACGCTCACTGACCGTGCATCGTGCAGGTGAAGAGACCTACCCGGAATCCACCTCTTCGCCTTGCGGCAGGTGGATCACCCCCGTATTGAAATCGTATTCGAACACTTCGCCGTAACGTCCCCATTGGATCGCCACGCGCAGCACGCGCTCGGCTTCGGTCTCATCAAGCGTGTAGCGCAACAGCTTGAGAAATAACTCCTCGGGCAGATCGCCTGAGGGGTCCTGCTCGAGGCCGTGGCGGATGTACGCCACGAGGGGTACGTGGGTCAGTATCTGCTGGCCGAAAATTTCCTGCCGCAGCGTGTTGTTGCCGTCCACATAACGTTGGCCGAGCGGGGTGATGAGGATGTCGCCCTGGGCGATCTGGGCGAGCCCCAGCAGGGCCAGGGCGCTGGAGACGTGCAGCAGTTCGTCGTCGGTAAGCTGGGTTCCTTCGGCGAGGCGCGGCAAGTCCGCCCGACCCAGGAAAGGCTCGCCGGCCAACAATTCCAGCAGGCCCTCCATGCGCGCAATATCGGCTTCCGGAAGGCGATCCCCCAGTTGCAGCCTGACCTCCTTTTCGGCCGCCTTGCCCGGCCGGCGTGCCGCACCGGCGGTGATCAGCGCGTAGACCTCGTCGATCAGGCTGCGGATTTCCGTGCTTTCAACCTCGCGCGGACGCCGCAAAGCAACCCGCAACTGGGACCGGATGCGGCCCGGGTCACTGGCAAAAACCAGAACCCGGTCAGCCATCATCACCGCCTCCTCGATATTGTGTGAAACGACCAGCATCGCCTTGGTGGAAAGCCGACCCGTGTCCCACAGATCCAGAATGTCATCGCGCAGGCGTTCGCCGGTCAGCACATCGAGGGCGGAAAAAGCTTCGTCCATCAGGAGCACTTCGGGCTCCAGCACCAGGGCGCGGGCAATGCCGACGCGCTGGCGCATTCCGCCTGACAGCTCGCGCGGCAGCGCGCCCTCGAAGCCCGACAGACCGATCATGTCGATCGCCTCTTTGGCGCGGCTCTCGCGTTGATCCGGCGCCATGCCGCGCGCCTCCAGTCCCAGCTCCACGTTCTTTTGCACCGTCAGCCACGGGAACAAGGCAAAGGACTGAAATACCATGCTGATGTCGCGCGCCGTGCCGTAGAGCGGCAGCCCGCGGTACAGGACTTCCCCTGCATCGCTGCTGATCAATCCAGCCATGATGCGCAACAGGGTGGACTTGCCGGAGCCGGACTTGCCCAGCAGGGCGACGATTTCTCCCTCTTGCAGACTGAAGTCGATGCCTTCCAGCACCGCACGGGGCGCCCCGCCCCCCGAATGGAAGGATTTGCCCACGGCTTTGAGTTCGATAATGGAAGCGCTCATACCCTGGTCCTCAAAAGTGCATCCTATCCTGCGTCATCTGATAGAGGCGACGCCAGAGAAAATGGTTCAGGCCCATCACGAACACGCACATGATGCAGATCCCCAGCGCGATGCGGGGAAAGTCTCCAGCCGCAGTCATTTCGGCAATATAACTGCCGATCCCATGGGCCTTGAGCGTAGTCTTGCCCCAGGTCACGTATTCGGCAACGATGCTGGCGTTCCATGAGCCTCCGGTGGCGGTGATCGCGCCCGTGACAAAACTGGGAAAAATCGCGGGCAACAGGTAGCGCCGCCATTTGAGCCAGCCGGTCAGGCCGACGTTTTGCGCCGCATAGCGCAGTTCGGTGGGCACGGTGGAGGCGCCCGCAATCACATTGAACAGGAGGTACCACTGCGTGCCGAGGATCATCAGCGGCGACAGCCAGATGTCCGGGTTGAGGCCGAAGCGAACAATGGTCATGACCGCGATGGGGAAGAACAGATTGGCCGGGAAGGCGGCGAGGAACTGCGCCACCGCCTGCATGCGGCTCGAGATTTTGGGGTTCATGCCCAGCCACACCCCGACCGGGACCCAGATCAGGGCCGCCAAACCGATCAGAATGATCACCCGGGTCAAAGTGTAGACGCCGAGGACAAATACGCGCGCTGCTTCGGCCCAACCCACCTCCGCATGGATGAAGTGCACCAGCGTCCACACTGCATAGAAGGCCGCCGCGGCAATGACTGCATCCCAGACCCGCGCCGGCGTGGAGGACAGGAGATGCGGACGGGCGCGGATCGAGGTGCCGTCGTATTCGCGCCGGAACAACGCGAAGGAGCGTTCCAGCAGCCGGATTGATGCCGCAACCACTCCCTGGATGCGATCCGTACGCCGCAACCAGGTCAGCAGCCAGGACTGCGGGGCGGTTTCACTGTCTGACTCTTCAAAGCGAAACTTGTCCGCCCAGGCAAGCAAGGGACGGAAGAACATCTGGTCGTAGAGCAGAATGCCGATCAGCATTGCCCCGATCGCCCAGCCTACCGCTTGCAGGTCGCGCGCCTCGATGGCCAGCGCGATATAGGAGCCGATGCCGGGCAGCTTGATGTGCTGGTGCGAAACCGAGATCGCCTCGGACGCGACGACGAAGAACCAGCCGCCGGACATGGACATCATCATGTTCCACAGCAGCCCCGGCATGGCAAACGGCAGATCCAGCCGCCAGAAACGCTGCCAGCCGGACAACTGGAACACGCCCGCCGCCTCCTGCAATTCTTCCGGAACGGTGCGCAGGGATTGATACAGGCTGAAGGCCATATTCCAGGCCTGCGAGGTGAAGATGGCGAAAATGGCTGCGCATTCGACACCCAGCAGGTTGCCCGGGAACAGCGCGATGAAGCCCGCGACGGTAATGGACAAGAAGCCCAGGATGGGAATGGACTGAAGGATGTCGAGCAGCGGCACCAGCACCTTCTCGGCCGCACGCACCTTGGTCGCCAACACCGCGAACGCGCAACTGAACAGGATGGAGGCCGCCAGCGCGATGAACATGCGCAGTGTGGTGCGCAGCAGGTAGTAGGGCAGATTGAGCGGATCGAGCGACAGGGGCAGCACTTCGCCCAGTTGATAAGGCCGGGTCATCTGCTGCGCCGCGTAGGCGAGCAGCACAAACACGGCCAGAATGATCGGCAGCAGTGCCCAGTCCCAGCGATTTCCCCCCGCCTCCACGACCTGGCGGGGAAAGAACTGTTTGTGCTCACTCATCGCATTACCGTTCCCCGACGCCGGACAAGAGGCGCGTGATCGACAGCGGAATATAACAGCGATTCATTGAACTTCGATCGCCGCGTTTCCCAGGCTGGCGTCAAGACATCATGACATTCAGAAGGCGCGCAGCGCCTCGGCAATCCCCATGCGGGTAACCCGCAGGCCGGCGATCAGGGTGCCCAGCAAGGCAGTGCAGATTCCCAGCGTGGCGGTCTTGGCTGCCATCAGGGGCGTCAACTCGATCATTACCAGGAACTGGCGCGTAATGCCCGGAGCAGGCGGCATGAGGATGCCGCTCGCGAGCGCGGTGGCATTGAGCACCAGCACCAGGACGAGCCCCAGTGCCGCGCCCAGCACACCCAGCGCCAATCCCTCGACGCCGAGCAGACGCAGGACTTCGTAACGGCTTTCGCCGTTGGCCCGCAGGGTGCCGATTTCCTGCTTGCGTTCGAGAATGCCAGTGGACACGGTATTGAAGATGCCCAGCACGATGATGGCGATGATGATGACTTGAATGACGCCGAACTGGGCATTGAGCCAATCCACGGAATGCTGGTAGTAAACCTGGTCCAGAACCGCGAATGGAACAGCCTCGAGCTCGGGATGGCGAATGCGGACAAAGTTTGCCACCGCGCCGAAATCGTCCGCCGAAGCGAGTCCCAAAGCGATGCTCTCGACCCGGTCCGTCTCCAGCAGGGACATTGCCACGCCAAGGGGGATGCGGAACACGGTGTCGTCAAACTCCTTGAGCCCGGTATGGAAAATGCCCGTCACCTTCAGCTCGGACTGGCTCATGCCGCCCCGCGCGCCGCGCGCCATCACGGTGACTGCATCGCCCACCCCCACCCCCAGACCTCGGGCAATGCCCACGCCCAGGACCATGCCGGTCGGCTCGTCGGACAGATTCTTGCCGGCGACAAAATTCAGGGTGTTGAAGAAGCGGGACTCTTCCGGCCCGTCCACCCCCTGGCCTTTGCCGCTGACCGTGATGCGGCCGCTGGACAGCAGCGCAGGAAACTCCACGCGCGGGAAGACCTGCCGCACCCCGGGAATATCCAGCAGTTCATGGCGCAGGCGTTCCGGATTCTCGATCCAGTGTTCCCAGGGACGCTCATACACGCGGTCGCCGTATCCCCTGGTCTGGATCTGGCCATGACCGAAACGGGCATGGATCGTGTTGTCGCGGTACTGGTTCATGATGCCGTTGTTGAACCCATGGAACAGGAACAACGAGCCGGTGCCCACGGCGACGGTGAGTACAAGCGCCGCGGTGCGGCGCGGATTGCGCAGCAGGTTGCGTAAGGCGAGCCGCACAATCATCAGACGATCCTCCCGTCGCGCAGCGTGATCACGTGCTGCGCGCGCGTGAGCACCATGGGGTCGTGACTGGAAAGAATCATCGTTACCCCCGAATCGCTGCTGAGCGCGGTGAGCGTATCGATGATGCCCTTGCCGGTTTCCTGGTCCAGGCTGGCAGTGGGCTCGTCGCCGATGATGACGTCCGGCCGCTTGGCGAGCGCGCGCGCAATCGCCACCCGCTGGCGCTGTCCGCCGCTCATTTCGGCGGGCCGCTTGCGCCGGTGTTCCGACAACCCGACAGCATTGAGCGCGTCGTTCACGCGCCGCTTTCTCTCGGCTGCCGGGACACCCTGGCGATGCAGAAAATACTCCACGTTCTCTTCGGCACGCAGGACGGGAAACAGGTTGAAAGTCTGGAACACGAAGCCCAGGCGGAAGCGGCGAATGCGATTCTTCTCGGCCTCGCCGATCGCGGCCAGGTCGGTGCCGTCAAACAACAGGCTGCCCGTCTGGAGGGTCTCGATCATGCCGAGCAGATTGAGCAGCGTGGTCTTGCCCGATCCGGAGGGCCCGGCCAGACAATAGAATCCGCCGCGTTCCAGTTGCAGATCCACGTCGACCAGGGCCGGCACAGTCTGGGTGCCCAGGCGGTAGTCGAACGCGATGCCCTTGCCTGCATACAGCATACTCATCGAACGGCTTTCCTTTTGCCCGGGTTTCGCCAGTGCCGGTGATGGCCTGGCCGCAACTGCGCCGCCCGCTCTACCGCTGTTGCGGCGCACGCATAGTATAGAATCCCTACCAGCAACCGGGGTGTGTGATTTCTCATTGCACGCCAAACAAAGCGCGGCACACAAAGGGAGCATCGTCATGACCGTCGGCTATCACCACGCCTCCGATTTGTTCGCCAGTTTGCTGGGAAGCGCGAGCCTGAACAGTTGGGCTGAGCGTCTCAAACCCAAGACCGGAGGAGAAGCGCCGCATATGCCAGGCGGCTCCGTCATCTCGCCGGAAGCCCTGGACCGCCGCTGGCAAGTGCTAAACCGGCAGGCGGCCATCCGTGCCGAACTTCAGGACCCGCACAGCAGCGCCCAGATGGAGCGCTACCGGCGCAACATCGAGAACTTCGTCGGCACGGTAAAACTGCCGGTGGGCATCGCCGGCCCCGTACGGGTCAACGGCCTGTTCGCGCAGGGCGATTATTATCTCCCGCTGGCCACCACCGAGGCCGCTCTGGTGGCGTCCTACAGCCGCGGTGCGATGCTGATTACGGCGGCCGGGGGGGCGACGGCCGCACTGCTCAACGAAGGGGTTTCCCGTTCGCCCGCGTTCAGCTTTGCCAGTTTCGAGGAACTGGGGCGCTTCCTGGGCTGGGTGCTCTCGCACCATGACGAGATCAGGCAAGCGGCCGAAAGCACCACCCGCTTCGGCAAGCTCATCGATTTGCAGATCAGCGTGGAGGGCAACCATCTCTACCTGATCCTGACTTATTCCACCGGCGACGCGGCCGGCCAGAACATGGCTACCATCGCCACGGACGCCGCGCTCAAGTGGGTGCTGGAGAACGCGCCGATAAAGCCCCGCAGCGCGTTTGTCGAAGCCAACTTCTCCGGCGACAAGAAGGCCAGCGCCCAATCGTTTCAGAACGTGCGCGGCAAGAAAGTGACCGCCGAGGTACGCCTGCCCGCGCAGTTGGTAAGCGAGGGACTGCACACCAGCGTCGAGCGCATGGTCGAATACGGCCACATGGCGACCACTGGCGGCATCCTGTCCGGCACCGTCGGCATTCAGGGCCATTACGCCAATGGCCTGGCCGCCATGTTTATCGCCTGCGGCCAGGATGCCGCCTGCGTGGCTGAAGCGGCGATCGGCACGACTCGCATGGAGGCAACGCCTGAGGGGGACCTGTATGTCGCTGTCACCCTGCCCAACCTGATTGTCGGGAGCGTGGGGGGCGGCACCGGCCTGCCCAGTCAGCACGCCTGTCTGGAAATTCTCGGCCTGGCCGGAGCGGGGCATGCGCGGGCGCTGGCCGAGGTTACCGCCTGCCTGTGTCTGGCCGGCGAGATCTCCATCATCGGGGCGATCTGCGCAGGCGAATTCACCCGCGCCCATGCCAAGCTGGCGCGCGGGCCTCACGCATGAGCGAAGCCCGGGTTGGGGGTAATGAACCAGGCTTTGCCCGGCGCTGGAACACCTACTTCGCCGAGCGCTTTCCGCCCCTGCAGCACGGCATCCTGATCGCCGCTTTCAGCTTTGGAATCCTGGCTTACACGGCGCGGCTCGGCTTGCCCGCGCGCGAATTGAGCCGGCCCGGTTTCGCTGTCGCGTTCGCTACCGCCTTTCTGCTCATCCTGCAACTGCGCATCCTGGATGAGTTCAAGGATTACGACGAAGACGCACGGTGGCGCCCTTACCGCCCTGTGCCGCGCGGGGTGGTAACCCTGGCTGAATTGCGCAAACTGTGGTTCGTCGCCGCCGCAATTCAGGTGGCGGGCGCGCTGCTGCTGGACGCACGCCTGTTGTGGGGTTTGCTGGCGATCTGGATCTATTCCGGCCTGATGGGGGTGGAGTTCTTTGTCCGCCCCTGGCTCAAGGCCCATGCGCTCGTCTATATGCTGAGTCACATCGTCATCGTGCCCTTGATCGCTGCGTACATTGCGGCCTGTGACTGGTTGCCCGTGGGGGCGGCGCCGCCTCGCCTGATCTGGTTATTGGCCGCGAGCTATTTCGCCTTCTGCGTGATCGAGGTGGGGCGAAAGATCCGCGCGCCCATCGACGAGCAGGAAGGGGTGGAAACCTATACGGTTGTTTGGGGACTGCGGGGAGCAGTGGCCGCCTGGCTTGCCTTTATGGCGGCAGGCAGCGCGCTGGCCGTGCTTGCGTCATCCGGGACCGATGCACTCGCGCCGGTCGCGGTTGCCACGAGCGTGTGCTTCGTGCTCGCAGTTCTCACCTCTGCCGCCTTCCTGCGCAACGCCAGTCTTGATGGCGGCAGGCGCTTCAACACCTTGTCCGGCCTTTGGACCCTGGCCCTGTTCCTGGCGCTGGGCCTGGGTTCGGTGTATTGAAAGGACCGTGCGTGCAGAGCGGCGATGACTACGTCATGTGGCCCGCGCAGGTACAGGCCGACTCGCCAACCGGAGGCAAGGCCAGGGCGCTCGCGGTGCTGACCCAGGCCGGGCTGCCGGTCCCGGAATGGTTCGTTGTTCTGCCCGCAAGTTTCAAGGATAGCCTGCCGGCACCCGACTCGTTCAATGCGGGAACGAGCGCGCAGGCCATGCAGGCTGCCCTGGCCTCGCTCGCCCCGGTGCCGCACGTGCGCAGGGCGATCGATGCGGCCTGCGCCCGGCTGTCCCCAGGCCCCGACCTTTTCGCCGTGCGCTCCTCGGCCCTGGAGGAGGACAGCGTCGCGCATTCCTTCGCCGGGCAGTTGGAGAGTTATCTCAATGTCAGTCCCGACACGGTCGCCGCCCAGGTGGCACAGGTGTGGCGTTCGGGATTCAGCGAACGCATTGTTACCTACCGAATGCAGGCTAAATTGCCCGCGCTGCCCAACGCTCCGGCCGTGATCGTGCAGCGCATGGTGGCGGGCGAAGTTTCAGGCGTCGCCTTCAGCGCCGATCCGGTGAGCGGGCGGCGCAGCGTGGTGGTGATCAGTGCGCTGCCCGGCCTGGGCACCGCCCTGGTGTCCGGCGAAGCCAGCGCAGACACTTGGCGCGTGGGGCGCGACGGCGCGATCATCGAGCGCAGCATCGCGCAAAAAGGCCTCATCCACCGCCCCGACCCCGGCAGTGCCAATGGCATTCGCGTCGTCCAGATGCCCGAGGAGCAGGCCTCTCAGCCCTGTCTCGACGACGACTGGATTGCTCAGGTCGCGAGTCTCGCCCTCGCTGCCGAGCGCCAATTCGGCCGACCGCAGGACATCGAATGGACCATCGCGGGAGGCCATCTTTATCTGCTGCAAAGCCGCCCCATCACGGGACTGGCCGAGCGTCCCGACCCGGATGGGCGGCGCGCGATCTGGGACAACTCCAACATCATCGAGAGCTACAGCGGCATCACCACCCCGCTGACTTTTTCGTTTGCGCGCCGTGCCTACGAATATGTGTACCGTGAGTTCTGCCGCATCATGCGCGTCCCGCCGGCCCTGATCGAGGAACGTGGCGACATGTTCTGCTGCATGCTGGGGCTGATCCGCGGCCGGGTGTACTACAACCTGTTCAACTGGTACCGGCTGGTGGCGATCCTGCCGGGCTACCGCTTCAACCGCCGCTTCATGGAACAGATGATGGGGGTGCGCGAGAGCCTGGGCAACGAACTGGCCGCCAGCGTCGGCGAGGCCAATTCCGGCGATCGATTGCGCGATGGATTGCGCCTGCTGGCGACACTATGGGGCCTGATACTTGCCTACGCCGGCCTGGGTCGCCGCATCAAGCGCTTCTACCAGCGACTGGACCAGGCTTTGGGAACGGCGCGCCCCGACTTGTCGCGTCTGCGTCCCGATGAACTTCTGGCCTATTGCCGCAACCTGGAGCGGCGTCTGCTCACCCACTGGGACGCGCCTATCATCAATGACTTCGCCACCATGTTCTTCTTCGGCATACTGCGCCGCCTGACGCAAAACTGGATCGGCGATGCGGCAGGCAGTTTGCACAACGACCTGCTCTCCGCCGATCAGGGCATGGTTAGCGCCGAGCCGGCGCGCCGGGTCAAGCAGCTCGCCGAACTGGCCGCCCCTCTACCCGCGCTGGTCGAGGCGCTTTGCGCGGCGGACACAGCAGGCATGCGTGTCCTGGCTGCGGATCAGCCCGCGTTCTCTCGCGCGCTCGACGACTATCTTGAACGCTTCGGCGAGCGCTGCATGGAGGAACTCAAGCTCGAAAGCCCCACCCTGCACGACGACCCTTCGCCCCTGCTGCGCGCCATCGGCCAGTATGCGCGTGGCATCCAGGCGGGACGCGCGCCAGTCCTGAGCGAACCGGAAATCCAACTGCGGCGCCAGGCCGAAGATCGCGTCAGGCGCGCGCTCTACAGGCAACCCTTGCGCCGCGTTCTATTCAACTGGGTGCTCGCCCACGCGCGGACCCGCGTGCGCACCCGCGAGAACCTGCGCTTCGAGCGCACCCGCGTGTTCGGCCGGGCTCGCATGATCGCGCTTGAGATCGGCAGGCGTCTTGCGGCCCTCGATGTTCTGCAACAGCCGCGTGACGTGTTCTATCTGGAGTGGGACGAGATGCTGGGCTACGTCGAAGGCCGCGCCACGACCACCGATCTTGCCGGCCTGGTTGCGCTGCGGCGGCGCGAGTTCGAAACCTATGAACAAGCTGACGAGCCGGCCGAACGGTTCGAGACCCGCGGCGTGCCCTACCGCGGCCACGCCTTCACTACGGCACAGGAACAAGCCCTGCCCGAGGGTGACCATTGCAGCGGCACCGGCTGCTGCCCGGGGATCGTACGCGGACCGGTGCGGGTGATCCGCGACCCGCGCGATGCCGGAATCCGGCGCGGCGAAATAATCGTTGCGGAGCGCACCGACCCCGGCTGGGTGATGGTGTTTCCCTCCGCATCCGGACTCCTGGTCGAGCGCGGCAGCCTGCTGTCCCACTCGGCGATCGTTGCGCGCGAACTGGGGCTGCCCACCATCGTCGCCCTGCCCGCCCTGACCCGCTGGCTCAAGGATGGCGACTGGGTGGAGATGGACGGCGCGAGCGGTGCGGTGGTGCGTGTCGCCGCGCCGGATGCGCGCGCATGAACAAACCCGCCAGTGAAATCAGCGCCCGTGCGGACATGTCCATCATCCGCTATGCCATGTGCTGGGAAGATGCGGACGTCATGCTGGAAGCGCTCGACGTGCAGCCCGGCGATGTGTGCCTGTCAATCGCATCCGGCGGAGAAAACAGCCTTTCGCTCCTGGCATGCCGACCTGCCAAGGTGATCGCGGTGGACTTGTCACCGGCCCAGATCGCCTGCCTCGAAATCAAGTGTGCTGCGTTTCGCCGCCTCGAGCATGTCCAGATGCTCGAACTCCTGGGCGCCCGTCCGAGCAGCCGCCGGAACACGCTCTACCACAAGTTGCGCCCCGAGCTCGCGTCCGCGACGCGCCGCTTCTGGGACGATCGCCAGAACCTGATCACGGCCGGCGTCGGGTCGGCGGGCAAGTTTGAATCCTATTTCGCCCTGTTCCGCCGCTACGTGCTGCCGCTCATCCACAAACGCAGCGAAATCGAAGCCTTGTTCGAACCCAGGAGCCAAGCTGCGCGGGAACGGTATTTCCATGAGGTCTGGTCCAACCGGCGCTGGCACTGGCTGCTGCGTCTGTTTTTCTCACGTCTTGTGATGGGCCGGCTGGGCCGCGATCCGGAGTTCTTCCGCTATGCGGAGGGAGACATGGCCGAGACAGCTTTGGCCCGCATCCGGCATGCCATGACGACGCTCGATCCGGCGATGAACCCCCATCTGCAGTGGATCGCTTTCGGCCGCTTTACCAACGCCCTGCCTCATGCTTTGCGGGCAGAGAATTTCGACCTTATCCGCAACCATCTGGACCGTCTGGAATGGCGCGTCGAGTCATTGGAGTCGGCCATCGCCGGCGCAGCGGACAACAGCATCGACCGCTTCAACCTGTCAGACATATTCGAGTACTTGTCAGAGTCCGCCACCCAGTCAGCCTTCGAGCAGATCGCACGGACAGGGCACAGCGGCGGCCGCATCGCCTACTGGAACATGCTGGCGCCGCGCACCTGTCCCGAACGACTGAGAAACCGGTTGCGGCCCCTGGATGATTTGGCCGCCAGGCTATTACTCCAGAACAAAGCGGCATTTTATGGCGCGCTGCATGTTGAGGCACTGGCATGACACCGCTCAACCTCAATCCCTGGCTCGCCATCCCCGCCATACTGGCAGGCATGGTGCTGCTGTTCGCCGTTCTGCGTGCCTGGCAGGTACTGGCCCACCCGCACCCAGAACTGGTACGCAAGCTTTTCCATCTGGGTGGCGGCCTGCTCGCCCTGCCCTTGCCCTGGCTGTTTTCCAGCCCCGCGCCGGTGCTGGTCCTGGTTGCATCCAGCATTGCCCTGTTCACCCTGCTGCGCACCGTGCCGATCCTCAGGGCCGGGCCCGGACAGGTGCTGGCTGCCGTCCAGCGCAATACGGCGGGCGAATACGGTTTCGTCCTGAGTGTGCTGCTGCTGTTCACCTGGGCCCACGACAACCCGCTGCTGTATGGTGTTCCCCTGCTGATACTGGCGATTGCCGACGCCTTCGCGGCTCTGGTCGGCAAGGCGTACGGCAAGGTGTTCTATACGGTAAGTGGTGGCGGCAAGACCGTCGAGGGCTCGGTCGCCTTCTTTCTAGCCGCCTTCTTCTGCGTGCACGTGCCGGTACTGCTGTTTACCGACACCCCGCGACCGGAAAGCCTGCTGATCGGCATCAATATCGGCCTGATGGTCATGATGGCTGAGGCCGCCGCCTGGTGGGGCATGGATAACCTCATCATTCCCCTCTTCAGCTACGTGCTGCTGAGAACCTTCCTCCACCTCGACGCAGCGGAGCTGCTCCAGCATCTGGGCTTCCTCGTGGCGCTGTCGCTGTTCATCCGCTACTGGCGCAGGCACACCACGCTCGCCGACGACGGCCTGTTCGGCGTTGCCCTGTGGGGCTACGTGTCGTGGGCGATTGCCGGCTGGCACTGGGTCGTGCCCCCACTCATCCTGCTCATCGTGTATACCTCGGTGACGCGCCGTACGCCCACCGATCATCTGCGCATGTTCAATTTTCCGGTGGCGCTGGCCAACCTGTTCGGTGCCATTGTCTGGCTGCTGCTGTTCTGGCGTTACCGGGATCCCCGCATATACGCCGCGTACGCCGCGGTTTACGGGGCGGACCTCTCCATTATTGCGCTGGTGCGCCACCGCCGCGCGCAGCCCGATGCGTCTCTGCGGAACAGCATTGCCATGAGCAGCGCCAAGGGCATCCTGCTGTTGATTCCGTCCATACTTCTGTTCAAGGGACTGCACGCGGCAGCCATGCTCAGCTTCGGCGGTGCTGCGCTGGCGGTGGTCGCCGCCACCATTGTGTTCGCCACTGTCCAGCCGGAACTGGAGCGGTTTCCGGTCGATAGCGGCCGCTGGCTGCGCCAGTCCGTGGTCGCCGCGCTCAGTTCTCTACTGGCCTTTGCGCCGGTTCTGCTTCCTGTCGGGATCTAGTCCTCCATGACCGTCATCAGTCCCCTCGATCAAGCCGACCTCGAACTCTTCTGCAGCATCAAGGGCCTGTCGGATCTGAGCCCTGCGATGGTGCGGCAGCAGGCCCCCGATGCGCTCCTCATGTTGCGAAATCAAGGCCGCCTGCTAGTGCGTGCCGCACTCTGGTGGCGCCAAGTGCCCGAGCTGCCCGACGAGCGGGTGGGCCTGATCGGCCACTACGCGGAGAAAGACCGCTTCAGTGCCGCAACAATCCTCAGTGACGCGTGTCGGGCACTTACTCTGCAGGGTTGCAGTGTGGCAATCGGCCCCATGGATGGCAGCACCTGGCGCCGCTATCGGTTCCTCACCGCGCGCGGCGACGCACCGCGCTTCTTTCTTGAGCCGGACAATCCGGATGACTGGCCCCTGCACTTCGAGGCCGCGGGTTTTCATCCATTGGCGCAGTTCTATTCCTCGATCAACGAAGACAATGCCCGCTGCAAGGACCGCAGCGCCCTGATGCAGCGCCTGGAACGCAAAGGCTATTCGCTGCGTCCCCTCGCAAGCCACGACCTTGACGCGGAACTGGGACGATTGTGGCAAGTCTCCCGCGAGGCATTTCGCGACAACTTTCTCTATGTCCCAATTACCGAGGCCGAATTCCTTGATCTCTACACTCCGCTCCTGGCCCAGATCAGGCCGGAGCTGGTCCTGATCATGGAGTGGCACGGCGCCCCGGTCGCCTTCTGCCTGGCACTGCCGGACCTGCTGCAGGCACGGCGCGGCGAGCCTGTGGACACGGTCGTCGTCAAGAGCATCGCGGTTCAACAGGCCCATCACGGCAAGGGGCTCGCGGCCGTGATGCTGGCGCGGATCAACCAATCCGCACGCGCGCTCGGCATGCACCGCACCATCCATGCCCTGATGCACGAAGACAATGCTTCACGCCTGCTGGATCGGCCCCTGATGCGCGATTTCCGCCGCTACACCCTCTACGCCAAACCTTTGTGAACATCGTTGCATTGTTGGATGAGGCCGCACGCCGCACCCCGGATGCGCCAGCCATCATCGACGGACCATGGGGCGCGGAACGCAGTACCTCGTTTGCCGATCTGCGCACCCGGTCCATGCAGATTGCAGCTCTATTGGCAAAGGCAGGCGTGGGCTGCGGCGACGGCATCGTGATGCTGGTGCCCATGTCCGCTGTTCTCTACGAGGTTATCGCCGCCGCGCTCAGGCTGGGCGCGGTTCTGATCTTCATCGACCCCGCGAAGGCCGCCGCCCAGCTCGAACACTGCCGCGGCTCCCTGCCTTTGAAGGTCTTCGTGGGCAGCCCGCTGGCCTGTCTGTTGCGCCTGCTGAAACCGGAACTGCGCGCCATCAAGCCGGCGTTTGTCGCGCACGGGTGGTTTCCGGGAACGACCTCACTCAATGCTGCGCAGAGCATGCCTCCCATCGAATACGCGCTCACCGATCTGGACGATGCGCCTGCCATGCTCAGCTTCACCAGCGGCAGCACGGGCGCCGCCAAGGGCCTGCTGCGCAATCACAATTTGTTGGCGGCGACCCAGGACATTCTGGCGAGGCACCTGGATCTGCGTCCGGGCGGCATCAACCTGGCCACCATGCCGGCCCTGGTAATGGCCAATCTCGGCCGCGGAGTAACCAGCCTGATCCCCGATGTGGATCTGCGCAGGCCGGGCGCAGCGGACCCGGCCCGCATTGCCGGCGCCATCAGCAGATGGAATGCCGACAGCCTGCTGGCCTCGCCGTCCCTGGTGGAGCGCCTTGCCGATTACAGCCTGGCGCTTGGCCGGCCCCTGGCCTCGCTGCGTGCCGTCTTCGCTGGCGGTGCACCGGTGTTCCCGCGCGTATTGGACAAGTTTGCACAAGTTGCACCGCTGGCCCGGGTAGCTGCGCTATATGGTTCCACCGAGGCCGAACCCATCGCCCTGCTCGCGCACGAAGCGATCAGTCTTGCCGATCGCGCAGCCATCAAACAGGGCTCAGGACTCCCGGCAGGCAAGCCCGTTGCCGAAATCAGGCTCGCGATCCTGCCGGATCGCTGGGGCCAGCCGCTGGCGAGCCTCTCTGACGCGGCAATGCACGGCATGGCTCTGCCCTGCGGCGCACGCGGCGAGATTGTGGTGAGCGGCCCTCATGTTTCGGCCGGGTATTTGAATGGCCACGGCGATGCAGAAACCAAGTTCCGTGTTGGCGGCAAGGTCTGGCACCGCACCGGCGATTCGGGCTGGCTTGATGAGCAGAATCGCTTGTGGCTCACCGGCCGCTGCGCTGCGCGTCTGGGCGAAGCACCGGACGGCCGGTACCCGCTCATGGTCGAGGCGGTCCTGGCCGACGATTCCAGAATTGCCCGCACGGCTTTCGTCTCTTATCGCGGCCAGCGACTTCTGGTCGTGGAATTGAGACCCAGCGCCGATCGCGCCGATCCGGAAGACCTGGCAAAGGCCGTGCCGTGGGCCGGCATAGACCGCGTGGTCAGCGTTTCCCGCATTCCCCTGGACGCGCGGCACAATGCCAAGATCGATTATCCCGGCCTGCAGGCCAAACTCGACGCCAGCCTGTGAGCCTTCGGCCTGGCGAAGCAAACAAGACAATTTCAGGAGGAGGCATGATGCCGCTGTCCGCGTCCCACATACCCAACATCATTTCCGCCTTGCGGCTGGCCGCAACTCCCGTGCTGGTGGCACTGGCTTATTTTGGGCAGCGCGAGGCCTTTGCCTGGCTGCTGGTCGCGGCGCTGCTGAGCGACATTCTTGACGGCGCCATTGCGCGTTATTTCGGATTCACTTCGGAGCTCGGCGCGCGACTTGATTCAATGGCCGACCTTTTGCTGTTCGGTGTAGCGGCTTACGGGATCTGGGTGTTCCATCCGCACGTGGTCAGCGACAATGCCGGCATCTTCTTTTTGGTGGTCGGCCTTTGGATAGGCGGCAGTCTTGCCGGCTTTCTGCGTTACGGCCGGATGGCCAGCTTCCACACTTTCCTGTCACGCGCAACCGCCTATGCCTTGGGCGGATTCATCGCCGTATTGTTCCTATGGGGTTTCAATGCCTGGCTGTTCTGGACCGGAGTATGCCTCGCCGTCGCCAGCCAGCTTGAGGAATTCTTCCTGCTCGCCATGCTGCGGGAGTGGACGCCCAACGTGGGCGGGCTCTACTGGTTATTGAGAAGACGCGCAAGGCATTCATGAAATCCAAACGCTTGCCGCCCGAACGCGCGGAAAACAGCCGCACGGAGCGCCTCAGTTTTGATCCGCGCGATATCGTAACAGTGGAAGTCATTCGTCCCCTGTCCGCAATGAATCGCCTGCAGCATGGAGGGAAAAGATGGAGCGTCTGATCTTCATCGTTCTCGGGTGCTTTCTGGCAGGCGCAGTACTGATGGCCGTGTCGTCTGCCCGGGTAGCCCCGGATGTACGGCGCGCAAGGTGGGTCAAATATTTCGTCTACCTTGCCATCGTCTCCGCAGTTCTGGCGGCCGCTCATTTGGGTACAGAGTGGCTGGTCGGTCTGGTAACCGTGATTCTTGTTCTTGGGGCAATCGAGGTTGCTGCGGCCTTGCGCCGCATGCCACGAGCCAACGGCCCGCCGCGCATGGTGTTCTGGCTGTGCTACAGCGTCCTTGGCGCAACCTGCATGGCCGTTCTGGCTCTGCTTGCTCCCACCAGCGTGGCCTTCATCTATGTCGTCGTTGCCGGCTTCGATGGCTTCAGTCAGACGGGCGGGCAGATCATGGGACGACACCAGCTCGTACCACGCATCAGCCCGGGCAAGACGATAGAAGGCGCGCTCGCCGGCGCCATGGCGGCGCTCTGCATCGCCTCCGCGCTTCGAGCCATGGTTGGGCAGTCGGTCGAAGGCGCTGTGCAGACCGGCCTCATCCTGTGCGCCGCCGCCCTGTGCGGCGACCTTTCCGCTTCCTGGCTCAAGCGGCGCTCCGGGATCAAGGACTTCGGCCGCTTGCTGCCAGGACACGGCGGAGTGCTTGACCGGTTCGACAGTTTTCTCCCCGCGCTCGCACTTGGCGGGGCCTGGTTGTCGTTCCTGGCTCGTTGACATCAGATTGTCCATGCACCAACAAATGAGGCGGCTCGCACAATCATGCCTGCGGCGTTACCGGGCAATGCCGGAATACCTGCGCATTGTGGCAACCGCCTGTCTCGGCGCCATGATTGGATACTTCACCTACCTGCTCATCTATGTCTTGAATCCGATCGAGCCCAGGGCAACGACAAGCTGGCTGCTGGCCTTTCTCATAAACGTGTCGCGCCAGCATGCGCTGCACCGCTGGCTGACCTTCGACGAACCTGGCCGCTACTGGCCCAGCCTGCGGCGTGCCTACGTCATGTATTCCGGCACTGCCGTGGCAACGACCAGCCTGAACTGGTTTCTCGCCGTTCGCCTTCATCTCAATCACAACCTTGCGTGGCTTGCCTGCATGGGATTGACCGCGCTGATAAGCCTCGTGTTCTTGAAGCGCTTCGTATTCGGACAGCGGTAATTCTCTGCGTGCGGTTCTTACCCTGGCTCGAACGGAATGACCGGGCGACCAGGGCATTGCGGGCAGACCGGCCTGACCAGCGCCGGGGCAGCATGCCACGTGCACCGTGCCATCTTTTCGAGCTTCCTCCGCGCACTGGCGTTCTGTTCTGGGCACTGTGATCACCCAGCCGACTCCCCACCGCCGCCGCTTGCCGGCCAGATGGCGAGCAGGTTTCTATGGCGACGACCAAGATCAGGGCGATCCCACCGAACAAATAAACCGTTATCTTGTCAAGGTTATTAGTTTATCTAATTCAAAACCATTGAATGCCTTGAAAATTTCAACTAGGCTGACTAAGTCTATGTAGGAATGGTAAGCACGCGGTATTAACCCACTTATTCCTGTGAGGCTGAAAAAATGCGTTACATCATTATTGCCATAGCGCTGTCGGGTTTCGTTTCTGTTCCCGCAGTTTCCAGCATGGAGCTTTCCGACAAATACGGGTGCAGCGATTGCCACAGGCTGGAAGTCAAACCGGGTGCCGCCCGGCAAAGAAGTGAAGGCCCCAGCTACAAGGAAATTGCCGAAAGGCGCAAAGCTCAGAAGGGCGCCGAAAAGTTGCTTGTGGATATCATCAAGAAGGGTAGCAAAGGAGTCTGGGCCAAGAAATTGGGCAAGAAGACCCAGATGGCTGGTGACGACGATATTCCGGTCAAGGATGCTGATGCCATAGCCAAGTGGATCCTGTCACTGTAGACAGCGTCCATATCCGCGGTCCAGAGGGCTGGATGACGACAATGGCCGGAAAAATCTTGAGGTCACTGTTCTGGAGTCGGGCCGCGATTCTTCTCCTGTTGGCCGCGCCCCTCTCTCAAGGTGCGGATACTCCATCCGTTCAGGCGGGCGCCGATGCTGCACCCAAAGTCATTGCCAACAAACGCTGCATGAATTGCCACGGCGATGAGGAAGCCAAGACGGTCAAGAGGCCGGACGGGACCGAAATCAATATCTTCGTGGACAAGTCGGCATTTGAGCACAGTGCTCACGGCAAGCAATTTTGCGTTGGGTGTCACAACAACGTCACCGCGCTGCCCCATGAGGAGCCCTTACCCATACGCGTAGGTTGCATCGAATGCCACAGGCAGAAGTGGGCAGAGCAACAGGAACACCCCACCGCTGAGTACAAAACGCTGAGGATGGTGATCCAGCAAACCGACAGTTATCTGCATTCAGTCCATGCACAACCCAATAAACTGGACGATAGCAAGGTCAACGCCACCTGCACCGATTGCCACGATGCTCACAACATTGGTCCGATCGGCAGCGAACAGAGTCCCGGGCACCGTCTGAAGAATCCCGAGGTATGCGGTCGCTGTCATGAGAAGGAAAAGGCTGAATATCTAAGCTCCGTGCATGGCAAGGCCGTGATAGAGCAGAAGAATGCCAGGGCCGCAGTCTGCTCCGACTGCCACACCACCCACAACATTAACTCGCCTCAGGGGGATGCGACGAAGCTGAGCATCACGCAGAACTGCGGAAATTGCCATAAGGAGGAGCAAAAGTCCTATCTGGCTTCCTACCATGGCCAGGTGGTACGCCTGGGTTACACCAATACGGCTAAGTGTTTTGACTGCCACGGCGCCCACGGCATCAGGAAGGTTGATGACCCGGCATCAAGGGTGAACACGAAGAATGTCCTGGAGACCTGCCGTTCCTGCCACAGGGGTGCAACGGCCAATTTCACCAGCTTCCAGCCTCATGGCAATTCACATGACTTCAGCAAGTATCCGGGCATCTGGATCACCACAAAATTCATGGAGGCCCTGATTTTCAGTGTATTCCTGTTTTTCTGGACCCATGTCGTGCTGTGGTTCTACCGCGAGTACAAGGACCGCCAGGCAGGACTGGGCTACAAGCCCGACCCGGTCCAGCCTGCAACGGTCTACTTCCGCCGTTTCAGCGTCTTCTGGCGCCTGATTCACCTGCTGTTTGCGCTCAGCATCATCACCCTGGTGCTGACCGGCACCACCTTGCAGTTCGCGAATACGGCGTGGGCGCATATGGTGATCCGCCTGATTGGTGGACCCGAGATGGAAGCGATCATCCACCGCGCCGCAGGGGTCACCTTGTTGGCGGCGTTCGTGGTCCAGTTCGCCATGGTCGGTTTCAACATCTGGCGTAATCGCAAGACCTTTACCTGGTTCGGCCCCACTTCCTTGGTGCCCAGCTTGCAGGACTTGCGTGATATCGCAGCCATGTTCCGCTGGTTCCTCGGCCGGGCGCCGCGCCCAAGTTTCGACCACTGGTCGTACTGGCAGAAGTTCGATTACTGGGCGCCGTTCTGGGGTATGGCGATCATCGGGGGCACGGGCTTACTCCTGTTCTTCCCGACCATAACCTCGATCGTTCTGCCGGGCTGGGTGTTCAACATCGCCACCATCGCGCATGGGGAAGAGGCATTGCTGGCGGCCGTATTCCTCTTTACGGTGCACTACTTCAACGTGCATTTCCGTCCGGACAAGTTCCCGATGAGCACGTCCATCTTCACCGGATCAGTGCCGCTGGAAGAGTTCAAGCATGATCACGCTTTGGCCTATGAGCGACTGCTCGCCAGCGGTGAACTCGAAAAGTACCTGGTGAAACCGCCATCGGCGCGTATGGCGAAAGGTGCCAGACTGCTCACGGCGGCCCTCATCTTTGCAAGCCTCACCCTGCTGGTCCTGGTGCTATACGGCTACGTAACGATGTCATAGGACAGTGCATGAAGATTGGACCAAAGGACGAGGCGTTGACTTATCGGTTTGAGTATCTCGATAGTGCCGCCGGGTTCTTCGTCAGATCACGGTGTATGTCTTGCGACCGACTTCTGCAGGATATGCCACGAATGGAATTTTCATCGAAGGATATGCCATGAAATATCTGCCACTCATTTTTCAAACGTGTTTTCTCGGAATGTCGCTGGTTCTGGCTGCCCCCGCCTCGGCGGGAGATATACATAAGAGGGGCGGCGCATACTACATTTACTTGCCGGCCACGGTCGATTTCATCCAGGCGGTGAAACATCTGGAGACCGAAATCGAGAACATGAACTGGGAGGTCCTGAAGGAGCAGAATATCGACAAGGGACTCAAAGACAACTACCAGATGGATATCCAGAACAAGGTGGTTTATGCATGCAAGTCCCAGTACTTGGCCCGGGCCATCAAGGAAGATCCCAATATCACCCTTATCGTCCCCTGTCGCTTTGCCGTGTACCGTGTAGATGCCACCGGCAAGGCTGTTGGCGGATTGCCGGGCAAGGCGGGGAGAATTGTCATCGGCATCTCGGACCCCGTAGATGAAGCGCGCCACCTGGGCATCAAGCAGATGAAAGCGGTCAAGGTCGCCAGCAAGGAACTGCAAGAAGTTCTGCAGGCATTGGCTGATTTTTACAAGATGAAGTGAAGCTCTCAAGTGATAGCGGCCCGCAAGTGAATTGGGCGACCTCGCGTTCTTGGTGGCGTCTAACCGGTCAATACGTGGCTATCCGTACCGGGCGGGCGCGGCAATCATGTCAACTTTCTCGAATATCTGGCATATGGCGAAGCACGGACGCTAGTCAGTGCAATTATTCCGCCTGGCCGAGGACCGGCCATAGCCGAAAGTGCAGGTTGTCACTGGTTCTCCAAAGCCGTCAGAAGCAAAGCGCCGCCTATGCACGGCGCACGCCAGTTACGAGCCATCGCTTGCCGGCCTGGCGGCATTAGAGCAATCCTGTCGACGGTTGCGGCATTACCGCCTGCGGCGGATGGATCCAACCGCGAGTTCCGCCATCAAGGGATTCATTCGCCTCGATCTCCAACAAATGATGGAAAAGCTGGCCATCCCGCGTAACCGTCTACCTACCTGCATGCAAGGACCACTTGCGCCGTTCAGCTTGGTGACCAGCCCCGAGACATGGGCCGAGCACGATTCCGAAACTGCGCTCGCCGCGCACCCCGCGCGTTCCTCAACCCGGGCCGCCGCGGACGACAGGAGAGTTTAGTCTTGGCATCCATAGCAACAAAGGTGCATTGGTCACCGACTTCTCGTTCGTTGTCGAGTGCTGTAACGTGCTTCTGCTTCTTCCCGACATAACACCAAATCTCATCGATCTCCGCTTCTTGAACATTCAGGTTCGTTAGTTTTTGATCGAGCATGTGTGCGCACTTGGCACCAATTTCGACGCCTAAGCGCATTATGGTGTCGCGTTGCACGCCGGTCATGCGCTCCACACTGCGTATGCTGCAACCCTCGATCAGCGCGTTCAGGACTTGAATCTTCTTCTCTTACTTTAAGACGTTCACAGCAGGCTCCTTGAACGGAGCCCATGCGAGAGGTATACTTAGATGGCCCTTACCGGTGCAATCGTTACGCCTCATACGGGCTTCGGTTGCGGGTTCCTGGGTGTTGACGCCCTCAGGAATCCGCTTGTTGAAATGGAAAGCACCCCCGACCCGATTCGAACGGGCGACCTCCAGCCTACGAAAGCAGCGCTCTTCCAACTGAGCTACGGGGGCAAAAGCGGTACAGCAGCGCCCACCACGGCCCGCACTGGCGACTCCCCTAGTAAGGAAGCCACTGCGGGCCTTCTCTTTTCTGCCCCCATGCCGGTGAGCATGGGCTATGGGGGCAAACTTTCTTCTTTCCATTTTGATACCCTCCTTGACCATAATTGCTATTGAAGCAAATATCAGTTGCAATGTCAATATAAATCTGGTAACGTACCAGTAAATATTGTTTTACTGGTGAAAGGAGTGCGTCATGGCACAGGAAAAAGAATTGAAGCCAAAAGAGAAGGTGGACGTGAAGAAATCACGGGATCGCAGCCCGGCCTACCCGGCGATATCGTTGAAGTCATCAATCGAGCGATTGATTGCCTTCGAAAAATACTTCCAGCGACATCCTGCTCCATTCGACAAGGTGGGGCTAGCTTGGGAGATTAAGGAAAAGAGTAGCCAGTCATTTTCTATTTTGGCTGCTCTAAAGGCTTTCGGCCTAATTGAGTATGGAGATGATCGCGTAGCCACCTTGTCGGATGATGGCAGGAATTATCTTCGTGCGCATCAAGACAGCGTGAAACATGAGATTCTTAGGCGCTGCGCGTTAAAGCCGAAGGCAATAAGTACATATTGGGCAAAATGGGGAGTTGATCGCCCTCCAGACCCTATTTGTCTAGACGAACTAATTCTCAAAGGCGGGTTTAACCATAACGCCGCTCCAGCCTTTCTGAGGATTTACGATGACACTATTGCTTATTCTGGCCTTGCAAAGTCGAGTGATTCTGATATATTGGATGGAGGAGAAGGAAAGCGTCCACCCTCAGCAGTCAAGGTTGGGGATATGGTGTCATGGGAAAATGGTGGAGTTATTCAGTTTGAAGCTCGACGCGTTACCGGGATAACGGAAGCAAGTGATTTCGTTTTCGTTGAAGGGAGCGCGACGGGCATTCCTATTCAAGAGGTAACTATCATGGAACCAGGCGAAAGCAATCCGGGAAAGAATCCACCTCCTGGAATACCGCCGATTAAACCGCCCGCTGTCGGATCGCGCCAAGATGTGTTCTCTCTTGATGAAGGTCAAGTCATCCTTCAATGGCCAGCAAAGTTGAGTGCAGATAGCTACGAGGACTTTGAAAGCTGGATTCAGCTTCAGCTTAAGAAGATCAAACGATCCATCAACTGATGGGAGTTGTGGGTACGAAGGGACTCGAACCCTCACTTGGACGATTTACTAAGCCCTCTGAGCGACTTAGCTAAATCGCTGCGTCTACCAATTTGCGCCACGTACCCTCAGTACCATATCGGTGAAAAGGACCCTACCCAAAAGTGGCGCCATCAAGCCACAGTCCTCCGGATCGGGCACAATCTTCCGTCACCCTGCATGGCACCAGCGCTGTGCATTCAGTCACCATTCCGCACCATTAATGTTCATCTACACGTACGATTCAACCCGGCGTAATGCGGAAAGATTGTCAAAACCGCCCAATTCTATTGGGGGCGCGACAAGCTGGCATGGCCATTGCTGGTTCTTGGGTGAAGGCTGCAGTGGCGTAGCTTTCAGGCATTACATCTCCTTAGTGTGTTGGACAAAGGCGTCCCTCCCCTCCCCGGGGTCGGATGCCTTCTTTTTTGGCCAGCAAGCATGCACCGCAATCGCAAGGAGCCATCAGAAGGTTTCATCGCCCGCGGGGAGCGGAGAGAGTTTCTCAAGAAGTCCATCAGCCTGTCCGCGGCCGCCGGCTTGATTGCGATGGTGCCGCCGGGAAGCGCGCAACAGCGCCTGGGCCGGCAACACGGACAATCTGAATAGATCCGTTCCCGTATTCGGCATCATTCCCCTCACAGACTGCGCACCAATCGTGATCACTTGTGAAAAGGGCTGCTTCAGGAAATACGGATTGAACACCGCCATATCCAGGGAGGCTTCCTGGGCCAATATCCGCGACAAGGTTTCCGTCGGCGCGTTGGATGGTGCGCATATGCTTGCAGGCATGCCCATTTCGGCAACACTGGGAGGTGGGCGCCACGCCCCTGGGACACCATCACGGCCTTCTCCATGCACCTGAACGGCAACGGCATCGTGATCTCAAACGAACTTCACGAACGCATGTGTGAAGGAGAGATTGGCTAGCGGATCGGCAGCACTTTGACAGGCTGCGGTCTCGGGCCGACAGTCCGGTCCAGCGTCGCGTTCTTGTAGTCGCCGGACTTCACCATCGGAGTCTCCCGCAACTTGAGCATTCTGGGCTGAAGCTTAAGCTCGCCGATCATCTTGTCGAAGGGTTTCGATGCTCCGGCGCGATTGGACAATTGCAGGTGAAGCACGGCCGTCTTGTCCAGATAGCTGCTCGGCATCCAGGCGTCCACGTAGCCCTGATCGCGGTTGAGCCGGCCGATGCTCAGTCCGTGGCCATCCACCATCGGCGCGGTGTGGTCCGCGGCGTCCAGGTTGGTCGCATAGAACTTGACGGAAACATAGGTTTCGCCTTTCTTGTTCGTCGACGTATCGGAGGGAAAGATAACGACGTCGCTGATTGTCGGCGGCTGACTGGGCGGCGCAACAACCGGAATCGCGAACAGCGGCGAATCCTTGCCATCCACGGCAACCTTTACCTCGACCAGGCCAAGACGCGTGACCAACTGTTGTACCGGCAGCTCGACAGCCAGCATGTCTGCTGTCCATCCGGTAGAAAGCACCGGCTGAAAATTGCCTTCCGCGCGCGCGTAGACCTTGACGCGGTTTCTGATGTTGTAGCCATTGATGTCACCTGGCAGTCTATTTTGCAAATAGATATTCACCGACCCGCTGTTCATGTCGTTCACGATGAAATTCCGCGGCTCCGTGCGCGAAATGGTGACCGCCTGGGCTGTGGCAACGAGCGCCATTGCCAGTGAAATGAGGGTGCTGAAGAAAAGAATTCGGCGCATGATCGGTCCCTGTTCTTGGAGGCTTCGAGTATAGACACAAGCTGACGCCCTGAAGAAGTTCGCCCAGTCATCAGCCGCCACGGGGTGGCCGAGTGAACATCAGGGGTCAGAGGACAGAAAACGGAAATCGGGCCGTCGGGGCGCTAGGAAACAAGAACATCCAGCAGCGGACCCCTGATCCCTGACCCCTAATTTTCCAGTCCACGCTTGAGGCGCCAGCCTTTGACCAGGGCATAGATCGCCGGTATTACCCCCAAGGTCAGCACCGTGGAGGAGATCATTCCGCCTATCATGGGTGCGGCGATTCGGCTCATCACCTCTGAACCGGTGCCGTGGCTCCACATGATGGGCAAGAGGCCGGCCATGATGGCGACGACGGTCATGATCTTCGGCCGCACGCGACCTACCGCACCCGCCATGACGGCGTCGTACAGATCAGCAACTGTGGGGACTTGGCCTTCGCCTCGGCGGCCATCCTTGATTTTTGCCCAGGCCTGATCGAGATAGATCAGCATGACTACGCCGGTTTCCGCCGCCACGCCGGCCAGGGCAATGAAGCCCACCGCCACCGCCACGCTCATGTTGTAGCCCAGCCACCACATCAGCCAGATGCCGCCGACCAGCGCAAAGGGCACGGACAGCATGACGATCAGCGTCTCGGTCAGGCGGCGGAAATTGATATAGAGCAGCACGAAAATCATCGCCAGCGTCACCGGAACAACGATGACCAGCCTGGCCTTGGCCCGCTCCATGTATTCGTACTGGCCGCTCCAGGTGGCGTAGTAACCCGGCGGAAACTTGACCTTCTGCGCCACCGCGCGCTGCGCGTCGCGCACATAGGATCCGACATCGCGGCCGCGAATGTCTACGTAGATGTAGGCGGCAAGCAGCGCGTTCTCGGTCTTGATTGACGGTGCACCATTGTGGATGACGATGTCGGCCAGTTGGCCCAGAGGAATCATGCCGTTACCGGTGGGCACGAACACCTCGTTGGCAATGCGCTGCGGATCGTCGCGCAGGTCACGCGGATAGCGCACGGCGATGCCGTAGCGGTCGAGCCCCTCGACCGCCGTGGTCACCGCTTCCCCGCCCAGCGCCGTACTGATGACGCGCTGGAAGTCGCCCACCGTCACGCCGTAGCGCGCCAACTGATCACGCTTGGGGGCAATGTCAAGGTAATAGCCGCCGGTGACGCGTTCCGCGTAGGCGCTGCTGGTGCCGGGTACGTCCTTGACCACGGCCTCAATGTCGCGTGCCACTTTTTCAATCGTAGCCAGGTCCTTGCCGAACACCTTCACGCCCACGGGAGTGCGAATGCCGGTCGAAAGCATATCGATGCGCGCCTTGATCGGCATGGTCCAGGAGTTGGCCAGACCCGGAAACTTGAGCGCTGCATCCATCTCGGCGATCAGCTTGTCAACCGTCATGCCTTTTCGCCATTGGGCCTCGGGCTTGAGGTTGATCACGGTTTCAAACATTTCCAGCGGCGCCGGATCGGTGGCAGTCGCGGCCCGGCCGGCCTTGCCATAGACCGACTCGACCTCGGGAAAGGTCTTGATGATCCGGTCGGTGATCTGCAGTAGCCGTGCCGCCTCGGTCACCGACAGACCGGGCAGCGAGGCCGGCATGTAGAACAAGGTGCCCTCGTTGAGCGTCGGCATGAACTCCGAACCGAGCTGACTGGCCGGGTATATCGTGGCGCCCATTCCCACCAGCGCCAGCACCAGGGTCAGAACCTTATGCCGCATTACCCAGGCGATGATCGGCCTATACAACCAGATCAGAAAGCGGTTCAGCGGGTTCCTCATCTCTGGCAGGATATGGCCGCGGACGAAGGTCATCATCAGCACCGGCACCAGCGTCACGGACAGCAGCGCCGCACCTGCCATGGCGAAGGTCTTGGTGAAGGCCAGCGGTGCAAACAGGCGACCCTCCTGGCCCTCAAGCGTGAATACCGGCAAAAACGAAACGGTGATGATCAGAAGCGAAAAGAACAAAGCCGGGCCGACCTCCTTGCAGGCCTTGATCATGACCGCGCTGCGTTCCGCATTCGGCGCATCAGGGGCCAGGTGTTCGAGCCGCTTGTGGGCGTTCTCGATCATGACGATGGCCGCGTCAACCATCGCGCCGATGGCGATGGCGATGCCGCCCAGCGACATGATATTGGAGCCGATCCCCAGCGCGCGCATGGCGATGAATGCAATGAGCACGCCCAGCGGCAGGGTGATGATGGCGACCAGCGCGCTTCTTACATGCAGCAGGAAGATCACGCAGACCGCGGCCACGATCAGGCTTTCCTCGAACAGCGTGTCCTTGAGATTGGCAATCGCGCGCTCGATCAGCGTGGAGCGGTCATAGACCGGAATGATCCGGGTACCCGCCGGCAGGCCGGCGGTAATCGCCTTGAGCTTGGCCTTGACGTTGGCGATCACGTCCAGCGCGTTCTGTCCGAAACGCGCCATGACGATGCCGGAGACCACCTCGCCCTCGCCGTTCAGTTCGGTCAGCCCGCGCCGGCCGGCCGGGACCAGTTCGACCCGCGCCACGTCGCGGATCAGAACCGGAGTGCCACGGTCATTCTTCAGCACCAGGTTCTCGATATCCTTGATCCCGCGCAGATATCCCAGGCCGCGCACCATGTATTCCCGATCCGCCATTTCGATGACCCGCCCGCCGACATCGCGGTTGGACTCGCGTATGACCTGCGTCAGGCGCTCAAGCGGAATGCCATAGGTCGCCAGACGATGGGGGTCGACCGTGACCTGGTATTCCTTGACGAAGCCGCCGACGCTGGCCACCTCGGCCACCCCGCCCGCCTTGGTCAGTTGATAGCGCACGTACCAGTCCTGCAGGCTGCGCAGGTCAGCCAGCGACTGGTTCTTGCCGAGCAGGGCGTACTGATAAACCCAGCCCACGCCGGTGGCATCCGGACCGATCTGGGGCGCCACACCCTGCGGCAGACGGCCGGCCACCGAGCTGAGATATTCCAGCACCCGCGAACGGGCCCAGTAAATGTCGGTGCCATCTTCGAATATCACATAGACGTAGGACGCCCCGAACATGGAAAACCCGCGCACCACCTTGGCCTTGGGTACTGCCAGCATGGCGGTCGTGAGCGGATAAGTGACCTGATCCTCCACCACCTGCGGCGCCTGGCCGGGGTACTGCGTATAGATGATGACCTGAACGTCAGACAGGTCTGGCAGTGCGTCAAGCGGCGTCGTTTTCAAGGCATACAGGCCACCGCCAAGCAGGGCGAGCGTGGCCAACAGGACCAGAAAGACATTGCGCGCCGACCACTCGATGAGGCGGTCGAGCACGTCAATCCGCCCCGTGCATCTTGGGCTTGGGCGCGCCGGTCGACTCGATCCGGGTAATCACGTATTCGCCCGGCCCGCGTTGCTCAAAATCGAAGCGGATCGGCGAGCCGGGCGCCATTCCCTTCACCAAATCGGGCGAGGCAAGCTCGAAGTCCATGGTCATGCCCGGCCATTTCAGAGCCGGGATCGGCTGGTGGGTGATGGTCACGTCGGCGCCGTCGACGGAATCGAGGCTGCCGACTGCATGGTAAGTGTCGGCTGCCTTGGCTGCAGCCTTGGGGGCGGTGAAGTTGGACAGGGCAGCCTTGAGGTTGCTCTCGGCGTCGATCAGGAAGCTGGCCGCCACCACCACCCGGTCGCCGGCCTTGAGGCCATCGAGAATTTCGACAAAATCCTCGCTGCGCAATCCGAGCTTTACCGGTTGCGGCTTGAACCGGCCGCCATCGAGCGCAAGCAGAACCACCTGATTGCTGCCGTTATCGATCACCGCTGACAAGGGCACGGTCAGGCGTGGCTGCGCGCCACCGATGGCGATGTCGACATGCGCAAACATGCCGGGGCGCAATTGCCCATCGGGGTTGGGCAACTCGAGTCGAACCTGGGTGGTGCGAGTGCTGGCGTTCAGGGTCGGATAGAGGTAGGCGACCTTGGCGCTGAAGTGACGGTCGGGGAAGGCGTCGATGCCGATCATGGCGGTCTGCCCGACTTTGACCCGGGTCAGATCCTGCTCATAGACGTCGGCGATGACCCAAACCTTGGACAGGTCGGCGATACGGTAGATGGGCATGCCGGCGGAAAAACGCATGCCCTCGATCGCCTTCTTGTCAAGGACGATTCCGTTGGCAGGCGAGTTGAAGCGCAAGTGGCTGCTGTCCACGCGCGTGGCCCCCGCCGCCATGTCCCAGTTCCTGAGACGCTCGCGGACCGCGGTCGTCAGGTGCTCGGCACGCTCACGCGCCGCAGGGTCGGCGGCCTTGATGTCCTGACCCAGGTCCCTGGCAATCGTCAGTTCCTTGTAAGCAGACACCAGTTCCGGGCTGTAGACCGAGAACAGGGCCTGGCCCCGCTTCACCGGATCGCCGGTCGCGTTGACGTACAGCCGTTCAATCCAGCCATCGAAACGCGGTGCGACATCGACGATCGCGCGCTCGTCCACTTCCAGGCGACCAACGGTTCGCACCGTGGTCTCGAGCACTTGCTCCTCCGCCAACGCAGTCTTCACCCCCATGGTCTGGATCCGTTCGGGGCTGACCTTGACCACGCCCGCATCGTCGGGTTCGTCGCCTTCATAGACCGCAATGTAGTCCATGCCCATGGAGTCTTTTTTCGGCACCGGAGACGTGTCGGCCAGCCCCATCGGATTGTGGTAGTAAAGCAGCTTGCGCGCCGGCTTGCCGGTCGTGCCGACGGCCTGCGTGGTGCTGCCGGCGGCGCCGGGCATCGCGGCATGGCGGCTGCCGGCCCAATAGCCGAGAACAAGCGCACCAACAGCGAAACCCGCAAGAATGGAAACTATCATGGCACGTTTCACAACGAGCTCCCGGTCAAACGTTCGAGTTCGGACACCCTCACCGCAGTCTCAACTTCGGCATCAAGCACAGCCAGGCGGGTGCGCAGGATCTGCCGTTCGGCTTCGATAAGCGTGTTGAAGTTGACCCGCCCGGTTTCGTAGCCCGCTTCCGCCGCCTTCAGTGTCGCCCGAGCCTGCGGCAACAGCGTGCTGCGCAGCAGCCGCGCCTTGTCACGATTGCTTTCAAAAGCCGCAAAAGTCTCGCCCAGCCTCCCCTCGATGCGCGCGCGCGTCGCCTCCAGAGAGGCATTGGCTGCTTCCAGCATGCGGCGCGATTCGGTCTCCCGGTCGCGCCGCGCCGATTGCTGAAGCGGGATCGTCATCTCAAGCATGACATCCCAGGTCTGGGTGCCACTGCGCGGGCGGGTGTCGCGCAAGCCAACCGAGAAATCCGGGTAACGATCGCGCAGGGTTAGCGCCTCAGTGCTTTTTGCCGCGTCAATTTTGGCCTGTTCGCGGGCCAATTCCGGCGTGTTTTCGAGTGCGGTATCAATCAGCGCGCGCAGGGGGTGCACAGCTTCAGGCATGGGCAGTGTATGCGGCGCGGCCAATGCCGCATCCGCATCGCGCGGCAGCAGCGCGTTCAAGGCCGCAGCCGCCTCGCGCCGCTTGCGCTCCGCATCGAGCAGGTCAACCTGTACGGCAGTGATTTCACTTTGCGCACCCAGCGCATCCTGTTGCGGCACCAAACCGACGCCATACCTGGTAACGACCAATTTCTCCAGGCCCTCATAAAGTTCGCGCGTTTCATTCAGGATGCTTAACTGACCAACTGCCTGGTAATAGCGTGCGTAAGCGGTCTTGATACGGCTTTCTATATCCAGCCGGGCTGCATCCCGAGTCGCGTCACGCTGCGCGGCCTGATGACTGGCAAGTTGTCCGCGCAGATCCCGCTTGCCATAGAACGGCAGCGGCTGCACGATCAGGTAGCGTGAAACGCCCACCTCGCCCGGCAGCAGGGAGGTCGAGCCGCCCGACATGGCGTTGGTGAAATCCATGAGTTCAAGCTGGAACTTCGGATCGGGCAATGCGGACGCCGCAACGGCGCCCGCATGGGCGGCCTCGGCTTCAAGCGTGCGCATGTGCAGTTCCGGGTTGTGCTCGCGCGCATACGCGAGCAGGCCGTCAAGGTTGGCGCCCAATTCTTCCGCCGATGCGAGTTGGGCCAACGTGGCGAATACCGCGGACAACAGCGCTTTCAGGGGTCTGCTCATTTGAGTGGCGAGTGTACAACTCCCCTCTGGCTAATGCCAATTGCGCTGGCGAACTGCCGGGCGCATACGGTGCGTCGTCGCCGGACGCTTCAGACCGTTGGCGTGCATCCCCCGTCCCGACTATCCTTGGTCGCTCGAACTTGCTCCCATGCAGGCATGCGTGCTCGCCAATTTGCGCTTCGGATGGACTTGCACTACCGAATTCCTCGCAGCGCCTGACGCGAGTTGTTGAGATGTCATCTCAGGAATTCACTATACTGCTAAGCCCAAGCGCAACTATTCTTGCACCGGAAGCAAACTCAGAAAGGGACCTGAACATGAAACGCTTTCTGTTTCTAGCCTCGCTCGCCGCAGCAACCCTCCCGGCGTTCGCTGCTAATGTCGGCGTATCGATCAGCGTCGGCCAGCCAGGCTTCTATGGCCGCATCGACATCGGCGACGTTCCCCGTCCGGTGCTCATCAATCCGCGGCCGGTGGTAATCCAGCCGGTCCCCGTGGGCGTGGCGCGCCAGCCGGTTTACCTGCATGTTCCCCCCGGCCACGCCAGGCACTGGCGCAAACACTGCCGCGAATACAATGCCTGTGGCGAACCGGTGTATTTCGTCGACGACAGGTGGTACAACGACGTCTATGTTCCGCGCTACCGCGAGCGCCACGGTGGCCGAGATGACCGTCGCGATGACAGGCGCGACTGGCATGATGATCATGGCAAAGGCCGCGACAAGGGCGGCAAGGAGCATGGCAGAGGCCACTACAAAGATTGAGCTGCGCCTCGCCGATCGCCGGCCAAAGGATTCTTTCTGCGCGAGGTATTGCTCGCAGTCAAGCCGACGATAAGGCAACGCGCTTGTAAAGCGCGGCGATGACATCGGACTGGGTCACCATGCCCAGCACCCGGCGTTTGTCATCCAGCACGGGAATGTGATGCAGGCCCTTTTCCGACAGGTGATGCACGAGTTCGGAGATCGGCGTATCGGTTCGGGCCGCGTATACGTTCGCGGTCATGATCTGCCCCGCCACTTCGGATTTTTCCGAGTTCACTCCCGGCGTGCGTCTGAGCAGGCCTTGCAGGCGCACCGCCAGTCCGGCAGCAGTGGTGTCGTCCATCTGGCGCAGGTAATCGGCGGCGGTGAGGATGCCGATCAGCCGCCCGTAGTTGTCAACCACCGGCAGGGCCTTGATCTTGTGGGCGCGCAACTGGGTCCACGCTTCTTCCAGCTCGGTGCCGAACTGCACCGTCACCACGTCGCGCGACATGATATCGCCACAGGCAAGCCCGATGTGGCGGTCGAATGCATGATCGACGGCGAGATTGTAGAGCTCCACCAGTTCGTCTTCCTGCACATCGACGAACGTGTCCAGGGCCTGCACTGCGCTTTCCAGATCCGTGTGGTTGAGGCCGATGCGCGCCAATGGCGCCGAATCGCGCGTTCCGTGCACGTTGTACTCGTTGCGCTTTTGACTGAAGGGGTAGCGGCGGCCGGGCAGCAGGTTGTTGACCAGCAAGGCAGCCAACAGCATGGCGACGGCGTTCAACATCACCAAACCCAGGGTAAGCCCCATCCGAGTTGGCGAGTATGGCCCGTCGAGCACGATGAACAGGGCAACCGCGCCGCCGGGCGGGTGGATGCAATTGAGCCGCGCGGACAGCCAGATACTGGCTGCCACCGCGAGGGCTGCGGCAAATTGCGGGCTGGGGATGAGGGCAGCGCAGGCGAGGCCCACGATGGCTGCGACCAGATAGCTGCCGAATACCGGCCAGGGCTGCGCCAGAGGGCTGTGGGACAAGGCATAGAGGATGACGGCGCTTGCCCCCACCGGTGCAATCAGCCAGTGCGAACCGATCGGCATGGCGTGCATCGCCAGGCCGCTGATGCCCACGCCCGCCAATGCGCCGAACATCGAGCGCCAGCGTTCCGCACGTGACAGGGGCGGGGTTTCGGCAGCCAGAAAATGGCGCGCGAAGGCCTTCAGTCCCGCAAGGCCCCTAAAGTTCTTGACGAAGGTGAGGACGCTGGAATTCATGTTCTTGGTTTGTATAAAGGTCCCAGGGCGCGCCAGCCACGCGGGAGTCACGAACAGGTAACGCGCCGCAAGGCGAGGCGCCATCTCGCACGCATCCCAGGCAGCCGGAATAGATTGACTTCAGACCTGCCACACTGGCCAGGAACGAATCTCAAGCGACAAAAGCGCGGGCAGCCGGCAACCTCCCTGAGAAGTTTGGCCGAACAGCCAACCTTGCCGCGGTCGCGATCTGCTTAGCCCGTACTCCAGGCGCGTGGACGCTTCATGCCCGCAATCTTGCAAGCTTGTTTGACATAGCCGTAGGGAAACAGCCGGAACAATTCGTTGCGCGATGCCGTCCCCAGCGTCTCAGCCAGATGCTTGATCACGAAGCGGGCATCCGGAGCGACCTGATGTTCCTCGTAGAAGTCGCGCATGAAGCGGATAACGTCCCAATGCGCGGAGGTGAGGTGGATGTTTTCGTTCCGGGCAAAGTGTTCGGCGAGGGCTTCGTTCCATTCGGCCGGTTCGACGATGTAACCCTCCTCATCGGTACGCGGTAATTCCATAGCCAATTCCATCATGTGCTCTCCTGAAGAATGCCCAAATGCACGCGATCTGCCCGGCAAGCGAGTCAGACCACACCGTCCCAAATGCATAGCAGAATAGTATCATACTATGATATACAAATGCCAGAGCAAGGCTTGGGCACCGGTTTACGCGAAAGACGATCCGGCCTTTCAGCCCTCTTTACCGTCCACGCGCGGCCTCACCAGGACAGGCAGGTAAACCAGGACAAAGATTCCGAAAGCCAGCATCCAGATCAGGCCGCTCAGCGTGATCGCCAAGTCATACGCCTGGGCAAAGACCAGTGGCCCAGCTACCCGAACCAGGGCTGCAACGACGATCAGCCCAAACGCCCAACTGATGATTCTTGCCGGCTCCAGCATGCGGCCGGTGTGGCCCAGTGCGACCCTTGCCATCATGCCCAGCGTGAGGGTGCCGATGGCGCCGGCGGTAAAGGCGTGCACTGCGAGGGATGGCGGAAGCCATCCCAGGGTCGACAGCGCCACGAGGATGAAGCCAATGACGATCCAGCCATAACCCAGATGCAGGACCCACAAGAGCGGCACCATCCACAATTTGCGGGTGTGCCAGCCATACAGGCGCAGGCCGTGTACGCCCGCGGCGAACATCGCTGCCAGGCCGGTCAGCGGCGCGAGCGGATTGGCCAACGCCGCAGCGAGCACCGCCAGGGCGCTTGCCGGGGCCAGCCATTCCACCACCTTCCAGCGTCTGGCCTGAGTGCGCAACTTGGCATCGGTGAAGCCGGGAATGACCCGGCCGCCCATCACCACGATCATCAACACGATCATGTACACAGCCAAGGTATTGCCCAGAGTCGCTGTCCCGTGCATGCAGCCAAGCATTTCGCCCTGCACCAGCACGTTCGCCACAGTGAGCATGGACAGCATGAGGGGAAACCCATAATTGCGAACCTGCCTGGTGCGCATGATGGGGCGCGCGATGGCGATCATCACTGCGGGAAAGAACAGGAGGTCCGGCAACGCGGTCAGTTCCTTCGGCACCCCATGGACGAAAGGCGCGATGCGCGCCGCGACCCACAGCGCAAACAGCATGCCCAGCGGCACGCCGTGGAGCGTTCGGACCTGGGTCCAGTTCTGCACTGCGGTCAACAGAAAACCGGCAATCACCGCGCCGGCGAAACCGAAGATCATTTCATGCGCGTGCCACAGTACGGGAGGAACGATCAGGCCGAATTGCCCTCCGTTTCGGAACAGTACAAGCCACAGTGCCATCAGCACAACCGCGGACAGACCTGCTCCGAGAAAGAAAGGCCGAAAGCCCAGCGCAAACAGGGCGAATCCCTTGGGCGGCGCGGCGCGCCGACGCGGATCCTCGATGCTGATCACGGCCATGCTGCGATCTCCTTCAAAACCAAGCAAACAGATAGGTGGTCCCTGACGCCAAACTTTGCTCAAATCAAAGCCCGGCCCTTGACTCATCAGGTCCCGCCGCCGTGGAATTCCACACCCGGCTGGTGTTCGGGCAACTCCTCCACCAGCAATTCACGCCGCGCAAGCTCCAGGGCATCCACCGCGGCCTCATTCAGATAGGATTTGGCATCGATCAATGCCGCTGCCAGCAGCTCGGCGGCAAGCTCGCCGGGTTCGCGCCTCAGCGACTTGGCCAGCGCTCGCAGTTCGAAATTGGGATCACGCGGCAATTGAAGGTCGAACGGCTTCACGCCCCCTTGGGAAGGCGCCGCCGTAACCGCGAGCACACCTTCTTTCTTGTCCGCCAGCAGCCGACTCATTACCCCGGCGATCCGCGAACCGACCGAAGGCGCTTGTCCGGTCGGCATGAGGCGAACCTTGTTGACGAAGTACTTCTCGAAATCCACCTTGGCCAGATGCACCCAGCGGCCCTGGCGCATCCAGTTGATGTCGCGCAAGGGCACTTGTGGTTCTGACAAGTAAGCGGCGCCGCTATCCCCCATGTCGGAAAGCCATTTGGCACGCTGCGGAATGCTGCTTTCCAGGGATTGTCCCCGCATGCTCGCCAGAATGTTGTTGACGGCGGTCTCCACTTCCTTCTGGATCGAATACACCGAATCCGGCGCCCCAACCGCCAGCGGCGTGCGATCGACGACCGAGTGGGCCACGCATACGCCTACCGCAAAGATGTTTGGCTGTACATAACTCCTCAGGTACTCATCCACCCTGACCAGGCCGCGCTCGTTGACCAGGTCCGGAACAGACCGCACGCCGGAAACGCCCCGGAAAGCAGGCCAATACACCGAGTAGGCAAACGGCAGCGAATGTATCTCCTTTTCGCTGCCGTCCGCATTGTGCTCAGCGACATGAATCTTGTCTGCTTCCACCCGCAGGGTGCGCGCGTTGCAGATCACCTTGATCTGGGTATCGGCAAGCGCCGCCGCCATCACATCGCGGCTCACCGCTCCGGCCCCCAGCCCCAGATGACCCGGCCACGGTTCGGGGGTCACCAGCGTGATGGGAACCCGGCCGCGAATATTCCGGCGCTTCAGATCGGCATCGGCGAGAAAGGCATATTCATAGACCGGCCCGAGGATGCTGGAGCCCTGCACCGCGCCCACCACGATGGGTCCCGGATGTTTGACGAATTCGCGGTAGGCTGCATGCGCCCGTTCGGCATCATTGATATGAATCACCGAATTGGTGTGGGCGGCGAGCCCGGGAATCTCATCGAAGGCGCCCTCTACGCCGGAAGCGATCAACAGAAAGTCGTAGGACAGGCTCGCTCCGTTATCCAGGATGATCTGATTGTCCCCTGGCTGGATGCGCTTCACTGCGCTGGCGACGAAATCGATGCCGCGCTCCCTCAGATAAGGTTCGATCGGAAAGGCGATGTCGGCCCGGTTGCGCCAGCCCATGGCCACCCAGGGGTTGGATGGCACAAAGTGGAAATAGTCCTGGTCGGAGACGACGGTCACCTTTCCCCTGGAGCCCAGTTGTGCCTTGATTGAATAGGCCGCCGGGACGCCTGCAATCCCTGCTCCGATGATGACAACATGAGTCATTGCGATCTCCTCCTTTCCTTATCCACGCGGGCGAACAATCTGCCAGGCACGCGTGGCATAGCTCACCGAAGCAAAGCCGCTCCACACGTGCACCAGCCGTGAGAATGGGAACAGCACGAACAGAGTCATGCCAAACAACAGGTGGACCTTGTAGATAATCGGCACACCCACCAGATAATCGGCTGCGCCACCGCGAAATGTCACGATGTGCTGGGCCCAGCCCGCAAGCAGCAGCATCACCCCGCCCTCGCGGTGCTGCAGGGAGAACAGGATGCTGACCAGGCCCAGCAACAGGGTGGCAAGGATCCACAGCATGATGAAGATGTCCATCGGCTTGCTGGTGGCGCGGATGCGCGGCTCGGTCAGGCGCCGGTGCAGCAGGATGGCCACCCCGGCAAAGCACAGCAGGCCAGCGATGCCGCCGGAAATGATGGCGAGCATCTGCTTGTTGGGCGTGGACAGGCCGAACGATTCATACAGCCAGTGCGGCGTGAGCAGCCCGGCCATGTGGCCAAAGAACAGGAACAGAATGCCGATGTGGAACAGATTGCTGCCCAGGCGCAACTGAGATCGTCTGAGCAACTGACTGGAATCGCTCTTCCACGAATACTGTTCGCGGTCGAAGCGGATCAGGCTGCCGAGCAGGAATATGCTCAGTGAGATGTAGGGATAGAGGCCGAACAGAAAGTTGTGCAAGTTGGACATTTTCAGATCCTCCAGGTATCAGGACGATGCGATGCCGGCGGTGCCGTGCCGCAGCGACTTGGGCATGGCCACCACCGCCACCTGCGGCACCGGCTTGAGTAGCGGCTCGATCCCGTCGAGGGTGGGACCGAACATCTCCATCGCCTCGTCCATGTCGCGCACCGGCGGCTCGGCCAACTCTACCGCGGCGACCGGCGACAAGGCTTCCAGCACTCGAAACACCGTTGCGTAGTGGCTGCCGTTCTTTTCGAGCTTGCGCCCGACCGACGCGATCACGTGCACCGCGTCGCCCAGCAGTCCGCCCGCTTCTTCGGCTGAAAGCAGAGAGAGAAACTCTAGAAACAGCGGCAGGTAATCCGGCAGCTCGGACGCGCTGGCGTCAAAGCCGTGCTTCCAGTACTCCTCCAGCAGGTTCACCATGGCCGATCCGCGCTCGCGCGACTCGCCGTGGATGTGCTCGAACAAATGCAGCGAATGGGAAGGATTGCGATCGAAGGTCGCGACATAGATTTCCTGCAGTTCGATCAGGCTCAGCTCGCGCAGCATAGAGATAAGCGGGGCCACCGAGGTTGCCGCGTTGCGGTTGAATTCGGCCTCCTCGGCGAGCGCCATTTCCATTTCCGACAGCGCGTCGAGCCAACCGGTCTCCGGGTAGCTCAACAACAGCGATAGCACTTTGTAGGTCTTCATCATCGGGCTCCTCATCCGGCGCGCTTTTTCGAGCGCAATTGCGACAGATCGACCGGAACGGCATTCTTGCGGTTGCCGAACAGGCTGGGCTTGGAAACGCCATCCGAGCACCCATTGCCGAAGCTGAACCCGCAGCTCGACTTTTCCTCAAAGGTGTCGATGGTCTCCTCCCGGTGGGTGCTGGGGATGACGAACCGATCCTCGTAGTTGGCGATCGCCATGTAGCGGTACATTTCCTCGGCCTGGGCAACCGACAATCCCACCTGCTCCAGCGCCGCAATGTTGCCCACGCCTTCCACCGACTTGCCACGCATGTAGGCGCGCATCGCCAGCATGCGATCCAGCGCCGTCATGACTGGCTGCTCCTTGCCGCCGGTGAGCAGGTTGGCCAGGTACCTGATGGGGATGCGCAGCGACTCGGTATCCGGAATGATCCCGTTCATGCCCATCCTGCCCGACTCGGCCGCGGACTGTATGGGCGAGAGCGGCGGGACGTACCACACCATGGGCAGCGTGCGGTATTCCGGGTGCAGCGGGAAGGCGATCTTCCAGTCGATTGCCATCTTGTACACCGGTGAGCGTTGCGCGGCTTCCAGCCAGCCTTCCGGGATGCCTTCCGCGCGCGCGGCCGCAACGACCTTGGGATCCTCGGGATCGAGGAACACTTTCAACTGGGCTTCGTAGAGTTCCTTTGGATCCTCGATGCTCGCCGCTTCACTGATGCGATCGGCGTCATACAGGATCACGCCAAGGTAGCGAATGCGGCCAACGCAGGATTCGGAGCACACGGTGGGCTGGCCGGCCTCGATGCGCGGATAGCAGAAGATGCACTTCTCCGCCTTGCCGGTCTTCCAGTTGTAATAGATCTTCTTGTACGGGCAGCCCGATATGCACATGCGCCAGCCGCGGCACTTGTCCTGGTCGACCAGCACGATGCCGTCTTCCTCGCGCTTGTAGATCGAGCCCGAGGGACAGGAGGCCACGCAGGTCGGGTTGAGGCAATGCTCGCACAGGCGCGGCAGGTACATGAGGAAGGTATTCTCGAAGGTGGAATACATCTCCTTCTGCACCTCGTCGAAGCACTTGTCGCGGCTTCTGGAGGAGAACTCGCCGCCGAGGTCGTCTTCCCAGTTCGGGCCCCAGTGGATCTTGTCCATCTTCTCGCCGGTGATGGCAGAGATGGGGCGCGCGGTGGGTGGAGTCTGGGACAACGGCGCCTTTTGCAGGTGCTCGTAGTCGTAGGTGAAGGGCTCGTAGTAGTCGTCGATCTCCGGCAGGTTGGGATTGCCGAAGATGTTGGCAAGGATCTTGAGCTTGCCGCCCTGGCGCGGCTCCAGGCTGCCATCGGGCTTGCGCTTCCAGCCACCGTTCCAGATATCCTGGTTTTCCCATTGTTTGGGATAGCCGATGCCGGGCTTGGATTCGACATTGTTGAACCAGACGTATTCCATGCCTTCGCGCGAGGTCCACACGTTCTTGCAGGTAACCGAACAGGTGTGGCAGCCGATGCACTTGTCCAGGTTCAGCACCATGGCAATCTGCGCGCGCACTTTCATGATTTGCTCCTTGCTTCGGGCGCCCGTCCGTTTTCGTTCAGCGGACCTTCCATCCAGTCGACGTTCTTCATCTTGCGCACGATCACGTACTCGTCGCGGTTGGAACCCACCGTGCCGTAGTAGTTGAAGCCGTAGGCCTGCTGCACATAGCCACCGATCATGTGGGTGGGCTTGGTCACGGTGCGCGTCACTGAGTTGTGGATGCCGCCGCGAAGTCCGCTGACTTCTGCGCCGGGAACGTTGATGATCTTCTCCTGGGCGTGATACATGAGGCACATGCCGCGCGGCACGCGCTGGCTCACGACGACTCTTGCGGTGAGCGTGCCATTGACGTTGAATACTTCAACCCAATCGTTGTCCGCCAGGCCCGCTTCCTTGGCTTCCACTTCCGACACCCAGACATGGGGCCCGCCGCGCGACAGGGTGAGCATCCTCAGGTTGTCGGTGTAGGTGCTGTGTATGCCCCACTTTTGATGCGGGGTAATCCAGTTGAGCACCAACTCGTGATGGCCGTTGGGCTTCTTGCCCAGCATTGGCGCGATGGTCTTGGTGTCGATCGGCGGCTTGTACACGCACAGGCCCTCGCCGAAATCCAGCATCCACTTGTGATCCTGGTAGAACTGCTGGCGGCCGGTCAGGGTGCGCCAGGGAATCAGCTCGTGTACGTTGGTGTAGCAGGCGTTGTAGGACACATGCTCTGACTCCAGCCCCGACCAGGTCGGCGAGGAGATGATTTTGCGCGGCTGCGCCACGATGTCGCGGAAGCGAATCTTGTCGTCCTCGCGCGTGATCGCGAGATGGACATGGTCACGCCCGGTGATCTTCGACAAAGCCTCCCAGGCCTTGATCGCCACCTGGCCGTTGGTTTCGGGCGCGAGCATGAGGATGACTTCACAGGCGTCGATAGCCGATTCGATTTTCGGCAGCCCCTTGCTGATGCCCTCCTCGCTCACCGTGTAATTCAGTTCGCCAAGCTGTCTAACCTCGGACTCGGTGTTCCATGTAATGCCCTTGCCGCCATTGCCGATCTTGGTCATCAGCGGGCCCAGTGCGGTGAACTTCTTGTAGGTGTCGGCGTAGTCGCGCGTCACCACCGTCATGCTGGGCATGGTCTTGCCCGGCAAGGCATCGACCTCGCCCTTCTTCCAGTCGCGCACCGACAGCGACTGGCCCAGCTCGGAAGGCGTGTCGTGCAGGAGCGGGGTCAGCACCAGGTCCTTCCTGGTGCCGAGATGGATCGCGGCGAGTTCGGAGAACTTTTTCGCGATGGTCTTGTAGATGTCCCAGTCGGACTTCGACTCCCACAGCGGCTGGACCGCCTCGGACAGCGGGTGGATAAAAGGATGCATGTCCGAAGTATTGAGGTCATCCTTCTCGTACCAGGTCGCCGACGGCAGCACGATGTCCGAGTACAGGCAGGTCGTCGACATACGGAAGTCGAGCGTCACCAATAAATCCAGCTTGCCTTCCGCGCCCTTATCATGCCACACGACTTCCTTCGGCTTGGCTTCGCCCAGTTCGCCCAGGTCCGGCCCGAGGACCGCGTTCTGCGTGCCCAGAAGATACTTGAGGAAATACTCGTGTCCCTTGCCCGAGGAGCCCAGCAGGTTGGAGCGCCAGACAAACATATTGCGCGGAAAGTTCTTCGGATTGTCCGGATCCTCGCAGGAAAACTTGAGCGCGCCCGACTTCATCTGCTCCACCGCATACTTCACCGGGTCCATGCCCACCGCTTCCGCGGCTTTGGTGATTTCAAGCGGATTGGTTTCCAGTTGCGGGCAGGACGGCAGCCAGCCCATGCGCTCGGCGCGCACATTGAAGTCGATCAGCCGATAATCGCCATTGCTCTTGTCCGCGGTGGGCGAGAGGATGTCGGCGGCGGCAAGTTTCTCATGTCGCCACTGGCTGGTGTGGGCATAGAAGAAAGACGTCGAATTCATGTGGCGCGGCGGACGATGCCAGTCGAGCGCGAAGGCCAGCGGCGTCCAGCCGGTCTGCGGGCGCAGCTTCTCCTGTCCCACGTAATGCGCCCAGCCACCGCCGGATTGGCCGATGCAGCCGCACATCATCAGCAGGTTCATGATGCCGCGGTAGATCATGTCGTTGTGGTACCAGTGGTTCAGCGCCGCGCCGAGGATGACCATGGACTTGCCGTGGGTCTTGTCGGCGTTGTCGGCGAACTCGCGCGCCACGGTGATGATGTCGGCGCGCGGCACGCCGCAATGGTTCTCGGCCCAGGCTGGGGTGTAGGGCACATCGTCATCGTAGCCGGCGGCCAGATTGGGGCCGCCGAGGCCGCGATCGACGCCGTAATTGGCCAGCGTCAGGTCGTACACCGTGGCGATCAGCACTTCGCGGTCGGCCAGGCTGATGCGCTTGACCGGCACATTGCGCGACAGCAGGTCGGCGTGGTCGTCGGCGCCGAAATAGGGGAAGGCGACTTCGGTTACTTTGTCGTGGCTGCCCAGGAGGCTCAGTTGCGGCCTCACATCCTTGCCCGAAAAGCCGTCGCGCATTTCCAGGTTCCAGGCGCCGGACTGGCCCCAGCGAAACCCGGCGCTGCCGTTGGGCGCCACCAGATAGCCGGTGTTCTCGTCGATCACGACCGTCTTCCATTCCGGGTTGTTGTCCTGGCCCAGATTGCCGGTCAGGTCCGATGCACGGAGATAGCGGTCGGCAATCAGCTTGCCTTCGTGTTCCTTCAGCATGACCAGCATGGGCATGTCGTTGTACTGGCGGCAGTAGTTGTCGAAGTATTCGCTCCTGCCCTTGTTGTGGAATTCGCTGAGGATCACGTGGCCCATGGCGAGTGCGAGGGCCGCATCGGTGCCCTGCTTGGGCGCAAGCCAGATGTCGCCGAACTTGACCATCTCGCCGAAGTCGGAGGATACGGCCACGGTCTTGGTGCCCTTGTATCTCACCTCGGTGTAGAAATGCGCGTCGGGGGTACGGGTCTGCGGCACGTTGGAACCCCACACCATCAGATAGGTCGAGTTGTACCAGTCGGCCGACTCGGGCACGTCGGTCTGCTCGCCCCACACCTGGGGGCTGGACGGAGGCAGGTCGCAGTACCAGTCATAAAAAGAGCCGCAGGCCGCACCAATGAGGGAGAGATAACGCGAGCCTGCGGCATAACTCACCATGGACATGGCCGGAATCGGCGAAAAGCCGTAGATGCGGTCCGGGCCAAATTCCTTGATGGTGAACACATTGGCCGCCGCGATCATTTCGGTGACCTCGTTCCAGTTGGCGCGCACGAAGCCGCCCAGGCCGCGCACGGATTTATAGCGTTTGGCCTTGACCGGATCCTGGGTGATGGATTTCCACGCTTCCACCGGGTCCAGGGTCTTCCTCGCCTCGCGCCACATCTCCATCAATCGGCCGCGGATCAGCGGATACTTCACCCGCTGCGCCGAATATACATACCAGGAATAGGACGCCCCGCGCGGGCAGCCGCGCGGCTCGTGGTTGGGCAGGTCGGGCCGAGTGCGGGGGTAGTCGGTCTGCTGGATCTCCCAGGTGATGAGCCCGTTCTTGACGAAGATCTTCCAGCTGCACGAGCCGGTGCAGTTCACGCCGTGGGTCGAGCGCACCACCTTGTCGGACTGCCAGCGGCTGCGGTAACCGTTCTCCCAGCTGCGGTCCTCGTTGCTGACCACACCGTGGCCGTCGGAGAACTCGGCAATGTTCTTCTTGAAGAAGGTCAGTCGGTCGAGGAAGTGACTCATTGTTTGCTCCTGTAGGGTGCGCTGTGCGCACCGATTCAAAGGTGCGCATGGCGCACCTGCGTTTGCGGGTCCCTACGGATTCCGAATCTGGGAACCCTTGCGCAGGTAAAACCACCAGTTCAGTACCAGGCATATGGCGTAAAACATGGCGAAGCCGTACATCGCATATTCCGGGGTGCCGGCCTTGATCTGGCCCTTTATCACCTCCGGAGCGATGAATGAACCGTAAGCTGCCACTGCCGAAGTCCAGCCCAGCACCGGGCCGGCCTGCACGCGGTCGAAGATCACCCCGACGGTGCGGAAGGTGGAGCCATTGCCAATACCGGTGGCAGCAAACAGCACCACGAATGTGATCAGGAACTGGGAGAAATAGATCTCCGGCGTGGCCGAGTGATAGGCCTGCATCATCAGATAGCCGGCATAGGCGGAAGCCGCCACCATCACCACGGAAATGATTTGGGTGACGATGGACCCCCCGACCTTGTCGGCAATCCAGCCCCCAACGGGGCGGATCAACGCGCCGACGAAAGGCCCGATCCACGCATAGGTAAGCGCAGACGGTCCGTGGGGGTTCTTGACGTGCTTCCAGACCCCGGTAGCGGCGTCAAGGATGTGGCTGTCGCCGAAAATGACCGTGATGGACAGCGGCAGCGCCATGGAAAAACCGATGAAGGAGCCGAAGGTGACGAGGTAGAGCGCCGTCATCGACCAGGTGTGCTTGTTGTTGAAAATGGCGAACTGTTTGGCGATGTTTTCCTTCATGGCGCCAAACGCGGCCAGCTTCATCACCAGCAGGGTACTGGCGATGATGAGCGGCATCGCCACCCACATGTTGAGCAGCCCCAGCCCTGTGGGTGCCGGCAGATACAGGTACAGCCCAACGCCGGCGGGAAGGAAGCTCAGGGTAAAGAGCCAGGTGACTTTGATGAACGCCATCAGGGTGCTGCCGATGTCGGGTGAAACCGGCTTCAGATTGTTCATGCCGAACCAGGCGATGATCGCCAGCGGCACCAGCGACAGCACCCAGGCGAAGCCCGCGTTCTGGATAAAGGTGGGTGTGCCCGCGTGAATCTTGCCGAAGATCCAGCCGCTGTCCTTGACCAGGGTCATTGAATCCCCACCCAGCGCGCCGAATATGCCCACGGTCATGAGCAGCGGGATCAGAATCTGCATGCTGGTCACGCCGAAGTTGCCCAGCCCGGCATTGATGCCCAGCGCCGTGCCTTGCAGCCGCTTGGGGAAGAAGGTGCTGATGTTGCTCATCGAGCTGGCAAAATTGCCGCCGCCGACGCCGGACCATAAGGCCATGAGCTGGAATGCCCACAGCGGCCAGTCCTTGTGTTGCAAAACGATGCCGGTACCGATGGCCGGAGCCAACAACATGGCGGTGGTGAGGAAGATGACATTACGTCCACCTGCCAGGCGGATGAAGAACGAGGAAGGGATCCGCATCGTCGCCCCGGCCAGGCCGGAAATCGCGGTGAGCGTAAACAGTTGACCCTGAGTAAACGGAAAGCCCAGGTTGAGCATCTGCACGGCAATGATTCCCCACATCATCCAGACGGCGAAACCGCACAGCAGACTGGGCACCGAAATCCAGAGGTTGCGGTAGGCGATCCGCTTGCCGGTGGATTCCCAGAACGCAGGATCCTCCGGGTTCCATTCGTCGACGTTGATAGACATCGTTGTATCCCTCGTAAAATTGACCACCTGAGCCATGCTTTGCCCAGCCCGCTCGTTACTCCATCACGTCCGCAATCTGCGCCCGCTTCAGTTCCCGGGCCGCATCCATCGGGCGCACTTCCGTCCAGTACATCCACATCAAGGAGACCCACACGATGCCGAACATCAACATGAACGCGGAGGAGCGGATGCCGGTCAGATCTACCAGCGCGCCGAACATGATCGGCATCAGGAACCCGCCCAAGCCGCCGGCAAGCCCGACCACCCCGGAAATCACGCCGATGTTGTGAGGGTAGTCATCAGAGATGTACTTGAAGACCGAGGCCTTGCCGAGCGCAAAGACGATGCCCAGGGCGAACATGATGATGGTGAACACGGTCGCATTCAGGCCGAAATGCAGCGTCAACGGGCCTTTCACCGTGAGGATTGTGATGTCGCTCTGAGGGTAGGAAAGGAAGAACAGGCATACCAGTGAAATCCACAGCACCCACCATGTCATGGTATGCGCACCGAACTTGTCGGAGAAATAGCCCCCGACTGCCCGCAGCAGCCCGCCCGGGATGCTGAAGGCGGCAGCCAGCAACGCGGCGGTCCTTAGGTCAAAGCCGTATTCGCTGATGTAGTACTTGGTCATCCACAATGCCAGCGCGACGTAGCCGCCGAACACGATGGAGTAATACTGGCTGTAACGCCACACCTTCGGGTCCCTGAACGCGGCAAGCTGTTCACGGATGGTTACGGACTTACCCACCTTGTGCCCGGGCTCGCTGTAGGTGAAGAACCAGAACACGATGGCTGTCACCAGCATCAACACCGCATAAACCTTGGGTACCATCGTCCAGCCGTACCCCACCACGATGATGGGTGCCAGAAGCTTGGTGAGCGCGGCCCCCGTGTTCCCGGCGCCAAAGATACCCATCGCCGTCCCCTGCCGTTTCTTGGGAAACCATCGCGCACAATAGGCAATGCCAACGGTGAAGGAGCCGCCAGCCACGCCGACGAACAGCCCGGTCAGCAGGAAATGCCAGAATTGAGTTGCCTGCGAGATCATCCAGATCGGGATGACGGTGGAAAGCATCAGAATGAGGAACACGACGCGCCCGCCGAATTTATCCGTCCACATCCCCAGTGGGACACGAGCCAGAGACCCGGTCAAAACCGGCGTCGCAATCAGGATGCCGAACTCGGTTTCGTTCAAACCCAGTTGTTGTTTGATCGGAACGCCGATGACGGCGAACATCATCCAGATCATGAAACATACCGTGAACGACAGCGTGCTCATGATGACGACCGACCATGCCTTGTAATGCTGCGTTGCCATCATCCACTCCGTAACCAGATCGAATCGGATAAAAAGATTACAGTGTGCTTTTTACGCTGTTGAACAGACTGTTTCCAGTGGGTGGCGGGACGCGGAAAGCAGGCTGGATACCACGTTGGTGGTATGAGTGGCATTTGAAAACGTGTTGTTTTGTATTATGTTTTTTTTAGCGTACCCGCCTGGCTTTGGGCCGTTCGCGAGGAAGAGGTACCCCCTTTTACCCGCAGGCTGGAGAAAGGATGTATTACGCTTGAAGGGTGGAAAGTTCTGCTTTCTTTGCCTGGGGAAATCAATTGAGCCGTTTTGAATGGAAGAGACTGCAGAACTCCCTGCTGTTGCGGCTGGGTGGCATGATTGGCGCGATCACCATGCTGGCGGTGGTCAGCATGTCCACCTCGTGGCTAGTGGCGGAAACCACGCAAGGCAGCGGCAAAGCCATTAACGTGGCAGGCAGCCTGCGGATGCAAAGCTGGCGCATGGCTTCCATCTATCAACGTATCCTGCAGGAAGGACAATCGGAATCCTCCGAAAACCTGCAAAAGGCCGTCGCCAGGTTTGACAGCGACCTGAAGTCCAGTTCCATCCTGTCGGTCCTGCCGGACGACGAGACTGCCCCGCTAAGGCAGACCTACCGGCAAATAGAAGCAAGCTGGCGCACGCAGATCAGGCCCGGCCTGGTCAAACTGCCGGTCACGTCGCACGCGACGATCACAGATGCGGCAGTGCTCGACGAAATCCCTGAATTCGTCTCCCGCATCAATGATCTGGTCAAACAGATCGAAGACGCCGCCGAAGCGAAAATCCTCGTAATGCGCGTTATCCTTGGGGCAGCGGTCATCGGCACCATTCTCCTGGTAGCCCTCTCCATTTATCTGGTCAACAACATCCTTGTCCACCCCCTGCGCGGCCTGCTTGGGCTGACCGACCAGTTTCGCCAGGGCAATCTCGCCATGCGCACCAATGTGACTGGAGAAGACGAAATCGGACGACTTGGCCTGGCCTTCAATCTAATGGCGGAAGACCTCTCCAAGCTGTATCAGAATCTGGAAGCGCGGGTAGAAGAAAAGACTGCCGAACTCATTGTCGCCAACCGCTCGCTGGAATTGCTCTATCATTCCATCGCGCGGCTATACAACGGCCCGGTGGCCTCCGATACTTATGCCATTTTGCTCAAGGATCTGGAAAACGTCCTCGGCGTGGGCCATGGACAGGCGTGTCTGGTGGAAGCAGGCGATGAGCGCGCCAGGGTGATCGCATCAACGCTGGACTCCGCCCGCGGCGACATTGACATGTGCGGGCTGCTGAGCTGCGCCGAATGCCTGGCCAATAAATCCCTGGCAGTGCATGCGCTTCGGGATGGCCGCCAAGTGCTGTCGCTGCCGCTCAAAGATACCGAGACCAGCTATGGGGTACTGCAACTGGAGATGCCACGCGGGAAGAAGCTGGAGACCTGGCAGACCCAGTTGCTGGAAGCGCTGTCGCGCCATATCGGCATTGCCATTGGCACCGCTCGGCGCAGCGAGCAAAGCCGGCGCGTGTCTCTGCTGGAGGAGCGCGCGGCCCTTGCGCGCGAGTTGCATGACTCCCTGGCGCAGTCGCTGGCCTACATGAAGATACAGGTCAGCCGCTTGAAGCCACTGGTGGATCTGCAACGCAGGGGGGATGAAGCTTCCCAGGTTTTGGGCGAATTGCGTGAAGGACTTAACAGCGCCTATCGTCAGCTCAGGGAACTGCTCAGCACCTTCCGCCTGCGTATCGAAGGAGAAGGCCTGGCCACCGCGCTGCAAACCACGGTGGCGGAGTTTTCCAGCCGGGGCGATCTTCCGATTGCCCTGGAGGCGCATTTGGCGGGCTGTTCACTTTCCGCCAACGAGGAAATCCACACCCTGCAGATTGTGCGCGAGGCCCTGTCCAATGTGCTCAACCATGCCAAGGCCAGGCATGCGCGGGTAAGCGTGGAATGTGGCAGCGATGGCTCGGTTTGTGCCATTATCGAGGACGACGGCATCGGCATTCGTAAGTCCGCGGGGATCCATCATTACGGTATGACCATCATGGAAGAGCGGGCGAAAAACCTGGGCGGCACCGTGGCGGTGGAGCAACCTGCCACCTCGGGCACCCGCGTCACCCTGCACTTCATGCCGGGGAATCAGCGCTCCATTCCTTCCCACTCTCCACTCACGACATGAATCCGGAACCAGACGTTCAGACCATACTCGTGGTTGACGATCATCCTCTGTTCCGCAAGGGCGTGATCCAGCTTCTGCAGGCCACGCCCGAATTCAATTTCGTTGGCGAGGCGTCGAGCGGCGACGAAGGAATAAAACTGGCCCATGCCCTCAAGCCGGATATGATCCTGCTCGACCTGAACATGAAAGAAATGAGCGGGGTGGAAGTCCTGAAGGCGATCAAGGATGCCGGCCTGGATTCGCGGGTCATCATGCTGACTGTGTCGGACCAGGCGGAAGATCTGGTCGCGGCGCTGCAGGCGGGCGCTGACGGGTATCTGCTGAAGGACATGGAGCCCGAGGACCTGATGGCGCACCTGAGCGACGCGGCGCGCGGCAGGATTGCCATCACCGACCGGCTGACCCAGTTGCTCGCCTCCTCGCTGCGCGACAAACCCCGCGCGAAAAGCGTGGAAGAAGCCGGACTGACGGACCAGGAAAGCAGGATCCTGGAGCACATCGTGGACGGCAAGAGCAACAAGCTGATCGCACGGGAACTGAATATTGCCGAGGGCACGGTCAAGGTTCATGTCAAACATCTGCTCAAGAAGCTGAATCTGCGTTCGCGCGTGGAAGCCGCGGTGTGGGCAGACCGCAGCCGCCGCCAGATATGAAGCGGCGCATCTTCAGGGCCATGGTTGTTCGGGCGCGCCGATCAAGGCACAGTTGGACAATCCGTTGCTATGTTCATTTGGATGAAAGATGGTCTTGTCTCTCATAGACACTTGCCAATTCCCGGAATGAGTCCTGCATGAGCCTTCCACCCTGTCCCCCGCTTCGCGGGTGTGTTCGATCATGAGCCTGACTGAACGCAGCAACACCCCTGTTCAGGCCACGGATGACAGCAGCGGCATTGCCCACAAGAGCTTTCACGGCGCAGAGGGAGGATCGGAGCACTTCATCTCCGTGCAGGTTCCTCATATGCTTGGCCTGGAACAGCAGGTCGGCCTCGTCCGGGAGCGCTATGCGGCAGCATTGAGAACCCTGGACCTCGTCCCCGAAACCGCGATATTCAGGCGCGTCTTTCTCAGTGACGCGGTCAACCAGGCCGCCATGGTGCGTGAAACCGATCTGGTGCGCGACACGCCGGACAATCCGGTCGCGGTCTCGATCGTGCAACAACAGCCCTTGCCTGCCTCGAAGGTCGCCTTGCTCGCGTATCACATTGAAAGCCCGAACCAACTCGTGAAAGAACGGCTGTCGGCCAGACATGTCTTGGTAAGGAAGAACGGGCTGCGCCATCTCTGGAGCACACGCTTGTGCGGCGGCGCCCATAACCTGTCCATCGATGCCACCGGGCAAACGCGCAACATCTTCAACGATCTGATCGGCACACTCACCGGCCAGGGTGGCCGGCTTGCCGACCACTGTGTCAGGACCTGGATTTACATGAAGGGCGTGGATGTCTTCTATAAGGATATGGTGGACAGCCGGAAGCTGGTGTTCGACCGCCATGGCCTGACACGCGACACGTTCTACATTGCATCCACCGGTATTGAAGGCGCGTGCGCCCATCAGTACGACGTCGTGTCCATGGATGCCTACTCCAACCTCGACCTGGCGCCCGGGCAACGCACCTTCCTCAACGACTTCAGCCGTCTCTGCCCGACCAAGGACTACAACGTGACCTTCGAACGCGGCACGCGCATCGCCTATGCCGATCGCGTGCATCATTTCATCTCGGGAACGGCAAGCATTGATTCCCAAGGCGAAGTCCTGCATATCGGCGATGTGATCAAACAACTGGACCGCGCAGTCGAAAATGTCGACGCGCTGCTGCGCTCGGGGAACGCGCATTTCGAGGACATGCAGCACCTGATTGTTTATCTGCGCGACCCGGCCGATTTTGTTTCGGTCGATGCCTGGTTTCGCAAGCGCTATCCCGATCTGCCGGTTATCATCGTGCAAGGCGCAGTTTGCCGGCCGGAATGGCTGATTGAAATCGAAGGCATTGCAATCACCGCCAACCACGAGCCCTCCCTCCCCTCATTCTGACGAACCCGAGGAGAACATGACAAACAGCTTTCCACCGTTTCTGGCGCTTGACGAGCACGCGATTGCCGGCGCCGAGCTGCGCCATGATCCGTACGATTACGCGTTTGCCGAACACGCCATCGCGCTGGACAAGGACACGGTCCTGGCGGACGCGCCCGTCATTCCCCATCGAGGCAGCTATGACCTGACCAGCCTGCGCTATGGGCCGGCGATTTGAAAAGGTGATTGCCGATCTGCTCAGTCCGCGTTTCCGCAATCTGGTCGAGCGCAAGTTCGACATGGACCTGAGCGGCAATCCACCTGTCATCCTCCTGAATGGCCAGTCCGACGAGGGTTACGCCCATCCCGATTCGAGGCACAAGATCGTCACCGTCATCCTCGGCTTCAGCCGCGAGTGGCCGTATGAAGGCGGCCGCCTCAGGATCCTGCGCAGCGCGGATCGCGATGACTATGCGTTCGAACTGGCGCCGGTCTTCGGCAACATGCTGATGTTCCGCGTCAGCGACGCCTCATGGCACGGCTACCTGCCGCAGAAAGGGCCTTGCCTGAGCCTGCAGCTTTGCTACTGTGATACTGAAGCCTATGTGAAGCGAGAGTATTTCCGCCACAGGATGAGTGCCCTGGCCAAGTCGATTCCGCCCTTGCGCAAGATCATCGAATTGATGCCGCGCAACAACCCCACCGCGCGTGCCATGCGGCAGAACAGCAAGAACTCCTAGGACCTCTCAACATGCCCCAACTGAAAAGGATGCCTGCAAAATGGATTGCCTCCGCGTACCCGAACCCAAACTGATCGCCGAACATTTCACCGAGGCCTTGCGCTCTTCGGTCCGCAATGAGCAGCCCTATACGCATTGGACGCTCGCCGCCGCGCTGCCGGAAGAACTGTGCGTCGGCGTGCTGCTTCTGCCCATTCGGCCGCCGCTTATCGACGAATGCGGCGGCGTGCGCGATCTCCGCGACAACAACTCGAAGCGGGCCTTCTTCACGCCTCAGTTGCAGGCGGATTTTCCCGCGGTGGCCGCGTTCACCCAGGCCTTCCAAAGGCCCGAGGTCGCGCGCCAGTTCACGCAAACGCTTGCCCGTCCTGCCACCGACATCGAAGGCAGCTATCTGCGCATCGAATATATCCAAGACACCGATGGCGCCTGGCTCCAACCGCACTGTGACATTCCGGAGAAGCTCTTTTCCATGGTGATCTACCTGTGCCTGGGACCCGAAGCCAAGAACTGGGGCACCGACATCTATGATGCCGACCGGAAATGGGTGGGCCGCTCCTCGGCAACGTTCAATTCGGCCGTCATATTTATCCCAGGCAAGAACACTTGGCATGGCTTCGACAAGCGCCCAATTATTGGCGTGCGCCGCCTGATGGAAATCAATTACGTCCGCCCAAGCTGGCGCGACCGCGAGCAACTGTCATTCCCGGACCGGCCGATTATGCTGTTGGGCTAGCGTTGCCCCGATCACAACCGCATTGACAAGGCCACGCGGCTGATCTGTTTGCGGGAGGCTCCGTGGCTGACAAAAACAAACGACCTCCGCCGCCAGAGCCAATCGTGCTGGTTCACGGCTTGTGGGTAGGAGGCTGGGCGCTGGCGATTCTTGCGGCGCGGCTGCGGCGCTGCGGTTACGCTACGCGGGTCTTCCCCTATTCTTCCATGGGCACAGGACTGTCCGACAATGCTGCAGCCCTCGCACGTTTCGCCGCTTCCCTTGCGACGCCCCTGGTCCACTTTGTCGGCCACAGCATGGGCGGCTTGGTGATCTTGAAAATGCTTGCGGCGAATCCCGAACTGCGCCGCGGCCGGACCGTGCTTCTGGGCTGCCCCTACGGCGGGAGCAGGTCGGCCGAGACGCTCGCGAGGACAGCGGCTGGGCGCCTGATTCTCGGACACTCCTTGATGGACTGGCTGCGAGGGCCCCGCCCGGAGCCGGAGCCGGGGAACCATGAACTCGGCGTGCTGGCGGGATGTCGAAATATTGGACTCGGCCGGCTGGTCGCCCGGCTGCCCGATCCTAATGACGGAGTGGTAATGGAAACAGAAACGCGCGTGCCGGGTATGGCCGACTTCATCCGCCTGCGAGTCAGCCATACCGAAATGTTATGGTCGCGCAAGGTGGCCCGTCAGGTATTCACCTTCGTCCAAAGCAGCCACTTTGATCACCGGGAAGCGCCCCGCTCTTGAAGCGCCTTGCTGCATTGGCCTTGATGCTGCTGCTTGGCGGCTGCACGACCGTGGACTACTATCTGCAGGCCGTCAACGGCCAGATGGACGTGCTGCGTCGCGCCCAGCCCATCGAACGCGTGCTTGCCGACCCGAGCGCCGCGGACAGCCTGAAACAGAAACTGGCTGAAGTGCGCCGGATCCGGGAATTCGCCAGCAAGGAGTTGGGGCTGCCCGACAATGGAACCTTCCGCCGCTACGCCGACCTGCAGCGGCCGTTTGTAGTGTGGAACGTGTTCGCGGCAGCGGAGTTTTCCACCCAGCCCAAGGAGTGGTGCTACCCACTATTCGGCTGCGCCAACTACCGCGGCTATTTTTCCCAGGCCAAGGCCGAAACGGCCGCCCACGCCTTGCAGGAGAAGGGTTACGACACGTATGTCAGCGGTATTCCTGCGTATTCCACCCTGGGCTGGTTCGACGATCCGGTGCTCAACACCTTCGTGCATTATCCGCAAGGGCGGCTCGCCGAAGTCATCTTCCACGAACTTGCCCATCAGGTCGTTTACGTGCGCGGCGACACCCCGTTTAACGAGTCATTCGCCGTCACGGTGGGACAAGAGGGCGCCCGCCGCTGGCTTGCCCGGGAAGGTACCGAGCAACAGCGCGCCGCCTTCGAGGCGTCCGGGCGTCGCAGGCAGGTCTTCGCCGCCCTGGTGGAAAAGTACCGCGGGCGACTAGCCGATATCTACGCCAGCGGCCTGTCCGACGACAGGAAACGGGTCCTCAAGGCCGAGGCCTTCGATGCCATGAAAGAAGAGTATGCGAATCTCGAATCGGCATCTGGCGGCCTGGCCGGGTACGACAGGTGGTTCAGCCAGCCACTGAATAACGCCCAGCTCGCCTCGGCATCCCTCTATACCCAGATGGTGCCGGCGTTTCAGATGCTCCTTGCCCGCGAGGGTGGAGATTTGCCGCGCTTCTATCACGCCGTCAAAGACCTCGGTACGCTGCCAAAAGGACGACGAGCGACTGTCCTGCAGCGCCTTGCCGCAGCGGTGCCGGACCAAGGCAATTGAGGCCGCCCCCATCACATGCGGCGGTCAGTCCTCTCTGGCTTCAACAATACGGCGCGCCCTCACGGCAGCGGCCAGCCCGTGGAGCAGAGGCACCGTTGCATCCCAGCCAAGGCAGGCGTCCGTGACAGATTGCCCATAGGTGAGCGGCACGCCGGGCTTAAGGTCCTGCCGGCCTTCAATCAGATTGCTCTCCAGCATGACGCCTATGACGCTAGTGTCCCCCGCTGCGACCTGGGTGGCGATAGAGTGGGTAACGTCTATTTGCCGAGCGGCGATCTTTCCGGAATTGGCATGAGAGGCATCGATCATGACCTGCTGGCGCAAGCCGGATCTTGCCAGGTCGTCGCAAACCGCCCGAACCGCTGTGGCGGCATAGTTGGGCGTCTTGCCCCCACGCAGGATGACGTGGCAATCCTCGTTGCCGGACGTGCGCAGAACTGCAACCTGGCCGGTCTTTGAAATGCCGATGAAATGATGCCGGGCTGCGGCTGCCTTGATGGCATCCACGGCGATCTGGATATTGCCATCCGTGCCGTTCTTGAAGCCGACGGGACAGGAAAGCCCGGAAGCGAGTTGCCGATGCGACGGGGACTCTGTGGTGCGTGCGCCAATAGCGCCCCAGGCGACCAGGTCTGCGATGTACTGGGGCGAAATCAAATCCAGGAATTCCGTGGCGGCGGGCAGCCCCAGGCTGTTGACACGCAGCAGTATGCCGCGGGCGGCACGCAGACCTGCCGGAATGTCAAAGCTCTCGTTGAGCCGCGGGTCGTTGATCAAACCTTTCCAGCCGACGGTGGTGCGTGGTTTCTCGAAATACACCCGCATGATCACGACCAAATCCTGGCGCAGCGCATCAGCCTCGGCCTTGAGCCTGGCCGCATACTCCATTGCAGCGGCGGGATCGTGAATGGAGCACGGCCCTACAACCACCACCAGGCGATCTCCTGCACCGCGCAGCACGTCATGCACCGCATGGCGGGCGGAGACTACGGTGTCCTTGACCGCAGCCGACAGCGGAAGTTCGGCCAGCACGGTCGCCGGCGAAGGCAAGTCCTGCCCATGTTCAATTCGAACGTCGTCCGTTGGAGTGTCAGGGGATGGGGTGGAAGCCATATGCGGTCTACCGATGCTGGTGTGTCGTAACGGGTAGCGCGGCCACGAAACGAATCAATTCCTGGCCGGCGCATCGAACCCGGCACCAATGACGCTGACCGGGTCTAACCGTCATTAGGCGGATTAGAGCGGGATCAAACATAACAGACTTAGCTTCATTGAGTCCAAGGAAGATGATGGGTATGAATAGCAATTGCACTCCTGGCCGCCCATTATTGCCGCGCAGGAGATATTGGTGGCGATAGGCACGATGGCGGTACCCCGAGCATGATGGCGTGCGTGAAGGTGGTATGATGAAAAGGCTTAAGTACACCAAGCGGCATATCCCTGGGCGAACCAAACCGGCCCCTCATACTGAGTCGAACGTTAAGAAAATTCAATATGGATTAGGACGGGACTTTCTTATTGCAGGTGGCTTGCACCGCGTGAATTGCGTCGCCTGCGCAAGACCCCGGCACCCGCGAAATGGGCGGAACCCGGGAAAGCAAGCAACACACTCACCCCCGAGGAGAGACGTCATGAAAGTTCATGTCCTGCCCATTATCACTATCATCCTGGCTGGCAGTGCAGTTCAGGCTCAAGATGGTTCTGGATCGATGACGACCCCCGTGACCAATATGAATCCGGCGGCCTGGATTTCCCCTACGGGCACGACGGCACCGACTATGGCGGCTCCCCCAAACACCATGGCGCCCATGATAGCTGCTCCTGCCGGTACCATGGCGCCCATGATGGCTGCTCCTGCCGATACCATGGCACCCATGATGGCGGCTCCCGCCACACCATGGCGCCGATGATGGCGGCTCCCGCCAACACCGTGGCGCCGATGATGGCGGCTCCTGCCAACTCCATGGTGCCGATGATGAGTGCTCCAGCCAACATGATGGTGCCAATGATGGCCGTTCCCGCCAACATGATGGTGCCGATGATGGCCGTTCCCGGCAACATGATGGTGCCGATGATGGCCGCTCCCACGAACCTGACGGCGCCGATGCTCGCTGCCCTCATGAATTTGACGGCGCCGGCGTTGACTGCCCTCATGGGCACGCTGAATCCGGCGAACCTGATAAATCCGGCGAACTTGCTGAATCCGACGACCCTGATGAATGCGGCGTCCCTGTTGAATGCAGCATCCACGATGCCCATGCCCCAGCAGGCGCCAGCACCAGGGTTTGGCGCTCCGGCATCCGGCATACCCGCGGCGCCCGCGCAAGGCCAATTCGTGTCATCCTTCTTCCCGGCTCAATCTCCTGCAGCTGCTCCAGTCGCTGGGCCTGCGCCCGCAGCCGCAATCCCCGCAGGCCCGGCGAAGGTTCACCACCCACGCTACCGCCGTCATCGCCAGGTGAAAAGAACGCCAAAGAAGCCAGTTGTAAGAAAGTAAGCGATACACTGCTCGTTGGCGCTGAGACACGGACGCAGAACGTCCCTAATCTCATACCCAATCACGCCATTGCTCTCGCCGGCATCTGTCTGCCTTCACAAGCCTGCCGCACGTGTTGCACTTCCGTCCAAAGTGGGGACCGCTTTCAGTTCGCTGCGCATGACGCAGGCGCCGCAACTGTCGCCGGTTTGGCCGGACTTTCGGGTGCCGGAGCCCCTTAGGGGGCAGGGCCGCAGGTAGAGTCGATGCTCATCCGAATCTCCACAATTTCATCGCTATGCAAGAGCCATGACTTCGAACCTCTTTAACCCAAATCCCGCGATTGAAATTCAGCCGACTCAGCCTGGTAGATTTTGGCCAGCATTTTAGATGCAATAACCCTATCCTGGTGTAGGTATGGGGCAATCGGGCGCGTGAAGCGGGATAACCGATGGTAAAACTAGCGATTTAGCGGATTCCGGACGAACCCGTCCACATGCTGCGCATCATCTGCTGCTGCGATGGGGGTGCGCGCGGGTTACGGCGCTGCCAGTGACTGCGCGAAGCTTCTTTCGCGAATGGCACGAAACAGATCGACAATATCAGTGGCCACCTTCAACACCCACGCCCCGGCATGACGCACCACCTTGCCTGGCAGATGAAACAAGCGCCAGCGCACCGTGGCGACTTTATGGCGCTGCCAGTTCTTCCCCAGCGCGGAATGCTTGAACAGGACGAACAGGTTGTGCGCAATCACGCCGACCCGGAAGAACGCAGCGTTCGCTGCGAACTGCCCGCACGGCATACGCTCCATGCCAAAACCAATTTTGAGTTCCTTGATGCCGTTCTCCGACACCTCGCCACGTTGGCGATACCAGACCAAAGTGGCGGTCGTCGATTCATCACGGTTGCTGGCGATGACGTGGTAGCGCTGCGCCGTGTCATTCAGCAGTTCGGTCTGGCGCCGTTGTTTGACGACGATCAAGCGAAACGCCTTGGTCGTCCCGTTCATGCTGTGCGTGGTTTCGGCCACTGCGCAGTCGGCGTAGGTCTGCCAGGCCGAGTCAGGAATGGCTGCGATGGCGGCAAGCGTGACTGCATCCAGCCGTCCGCCGATGGCGAAGGTCTTGCCGTTGGCTTCGCAGTAATTGAAGATGGCGGCTTGATAACTCGCCGAGTCTGCGCGTACGTGCGCGATGCGATGCCCTTTGGGCAGGCGCGCTGCGCAGGCCTGGATGAATTCGAGATTGCGGGCGGCAGGGGCGACATTGCCTTCGCGGAATTCGTCGTGGATCACCACGTCGGCTTCAGCCAGGTGGCCGATCATCGGCATGTAGCCGGTTTCGCCCTTGTAAGTGAAATGCGCGGCTTCCTTCTCGGCGACGATCTGCGAGGCATCGATATCCAGGGTGTGCGCGACGAGACCCGTTTGGCGGATGCGCGTGGAAACGGTGCGCTGGTTGATGCGAGAAAGACCATCGAGTCCGCAGCCGTTACCAGTGCGGCGCAGCCAGTCGCCGACGGCATCGGTACTGGGGAAGTGATCCTGTTTGAGCACGGTAGCCAGCGCCGCATCCTGTTTGAGGGTGCGCAGGTCTTCGAGCGAACGACCGCCGCCCGTGAGCATCAGCACCAGCGGGATAACGTAGGCATCGGCTGCATAGCCACGACCGCTTCCGGGCGGAGGCATGTCTTGCGTCAACCAGCGAGACAGGCCCAAACCACACACGAATTCTCCAAACAAGGCCAATCCGGCATTGGCCGTGAGCAGCTCGTCTGTCGCGCCTAACTTGAATGGAAGCACCGTCTGTGCCAAAGTCCCCATTGCCTTGCCTCCCTTTCTCTCCAAATAGGTGAGCGTCTCAACAACCTCAACTCTATCGAAGATCAAGGACGGGCGGGGCGCTTTCGGATTCAGTCAAAATTCAATCGCGGAATGCGGGATATGCAGAGACAGCAGTCATGGTGACTTATCTTGATGTTTTATAGCGATCTTTTAAGCTCGATCCAGTAGTTGCATTGTGAAAAAGCGGGGCAGGTGGCGGGTGAATCATGCTCCTGTTTTTTCCGCTCGATTATTGGGAGCGAACCTTATGGGTTATCCTTGCAGGCGCTTGCCCGCATAAGAGCGAAATTTTCAGTCTCCTGCTTGCGGGTGCAACCCAAATTATCGAATTGAATTTCCAAGGAGCAGATATGAAAGTGCAAGCAACTCTGATCGCCATCGCCGCCAGCCTGTCCGTTGCCGCCCATGCTGCGGACGCAAATACCAGCCAGCAAACCCCTACCAGCCCGGAAGGCTGGGCCGCCAAGATGACCGATCCGACCCGCAATGGGTCGGCTTTCAAGGATCCCCGAGTTTTCGTGCCGTGGGCCAGCGCCATGATGGATCCCGCCACCTCCATGGCGCTCATGCAGCGCGGTATGGATCCCAATGCCTATACGCGCATGATGGCGGGAATGATGAACCCGGCCTCCATGCAGAATTACATGCAGTTCATCGACCCTGCCGTGGCGATGCGCTGGATGCAAGCGAGCATGGACCCCAACCTCTACACGGCCATGATGATGCGCGCCATGAACCCGACGATGTATGCAAAGTGGATGGCGGCGCCGATGGATCCGCGCCTGATGGGGATGATGGCGGCGCCAATGAATCCATCCATGTACGCCAACTGGATGGGAGCCGCCATGAATCCGGCGAACATGAGTCTGATGATGGCGCCCGCGAATCCGGCTCTGTATAACAACTGGATGGGCGCGGCCGCGAATCCGGCCACCTATGGTCCATGGGGTGGCATGATGGCACCCATGATGTCTGCTCCAATAGGCATGATGAATCCGATGACCATGATGCCCAAGCCTCAGCAGGCTTCGGTGCCCGCTGCGCCGACGCCTCAACAGGTGACTTCCTCGCAGGCATCAACGCCCAATATGTTTGATCTTTCGGCCTGGATGAAGATGTTCCCCAACTCAATCCCTCCCGCAAGCGCAGCGTCGCCGGCCCCGACCTCAACTGCCGAGCCAGGCGCCGCAGCCCCTGCCGTGGCCAATAAACCGATCAAAAAGACCCATCATCGCCGCCGCCCTCATCACCGTCATCAACGGGTAAAGGACGTGTCGAATAAGCCAGTTGAGATAAAGTAAGCAACACGCGGCAGTTTGCCGCACATATGAGGCCCGCAGTTGAGTGGGCCTCTTCTTATGATGGGTACCACGACGTAGTGAGCGAAGACAAATAACGCCGCACATAAAAACGCCCCGGATAGGCCGGGGCGTTCACGCGACTGCCAGCGATTACCGTACGGGTACGGGCATCATGGCGCTGAAAGGGTTGAAGCCCTGGGTTGCGTTCGTATAGGTGCTGGGATTCATGAATCCGCCCCAGGGACCGTAGGTCTGGGGATTAACCGCCATGTTCGCCCAGTTGGTATACATGCTGGGGTTCATGGGAGCCGTCATCAGGTTCATGTTGGCGGGATTCATCGGCGCGGTCATCCAATTCGCATACATGCCGGGGTTCATCATCTGCATGCCGGCGTTCCACATCCGGGGGTCCATGGGTGCCATTCCCCACTTCAGGTAGGTGTTGGGGTTCATCAAGGGGGCTGCCATGCCGGTGTAGAAGTTGGGGTTCATCGACGCCGCCATCCACTTGGCGTACAGGGCGGGGTCCATGAACTGGGCATAGCTCTGCGCGGTGGCGGGATTCATCGCAGCCTGGCCCATCTGGGTGTAGGTGGCGGGGTTCATGCCGCGGGTCATCATGGCCATCAGGGTGGCGGGGTCCATCAGCATGATGATAGTCCTCGCCGCAGCCTGGGGTTCCTTGGCGGGCTCGGCCATGGTGGCGGGATTCATCATCTCGGCAGCGGTGGATTCAGGGGTGGCAGCAGCGGGTTCAGGGGCCGGAGCGGACGTGCCATCGGCAAAAGCGGGAACCATTACAGCGGCAGCGATCAGAGCTGCGGTCAGTTTAGCAACTTTCATTGGGACTCTCCTAGCGGTTGGGGGTAAAAAGAAACGAATTCATTATTTACTCTGTTGGCATATGAATATAGTCAATTACTTCAAATCAATCCATCATTTCAGGACACAACAATAACAGGCCACAAACATGTCGATCCGACTGCCGATAATGGCAACTCGAGCCGGCGCACCGGTCGCAACCAAATGCGACACCATTGCAGGTTCACATACTTCATTGGATCATTATTCTTTGCAGGGTGACACGATGAGGCTGCGAGAATTGGCTGTCCTTCACATCCAGAACCATATGGTAGTCATCCGGAAACGACACTTCGGCTTGCCACAATCTAGCCCACTTGCCGTTTCCGGAAATTTCAACCAGGAGCCCAGCCCGTCCCATCGTCCAGTTTCCCACGATACCCAGTTGTGTTCTTGGATCGACCATGAAGAAGTTGCCATCGGGAGAGAAGAAAACGCGCATCCCGATGTTTTCAATATGTTCTGCATCCACCAAGGTCCATAGCCCGAACATCCTGGGATCTGCCGATGCTGCGGACGATCGCTCGGCAAAAACAGTCATGGACGCGAGCACACAAATTATGGCGAAAGCGCGCGACAACTTAACGTGGAATAACCTGTTCATCTCATGATCTCCTCTCCATTTTTCTTAACAAGCGACGTTGAAGCAGGCAGTGCCTGGCCGAACCTGAAGGACCAGAACAAAGCCCGGCCAAGGGCTTGGGTCAGCAATCCGACCGGGGAACCTAACCTAAAACGAGAAAACCAGTATAGCAAGCCTTTTGTTCAAAGTAGCTGTCCCGCTTAATTGAACAGTATTCTTTGGACCCGCCATTTGAACTGGTTAAGCGAACAATACTTTCCACGGCCTATCGGGGGCGGGGACAGACCGGTGGACTGCGGACTCAAAGGGTCAGAAATCTTATGGCCGCCGTTCGGGCCCTGAGCGAATGCCTGCTCTCCAGCAAGGACCGGGCGATAATCGACAGCCGGGCTAATCGTCTGCTTGGAGTCGGATTCTGCCAGACGGCGCGGTGCGGCGGACTGAAACGTCCGCTTGCTCTGGTCCGCATCGACACAAACCAGCGCTGCCTCAACTGCCGCACGAAGAAAGCAAATCCGCCTGCCGACCTATATCAGGGATTTGCTCCTCTCTTGGCCTATGGGTCAGGCCACCCGAAACTTAACCCGGCAATGCGCGTCAAGTCTCGAACACCTCCACCATGCGGGATTCCCCGTCCTCGTCCAGACTTTCGATTCGCACCGTATAGCCCCACAAACGCGCGATATGGCGCAGCATTTCCGGTGTCGATTCGCCCAAGGGCCGGCGGTTGTGCATGTAGTGGCGCAAGGTGAGTGAGCGATCACCGTAGATATTCACGTCATAGACCTGGATGTTGGGTTCCCGGTTGCCCAGATCGTATTGTTCGGCGAGCAACTGGCGCACCGCACGGTAGCCGGCGTCGTCGTGGATGGCGGTGATCTCCAGTTTTTCCTCGCGGTCATCATCCACCACAGCGAACAGTTTGAAGTCTCGGATCAGCTTGGGCGACAGGTATTGGGCGATAAAGCTTTCGTCCTTGAAGTTGCGCATAGCGAAATCCAGCGACTTCACCCAGTCGCTGCCGGCCAGTTCCGGAAACCAGCGGCGATCTTCCTCGCTGGGCTGTTGGCAGATGCGGCGAATGTCGCGGTACATGGAGAAGCCGAGGGTATAGGGGTTGATGCCGCTGTAGGCGCGGCTGAAGTAGGGCGGCTGGTAGACCACGTTGGTGTGGCTTTGCAGAAACTCCATCATGAAGCCGTCGGTGAGTTTGCCTTCCTCGTACAAGTGGTTAAGCAGGGTGAAGTGCCAGAAGGTGGCCCAGCCCTCGTTCATGACCTGTGTCTGGCGCTGCGGATAGAAATACTGCGCGATCTTGCGCACGATGCGCACGATCTCGCGCTGCCAGGGTTCCAGGCGCGGGGCGTTCTTCTCGATGAAATAAAGCAGGTTCTCCTGGGGCTCGCTGGGGAAGCGGACGGTTTTGCTTTCCTGTTCAGCCTCTTGCCGGGCCGGCAAGGTGCGCCACAGGTCGTTGACCTGGGATTGCAGATACGCCTCTCGCTCGATCTGGCGCGCCTGTTCCTTGGCCATGGAAAGCTTGGCGGGCCGTTTGTAGCGATCGACGCCGTGGTTCATCAAGGCATGGCAGGAATCCAGCAGGTTTTCCACCGCCTCTTCGCCTTGGCGCTGTTCGCATTCGGCAATGAAATTGCGCGCGAACACCAGGTAATCCAGAATGCCTTCGGCGTCGGTCCAGGCGCGGAACAGGTAGTTGCCCTTGAAGAAGGAGTTGTGGCCATAGGCGGCATGGGCGATCACGAGAGCCTGCATGGCCATGGTGTTCTCTTCCATCAGGTAGGCGATGCAGGGGCTGGAGTTAATGACGATCTCATACGCCAGGCCCATCTGACCGCGCTTGTAGCTCTTCTGAGTGGACAGGAACTGTTTGCCGTACGACCAGTGGTTATATCCTACCGGCATGCCCACCGAGGAGTAGGCGTCGATCATCTGCTCGGAGGTGATGACCTCGATTTGCCGGGGATAGGTGTCCAGACCGTAAAGGGCTGCGACCCGGCCGATCTCCCGATCATACAAATCGAGAAGTTCGAAGGTCCATTCTGACCCTTCCGACAGCGGCTGGCGCGGGGCGCTGACCGGGGCTTCTTCTTTCATATCAAGCCGCCTTCTTCCTGAACAGTTCGCGGAACACCGGGTAGATGTCTTCCAGGGTGAGAATACGCTGCATGGCAAAGTGCTGGCTGACCGCCTTCACCTTTTCATACTCGTTCCACAGGCTCTGAGGCTCCCTGGACTCGATCTCCACATAGGCAAAGTACTGCATCAGGGGGAGGATCCCGTGAACCATCAATTCCCGGCAGCGCGGTGAATCGTCTTCCCAATTGTCGCCATCCGAAGCCTGGGCAGCGTAGATGTTCCAGCTGGCGGTAGGGTAGCGATCCAGGATAATTTCGCGCATCAGGTCCAGGGCGCTGGACACCACGGTGCCGCCGCTCTCCCGCGACGAGAAGAAATCTTCCTCGTCCACTTCCTTGGCCACGGTGTGATGGCGGATGAAGACCACGTCAATGCGCTCATAACTCCTGGTGAGAAACAGGTAGAGCAGCATGAAGAAGCGCTTGGCGATGTTCTTGCGGTTTTCGTCCATGGAACCGGACACGTCCATCAGGCAGAACATCACGGCCTGGCTGCTGGGCTGGGGCAGATCGACGCGGTTCGCATAGCGCAGATCCCAGGTGTCAATGAAAGGCACGCCGGCGATGCGGGTCTTGAGAGTTTCGATGACCTCGCGCAACTCGTCCGCTTCGGGGCTGCCTCCGAGGCCTCGGGTCATCAGATCTTCCAGCGCTTCCTCTGCCTCGCGCAAGGCTTCCCGGGGGCCGGAGGCCAACGCCAGGCGGCGGCCAACGGCCTGCTTCATCGAGCGCACCACGTGCAGGTTAGACGGATTGCCCTGGCTGACAAAGCCGGCGCGAACCCGCTTTACCTCTGGCACGGCGGCGAGTTGCTTTTTCACCAGATCCGGCAGGGCCAGATCCTGGAAGAAGAAGTCCATGAACTCTTCCTTGGAGAGCTCAAACACGAAATCGTCCATGCCCTCGCCATCCTGCGAGGCGTTGCCGCCGCCACCGCTGCCGCCGCCGTCAGGACGGTCCACCCTATCGCCGCCAACAAACTCCTTGTTGCCGGGGTGGACGACGTTGCGGCGGCCGCCGGGGCCGTGGTTGAAGATGGGCTCCGACAGGTCCTTGGACGGAATGGAAACCTCTTCGCCCCGTTCCAGGTCCGCGACTTTGCGTCCGGATATGGCATCCGTCACAGCCTTGCGGATCTGTCCCTTGAAGCGGCGCAGGAAGCGCTGTCGGTTGACGGCGCTACGATTTCTGCCGGACAGGCGGCGGTCGACGAGTTGGCTCATTACCTTGTCCCGTCAGGATGCCTTCCTCGCCCGCAGGTACCACTCGGCCAGCAGTCTCACCTGCTTGTCGGTGTAGCCCTTGGATACCATGCGCTGGAGGAAATCCTGGTGCTTCTTCTGTTCCTCACTCGACGCCTTGGCGTTGAAGGAGATCACCGGCAGCAGATCCTCGGTGCTGGAAAACATGCGTTTCTCGATCACCGCACGCAGCTTCTCATAACTGGTCCAGGCCGGGTTCTTGCCGTGGTTCTGGGCACGGGCGCGGAGGACGAAATTGACCACTTCATGGCGAAAATCCTTCGGATTAGCGATGCCGGCAGGCTTCTCGATCTTCTCCAACTCGATGTTGAGCTGTCCCCGGTTCAGGATCTCCCCGGTGTCCGGGTCCCGATACTCCTGGTCCTGTATCCACATGTCGGCGTAGGTCACGTAACGGTCGAAGATGTTCTGGCCGTATTCCGAATAGGACTCCAGGTAGGCGGTCTGCAGTTCCTTCTCAATGAACTCCGCGTAATGGGGTGACAGGTATTCCTTCAGGTGGGCCACGTAACGCTGTTCCAGCTCGGGCGGGAACTGCTCCTGCTCGATCTGCTGCTCCAGGATGTAGAGCAGGTGCACCGGGTTGGCGGCAATCTCGCTCTGGTCGAAGTTGAACACGCGGGACAGGATCTTGAAGGCGAAGCGGGTGGAGATGCCCGTCATGCCCTCGTCGACGCCAGCGAAATCCCGGTATTCCTGGTAGCTCTTGGCCTTGGGATCGGTGTCCTTGAGATTCTCGCCGTCGTAGATGCGCATCTTGGAGAAGAGGCTGGAGTTTTCCGGCTCTTTCAGGCGGGTAAGCACCGAAAACTGGGCCAGCATCTCCAGCGTGCCGGGTGCGCAGGGCGATTCGGCCAGTGAGCTGTGGTGCAGCAGTTTCTGGTAGATCTTCACTTCCTCGGATACCCTCAGGCAGTAAGGCACCTTGACGATGTAGATACGATCAAGGAAGGCCTCATTGTTCTTGTTGTTGCGGAACGCCGTCCATTCTGATTCGTTGCTGTGGGCCAGCACCACGCCGTCGAAAGGGATCGCGCCGAAGCCTTCAGTACCCTTGTAGTTACCTTCCTGGGTGGCGGTCAACAAGGGATGCAGTACCTTGATGGGCGCCTTGAACATTTCGACAAATTCCATCAGGCCCTGGTTGGCCAGGCACAGGCCGCCCGAGTAGCTATAGGCATCCGGGTCGTCCTGGGAATATTTTTCCAGCTTGCGGATGTCCACCTTGCCCACCAGCGAGGAGATATCCTGGTTATTTTCGTCGCCCGGCTCGGTCTTGGAGATAGCCACCTGCCCCAAAACTGAAGGCCAGCGTTTGACCACGCGAAACTTGGTGATGTCGCCGTTGTGTTCATGCAGGCGCTTGACGGCCCAGGGGGAGAGCACCCTGCCGAGATAGCGGCTGGGTATGCCGTATTCCTTCTCCAGAATGTCGCCGTCCTCTTCAGCGGAGAACAGAGACAAGGGCGAGTCGTTCACCGGCGAGTCCTTGATGGCGTAGAACGGCGCCTTCTCCATCAGGTGCTTGAGCTTCTCGGCTAGAGAGGACTTGCCGCCCCCTACCGGACCCAACAGGTAGAGGATCTGCTTTCTCTCTTCCAAGCCTTGAGCAGCATGGCGGAAGTAGGAAACGATCTGTTCGATGGTCTCCTCCATGCCGTAGAAGTCCTTGAAGGCGGGATAGACCTTGATTACCTTGTTGGAAAAGATACGCGAGAGGCGCGGATCCCGACGTGTGTCCACCTGCTCCGCCTCGCCAATGGCCGCCAGCATGCGTTCGGCGGAGGTAGCGTAGGCGATTTGGTTGTTTTTGCAGATGTCGAGGAATTCCTCCAGCGAGTACTCCTCTTCTACCCGGCGGTATCGTTCAATGTATTGGTGGAACAAGCTCATGACGTACTCCCAACTGATGATTTATAGGGGGCCTGTGATGGCATAAGCAATGCGCATGCCACAAGAATAACGGTTGTGATTGGACCGAATTGAGCGCGAATGGTGCCAACAAATAACGAGTTATCATGGATGATGGTTCATGGCGCCCAATACAATTGTGATATCGCGCGAAACCATTGAACGTCGGGCAATACTGCAGGCCGCCTTCAGCATCCGGCAACTCGGACCCAGGCGTCACCGTGCACCCTGCTGAAATCATCGTAGATAGCCGCCGGAAGCCGCCCCTGGCTCGTGGATGCGCATCCAGTATTGGCCATTGTGCGTGACTATCAATGAATAACAATGAATAACTGTCTCGCGGAGTCATGCCTAACAAGTATAGGACCAATTCGGCCAGATGCGGCTATCTGCCACACGCCAGGGAATGGTCGGTTCTGAACCTGCGCGCTGGTTTGAGCATAGGTGGGGCGCAAGAAGGCATCGCAACGCTCGGTCGAATGTCGCTCTGACAGGGTAAGCGGCGGCTGGTGAACATGCTCCATGCATGCCAAGCACTGTGCTATGAGATACCCCTTGGCATCTACCAACGATCCGATTCTGTGCAACATAAAGCAACTAAATCGCCCCAATCAATCCAAAGGCGGACAAGTGGTCCCCCGAGGGCAATCGCGTGCGTTCAACGCACGAAAGCCTTTCGCCCAGCAAACACTGACGAATCGCCGAGGTATTCCTCAATGCGCATCAGCTGGTTGTACTTCTCCACGCGCTCGCCCCGGCATGGCGCGCCAGTCTTGAGGTGGCCGGTGCCGAGGGCAACTGTAAGGTCGGCGATAAAACTGTCCACGGTCTCGCCGCTCCGGTGCGACACCATTGCCCCCCAGTTGGCGCCGTAGGCAAGGTTCACGGCCGCCACGGTCTCGGTGAGTGAGCCGATCTGGTTAAGCTTGATCAGCACCGCGTTGGCGACGTTCTCGTCTATGCCGCGCTGGATGCGCGTCACGTTGGTGACGAAGAGATCATCGCCCACCAACTCGATCTTGTCGCCAAGATTCTCATTGAGAATCTTCCAGCCCGGCCAGTCATCCTCCGCCAGGCCGTCTTCCAGAACGACGATGGGAAAGCGCGCCACCCAGTCGGCATACATTGCCACCATCTCGGCGGCGTCCACCTTGCGGTTTTCGGTGCGCAGGTGATACAGGCCGTCCTCGAAAAATCCGCTGGAGGCAGGGTCCAGGGCGATGGCGACGTCCTCGCCGGGTCGATAGCCGGCGGCGACGATGGCCTGGACGATAAGTTCCAGCGCCTCGACGTTGCGCTTCAACGCTGGCGCGAAGCCGCCCTCGTCGCCCACGCCGGTGGAATGGCCGGCGTCCTTCAATACCTTTTTCAGCGCATGATAGACCTCGGCGCCCCAACGCAGAGCCTCTGCGAAGTTGGGCGCGCCAACCGGGGCGACCATGAATTCCTGCAAGTCGGTGCCCTGCCAGTTGGCGTGCACGCCGCCGTTCAGGATGTTAAACATGGGCACCGGCAGGCGGCACGCGGCCGCGCCACCCAGGTAGCGGAATAGCGGCAGGTTGCAGGCATTCGCGGCGGCGCGGGCCACCGCCAGACTGACGCCCAGGATGGCGTTGGCGCCCAGCTTTTCCTTATGCGCGGTGCCGTCCAGGGCCAGCATGGCCCGGTCCACCGCACCCTGATCGAGGCCATCCATGCCTGTGACGGCCACGCGAATCTCGCTGTTGACGTGGCCAACCGCCTTCTTCACGCCCTTGCCGCCATAGCGCGCCGAATCCCCATCGCGCAGTTCCAGAGCCTCGTGCACACCCGTAGAAGCGCCCGATGGCACGGCTGCGCGGCCGAAGGCACCGCCGTCGAAGGCGACCTCGACTTCAACGGTGGGATTGCCGCGTGAGTCGAGGATTTCGCGGGCGCGGATGGTCTGGATGCGGGTGCTCATGGTCTATACCTGAAGTCGATGAAAGGGTAGCGGCACATAGTTACAATTATGCCACTGCCGTCCGGGCGAATGCGGCCGAGGAAGCTATGGTTCGGCGCCGGTGCAGTGGCTATCATGCCGCAGATACTTTCACCGACACTGGGGTCGCGCGCCAGATATCTGCATTGTATTCGCGGACAGCACGATCTGACGAAAATTGCCCGCAGCGTGCGACATTCAGGATGGACATGCGCGACCACTGCTCCGGATCTTCATACGCCTGGCTCACCCGGGCCTGGCAGTCAATGTAGTCCTGAAAGTCGGCGCACACCATAAAGGGATCGCTGCTCAGCAGATTGTCGGTCAGCGGTCGAAACAGCCACTCATCGCCGCGTGAGAAAAGACCCGAGTTGATCAGGTCGATAACGCCTCGAAGGGTTTCGTTTTGGTGATAGATGTCCCTGGGGTGATAGCCCGCCGCCCAAGTCTCGTCCACCTGCTTCGCGGTCTTGCCGAACAGGAAAAAGTTCTCCTGGGCAACGGCGGCACGGATCTCCACATTGGCGCCGTCCAGAGTGCCAATGGTGAGCCCGCCGTTCATGGTGAACTTCATGTTGCCAGTACCGGAGGCTTCCTTGCCTGAGGTTGAGATCTGCTCGGAGAGGTCAGCGGAGGGATATATGCGCTGGCCGGTCTTGACGTTAAAGTCTGGTACGAACACCACCTTAAGTACCTTGTTGACTCCGGGGTCACCGTTAATGACCTCGGCCACCGAATTGATCAGCTTGATGATCAGCTTCGCCATTTGATAACCAGGCGCGGCCTTTCCACCGAAGATGAAGGTGCGCGGCGTGATTTCGAGCGACGGGTCTTGCTTCAGCCGAAGGTAGAGGCTGACGATGTGCAGCACGTTGAGGTGCTGGCGTTTGTATTCGTGGATGCGCTTGACCTGAATGTCGAAAAGCGTGTCGGGATCCAGGCTGATGCCGCAGCAGAGAAGGATATGATCTGCGAGGTGTTCCTTGGCCATGCGCTTGATAGCGCGCCAGTGGTCCCGGAAGGCGCCGTCTCCGGCATAGGACTCCAGTCGGCGGAGCTTGTCCAGATCGCGTCGCCAGTCGCCGTCGATGATTTCGTCGAGCAGGGCAGCAAGCAGCGGGTTGGCCAGGGCGATGAAACGGCGCGGCGTCACTCCGTTGGTCTTGTTCTGGAACTTCTCCGGCCACAAGTCGTAAAAATCACTTAGCAAGGTCTGCTTGAGCAATCTGCTATGCAGTTCGGCGACGCCGTTGATGGCCATGCTGCCGACGCATGCCAGCTTGGCCATGTTCACGTAGGGCGGGGCGCCCTCCTCAATGATCGATAGCCGGCCGAGGCGTTCCTGGTCGTGGGGGTAACGCAGACGCAAGATGTCAAGAAAGCGGTCATTGATCTCGTAGATGATCTCCAGGTGGCGTGGCAGCACGCTCTTGAAAAGTGGCAAGGGCCACTTCTCCAGCGCCTCCGGAAGCAGTGTGTGGTTGGTGTAGGCCATGGCGTTGGCCGTGATCTCCCAGGCCGGCTCCCATTCCATGCCATGCACATCGACCAGAAGTCGCATTAATTCGGCAATGGCGATGGTGGGGTGTGTGTCGTTGAGCTGAACCGCGAACTTCTCGGCGAAGCGCTCCAGCTGCTGGCCGGTGGCGAAGAGGATGCGCAGCATGTCCTGCAGCGCGCAAGTAACGAAGAAGTACTGCTGGATCAGGCGCAGGCGCTTGCCGCCCTCGGCCTCGTCGTTTGGATAGAGCACCTTGCTGATGTTTTCGGAGCGGACCTTGCGCATCACCGCGCCAACATAGTCGCCCTGATTGAAGGCCTGGAAGTCGAACGACTCGCTCGCCTCGGCGCTCCAGAGGCGCAAAAGATTCACCGTGTTGACGCCGTAGCCGGGGACCGGAGTGTCGTAGGCGACACCGCGAAACTGGTCCTCCGACAGCCAGCGCACACGGAGCCGTCCTTTTTCATCGTGGTACTGCTCGGTATACCCGCCGACCTTGACCTCGAACACGATGTTCGGCCGCCGCATTTCCCAGGGGTTGCCGAAGTGCAGCCAGGTGTCGGTGACTTCCGCCTGCCAGCCGTCTTTGATTACTTGGGCGAAGATTCCGTACTCGTAACGAATGCCATAGCAGGTCGCCGGAATCTGCAGGGTGGCGAGCGAATCCATGAAACACGCCGCCAGCCGGCCGAGACCGCCATTGCCAAGACCGGGCTCCTGCTCCGACTCGATGATGCTGTCTACATCAAGGCCCAGTTCGGCCAGGGCCTTGCGGGTGTTGTCCATGATGCCCAGGTTGAGCAGGTTGTCGGCGGACTCCGGCCCGGGCAGGTATTCCGCGGACAGGTAGCAGACCGTGCGGCAGTTGTTCTGCTTGTAGGTCTGCACCGTGTCGAGCCAGCATTTTGCAAGCGATCACGCAGGGTATAGGCGAGCGCGTTGTCGCGATCCTGGGCGGTGGCCACCGCCGGAGAGCGCCCCTGGATGTAGTACAGGTTGTCGAGAAAGGCCTGACGGATGGCCGCAACGGACAGGCCGGTACGGGTAGGTTCTGCTGGCGGCAGGATCTGCTCCAGGCTGCTCTGGCGTTTGTTCATGGGTTCTCCTGTTTGGCAGTCAACTCGGCCAGGTCCAGCCATCCGCCTCCGATAGATCAATGCCGTGTTCGTAAGCATTTTGACGGCACAGGTGAAGGATAGGCAACAGAACGCCGTCGCAGGTGGGATTGAGGAACTTGCTGGAATGCCGGGAGGTGGCCAGCGCGGTTTCCGACTCACCGTCCCCCACCATCACAGTGACGATTCAGATCGGGATTGCCGTATGCCGCACCAAACGCATGGGAGATCGAGTGGCCCAGCTTGCCGCCCTCGTGGATCGAACCCGGCGTTTCTGGCGTGCAATGGCTGCCGATGCCGCCGGGAAAGAAGAACTCCTTGAAGAACTGGCGCAGACCCTCCTCGTTCTCACTGTCGGCGCGCGCCTCGTTGAAACCAGGCGCGGCGTATGGCCCACGGCAAGGCGGCCTTGGAAGCTCCGTTCGCGGCTCAGAACCGGACGTTGTCGATGCGGCATTCGGCACGCCTGAAGGATCTGCTCAGAAGATCTCGCCAAGGCGCCCAGGACAGGTTGACTAGTGCCGAACCAATAAATCCCGAACTGGGTTGAATCCATAGGTGTCGTCCGGTGCCCGATCTTCCTCGACCTCCTTCAGTTCTTCGAAATCGACCGCGTGGTTCCGATCGATGTTCCAGCCACGCTGCTGATCTTCGACCACTTCCGGATGTTCCTTCAGATAGCGGTTCATGAAAACCGTGAAATCGGAAACGTAGCCCTTTTCCATCTCTAGCCTCCTAATATTGCTAGTGATGCAAACCAGCGCTCTTTGGCAAGTCTGCGCAGTGTTTCAACCTCTTCTTTGAACGCGATCAGTACTGATCAGCCAGCCATCCATCCAGGAGAACGCACGCCTCCAGGGTAGGTGTGCTGGAGTCTTTGCCCAGCATGGAACTGTGGCAGAGATACTGATTGCCGTGACTATCCGACAGGTTGCGGAGGGGCATCTCGCCCAGGGTTTCATAGCCGCGCGCGTCCATCATGACGAACCGGTAGTCATCACCCACGCTGATCTCCAGCCTGCCGCCATTGCCGGCTCCGTATTTTTCCCACCAGGTATCAGGATTCGCGCCGTCGTAGTAGGCAGGCATGGCGCTGTTGTATTGATGCCACGACATGATGGTGGGATCCTGCATCTGGTTTTCCCTGGCAATGCCTTTGGCGAGGATGCTGGCACTTTGAAAATTGAGGGCACTCCCTTGATGATCGATATGGACGTTTCGCATGGTGTTTCCTTTGCGTAATGGGTACCACATTGCAGGTGGCGGCAGATTTGCCGGTTGCCATAATCTTATTTATACACCCATATCCGACTAAAGTAGTCGAGTATGTTGCTTGGGGATTTTGTCCCCATGATGGCGTGGCGGTTGTCACAATGAACAAGAGCATTACGAAGCACGGAAACGGCTTCCCTTCCATTTTTTCGCCCAAGACGAGAAATGCCCGAATTACCCAACACACTGCATTGCTGGCAAACCGAGGAATTTGCATCGAGCTTGAAGGCCGAGATCGCGAATCTCGATTCAGGCACCCTGCCACTGGATCAGGGTGTCAATCAAGGCGGATACGTCGATGACAGGAACGTGACGATCACCCTCTTGCACTGTATTGAGGACATCGCTTCCATCCGGGCGAAGGTGGGCGTGTTCTTTACCGAAATCATCGTGAGTTGCGGTTGCGGTGACGAACCCATGCCGACGAATGCCTATTGTGAAATGCAGGTCAGCATCGACAAGGCGACTTCTGAAGCCGCATTCACCCGATCGCGCAGTGACGGAGCAAGCATCGTGATTTCGACCAACGGGACCCGGTTTCCACCAGCGTCCGGCGAGGCAAACGCCGCTCAGGCGGGCAGTGCGATTTGCTGGTCGGTGCTGAACTGGTAATCGCGGAACACGTGCTCTGCACTCAGCACCTGATAGCTTCCATCCGGCAGGCGCAGGGTGGTGTCCTTGAGGCGGTAGACATAGTGGCCGCAGGTCCAGATGTCGAAGTTGCGCATATGGGTGCACAGGCAGGTCTTGTCTTTGACTGATAGCTTCTTCGCCTCCGGATGCAGGGCGACTTCTCGGTTGTACGCATCAATGTATGCACAGTTGCCAATGGCGTCGAGCAGGTAGCCGTAGGCTTCGCAGTTGGGGCGGATGCCCGAACCAATCCCGGGGCTGCGCTTGAGCATGCGCATCGGGTAACCAGTCGGCGACACGGTGTTGATCTCGATGTCGTCTTCAGTGGCCCTGAAATATTCCTGCTTGACCTTGTCCGGCAGACCGCACTCGCGCGTGACAGTGAAGCGCGTCGCCACCTGCACGGCGGCTGCGCCCAGTTCGAGGTAAGCGGTGGCGTCGCTGCCGGTGAAGACACCGCCGGCGGCAATCACCGGGATCTCGAGATGCTCGGTCTTCAGGTACGTCAGCACTTCGCCGACGATGGCGTGCAAGTCGTACTTCGCCCAGTCCATGCCGAAGCCGAGGTGGCCGCCGGCAAGCGGCCCTTCGACCACGACGTAGTCTGGCAGGCGCCGCAGTTTGGCATTCTTGCGCAGGAACATCGCCAGCGCGCGCAACGAGGAAACGATGATACCGAGCTTGGCGTCGCGGAAGCGCGGATGATCTTCGATAAGCGCGAACGACCCCAGGTGCAGGCCGGCGCTGAGAGTAATGCCGTCGATACCGGCATCGAGCGCGGCGCTCAAGCGCATGCGCAACGTATTGCGCGGCGAGTTCATGGTGAGCTTTTCCATGCAGTTGATGAAGATCATGCCGTTGCCGCGCTTGGCCTCCATGGTCCGCCCCACATGATTGCGCGTGGCTTCCTCGAGTACCTCGAGCTTGAAGTGCACGGAAGACTTGTCGCTGCTGGCAACGTTGTGTTTGTACTGCTTGAGCTTGTCGCTGACAAAACGGGTGTCAAAGCGCCGGTCGGATACAGTCTGCACCATGGCGTCGGAGATATGGCCGATGCCACCGAGGCGCGCGACTTCGAGCGCCAGCTCGGCACTTGAGATATCCACCCCCATGCCGCCGACGACGATCGGCACCAGTTCCCATTTCCCGAAGCGCAGGCGGAAATCATCCACGCGTTTCATTCTCATCCTTTGCTTTCCGTTTGCAGGCTTCGTCACCGTTTGAGCGTCTGGCACAATTCTTGATCGCCCTGGCCAGCGCCTTCGTGTTCTCATGAAGTAACTTGTCTAATCCGATTCAATGCTCAGTGCAGAATTGTACTCATACGCCACCCGGATGACACCGGGAAGATCCGGATCGCCTTAGTAAATTCGCTGCTTGTTCTATGCATGCGAGCAAATCAGGTCAGGCCTTCCGCCATGCCACAGGCAGCGCCGCGTGGCGGAAATATTTTTGCCTGCAGCAGCAAGGGCGAAAGGCCGGCTTGCATGCACGCACCACGATCCAGACTGGTACTGATTTGTTTCACCAGGACTTGTTTCCTGCATTCCGCGCAATCACGGCGTACCCTCAGTTGAATTGGGAGCGCGAATCCGGATAGCGTCGCTTCCGTCCGCCTGAATCGTGCTCATTGCGGTCCTCCGTCGATCTCGCGTGATGCAAGTCACCTCACAACGTGAGGTACAGTATCACGATAAAGCCACCTGAAACTCACCTTGACAAGTCCACAACATGTTGTATGGTTACTAACCAGATACACCAAATATTGATAAACAAGGAGACGGTGATGGACGGAGCAGTCGCTATGCTGCCGCGAGAGGTGGTCAAGCGCGACGGGCGGAGGGCCGGATTCGACGCCGGCAAGATCCGCTCGGCCATGTTGCGCGCCGGACAGGCCGCAGGCGAATTTGGCGAAGCCGAAGCTGATCTGCTGACAGCCCAGGCGGTCAAAGTGCTGATACACAAATTCCGCGGAGTGCCCCCCGGCATAGAGAGCATCCAGGATGTGGTGGAACAGTGCCTGATTGCGGCCAATCACCTGAAGACGGCGCGCGCCTACATCGTCTATCGCGAGACCCACAAGAAACTGCGCGAAGACCGCAAGACAGTGGTGCACGTGGAAGCCTCGATCAACGAATACCTCTCGCGTCAGGACTGGCGCGTCAATGCCAATGCCAACCAGGGCTACTCGCTGGGCGGGCTGATCCTCAATGTCTCGGGAAAAGTTGTCGCCAACTACTGGCTCAATCATGTCTACCCGCCCGAGCTGGGCGAGGCGCATCGTGAAGGCGCGCTCCACATCCACGATCTCGACATGCTGGCCGGTTATTGCGCCGGCTGGTCATTGCGCACCCTGCTGCACGAAGGGCTCAACGGCGTGCCGGGCAAGGTGGAAGCAGGGCCGCCGAAGCACATGTCGAGCGCGGTCGGCCAGATCGTCAACTTCCTCGGCACGCTGCAGAACGAATGGGCCGGCGCTCAGGCATTTTCCTCCTTCGACACCTACATGGCGCCCTTTATCCGCAAGGACGCGATGAGTTATGAGCAGGTGAAGCAGTGCATCCAGGAACTCATCTACAACCTCAACGTGCCGTCGCGTTGGGGTACACAGACACCGTTCACCAATCTGACCTTCGACTGGACCTGCCCGGAGGATTTGCGCGAGCAGGTGCCCGTCATCGGTGGCGTCGAGACGCCATTCACCTACGGCGAATTGCAGGCTGAGATGGACATGATCAACCGCGCCTACATCGAGGTGATGACCACCGGCGACGCCAAAGGCCGGGTTTTCACCTTTCCCATCCCGACCTACAACATGACGCCGGATTTCCCCTGGGAGTCGGCAAACGCGGACCGGCTGTTTGCCATGACCGCGCGCTACGGCTTGCCCTACTTCCAGAACTTCATCAACTCCGAGATGGAACCCAAGCATATCCGTTCCATGTGCTGCCGCCTGCAACTCGATCTGCGCGAATTGCTCAAGCGTGGCAACGGCCTGTTCGGCTCGGCCGAGCAGACCGGCTCGGTCGGGGTGGTGACGGTCAACTGCGCGCGCTTGGGCTATGAATACAAGGGCGACGAAGCCGGGCTGCTCCGCCGGCTCGATGCGCTGCTCGACATGGCGCGCAACGGCCTGGAGATCAAGCGCAAGGAAATCCAGCGTCTGATGGACAACGGCCTGTTTCCCTACACCAGGCGATATCTTGGCACCCTGCGCAACCACTTTTCCACCATCGGCGTGAACGGCGTCAACGAGATGATCCGTAACTTCACCGCCGACGAACATGACATCACCACCGAATGGGGCCACGCCTCTGCGGTGCGGCTGCTGGACCACATTCGCACCCGCATTGCCACTTTTCAGGAAGAGACTGGCCACATGTACAACCTGGAGGCCACGCCGGCCGAAGGCACCACCTACCGCTTCGCCAAGGAAGACTGCAAGCGCTACCCGGACATTCTCCAGGCCGGCACCCGGGATGCGCCCTATTACACCAACTCGACGCAGCTTCCGGTGGGCTACGCCGACGATGCGTTTGAAGTCCTGGAGCGGCAGGATGAATTGCAGCGCAAGTACACTGGCGGCACGGTGCTGCATCTTTACATGGCGGAACATATCTCCTCAGCAGACGCCTGCAGAAACCTGGTGCGCCGGGCGCTTACGCGCTTCGGTTTGCCCTACATCACGGTAACGCCTACCTTCTCGATTTGCCCCAAACATGGCTACCTCGCTGGCGAGCACGAGTTCTGCCCGCGCTGCGACGAGGAAGCCCTGGCCCGCAAGAGCGCTGCTGCTGCCTAATCTAAACAAAGGAGACTTGCATGAACGACATGACCCTTCCATTCGCCCTTCAGAACACCCTGGCCCTCAAGGATGAAGAACGCACCCGATGCGAGGTGTGGACCCGCGTCATGGGCTACCACCGCCCGGTGACCAGCTTCAACAAGGGCAAGCAGAGCGAGCATAGGGAACGTCGCTTCTTCGTCGAGGGCCGCAGCAATCTGAGGTAAGTCGCTCATGCTCAGGATCGGTGGCTTCACGCCGCTTTCCACCACTGACTGGCCCGGCATGCTGGCCGCCGTGGTTTTTTGCCAGGGCTGCCCATGGCGCTGCCGCTATTGCCACAACACCGGCCTGATTCCGGCGCGGGGCGAGCACGAGGTGAGTTGGGAATCCGTGGTCGGGTTGCTCCGCCGCCGCCACGGCCTGCTTGACGCGGTGGTGTTTTCCGGCGGCGAGCCGACGCTGCAGGCTGGCCTGTTGAATGCCGTAACTGAAGTGCGCGAACTGGGCTTCAGGATCGGCCTGCACACCGGCGGAATGTATCCGCAGCGGCTGGCGACAATCCTGCCGCTGCTGGACTGGGTGGGCCTGGATGTGAAAGCGCCTTTTTCAGATTACGCCCGCATCACCGGCGCGCGAGGCAGCGGTGAACGCGCGCTCGCCTCGCTCGACCTGGTTCTGAAGTCAGGCATCGAGCATGAAATCCGCACCACCGTACACCCAGGCCTGCTTGATGACGAAACTGTCCGCAGCCTGGCGGGTGACCTGGCTGAGCGAGGCGTAAAGCACTATGTCATCCAGGCATTCCGCAGCCAGGGTTGCCAGGACGCATTCCTGAATCGCAACATGGCGCGCACGACCCGCCTGGCATCCGTGGGGCAAGAGATTGCCCGACAGTTCGAGCGTTTTGTCGTGTGCGACCATTGAGGAACCACTGAAGCACCCGTCATTGCGAGCCACTTGGGACCGTGGCGATCCAGCGATCTCAGGTTGATTCTTTAGCGTTCAAAGTGTCTGGCTCTCAAATTCCAACCAACGCCACGCCCCCTGCCTTCTCCGCCGGCGTGGTCGTCGTTCGCCGAGAAGATGATAGCTGGCGGCTGCTGGTGCTTCGCGCCTGGCGCAACTGGGATTTTCCCAAAGGCCGGGTCGAACCGAACGAGACACCACTGGAAGCAGCGATCCGCGAAACGGCGGAAGAGTCCTCTATCACCGATGCGGTCTTTCGCTGGGGCGAAGTATTCTGCGAAACGGCACCCTACGGCCAAGGCAAGGTCGCCCGCTACTACCTGGCCGAGACTCAGCAAGAAAATGTCACCCTGCCAGTCTCGCCGGAACTCGGGCACCCGGAACATCACGAATGGCGCTGGGTAAACTTTGACGAAGCCGAAGAGATGTTGCCGCCGCGCCTGCAGCCCATTCTGGCGTGGGCCAGGAAAATACTTCAGCCATGAATGCAGATTCCCATCCTGGCACTGCAGGCGACTCGGAAAGTTGAGAAAGCAGAACGCGGCGATTCGCTAGCCCGCCGACGTGTTCCGGTCAAAATGATGGGGATCACGGGAGCGGGACGGAAAGATAAAACCCCGTGGTATTGATAATGCCCAGGCTCTTGATTCTCGGGTACTGGATGAAGTTGAGCGTGACCTTGGAGACCTGCCAAGTGAGCAAAGGCACCGGGGCAACGAATGCCTTGCCGTCGTTGTAGGTCTCACTCTGCATAAGGGCAATACCCAAGCCCTAATGGATATTGTCAGTTAGCTTAAGTCCCTTGCAGCCGAGAGCGGCGTAGTAACTGGTGTTGGCACCTGAATCACTGTAGATGCCACCTTCGGCGAACGGCGTAGCGCACCATTTATGCGCAGCCAGTTCATAGCGCAGGCCTATGCCGGGGTGGGTCTCATGTTCGGTGTGAAGTCTTTGGGCCTCTGCCCGATCCCAATGATGGGAAAGCCCGAAGATGTTGAGTTCAAGTGCGTTATCAGCGTGCGCAGTGAGTGAAGTGAACGCGACGATGATAATGGCGAAACGCATGCCGTGTGTCCTCTCGGTGGAATGGTTGAAATGAACCCTTGCAACGCCGCCAAGACCGCGGCCATGAATGACAGCCGCGCATTCCACGCTAGTCATCTATGATCTTTTCCGGGGTGAATAAGGTCCATTACATGGGTATTTTCGCTGAGTGGCTTCCACACCGCCTCAGTCGGGAGTACTCATTCGCTGAGCCTGTCAGCAGACGCTCGCCGACCCTGCTCTCTCTTTTATTCCTGGCCGCCTCCTTTGGTCGAGAAGCGCCAGTTCGCGGAGAGTTGGCGAATGGCTGGTCTGGGCCGCTAGACTGCCTGCGGGAAGGTGAACACGTTGTCCGGATCGACAGCCTTCTTCACGCGTGCCAGCTTGAACAGATTGTCGGCATAGTAGGAGCGCCGCCAGTCCTTGAGCGATGGGTCGGCGAAGTTCTGATAAGCGCCGCCGCCGACCAGCGGCAGCATCGCGCCGTAGAATTCATTCTGCCACTCATGGTTCGCGCGGATCAGCGCTTCGTTCCGATTGTCCTGTTGCGTCCAGTACAGGCCGACGACCAGCAGCCACTCGCTGTTGCGATGGACGAAGGCCGTCGCGGTTGGCGAAAGGGTGTTCACCTCGCCGCCGGTCTGGAAGAAGCGCAGGTCGCCGTATTCCGAGGTGCCCGGCCATGCGCGCAGGTGCTTGAAGCCCATCGCCAGCGCATCGCTTCCGAACGGCTTGTTGACGAATGCCGAACGTTCCTGAAAGTAGACTGGATTCTGGTTTTCGCTCAGAAAATCCTGCCCCTTCCAATAGCTCATCTCCCGGATCTCTTCGGCAAAGGGCGTCGCCAGCTTGTAGCAGGGATCTAGCAGCGCGCGCAGGTCCTGCGGCGTGGCACTTCTGAACTGGCCGAGGAGATCCACGGTGACGTCCTTGCCGGCCCTGCGCTGTTCGGGAGACGGGGCCTGCAGCGAAATGCGCGAACCCAGTGCAAGCGGCGCCTTCCCAAGCGTTTCCATCAATGCGGACGCGACTGCCTCGGCATTCGTATTCCAGATAATGTGGAAAACCGTCGCGCGATCGACCGCGAAGGTCTTCAGTTTGAAGGACGTATTGATGCCGAAATTGCCGCCGCCCCCGCCACGACACGCCCAGAACAGCTCGGGATTCTGGTGCGGCTTGTCGCCGAGCGTAAGCAGTCTGCCGTCCGCCGTGACCAGCTCGGATTCCAGCATCGAATCACTGGCGATGCCACGTTCGCGCATGTTGAAGCCGATGCCGCCGCCGAGCAGAAAACCCGCCGCGCCGACGCTGGGACAGCGGCCATGGGTGATGGCGAGGTTCTCGGCGCGCAACGCGTCGTAGACAGCAGCATTCAACGCACCACCCTCGACGCTTACCACGCCCGTGCTGCGATCGAATGTTGCGCCGCCCATCAGCGTTGTCTCGATCATGAGTCCGTTCGTCGTGGAGTAGCCGGCATAGGAATGTCCACCCGAGCGTGCGACAAGCGGCACCCGATGTTCGCGCGCCCAAAGGATGGCCTCGGAGACGTCGTGTGCATTGCGACAGCGTGCGATCCCCTGGGGAATGGCCGCCGAATAGCGCAGATTGTTGGGCAGCGCGATCCAGGCGAACGCTTCGTTCCAGGGGCGTAGCACCGGACCCGAGATGCGGCGTTGCAATTCTCGCCAGGCGCGTTCGCGAATGACCGAACGGGCATCCGCCTTATGCCGCCCATAAAACGCGTTGCCATACTCCGGGATCACAGCGCTGATCGCTGCGGCGGCTGCCGCAGTCAGGAAAGATCGCCTGCTCAAAGACTGAATGTAACACCCGGTTGTCATCTATTACTCCGCCTCAATCAACGGAGCACAAGTATAGAGAAGTACCGGACGAGAATACGGGGAACCGCTGAGCAACGCCAATCTGGCCGGGCCGGCGCGGATTCGCCTGCAACTCAGCTCAACGCGGTGATCAGATTGTGGCAGCACCCTTGGAAAAGGCATCAGATGGCCGACATGAAGGACTCCACAACACTCAGGTGCTGAATGGTCAGCAATTGCCGATAACCAGGCCGTCCAGTCGGTTGCCCTGATTGTCTGCTTCAGTCCGAGGAATCCGTTCCTGCCAAGCGTCAGTTCTAAGAGCGGGCCCTATCATTTCCTCGCTGTCCATAGTGCCTGAAGCGCTCCAGCACTTCGTCCATTTCCGCGTCGCTAAGCAGCACCGGCTTGCCCATCAGCCTCGCCCGCCAGTATTGCGCGCAGAGCTCCTCCACTTCCGCTGCCAGCACCACGGCCGCGTCGAGGCTTGTGCCCACCGCAACCAAGCCGTGATTGGCCATGAGGCAGGCGCGGCGGTCTTGCAGCGCGGTCAGCACGGCATCTGACAATGCCTGGGTACCGAAGGTGGCATAGCCCGCACAGCGAATGTCCTTGCCGCCAGCGGCGGCCACCATGTAGTGGAAGGCGGGAACGCCATGGCGCAGGCAGGACAGGCTGACGGCGTGGGGTGAATGCGCATGCACGATGGCATGGACTTCCGGCCGCGCGAGATAGATGTCGCGGTGGATGCGCCATTCGCTGGAGGGCTTGAGGTCGCCGGTAGACTGCCCATCCATGCGCACATTTACCAAGTGATCGGGCTTCAGCGTCTCGTTGGGCAGACCGCTGGGCGTGATGAGAAAGCCGTCGCGCAGCCGCACGCTGACATTGCCGGAAGAGCCCTTGTTAAGACCGTGGCTGACTGTCTGCCGTGCAGTTTCTGCAAGGGCGGCGCGAAGCTCGGACTCGTTCATGGCGTCCTGCTTATGCAGTCCAGGGGGCACCAGACCGGTCATCGGAATAGCGCTGTGACAGGCCTTCGGATGTGGCCCGGCAAACACCGCGCTCGGTGATCAGCCCGGTGATGAACCGTGCGGGGGTTATGTCGAAGGCAGGGTTGGCGGCGTCGCTTTGCGCTGGCGCGAGGCGCACGCTCATCACGCGGCCATCCTCGGCCAGACCCGAAATATGGGTGACTTCAAAGGCGGCACGTTGCTCGATGGGAATGCCGGCTCCATCCGCGGTCCGCCAGTCGATGGTGGGGCCGGGAACCGCCACGTAGAACGGCACATCGTTGTCTTTTGCGGCAAGCGCCTTGAGATAGGTGCCGATCTTGTTCGCTACGTCGCCGTTGGCTGCCGCGCGGTCCGCGCCGACGATGACAAGGTCGACCTGGCCGTGCTGCATGAGGTGGCCGGCCGCGTTGTCGGCGACGACCGTGTGCGGCACGCCGTGCTGCGCGAGTTCCCATGCAGTGAGCGCGGCCCCCTGGTTGCGCGGCCGCGTCTCGCTGACCCACACGTGGAGCGGAATGCCGGCTTCGAATGCCGCGTAAACCGGAGCCAGCGCAGTACCCCAGTCGACCGCAGCCAGCCACCCTGCATTGCAATGGGTCATGACGTTGACAGCGCCCGGCCGCTGGTCGCTACGCTGCTTGATGAGAGCCAGGCCGTGCCGGCCAATCGACTGGTTGAGCAGCACATCCTCGTCGCACAGTGCAGCCGCCTCTTCCCAGGCGGCGTCTCGACGCTGGCCTGCCGGGAGCGGTGCGAGACGGTGCTGCATGCGCTCGAGTGCCCAGCGCAGGTTCACCGCCGTGGGCCGGGTGGAAAGTAGCCGGACACAGGCCGATTGCAGGCGGCTTTCGGACTCATCCTCTGTAAGGGCCAGGGCAACGCCATAGGCTGCCGTGGCGCCGATCAGAGGCGCGCCCCGAACGCGCATGGCGGAGATGGCTTCAGCCGCGTCCTCCAGCGTATGCAGCCTGCGGAATTCCAAACGATGCGGCAGCAGCGTCTGGTCGATGATCTCCACGCCGCTGTGGCCGGGCAGCGGGCCTATGGTTCGTGTGGGTGCGCCATGAATGTTCATGCCAAATCCGGAAACCGACATTAAGGTCAGCCATTCTAACGCTGCGTGTGTGGCGCCAACCGCCAATACAGGCTTGATAACGACCAATCCCTTGCTTGCGTCGTGTGTTTGTACCGGACATGATGGTCTATAAAGGAACCACACAATAGTTTCGGACTTGCAACCGAAAGGAGTCAGCTATGGAATCCATGAGCCGTGGCGCCGCCGTCAATCAGCTCGATGCCACAAACTACGTTGCCACCGACCCTCTGCCGCGTGATCGGACCCAGAGTTTGCGCCTGCACGAACCAAGCCAGATGCTGACCTACATCGATCCCATCACCGGAAACGGAATCGACGACCTCTCCGGCCATCCCTTCATCGTGGACGGGAACGTCACGATGTACTTCGAATCCGAGAAGACCCGCCAGGCCTACCTGGATACGCCGATCGATCATCCTTTCCATCTGGCCGACAACCCGACCGACGAGGGCTACGACGAGGGCTGAAACGTAGTCTGCCGGCAGGCAGCGCGAAGTACGGTGCTCAGGCCTTCAAGTCTTCCAGCAGGCTGGAAAGGTCGTCGGCGTGTTCTTCTTCCATGGCCAGGATGCCTTCCAGCATGCGCCGGGTCGTCACATCGTTGTCGCCCATATAGCGGATCATCTCGCCGTAGCTGTCAATGGCGATGCGCTCGGCGACGAGGTCTTCCTTGATCATGCTTACCAGATCGTCACCTTCCACATATTCCGCATGCGATCGCGTGGCCAGTCCCTCCGGGCTGAAGTTCGGCTCGCCCTTGAGCTGAACGATGCGGGCCGCAATCTGGTCCGCATGCTGCTGCTCCTCGTTCGCATGCTGGAGAAATTCCTGCGCCACGGCATCCGCGTTGATGCCGCCGGCCATGAAATAGTGGCGCTTGTAGCGCAGGATGCAGATCAGCTCGGTGGCCAGAGCCTCGTTCAACAGCTTGATGACAGTTCCCCGGTCAGCCAGGTAGCCGGCGGTCACCGCCCCCTGTTCAATGTGCTTGCGCGCTCTGGCACGAAGCGTCTTGATGTCGGTTAGAAATACCTGTGCCTTTTGCTTTGCAGCTTTTGCCATGACTTTCTCCTGATTTAGCGGCCCCTGATCCACGCCGAGGCCGACAAGCCCAACACAATGAATACGGCCAACTTGTTAACTTGCTGCCAGATGCCATGCATGTGTTCATCGGCCCCAGCCGACGCACCGCCGATCCCCAATCCCAGCCTGGAAAGCGCCCACGATAGCAAAAAGGGGCCTCGCCGATTGCGGAAAATCACCAGGCACGCGGGGGTTGCCTGGTTTGCGCCTTGCCGCTTGCGCGATTTGTGGGTATTGCAGAGTTTGGTCCTCATGATCATCACCTTATGTTTAGTCCATTATTCTTCGTGACGCGAGAAATGGGCTGATTCGTCAGGCAGCCTTCCCGCTCACGTCGTCCCAGTTCTCGCCAGGCCCTCGGCCACGCGACGGCCGTAGTCCGGATCGGCCTTGTAGAAATGTCCGGTCCGACGCATCTGGATATCACGCGGGACCCGCTTGAGGGCGGCAATGAGGTTGTTAACCAGCCGGGTCTTCTGGTTTGCACCCATCAGTCGATAGCGCGCACCAGGCTGGCTCTGATAGTCGTCATCCATGCGATGGTCATGGCGGCTTGCGTCGCCCGACATCCGCAGCGGCGGCTCCCTATAACTCGCGTCATCCACCGGCCCGCCGGATGAGTTGGGCTGGTAATTGGGCGCGCCGCCAAAGTTGCCGTCGAAGCGCATGTGGCCGTCTCGATGGTAATGCATCGCCGGGCAGCGCGGCTTGTTGACCGGCAGCGCGCCGTAATTGATGCCGATGCGGTAGCGGTGCGCATCCGGATACGACATTAGCCGGGCCTGCAACAGCTCGTCCGGTGAAGCCCCCATGCCACGCGGCATGTTGCTTGGCGCGAACGCCGCCTGCAAAAGCCCTCCGGGGCCAAGCCTCGCCATCAGGCGAGGTCGAAGCGATCCAGATTCATCACCTTGGTCCAGGCCGTCATAAAGTCGTGTACGAATCTTCCCTGCGCGTCCGAACATCCGTAGGCTTCCGCGATGGCCCGGAGTTGGGAGTTGGAACCAAAGACCAGATCTACACGGGTGCCGGTCCATTTGACTTCGCCGGTCTCGCGGTCACGTCCCTCGAACACGTCATCGGCATCCGAAACGGGTTTCCATACCGTGCCCATGTCGAGCAGGTTGACGAAGAAGTCGTTGCTGAGCACGCCCGGCCGCTTGGTAAAGACCCCGTGCTTGGACTGGCCGACATTCGCGTTCAGCGCGCGCATGCCCCCGATCAGCACGGTCATTTCCGGCGCAGTGAGCGTCAGCAGTTGAGCCTTGTCGAGCAACAGTTCCTCGGCCGAGACGGAGTACTTGCCCTTCTGGTAGTTACGGAAGGCATCGGCAATCGGTTCGAGCACGCCAAAGGATTCGGCGTCGGTCTGTTCCTGCGAGGCGTCCATGCGGCCCGGCGTGAATGGTACCGTCACGGCATGGCCTGCTTTCCTGGCCGCATCTTCGACACCGGCGCAGCCGGCCAGCACGATCAGATCGGCCATCGAGACCCTCTTGCCAGTAGCGTTGAACTCACGCTGGATGGTTTCGAGCTCGCCAAGCACCTTGGCCAGTAGTGTCGGCTGGTTGGCTGCCCAGTCCTTCTGCGGCGCGAGGCGGATGCGCGCGCCGTTGGCGCCGCCACGCTTGTCCGAACCGCGGAACGTGGACGCCGAGGCCCAGGCGGTCGAAACCAGATCCGCAACGCTCAGCCCGGATGCCAGCACCTTGGCCTTAAGGTCGGCCACGTCCGCGTCGTTTACCAGTTCGTGATTGACGGCCGGGATCGGGTCTTGCCAGATCAGGTCTTCCACAGGCACTTCGGGGCCGAGATAACGCGACTTCGGCCCCATGTCGCGGTGGGTCAGCTTGAACCAGGCGCGGGCGAAGGCGTCGGCGAATTCTTCCGGGTTCTGGTGGAAGCGCCGTGCAATCGGCTCGTAGATCGGATCCATGCGCATCGCCATGTCCGCGGCGGTCATGATGATCTGGACCCGCTTCGAGGCATCGTTGGCGGCCGGCGCCTGGTTGCTGTCGGTCTCCCGCTTGGGCGTCCACTGCCAGGCGCCCGCCGGGCTTTTCTCCACGACCCACTCGTTGCCGAACAGCATGTCGAGATAGCTCATGTCCCATTGGATCGGGGTCGGCGTCCACGAGCCTTCCAGACCGCTGCCGATCTGGTCGCCACCCTTGCCGCTCTTGAAGCTGCTCTTCCAGCCCAGGCCCATCTGCTCGATGGGCGCGGCTTCGGGTTCCGGCCCCACGTGCGTGGCCGGACCGGCGCCGTGGCATTTGCCGAAGGTGTGGCCGCCGCAGGTGAGCGCCACGGTTTCATAGTCGTTCATGGCCATGCGTGCGAAGGTCTCGCGCACGTCACGGCCGGACGCGACTGGATCCGGGTTGCCGCCCGGGCCTTCCGGATTGACGTAGATCAGGCCCATCTGCACAGCAGCGAGCGGATTTTCCAGGTAGCGTTCGCCCGAATAGCGCGCCTTGTCGTCCAGCCACTTTTCTTCATTGCCCCAGTAGACGTCGATCTCCGGCGCCCAGATGTCCTCGCGACCGCCGCCGAAGCCGAAGGTCTTGAAGCCCATCGACTCCATCGCGACGTTGCCCGCGAGAATGATGAGGTCCGCCCAGGAGATTTTCCTGCCGTACTTCTGCTTGATCGGCCACAGCAGCCTGCGCGCCTTGTCGAGGTTGACGTTGTCCGGCCAGCTGTTGAGGGGGGCGAAACGCTGGTTGCCGTGGCCCGCACCGCCGCGGCCGTCGCCGGTGCGGTAGGTGCCTGCGCTGTGCCAGGCCATGCGGATGAACAAAGGTCCGTAGTGGCCGTAATCCGCCGGCCACCAGTCCTGCGAGTCGGTCATCAGGGCGGTGAGGTCCTTCTTCACGAGCCGCGAGGTCGAGCGTCTTGAATTCCTCGGCGTAATTGAAGCCCTGACCCATCGGGCTGGACTCGGGGGTATGCTGGTGCAGGATTTCGAGGTGCAACTGGTTCGGCCACCACTCGTGGTTCGACTTACCGCTCCCGGCTTTGTGGACAAACGGGCATTTGTTGTCAGACATGGTTAACTCCTCATTGGGTTGGTTGCCAATCCCTTTTGGGATGCTCTTATTTAAGCGCACGATTTAGACTTGGTCTAATATTCATTTCCAAACTCCTCAATAGCTTCAGACTATCCATGACACTGACCGAACTGAAGTATGTGCTTGCCGTCACCCGTGAAAGACATTTTGGGCGTGCTGCGGAGGCCTGTTTCGTGTCGCAGCCGACGCTGTCGGTCGCGATCAAGAAGCTGGAGGATGAACTGGGGATCATCCTGTTCGAGCGTGGCGGCGGGGGTGAGCTTGGCGTCACCCCCGCAGGCGAACGTGTTGCGGAACAGGCCGCCCATATCATCGAACTGGTCGACGGCATCAAGGATCTGGCAGCCGAGGCCAGGGATGATTTACAGGGACCACTGAAGCTCGGCGCCATCTATACCATTGCCCCTTACCTGCTGGCCGAACTCATACCTGAACTGCACAGGCAAGCGCCGCAGATGCCCCTGGTACTGGAAGAGAATTACACGCGGGCGCTGACGGAGAAGCTCAAGAAAGGTGAACTGGATGCCATGATCATCGCCACCCCGGTGGACGAACCGGGGTTGCTGGTCCTGCCACTGTATGAGGAACCCTTCCTGGTCGCGATACCAGCCAACCACGAGTGGAAAAGTAAGAAAACCGTCGCCAGCGCTGACCTTGAAAAGGAAAGTCTGCTCCTGCTCGGCAGCGGCCACTGCTTTCGTGATCAGGTGCTGCGGGCTTGCCCCGCTCTCAACCGCTCGGCGACGAATGGCCTGCAAAAGACGCTGGAGTCCAGTTCGCTGGAAACCATCCGCAACATGGTGGCTTCAGGGATGGGCATCACCGTGCTCCCCTGCACTGCGACCCGGCTGCAGACTGCGTCCGACAGCCTGCTGAGCTATCGGCCCTTCAGCAAGCCAGCACCCAGCAGGATTGTCAGCCTCGTCTGGCGCAAGAGCTTTCCGAGGCCGCGAGCGATTGAGGCCGTGCGACAAGCCGTGCAGGCCGCTAACCTGAACTGCGTCGAGAAAGTCCGGCCCGGAACCAAGTAGCTCTGGAGTATCAATTGGCAGAATCCCGCCGGCTTGTTGAAGGGCTTTGTGTTGTCCGGCGGCCTTGCGGCCAAGCGCAGCAGACCGGAGCAGCAGGCGCCGACCTTACTGGCCTGAGGCCTCGCCCATCGGCGCCAGCTTGTACAAACGCATCGCGCGAGACTGACCACGAAGTTTGACCAGGCCCAGATCCTCAGCTCCGGCCGGCTTGCGTGGGATGCAGTCCCACACCTCCCGCGACACCAGGATGGCGGCGTCGTATTCCTTGGTGGCCATTTCGATGCGGGAGGCGAGATTTACCGTCTCGCCGATCAATGTGTATTCCTTGCGCTGGCTAGTGCCGACATTGCCCGTCATGAGCCGGCCTGCATGCAGACCGACGCCGATGCGGGTGGGCGGAATGGCCTTGCTGCGGTTGAGCGCGTCCAGGCGCTGCAGGATATCCATGGCCGCATCGACTGCGTGCTGGCATCTGTCGTCATCATCCATGGGCGCGCCGAACACCGCCATGAAGCCGTCACCCAGAAACTTGTTAACGATTCCACTGTGCAGATTCACCACGTCGATGAACTCCCCGAATAATCGGTTCAGATAGTCCATCACCTCTGCCGGCATCCGGTCAGCGGCAATCCGGCTGAAGTCGCGGATATCCAGAAACATGACACAGGCATCACGCTCTTCTGCACTGATTTCAATGTGCTGCCTGAGCAGCCGTTCGGCAATTTCCGGTGATACATGCTGGCCAAACACGCTAACGGCATGGTCACGCTGCTCCGCATTGTGGACCGCAACGCGCATCTGCCGCTTGAGTTCCCCGGCAAGAAATGCCGCGACCAGGCCCGAAGCGAACAGCAACGCGCCCTTGACGAAATAGGCATGCGGATCGGACAGCAGATCGATTCCACTGTGATCCGTCTCACCGGATAAATAGAACATGACCAGGATCCCAAATTGCAGGGCCGCGACTGCGCCGCCAAACAGGCAAACCCATTTGTCCAGATACAGCACGGTCATGGAAATCATCAGGGGATAAAGAAGGGGCGCGGGCGAGGCCAGGGACTGCAATGGCGTGATCGCTTCTGCCATCATGACAATGATCACGCTCGGCACGCTGATTTCTATCAGGGCATTGACGTAGCGAAATACCCAGCCTGGCAGCCGACTGATTCCCGCCAGCCGCCGGATGCGGAAGCGCAGGCGCAATTCGTACAACACCATCCCGCCGAACAGGAACAGCAGCGGCCACATGAGCCGCCCCATCGCCGCCGCTTGGGCCGGGGGCCAGGCCCCCGGCACAAACACCACCATCACCAGCAGGACAGCCAGCAGGGCGAACACCCAAGCCGACAGGGTCGCGCGGCGGCCCTCGCTGACCAGGACCACGGAGAATATCGAGTCGGCGCCAGGTGCCGTATTCAAGTCAGGACGACCTGATATGTTCCCGATAGAAATTTTCGCGGTTGAACGAGTAGGCGGGCTGTAGTCCGGCAGCCGCGGGTTTGCCAGCCAGCACCTGCCACAACTCCATCCAGCCCTGGTCAAAAGCATGGGCGGCGCCGGCCATATAGATCCGCCAGATACGGTACTTGCGCTCACCGATCATATGTCTGGCCTCATCGGCCCGGCTCTCCAGGCGGGTCACCCAGTGCCATAGGGTGCGGCCGTAGTGGGGCCGAAGATTCTCCCCGTCCAGGCACTCCAGGCCAGCCCGGGTTGCCGCGTCCATCACTTCCGAGATGTGCACCAGTTCGCCGCCGGGAAACACATACTCCTCGGCGAACTCGGCGATGCCGTTGCCGAGGCCTTTGGTATGGGGCAGTTGGGCGGTAATGCCATGGTTCATCACCAGCCCGCCCGGCTTGAGCAGGCGAAAGATCTTGGCGAAATAATGCGGGAGGTTACGCCGGCCTACATGTTCAAACATGCCCACGCTGGCAACCTTGTCGTACTGACCTTCCTCGCCCACGTCGCGGTAATCCATGTGCCGCACATCCACGCGGTCCGCCAGGCCCCGGGCGGCGATCTGTTCGTTGACGTAGTCGCGCTGGTTGTCCGAAAGCGTGATGCCCCGGGCCCGCACGCCGTAATGCTCCGCGGCCCAAAGGATGAGTCCGCCCCAGCCGCAGCCGATGTCGAGAAACTGCTCGCCGGGCTTGAGATCCAGCTTGCGGCATATGAGATCCAGCTTGGCCTCCTGCGCGGCATCCAGGCTCAACTCCGGCGTCTTGAAATAGGCGCAGGAATAAACCCGGTTGCGGTCCAGCCAGAGAGCATAGAAATCGTTGGATACGTCATAGTGATACTGAATGTTTTTGCGGTCGCGGGTACGGGTATGGCGCCACCATTTCCAGGCCTCAGTGCCGCGTACGCTGGTCCCGCTGCAGTCATTGCACAGATTTTCGCCCAGCCTGAGGATGTCCCGGGCATCGCCCTCGATACCCAGTTCGCCTTCCACATAGGCACGCGCCAAGTCACCCAGCGTAGGACGGGCCAGAACCTTGAGAACCCGGGGCGAATGGAGGGTGAGCCGGACTTTGGCGGGCCTGGCGGAGGCCAGCTCTTGCCCGTTCCACAAGGTCAGCGCCAGCGGCAAACCTGAGGCCCCGAGCCTGTTGTGAACCTGCCTGATAAGCAATCCATCGAGCATTCTGCACACCTTTCGCAAGATACAAGAGGCAGACCAACCGTCCCTACCCCTCGGCAGAGAATTGAAACAACTATCTGTCCATCCCTGAAGCAGCCGGAGACAGGATTCAGGCCAGGTCGGCGGCCAGTGAATCCCGGATAGAATCCGGCAGGGCACCCGTTTGCGCCGCATAGGCCGGGTGTTCCACCCCCACGTAAATGGCGGCCCCGTGCTTAACGCTTTGCGCCATTTCGGAGCTTAGCTCAAAACGCAAAAAATGTACCGAGGAGGTCTTCTCCTCGTTCTCCCGCTCCAGATCCTCGTCGGCAATAGCCTGCACCCGGACAAAGCCCTCAACCTGCACATATATCCGGCCCTCGATGCCCCTGAGCTGCTTCAGCATCTCCGCGCGCAGCACCGGATCCGGATACTCTATCATCATGGTGGCCTTCCAGTTGCTGCCATCAGGCACCAGCGGGTCAAAGACCTCCAGTTCACCCATGATGCCGGCTTCCTCAAAGGTCTTTTCCACCCGCAGAATTTCCTGGATCTGATAGCGGACCGTGAGCTCATCCTCAAATATCAGGCGGATGCTTTCTCCCAGGGAAACGGTGCGATTCTTCTTGTGCGCCATCACGTTGCTGCGGAATTCCGGCCGGGCTTTGGCATAGGCTTCCAGGGTCATGAGCGAGTCACGGGTGATGCGGGTCATGCTGTTCCTCTCCTGGGGCGCGTCGGCCTAGATTCCGTAGGCCAGACGCAGCAGGCTGATTGGATGGCGCTTTTGCGCGCCGGTTTCGCCCATGCCCTGCAGAATGTGGCGGGCGGCGATCGCGCAGTCCGAGGCTATGTAGTCCGGCTGGTTCTGGCCCATCTGCTTGGCAACCGGGCGCCCTATCTTCATCGAGTTAGCGAAGAACTCGCTCTTCACTCCCCAAGTGCCGTCGTGCCCCGAACAACGTTCCACCGCATTCACCTCCGCGCCCGCGAGTTTCAGTGCATCGCGTGTCTTGGCGCCGATGTTCTGAACGCGCTGGTGGCAGGGCGCGTGATATGACACCTTGCCCAGGCTGCCGGCAAAATCGGTTTTCAATAACTTGTCGGCGTGGCGCGCCATGAGGTATTCGAAGGGATCCCACATCGCTTCCTTCACCGCCTGCACATCGGCGTCTTCCGGGAACATCAGCGGCAGCTCCTGCTTGTACATCAGGGTGCAGGACGGCACCGCGGTGAGGATTGCATAACCCTCGCGCGCCAAGCTTGCCAGGTGCGGAATATTGATGTCTTTCAATTGCTCGACGCGATGCAAATCGCCCAGTTCGAGTTTTGGCATGCCGCAGCACGCTTCCTTGTCCACCAGTACGGTCTGGATTTCGTTGTGCTTCAGAATTGCCAGCAGGTCATGGCCGATGCCCGGCTCGTTGTAGTTGATGTAACAGGTAGCGTAGATGGCCACCTTGCCCGGCGTGCGCTCCCCGTCCTTCAGCGCAAAGCTGTTGTCCGGCTTGGCCGTCGCGCGAAATTTCGCGCTGTCGTAATCCGGCAGAATGCGGTCCTGGTGTATGCCCAGCACGCTGTCGATCGCCTTGCGCAGGGGCTTGTTCTTGAGCGAAGCGTTCACGGCCTGCACCACGACCGGGATGGTGGCCAGTTTGCCGATGGCATCCGTGGAAGACAAGAGCTTATCGCGAAACCTGATCTCGCCGTTCTTGAACTTGACCGCCTTGGCGCGCAGCATGGTATGGGGGAAATCAAGATTCCACGGGTGCGGCGGCACGTAGGGGCACTTGGTCATGTAGCACAGATCGCAAAGATAGCACTGGTCCACCACTTGCCAATAGTCCGACTTTTTCACCCCGTCGACTTCCATCGTTTCCGAATCGTCCACCAGATTGAACAGGGTCGGAAATGAAGTGCACAGCGACACGCAGCGGCGGCAGCCGTGACAGATTCCAAAGATGCGCTCGAGCTCTTCTTCCAGCGCGTCCTCGTTCCAGAAATCCGGGTTCTTCCAGTCCAGCGGATGCCGGGTGGGCGCCTCCAGGTTGCCTTCGCGTACGGTCATGGTGTTATTACTGTTGGTTTGCAAGTCGTCTGCATATCAGCCTGCAGGCAGGCTGATACACACATGCCTCGCGATTTAGCCGTTCAGGCTGTCCAGGGTCTTCTGAAACTTGTTCGCGTGGGAACGCTCGGCCTTGGCCAGGGTTTCGAACCAGTCGGCGATTTCGTCAAAACCTTCGCTACGCGCAGTCTTGGCCATGCCAGGGTACATATCGGTGTACTCGTGCGTCTCACCGGCGATCGCAGTCTTGAGGTTGTCGGGGGTGGGACCGAAGCTCATGCCAGTCGCCGGATCGCCACAGGCTTCCAGATATTCCAGGTGGCCATGGGCATGGCCGGTCTCGCCTTCGGCAGTGGAACGGAACACCGCGGCCACATCGTTGTAGCCCTCCACGTCCGCCTTGCCTGCAAAGTACAGATAACGGCGGTTGGCCTGGGATTCGCCGGCAAACGCGGCTTTCAGATTGCCCTCGGTTTGGGAACCTTTGAGTGCTGCCATTTGTTTCTCCTTGAGTTTGATGAAGGACCCGAACTAGGCGGCCTTCCCGGTCCTCCGGTAGGAAGAGCGCCCATGATTCCGAATGAGTTTAGACATAGTCTAATTCGTAAATAGAATATAAACACCCCCCGCATTCCTGTCAACATCAAATTTCGTGACAGGATTGCAGGCCGATGCCGACCTAAAATCAGGGTCTTCTTTATACGCGTTTCAGCTACACTAGGGAAGCCAAAATGGGCCCTGATTCCCTACCTCAGGAGAGATTCAGCATGAGCGAAAAAACCGACAAGACCGAGGCGGAGTGGCGCGCCAGCCTGACTCCCGAGCAGTACAGAATTTGCCGCGAGAAGGGAACGGAAATGGCCTTCACGGGCCAATACTGGAACCACCATGAAGAGGGGATGTACCGCTGCGCCTGCTGCGGGGCACCATTGTTCGAATCCCGCGCCAAATTCGATTCCGGGACGGGCTGGCCCAGCTTCTTCAAGCCTCTCGCCGAAGCCAGTGTCGCGGAAAAACAGGATGTCAGTCACGGCATGGTCCGCACTGAGGCATTGTGCGACGCCTGCGGCGCCCACCTGGGCCACGTGTTTCCCGATGGGCCGGCCCCGACGGGGCAACGCTACTGCATAAACTCGGCGTCGCTGGCGTTCGAAAAGAAGAAATCCTGAATTCAACACCCACGTGAGAAACACGCGGCGCTTCGTTCGGCCCAGCCATTAGGAAACCCTTGCAAAGATTCACTGCCCGCATCGCCCGCGTCTGGCCGGCAACGCCCACCATCAAGGCCTTTGAACTGGAAATCGACGACCCGGCATTCGGCTTTCTACCTGGCCAGTGGATCGAGATTTTCGTCGACATCGACGGCCAGGCCCATACCGGCGGTTATTCGGCAACTACCTCTCCCCTGCGCAAGGGTCGGGTGGAACTCGCGATCAAGACCAGTTCCAAACACCCAGTCACCCAATGGTTGCACCGGCAAGCAAAGGAAGGCGAGCGCCTGACAGTTTCTCGCGGCCAGGGGCCGTTTGTCTTCTTGCCGGAAATGGGCGAGGACATCGTCTTGATCGGCGGCGGTGTCGGTGTCACCCCCCTGCTTTCCATCTTTCGCCACGTGCGCGACGCCTCGCCGGAAACGCACGCCACGCTGTACTACAGCGTAAGCCAGCCGGAAGAAATCCTGTTCCGCGAAGAACTCGAACAATCGGCGCGCAAGCATACCCACCTCAGCCTGGAAATCACCGTCACCCAGCCGAGCCCGCACTGGAGCGGCCAGACCGGACGCATCAACAAGCACAAGATCGCCGCCCTCAACGCCCCGCCCAACACCCTGTTCTACCTGTGCGGCCCGCAGGGCATGGTGGAAGACATGAGCAGCCTGCTCAAAGAGCTGGGCGTGCCGGCCAGCCGGGTGATATTCGAGAAGTGGTGGTGAGCGGGGCTCCTTGTTCATTGGGCGGGTCGCGGCGCGCTGCCGGACAGGATTGCCCGATGACAAAACAGAATCGGAAATCGGATACATTTACAACTTGGAATTTGCTAACCAAAAGCGGGCGCTAAAGACGGGGGCAGGTCACTTCTGATGAAGATTATTGACGTATTCTCAAATGGCATTGGCCCTTCTCAGGTCTCTCCTGATCGAACAATAGTTCTTGTAACTCGTCGCCACCTTTATGCACTGCGGATAGCTGGTGGCTTGAGATAGACTGAAATGTCTGCTTTTTCCATTGGCTCGGCCTCCTCGTGGCCTCAAACGAATGAGCTAACCGGCGTCAAAAACAGAATCAAAGGGGTCGCGTCGTTCGACACCAGCGTTTCCTCAATGGATCGTGCGCTGAAACGGAACCGCGTTAGCGTTCCCTTCCATCATCTCATCCCCCACCCGCACCCATTCCACCTTCTTGCCCAGCAGGGTGACATCGCCGTCGCGGCGGTTGTCTCCGGTGTCGGAAAACTCGAATCGGTAGATGCGCAAAAAGGTCAGGGCTCCGTCGACATCACGCCTGAATGCGGTTTTGACCAGGGCGACGGTGTCGTCGAGAAATTGCAGGTCGCGGTCGCGGCAGGCCTGCTTGCCCACCTGGACCGCGATTTCCCGCGCTTTCAGATTGTCCATCCACCAGTAGAGGACTCCGCCTATGGGCAGGAGCAGAAGAAGTTCCCAGGACATGGTGGGCGTTGGGTTGATCAGCTTCGTAATTTCTGGATTGCCGCGCGTCGCACGCAATGACGGCAAGACTAATTCAGGCGCGCCACCCTCATGCGCAGATTGCTGACCTGCATGCGCAGGGTTTCGATGTCGTCATCGATGCCGGCTTGTTCCAGGCAATGGGAAAGGTCGGCCAGGGCGGCGCGATAGGCTTCCATACGCAGGTAATGTGCTCCCCGCTCGCGCTGCTCGGCCAGGTTATCCGGATCGAGGATAAGCAACTGGTTCATCACGCCCAGCGCTTTGTCATCTGCTCCCTCCTGCACGTAATAGCGCTTGAGGTTACGCAGCATTCGGCAGAGGATCTCGCGTTTGTCCGCGGTGCCCAGCACGTTGGCCAGTTCGGGCCGCGGTGGATCGGGATACATTTCCTTGAGCCGCGCCTCGAGCTGCTCGACGCTCAGCGCAAGTCCGCCATGGTACGGGTCGATCACCACTTCGCCGCCCGGCACGGCAAGCTTGACCAGGAAATGGCCGGGGAACGAAACGCCCTGAAAAGCCAGGCCGGCACGGCGGCCCACTTCCATCATGACGAGCGCGAGCGAAATGGGAATGCCGATATGCCCGTCCAGCACGTCGTTGAGGTAGCTGTTTCTGGGCTCGAAGCTATCCGCGTCATTGCCCTGGAAGCCTTCTTCCTGAAACAGAAAGTCGTTGAAGGCAGACAACTTCTCCGCCCAGTCGTCGGTGTCCGGCATGCGGCTGGCTGCCTTGTGTCCGAGCTGATCCAGCCGCGCCTGGTAGAAGCCCACATCCAGGTCTGGGTACTCGGCTGCGGCAATCAACAGTGCGCCATAGCCTAGATCCCAGTCCTGTTCCGGCTGGCATGCCAGCTCGATCAGGCGGGAGTCTGCGTTCATTCCGGGCGCGGTGCGGGCGCGATGAAAAGCGCCGCAACCTGCCTCGCAGGGCGCTTGTGCGGCACGGGGCTGGAAACAATCGCAGGCCGCGGCGTGGACGGCGGTGGGGACGGCTGCGCTGCGGGCGCCCGATAGGCGGGAACTTCCGCGGCGCCAGGAGAAAAGCCGGTAACCAATTGCTGCTCGATGGTCCGGCCAAGAAGCCTTTCTATGTCCTTCAGATAGCGCGTTTCGCTTTCCGACACCAGGGACAGCGCCTCGCCGCTGGCGCCGGCGCGGCCGGTGCGGCCGATGCGGTGCACGTAGTCCTCGGCATTGTGCGGCAGATCGTAGTTCACCACGTGCGGCAGGGCCTCGATATCGAGGCCGCGAGCGGCCACGTCGGTGGCCACCAGGATATGCGCCTCTCCCGCCTTGAAGGCATCCAGCGCCTTGATCCGCTCCTGCTGCGACTTGTCACCGTGGATGGCGGTGGCATGCAGGCCGGCCTTGTTCAGTTCATTGGCCAGGCGGTTGGCGCCGATTTTGGTGCCGGTAAAGACCAGCACCTGGCTAAGCTGGCGGCTCTTGACCAGATGCACCAGCAGGGCGCGCTTGCGTTCGTGATGCACCGGATGGACGATTTCAGTCAGGTTGTCCGCCACCGCATTGCGGCGCGCGACTTCAATGCGTTGGGGATTTTTCAGGATGCTGTTTGCCAGACGCTGGATTTCATCCGGGAAGGTGGCGGAGAACATCATGTTCTGGCGCATGACGGGCAACAGGGCGACGATGCGCTTGAGGTCGGGCATGAAGCCCATGTCCAGCATACGGTCCGCTTCATCCAGCACCAGCACGTTCACCTGGGACAGGTTCAGGGTCTTGTTCTGCACGTGGTCGAGCAAACGGCCGGGCGTCGCCACCAGGATCTCCACGCCGGTCTTGAGAATCGGTATCTGGGTATCGATGTTGACCCCGCCGTACACCACCAGGGAACGCAGCGGCAGGTGTTTGATGTAGGTCTTGATGCTCTCTTCCACCTGGATTGCCAACTCACGCGTGGGGGTCAGGATCAGGGCACGGATCGGATGCTTGGCCGGTGAAGTGCTGCTATTGGCCTGGGGCGCCAGACGCTCGATAAGGGGCAGGGCAAAACCGGCGGTCTTGCCGGTGCCGGTCTGCGCTGCGGCAAGAATATCCTGGCCCTGCAGCGCGACAGGAATCACCGCCGCCTGAATCGGCGTCGGTTCCTTGTAGCCGCAATCGGCCAGGGCATTAAGTATTTCGGGGCGTAACCCCAGGTCTGCAAAACTCATTCCGTCTTTCAATGCAGCAAAAAAACTCTTACCGCGAAGTTCGCAGAGGGCGCCGGATTTTGCAAGAGCGAACCCGCTCTGCGAACTCCGCGCACACTGCGGTCACATCAAATCGACCGCCAGTCAAATCCGTCCTCCTGGCGGGCCACGCCTACCCACTCCTCCGCGCAATCAAGCGCTTCGGCCAGCGCCCTGCGGGCCAGGGCCGGCGTATTGTTCTTCTTGGAAATATGCGCGGCCAAGACATGCTTGAACCGCGAACAATCCACTTTTTTCAGCAAAGCCGCAGCCTGGCCGTTCTCCAGATGCCCCAGGCGCCCCCCTACCCTCTGCTTGAGTCCCGAAGGATACGGCCCGTCGCGCAGCATCTGGCAGTCATGATTGCACTCCAGCACCAGGGCATCCAGTCCGCTTAACATGGCCTCGATATGCGGCGTGATGCACCCGGCATCAGTCAGCACCCCCAGGCTTGCCCCGCCGTCGGAGAATACGAACTGCACCGGTTCGCGCGCATCGTGCGGCACCGGGTAGGGGCGAATTTCAACTTCCTCCACCGCAAAGCTGCTGTGGCTGTCGAAGATCCGCATTTCCGGCAAACTGTCTTCCTGCGTCTCCCACATGATGCGCGTGCCGTGGGTGAGCCAGACCGGCAGTCCATGCTTGCGGGCAAATCGCGCCACCCCGCTGATGTGATCCGAGTGCTCGTGGGTGACCGCGATGGCGCACAACTGATCCGGCGCCAAGCCCAGGCGGGCAAGGCGCTGTGCAGTCTCGCTCAAACCAAACCCGCAATCCAGCAGGACGCGGGTTCGACCTGCCTCCACCACCAGCCCGTTGCCTTCGCTGCCGCTGCCCAGGCTGGCGAAGCGGATCATTTCAGTTCTTTATGCAGCAGGTTGATGATGCGGTTTCGCGTCGCGCTGTCCACGGTCTTGCCCTTATCGGCCTCCACCGTCACGTGACTCTTCTCGCCCGCTTCCGCCACCACGATCTGCAGTTGGGGAGAGTTTTGATCTTTCTTGCTTTTCCAGAAGGCCAACTTGGACAGAAAGCCGTCGTCCTTCTTGCTTGCATTGTCGATTTCAGGGTCGATGTAGCGCACATAATAAACCCCCTTGGTCCGGTCGCGGTCTTCCACCGCAAAGCCGACCCGATCCAGAGCCAGTCCGACCCTGCGCCAGGCCCGGTCAAAGGCTTCATCCATTTCCAGACTGGCGACATCCCCATTCCTGACGATGCGGGCCTGCTCCGGGGTGGTCTGCTTGGCCAGCATGCTCTTCGCCTGCGCCTCATCCACGCCGAAACGCACCATCAGTCGGCGCAGCATCTCCGCCTCCAGTTCCGGGTCGGGCGGACGCGGTTGCCACTTCGTCTGATCCTTGCCCTCACTCGTATAGATTTCCTCCATGCCACGGTGGCTGATGTAGATCTCCGTGCCGCCGTTGGCGCCCTTCTCGATCCGGGTGCGGAACTTGTCGCGCACCGGGGTCGAATACATACCCTCGAACACTTTGCCGATGGTGCGGCGGATCACGTCCTGCGGAATGTTGGCGCGGTTCTCGGCCCAGTCGGTCTCCATCACCCCGGTATCCTTGGATTCCAGATTGATGACAAAGCCCAGCTCCTGCCAGAAGTCCTTGATAACCGGCCACACTTTGTCCGGAGCCTCGTTCACCACCAGCCAGCGCTGTGAGCCCGCCCGTTCGATCCGCACCTTGTCCTGATCGGGCAGCAAGGCCTGCCCGGTCGCCGGCTGCTCCTTGCGCTCCTTGCTGTAGGCCGAATACGTCGCGGTGCTGCCTTCGGCGTCGGGCACGGCATAACGGTTGTCGCCGCTTGGTGCAATCAGATCGGGCGGGACTTCCAGCGTATTGGTGTCGCGGCTCTTGGCGGATTTGTAATCGACTCCTTTGGATTCAAATATGCCTAACGAACCGCAACCGGAAAGCAAAAACAGACCAGCCAACATCAAGGGTAATACACGCACGCCCATCTCTCCTTACATAATTCCGGCATGTCTCATCGCGGAACGCAGGGTTTCATGATGCGCCTCCGACAAGGGGGTCAGGGGCAAGCGGATGCCCCTGGAAATTTTGCCCATTTCCGCCAGCGCCCACTTGACCGGAATGGGGTTGGCCTCGACGAACAGTTTGGTGTGCAGCAGGAATAACCTTGCATTGATCTCGCGAGCGCGCTCAAGGTTCCCGGCAAATGCCGCCTCGCACATCTGGTGCATCAAGCCGGGCGCGACGTTGGCGGTGACGGAAATCACCCCATCTCCGCCCAGCAACAGGCAGGCCAGGCCCGTTGCGTCGTCGCCGGTGTAAATGGCAAAGCCCTTTGGACGACGGAGAATCAGATCGCTATTGCGCTCGATGCTGCCGGTTGCATCCTTGGTGCCGACGATGTTTGGGATCTGCGCCAACTTAAGGGTGGTGTCATTGCTCATGTCCACCCCGGTGCGTCCCGGCACGTTGTATAGGATCGTCGGCAGGTCCACCGCCTCGGCAATGGCCTTGAAATGGCGGTACAGACCTTCCTGGGTCGGCTTGTTGTAATAGGGCGTAACGGAAAGCGCCACATCGGCGCCGGCCGTCTTGGCACAATTGGCCAGCTCGATCGCTTCACTCGTGGAATTGGCGCCGGTTCCTGCGATCACCGGAACGCGCCCCGCCGCCTGTTCCACGGTGACGCGGATCAATTCGCAATGCTCATCCAGATCCACGGTAGGGGACTCGCCCGTGGTTCCGACCACCGCAATGGCGTCGGTGCCCTGTGTCACGTGCCAGTCCACCAGCTTGCGCAACGCCGCCTGATCGAGACTGCCACCCTCGTGCATGGGGGTGACAATGGCGACCAGGCTTCCTTTGATCATGGCAGGACTCATCAAGGCCCGAGAGGCCGGAAAAGCGCTGATTTTACTTGATGGCGGGGAATGCCGAAAGCAGGCCGAGTAGATGCTCCAATGCGCGGGCAAACAGCGTGACCAGGATAGGAACACCAACCGCCAGGCTGCCCAACAGGGTTAGCGCGCCCAGATTCAGGCCCACCGACCAGGCATCCACCCCCGGGAGCAGGCGCGAGACCACGGCAAACACGCCTTGAACCAGCAACGCAAGCAGCAACAGCGGCAGCGCCAGTTGCAGGCCGGTGGAAAAAATCATGCTGCCTGCCTCAAGCAGAGCGCGCGCGCCTTCCCGGTCCGGCAGCGCGGCGGCCGGCAGCACTGCGAGGCTGTGCTGCAGCGCCTGGATAAGCAGCAAATGCCCGTTGGCGGAAAAGAAGGCCAGCCCCGCCAGCCAGAAACCCAGTTGGCGCAAGCTCGCGTCATCCGGCGCATTTTCCGCCAGCCATGGCTGGTACAGGTTGCGTCCGGAAACCTGGCCCAGCCAGCCCAGCGCCGCCTCCATGACAGCAAACAGCAGGCGCACCGCGAAGCCCATGCCTGCTCCCAGCAGGCCTTCCCACGCCAGCATCACCAGCCCCGCCCCGCTGAGGGGATCGGACAGCGCCCCCGCCACGCCCCAGGGCATCAGCATGGCCGCCAGGCTGCCAGCCAGCAGCAGGCGCAAAAACAGGGGCAGGCGTGAAAGCATTGGATCGACCTGGGTCCAACCGAGCAGGCGGGCGGCCGAGTAGAACCACACGAAGACTTGGGTCTGAGCGATTCCGTCCAACGTCAGTGCTGAAGCATGCAAATGGAAACCCGAGGCAGGCAGTCACGCCAAGCTTACTATGCAAATGTTTTTGCCGCTGCACCCTTCACCCACTGGAAAGGCAAGCCGCAATTGTCAGGCGCCGGTCAGGCCGGCCCGGCGAGTTGTCGATACGACTCTGCCAACGCGCCGGTATCGCCTACGTTGCCCGGAAAGATCACGACCGGCAACCCGGGGAGCCGATGTTCGGGCGGGGTCTGCACCACCGTCACCCCGGGAAGAATCTGGCCGAGTACGCGCGCGGCGGTCAGTTCAAGCCCCCGTGCGAGCATGTCGTTAGACGTGATGCCGCCCTTGCTGATCAGAAAGCCGAGTGTGGAGGGCAACCGCCGCACCACGTCCATCAGCGTGGCCGAAACGGCTTCGCCGAATAGCAGGCGCTCCTGAGCTGTGGCAAAAGCAACTTCCCTGCGGCTGGTATAGATGACCGGCGTGAGCCCGCACTCATGCGCATGGGCGACACTGGCGGAGAGTGCCTTGACCAGCTCCGCGCGTGCGGACGGCAGCCGCGCTACATCAAGCGGCAGGCCGACCACCCCCCTTTGCTTCAACAGGGCGGATAACTGGGCGGTGGTCTTGGTGACATGGGAGCCGACAATGACGGCTCCTGGTCGATGATCCCGCACCAGTGTCGAAAATGCCTGGGCGGAAACCGGTTGGGGCGGAAGTCTGGCGAGCGCCGTCAGCAGGGAGGCGGCGCTGCGAAACAACAGGCGTTTTCCCCAGGCAGCGGCATCCAGCGCCGCGTCGGCGAAGATGTCGTAGTCCTCCGGCAACTCACCGTCGACAACCCCGACGGCATTGTCAGCCAGCGCTGCGATCCAATCTTTCGCACGGCCTGCGCGCAAGTCGCCAAGCACGAGGCGCCGTACCTGACCGGCCGCCACACGCCCCGCAGTCTTCTCGGTCACATAATCGGGCAAAAACGCGGTGCGGTAGCCGAATACCGAATCGCGCGCGAACTCGGTCTCGTGCGTGGGCACCCGCTTGCCCTCAACCATCAGATAGTGCGTGCTGTCCCGCGTGATGCGCCCGCCTTCGAAAAACGCCGGAGTGAGCAGGGTGGCATCGAATGGCCCAAGCACCTCGTTCATGACATCGGTTTCGACCGGATAATGCCCGCGCAGGGTCGAGTCGGACCGCGACACGAACAGCACCGGCGAATCAAAGCCCGCAAGCGCCGCTTTCAGATTGACACAGACTTCGCGCGTGATGTCGGCGGCGCGCACGGCGCTCATCCCGCGGGTGTTGGTCAGGACGAAGAACAGCGGCGCGTGATCGGCCAGCGCCGCCTTGAGCGCGCCGACGTCCCAGCGCGTCAGCAGCAGGCAGGAATGTACGGTCTGCGAGCCGGTGGGGTCGTCGTCAAGGACGATGATTTTCGGCGTCATGCTGATCGCGGGTGGAAACTGTTGATCAATTCGCGTCTGCCGCCATGGCTTGCGCCCGTGCGCACAGCGCTTCGGCGTTCATGCCATTGAAGTCGAACAACTGCTGAGCGCTGGCCGTCGTTTCGCCGCGTTTCCAGCAGAAGGTGTCGCGCACCCGTGCCCGGCTTCTGAGCAGCACCGGTTCGAGCATGGCGGACGGGCCCCCGGAGACGGCGATCAAGGCATCGCCGTCAAACAGCGTGTTGAATTCCGCGTCACTCAGGAAGCGCCCGTCCGGCTCCGACACGCTGCTCCACAGCACATCATGGGTGCGGTACAGGCGGCGCGGGTTGACCACCGCAACGATGCGCGAGCCGATGCCCGCCGCGCCAAGCGATTCAGCGGCAGCGAACACCGGTAGCAGGGCCATGTCGCCGGCCACGGCGAACACGACCTTGAATTTGCCCGCGCGTTCCTGCAACACGACTGCGCCACGCTCGATTGCTTCGGCAGACTGCGCAAGCGTGGTTCGAACCGGCAGCGGCGACTTGGAGGCGGTGATCACCACGCCCTTGTTCACCTGTTTGAGCGCCCAGTCGTAGCTCGCCTGGATCATGTTGGCATCCACCGGAAACAACGGATATACATTGCCGTTCCGCATCATCGCGGCGAAATAGCTCTCGATTTCCGGACGCTGGTGAGTCCATCCGTTGCGGCCCTGCTCCAGCGCGCCGGCGGTGAAGAGGCACACGGTGGCAGGCGTCTTGCGCCGCAATTCGGCCATCGCTTGGGTCACGGTCTGCCAGATCGGCAGGCCGTTGATGGCGAAAGATTCGTAGCTGCACCACAGGCTGCGCCCGCCGAACAGGGAAATGCCGGCCGCGAGCCCGGCGCACGTATCCTCGTTGAGCGGCTCGTACACCTGTCCTGCCGGACCCTGAAAATAGAGTGGATCGGCAGTCGGGTGGCGGATGGTGAGCGCCTGGTTGATGTTGGCCATGCCCGATGCTTCGTTGCCGTCGGCGTTAGTCACAACGAAGGCCGGATCGCACTGGCCGACGTGCCCGACCAGCGCGCCGAAGGCGGTGGTCGGAACGGCGCTCTCGCCCAGCGCGAACTCCTTCAGCGGCAGCATGCCCAGATCGGGTAAGGCGCGCTCAGCCTCGGTCACCGCGACCTTGGCTGCTGGACCGCCGCCGGCATGGCGGAAGTTTTCGCGAGTGACCACCCAGGCCTGCACCGGCAGCGCGCGGCGTTCCAGTCCGGATTTCACGTCGTCCGATTCGAGGCTGTGATGGGCATAGAGATTGTGCGACTTGGCGCCGGCGGCATGCACGCCTGCGCCTTTGAGCTGCTTAATGATGAGGCAGGCACGGCGTCCGCCCAGCGCGGTTTGCGCGGCTGCCGCGGCGGCCTTGAGCACTGCGCCGGTGAAGGCCATGCGCGCGGCAAACCCGAACGTCGTCGAATCGGCGTAATCGGGCGCATCCGCGCTGTCAGCGAACTCGCGCGCGTCGACCAGATGCACTTCGTCAAAGCCGTGCGCGTGCCAGTAGGCAACCATGCGAGCGTTGTCCCACAGCGACACCATGCTGTGGTGCTCCTGTGAATAGCCATTCCACACCAACACCGGCAGGTAGTTGGTGACGTCGGGATAGGCAGTCGCGAAGTGCTGGAAGGCGCTCATGATGTAAGGCTCGCCCAGACCGCCGTCGCCTATGGTCACCGGGAAGAGCTTGTCACGGTTGAGCAGCGCGCCAGCCAGCGCGAAATGCTGACCCTGGCCCAGCGGCCCGGCCGGCGCCAGCAGGCCGGGTATGGCGCCCGACAGGTGGCCGAGCAGGCCGTGGCGCTCGCGAAAGCGCGTGCGCAGGTCTGCGACCCTGTGGATGCCCATGGCCTCGAGCGAGGTGTCGAGGAACATGGCCGAATAGAAACCCGGCGCATGGTGGCCGACCTCGGTCACCAGGTTGCGGTAGCCGAGCAGGTGCAGGGCGGCGACTGCGTCCGCACTCGAGGCAAAACCGCCCGGGTGGCCGGACGACTTGCTGCCGGTGATCTGCAAGGTGAGATAACGCAAGGCATCGGCCGCGAGCAGGGTCTGATAGATCGCAGATTCGCTCGCCGGGTCGGGCAGGCTGGGGCAACTGGGACCCAGGACCGGCGCGGACGCCAGGCGGTCGATGTCGGGCAGGCGGTCGGCAAAGTACTGGATGCCTTCGCAAAATGCGGGCAGGGACTCCGGGCGGGTTTGCAGTTGGGCGCTCATGGCGATCCTTTCACAATATGACAATTAGTTACGTGATATGAAAACGATTGAGCGTATTGGAGCAGGATTTCGCCCCTGATTTCACATTGCGTGATAAATTTTCACTTTATGAAATTAACAAATCGGCCCAAATCCGCGAATCCCGTCTCTTCCATTCAGGTGCTCGACCGCGCCATGGCACTGGTCAATCTGCTCGCGCGCGCGCCCGGCCCGGTCAGCCTGACCCGGCTCGCCGCGGATGCCGGCCTCCATAGCGCCAGCGCGCATCGCATTCTCGGCGCGCTGATTGCGCATGGCCTGGCGGAAAAGTCCGGTGCCGGCGAATACGACCTCGGGGTACGCTGGCTCGAAGTCGGCAACCGGCTACGCGCGCGTCTCAACATCCGTCAGGTCGCGCTGCCGCACATGCAGAAACTGGCCGACCTCACTGGCGAGACCGTCAACCTGATCGTGCGGCGCGGCGACGAGGTGGTCTACGTGGAGCGGGTCTCGGGCGGGCAGACCATGATCCAGGTGGTCCAGGTGGTAGGCGCCCACGCGCCTTTGCATGTCACGGCGGTGGGCAAGATCTTCCTTGCCGCAGATAGCGCGAGCGGCGTGATGGCCTACGCGGCGCGCACCGGCCTGCCTTCCTTCACGCCCAACACGCTCACCACCCTTGACGCGCTCAACGCCGAGTTGCAAGTCGTGCGCGCCAAGCAACTGGCCCATGACCGCGAGGAAGCTGAATTGGGTGTCGCCTGCGTCGGCGCACCGCTGCGCGACGCCGAAGGCAAACTGGTCGCCGGGCTGTCGATCTCCGCACCCGCGAAACGCCACAAACCGGCCTGGATCAAGGCGCTCAGGGCCGCCGCCGCACACATCGAGACGACGCTTGGCTATGAGGCCGCGTAACGGGGATTTGTCTATTCGATCTGTTCCGGCCAGTCGCTGAAGGCATGCTGGGCGAAGCTCACCACCCGGTCACCCATCCATGCTCCCAAAAGCGCCAGAACGACCAGAGCCACAATCAGCTTGGGGACAAAGGAGAGGGTGGGCTCGAGGATCTGGGTGGCTGCCTGGAACATGCTAATGAGCAGGGCGGTTATGAGCATTGCGGCGAGGATCGGCAACGCAATCCAGACCGCAAGCCAAAGCGATTCACGCAGCAGGTCCTCCACTAGAAGCTCCCGATCAGCGACCCGGCCAGCAGATGCCAGCCGTCCGCCACCACGAACAACAGCAGCTTGAGCGGCAGCGACACCAGTTGCGGCGGCACCATCACCATGCCCAGACTCATCAGCACGCTGGCCACCACCAAGTCGATGACCAGAAAAGGCAGGATCACCATGAACGCGATCTGGAACGCGGTTTTCAACTCGCTGATGAGAAAGGCCGGCGCCAGGGCGCGCAGCGCGATGGCATCCGGATCCTTGACCTTGGTCGCCTTGTGATCCGGGGTGAACAGGGCCAGATCGTCGGCACGGGTCTGGCGCATCATGAAGGTCTTGAGCGGCAGCGCGGCCTTGTCGCCCGCCTGTGCAGCGCTGAGCTGGCCCTGGGTATAGGGCAGATAAGCTTCCTGCTGGATCTTCTCCACAGTGGGATACATCACGAAATAGGTCAGCAGCAGTGCAAGCCCCGCCATTACCAGATTGGGAGGCGCGAACTGGCTGCCCAGCGCATGGCGCAACAGGTAGAAGACGACCGCCATGCGCACGAAGGCGCTCATCGAAAGCAGCAGTGCAGGCAGAAAGGGCAGGACAAGCAGAAACGACAGGCTGGATGCAGGCAGAGTAAGGTTGGAACCGGACTGGGAAAAGATCGTCAAGCCAGGCTCGGCACCGTGGGCGGCGCTGGCAAACAATGCCAAGATCATTCCCGGTACCGGGATCAACCTGGCCAGGCGGGGATGACGGCTCACCCCGGCTGGCCCCCGCCTTGCGGCTTGTTCATGGTGTGAAGGGAACGCACCTGGCCGCCGCCGACGCCGAGGACCAGCCAGGTATTGTCCACTTCAACCACCACCACGCGTTCGCGCGGACCGACGGAAATGGCGCCCACCACCTTGACCAGACCGGCCTGGGCGCCGCGCGGCATCCAGCGGCGCACCAGCCAAGCCACCAGAACAAACCCGCCCAGGATCAGAAACAAGGAGACGACCACGCCTAGGTAGCCGGAGACCGGGCTTGCAGCATCCGCCGCACCTGCGACATTCGGCAGTAGAAGCAGCCACGAGGATTGCATAGCCCGCGCCGCCCTCCTCCCTCGCCCCCTGTGCGCGAGAGAGGGGCATAGATCGATGGCGCCCAATCGCGGCTCAGCCATTTTCATTCTTCCATTGTTTCAACGCCCATGCTCTCAACGCCCCGGGGCTCATGTCACTCCAATCGAGCTCAAGCGTGCCGCGCTGATCATTCAATCGAATTTCCAGATGCAGGGAAGACGGCTCCTCCGTTTTTCCGCGCAACGTGAATTCCGCCAGGGCTTGTCCAACCCGCGCCAACAAATTGGTTCCGTAGTGGGCCGGCACAGGCTTGCACAAAACGCCCGAACCAAAGCGGGCTGCCACCCAGGCGGCTAGCAGATTATCGTCCGCGCGCAGGTGCGGCGACTCTGTTTCAATCTTGCTGCCAGCCGATGCCGGAACGCCCACCTCCACCCGCACATGGGCTGGCAATCCTGCCATCAGATGCGCCTTGATCCGTTCCGCCAGAATCCAGTCTGGATCCCTGCCATCAACCTGCAAATCGCGGATTTCATCCGGGCTGAGCCTGGGCAGTTTCATGCCAGGTGCTCTTCCCATGGCAGCCCTGGGTCGGCGGTACCGTCTTGCCGGGCGGCGATAAAGGACCGGATGGAAAGTTCATCGTGCAGTTTGCGTTCCCGAACCGCATCACGCTTCGCCATTTCATCGCGATAACGTTCTCTCAGCACGGTCAGGGCCTGTACCCGCTTTTCCTGGTCCTGCCACACTCGCATGGCCTGCTGCCACTGAGCATGGGCCGCCTCCAGTTCCTGCCTGCCTCGCTGCATGCGGAGCGCAAGCATCTGCCAGCCATCAACCGCTGCCGGATAGAAGCCGGGATTTCCCGCGCGCCGCTGCGTTGCCAAACCCTCGACATAGCGGCTACGTTCCAATTCCAGGCGCACCAGTTGCGCGCGCGCCCGTAGCCATTGTCCATGGGTCTGCTTAACGGCGCGCGCAAAACCCTCGGCCCGCTTGCGTGCCAGATCGTAGACAATCTGCAGGTTGAATGCCATCAGGGCACCAATTCCACAAGCGCCCGCTTGGCCTCGGCCATGCTGACCTGTTGCCACAATTCCTGCATCAGGTACTGCTGCATCAGGGGCTGCACTTTCACGGCCTCGTCCAGCACCGGATCGGCACCCGGCACATAGGCGCCCACCGCCAGCAAATCACGGCTGCGCTGATAGCGCGAGTACAGGTACTTGAAGCGCCGGATGCGTTCCAGTTCCTCGGCATCTGCCAGATCGGGCAAAGCCCGACTGATCGAGGCTTCGACGTCGATGGCCGGATAGAGGCCCGCTTCGGCGAGTTCGCGTGACAGCACGATGTGGCCATCGAGTATGGCGCGCGCCGCATCGGCGACCGGGTCCTGTTCGTCATCGGCTTCCATCAACACGGTAAAGAACGCGGTGATGGAACCGCCCCCAGTCTTGGCGTTGCCTGCGCGTTCCGCCAGTTGCGGCAGCTTGGCAAACACGGAAGGCGGATAGCCCTTGGTCGCGGGCGGTTCGCCGATCGCCAGTGCCACCTCGCGCTGGGCCATGGCATAGCGGGTGAGGGAATCCATGATCAGCAGCACATGCTTGCCCTGGTCGCGGAAATATTCCGCGATCGACATGGCGTAGGCTGCACCGTTCAGCCGCATGAGAGGGGGATTGTCGGCCGGTGCAGCGACCACTACTGCGCGCGCCATGCCTTCCGGACCCAGGTTGTTCTCGATGAAGTCCTTCACCTCGCGCCCACGCTCGCCGATCAGGCCTACCACCACCACGTCGGCGTCGGTATAGCGCGCCATCATGCCGAGCAGGATGGACTTGCCCACCCCACTGCCGGCGAAAAGCCCCAGCCGCTGCCCGCGCCCCACGGTAAGCAGGGCATTGATTGACTGGATGCCGACATCCAGCGCCTTGCGGATAGGCGCACGTTCCAGCGGGTTGATCGGACGCGAATACAGCGGTACCCGCTTGTCCATCATCAGCGGACCCAGATTGTCCAGCGGCCGTCCCGCGCCGTCCATCACCCGGCCCAGCAACTGCGGCCCAACCGCGACCTGACGCACGCGGTCCTGCGCGCGGCGGCGCGGGATGTAGCGCTTGCCCATGCGCGGCGGCTGAATTGCGACAGGATTTTCCGGCACCACGCGGGCACCGGGCATGACGCCGTAAATGTCGGTCGCCGGCATCAGATAGATCCGCTCGCCGGAAAAGCCCACCACTTCCGCGTCGACGCTTTGTCCGCCGGGAATCTGCACCATGCACTGGCTGCCGATGGGCAGGCGCAAACCCACCGCCTCCATGACCAGACCCGCCACCCGGGTCAACCGGCCGCTGGCCGCAACCGGTGTACTGAGGGCCACGGCTCTCCGACAGTCGGCCAGGTATTCGCGCAAGGCAACGGTACGGTCAAGCGCCATGGGTGCTCCGGGTTATTCCAGCCAGTTCTTGTTGCTGCCCAAGACCTTCACCACCTGGCGCCAACGCATCTGCAAGGTTGCGTCCAAATCACCCTGTGGGGTCTCGATCAGGCATCCGCCACGCACGATGCGGGTGTCTTCCACGATGCGCATTCGGCTCCTGTCGAGCGCCTCTTCAAGCTGCGGGCGCACCAGAGCAGCATCCTCTGGATTCAGCAGCAGACGGGCCTCGCGCGTGGTGTCGATCATCTGCATCAAGGCCAGCCGGACCACGTCCAAGATCCTGTCCGGTTTGGCCGCCAGTTCTCCGGCAACCACCTGGCGGGCCACATCCAGGGCTAAATCCAACACCATGTCGGCGATTCTGAAATCCAGCGTGTCCAGAGCCTGGCTGAAACTGGTGGCCAGTTCCTTCATGCGCAGGCAATCCGCCTGAGCCTCACGGCGGCCATCTTCAATGCCCTGCTGTATTCCTTCCGCCCTGGCTTGTTCCCTGATGCGGGTGGATTCAACCAGCAACCGCGCGGCCCGCGCTTCGTCGCTTTCCTCGGCGCTCACCGGCTCCACCACTTCCCAGCGTTCGAACGCGGATTGCTGGGTTCCGGGTTTGTGCGGCTCACTCATGCGTGGACTCCAGGCTCAGTTCACCGCCACCGGCGAGCTGGCGCATCAGGCGAACCACTTCTTCCTGAGCGGCTTCGATCTGGTCGACGCGAACCGCACCCAAGGTGTCGAGGTCATCCTTCAGACGCCGCGCGGCGGTGCCTCCCATGCGCTGGGCCAGTGACTCCACCAGACCTGGATCAGCCCCCTTTATGGCCTGCAGCAGAGTCCGCGCCGGCGCGGCCTTGAACAAGCGGGTGCGGCTGGCATTGTCCAGCCGGATCAAGTCCTGGAAAGTTAACGTGGCCGCGGCCAACCGCCCTGCCAAATCCGGGTCACGGATCGCCAAACCGGTGTTTACTGCCTGGGCCGCTTCTTTGGGCAGACGGCGCAGGAGCGATGCCGCCAGGTCCTCGCCCTGCTCGCGGCCTGGCTGTTCCCGCCTGATGCGGCTGGCCAGCCAGCCAGACAATTCACTCAGCGCCTCCGGCGCCGCCCCCTGCCAGCCGGCCAGGGACAGCAAGGCTTCCTCACGCGCCGGCGGCGACAAAAGCATCAGCACTTCCGCGGCCTGGTCCCGTTCCAGATGGGCCAGCACCGTGGCGATGACGGGTGCCGGCTCCTGCCCGAGCAGATGTGAAATTTCAGCCGGCGCCATCCAGGCCAGCTGTTTGAGGGGGGCGCCCTCGGCCTCCAGGCGTGCCAGCAGGGCAGCGGCTTTTTCCTCTCCCAGCGCCTGGCTCAGGGCTTCGCCGAGAAACGCTTGCGGGGCCATGCCAAAGCCGGTCTGACGTTCGGCCTCTGCCTGAAAATCAGCGAGCACGGCAGCCACCCGATGGCGCGACTGACCACCGACGCGACGCATGGTCTCCGCGAGTTGGGTGACTTCTGTCGGATTCAGATAGCGCAGGATATGACCGGCTGCGGCTTCTCCCACCGCCATAAGCAGAATGGCGCTCTTTTCCAGGCCTGCCTGATTCACGATTGCACCCATAGGCGTATCACGCTGGCAGCCCGGGCCGGATCCGCCAGAACAGATTCACGCGCTGTTTGCAACGCGGCATCGAAAGGCGAAACGACCGGTTCAGCGGGTTCGACAGGCTTCTCCTGCTTGCGACGGATCATCAGTTGCCACAACACGCCCATCCCCAGCAGGGCAGAAATTGCCAGGGCTATAGCGCCTGTCCAGGATATCCGCTCGGGCCTCGGCTCGTCCGGTACGCGTACAGAAACTGGCACTTGGGGAATTCTTGTTGGCGCCTGTTCAAAGGGCAGCAGGACCACCTGCAGGCTGTCGCGCCGATGGCGGTCCATGCCCAGCGCCTGGCTTGCCAGTTGCTGAATTCTCTTTTGCGTCACCGGGGCTTGGCGCTCGCTTTCCGGCAGGCTGGTTTCATTCACCACTACCAGGGCAGTCAGCCGTTCGATGCGGCCTGAGGGTTCGTGGGTCCGCCGAACCGTGCGGTCAGTCAATCCCTTAATGCCCGAATGCGCTCGCTCACGCGTGACCTCGGTCTCGGCGAAATTCAGCCGCGCCGTCACCTGGACCCGGATATTTGCCTTGCCGAGCCAAGGCGCCAAAGCTTCTGTCACGCGATTGGCGAGTTCCGCTTCAGTCCTCCGAACCGCCTCCTGTTGGTCCGGGCTCAAAGACTGCCGCTCCGCTTCCTCCGCGCGCGCCAGCAGCTCGCCCTGCTGATCGACGATGCCCACCTGGGTTGCGGCCATGCGCGGCACGCCTTTCGCAACGATTTGCCGGATGGATTGAATTTGCTCCTCATCCAGGCTCATGCCGGCCTTGGTCTTGATCAGCACTGCCGCAGAAGGTTGCGGGCCGTCGCGCAGGAACGCGCTCGCCTTGGGCAGAGCCAGATGCACCCTGGCCGAAGCCACCGGCGCAAGGCCTTCCAGGGTATGGGAGAGTTCCGCCTCGAGCGCATGCTGGTAGTCGAGCTGTTCCTGAAAACTGGTCATGCCCAAAGTCGGCGCCGCCATGGCATCAAAGCCCCCGTTTTCGCCCTTGGGAAGGCCTTGCGCTGCGAGGCGAAAGCGGGTTGCATCCACCTCCAGAGCCGGAACCTGAATGGCCCCATTCACCACTTTGTACTGTACATTGAGTTTGTCCAGAGCCGCCAGGACCGTCCCGCTGTCGCGGTCAGACAGATGCTCGTACAAAGGCGCATATACAGGCTGCTTCAAGTTTGTGCCGAGATTGAAAAGCAGAACAGCAGCCAGGATTGGAACACCTGCCCACAGCGCCCGAATCGGCAGGCTCTGTGATCTGAAAGCAGACCAGAGGCGTTCAGGCGAAAGAACGAATTCCGCCATTAGATTTCAACAGTTGCAAAATGCGCCAGTCTTCCATACTCGGTATTGTGTCGGAACCCCGGATTAAGTCCAGCATGGCTCATGAGGGACTTGACGAGAGGTTCCCACGGCGATTATAGCTGCAAGGCACGAATGAAAGCCCTGCACGGATAGGGTCACTGGCATGAGCTTAAGCATCCTGGTGGTGGATGATTTCCTGACCGTGCGGACAGTGATTCGCATTGCCCTGAGAGGCGTGCCCGGTGTGAAGATTGCCGAAGCCAACTCCGCCTTCCTGGCGTGGTCCATGCTGCAGACGAACCGTTATGACCTGTTGCTGACCGACTGGGTAATGCCTGAGATGAGCGGACTGGAGCTGGTACAACGGGTGCGCGCCCAACCTGCGTTTGCGGGCATGCGGATATTGATGATCTCGGCCGAGTCCGGAGAGGAACAACAGGCCATCGCCCGCCGATCTGGAGTGGACGGTTTCCTGCCCAAGCCATTTGCGGCGGAAACCCTCAAGCAGGAACTCCGCCGCCTGTTCGGAACGATCTGAAAACCATACAGTTCGGAACCCTTCGCACGACGCAGTTCCACCGGACATGGATTTGCGGTTCCCGAATCCGGCGGCGCGTCAGTGGCGTCGGCCTTCAGTATCTGTCGATGGTTGTGCTCGCGCGATGCGCATTGAGGCGCGCCCTGAGGCCGGCGTCGAGGGCGTCAAGCGCCATGCCCATCAGCAAGCCTGCATGCGCGTGGTAGAGGTGCAGGCGGCAGGCCACCGGTTGATCCAGGCCGGATCGGCGAGTATCGAATTCGCTCCAGGCGAGCAGCGGCAGGTCTTCATCCCATGGGGCCATCCCGGCCCAGAGATCTTCGTCCAGCAGCAGGATCATGGCGGGACGCTGGAGCTCAAGGCGCAACGGACAGCCCAGGCGTTTGAACGCCAATCGAACGCAATTGTAATGTGCGGCGGGAATGGTCTTGGGCCACACCCGTAGCGGCGCGATGTCGCGCAGCCAGCGCGTCACTGCTGAAGGCTCCGGCGCAGCGACGGCCCGGCGTTATTCGCCTGCCGACTCGCGCGCATCTTTCCCCTCCGTGTCCGGAACCCCTTCCTTGAATACCCGGCTCGCCAGTATGTCATCGGGTTCCAGCGTAACGAGGTCCTTCTTTGTCAGTTGGGCACCGGAACGCGCGAACAGACGGTTGGCCTGGCGCAGACGTGCGCGATCCAGTGCATTGCGCACCGAGCGCGCATTGGCGAAGTGCGGCATTTTCATGCGCCGTGCGATATATTCGCGAAACGCCCGCTCAGCCTCAGAACTGAAGCGATACTGGGTGTTTTCGAGCATGATACCGGCGATCGCCAGCAACTCATCAGCCTGGTAGTCGGGAAAATCGAGATGATGCGCAATTCGCGAGGACATGCCGGGATTGCTCTGGAAAAAGCGATCCATCTTGTCCTTGTAACCGGCCAAGATCACCACCAGGTCGTCGCGGTTGTTTTCCATCACCTGCAGCAGGATTTCGATGGACTCGGCGCCGTAGTCGCGTTCGTTCTCGGGCTTGTACAGGTAATAGGCCTCGTCGATGAACAACACCCCGCCCATCGCTTTCTTCAGCACCTCCTTGGTCTTGGGCGCGGTGTGGCCGATGTATTGCCCGACCAGATCATCGCGCGTGACCGCAACCAGGTGTCCCTCGCGCACATAGCCCAGACGATGCAGAATTTCGGCCATGCGCAGCGCCACCGTGGTCTTGCCGGTGCCGGGATTGCCAGTGAAACACATGTGCAGCGAGGGCGCCCCCGCGGTCAGACCCAGTTCCTTGCGCACGCGGTCGACCAGCAACAGCGACGCGGTTTCGCGAATGCGGGTCTTGACCGGTTTCAGCCCCACCAGTTCGCGGTCGAGCTTGTCGAGAACCTCCTGCACATGCGAGTCGCGCAAGGCGGCCGCGAGATCCACCGGAGTGTCATCGGGAACGGCATACAAGGCCTTCGCCGGCACAGGCGCGTCTTCCCCACGCTCGGTCATGTTTGAACTCCAGGCTAGTCAAGAACAGACATAGAATGGGGGGCCATGATCCGCCCCCCTGCTGGTCCGGCTATCAGTAGCGTTCGCCCTCGGGTTTGTCCGTGGCATAGCTGTGTATCGTGTAGTGAACCTGGCGTCCCGGTCCCTCCTGGCGCGCCAGTCCAAAACCGGGCTCGACTTTCGGCCGGTTGACCAGGTAGGACATGTGCAAACTCTCCACGCCGCGCGAGGAATCGAAGGCTGTCACGCGGATGTAATGCTTGGGAAAAGTCTTCCGGCATTCATTGATCTCCATCATGATGCCGGCCGGGTCCTTCAGGTCGAACATGGGCATGCCGTACATTTCCCAGTAGGTGTTGCGCGGATGGGGATCGTCCGTATATTCCACACTTACCGCCCAGCCATTGGTCAACGCGTACTTGATCTGCGCGGTGATCTGCTCGTCGGTAAGGTCGGGCAGGAAGGAAAACTGGCCCTGCGTAATGCGGTTGCCTTGATTGGTCATCATAATTGTTGCTCCTCCAAAATTAATTGCTTGTCGTCGCCGTCGGCACGAAGTCGGCCGTGTCGGTGGATTCGTAATTGAAGCTGATGTCCTTCCAGGTATCCAGCGCGGCCTTGAGCGGGGTGCAGGTCTTGGCCGCGTTCTCGAGAATTTGCGGACCCTCGCGCAGGTAATCCCGGCCTTCGTTGCGCGCCAGTATCATCGCCTCAAGCGCCACGCGGTTTGCAGTCGCGCCGGCCTGAATGCCCATCGGGTGGCCGATGGTGCCGCCGCCGAACTGCAGGATGACGTCCTCGCCCAGATAATGGATCAACTGGTGCATCTGGCCGGCATGGATGCCGCCCGAGGCCACCGGCATCACCTTGTTGAGCGAAGCCCAGTCCTGCTCGAAGAACAGGCCGTGCTCCAGGCTTTGCGGCGTGTGCGTATCGCGCAGCGTGTCGTAGAAACCCTTGATCATGAGGGGATCGCCTTCGAGCTTGCCGACCACCGTGCCGGCGTGAATATGGTCCACGCCTGCCATGCGCATCCATTTACAGATGACGCGGAAGTTCATGCCGTGATTTTTCTGCCGCGAGTAGGTCGAATTACCGGCGCGGTGCAAGTGCAGGACCATGTCGTTCTTGCGCGCCCATTTGGCCATCGACTGGATCGCGGTGTAGCCGATCACCAGGTCGATCATGATGATGACGGAGCCAAGCGACTTGGCAAACTCGGCGCGCTCATACATGTCTTCCATGGTGCCGGCAGTGACGTTGAGGTAATGGCCCTTGACCTCGCCGGTCGCGGCGGAAGCCTTGTTCACTGCCTCCATGCAATAGAGGAACCGGTCACGCCAATGCATGAAGGGCTGCGAGTTGATGTTCTCGTCGTCCTTGACGAAATCCAGCCCGCCCTTGAGGGCCTCGTACACCACGCGCCCGTAGTTGCGGCCGGACAGGCCGAGCTTGGGCTTGGTGGTGGCGCCAAGCAGCGGCCGGCCGAACTTGTCGAGGCGCTCGCGCTCGACAACGATGCCGGTGGCCGGACCCTGGAAGGTCTTGAGATACGCCACCGGAATGCGCATATCCTCAAGACGTAGGGCTTTCACCGCCTTGAAGCCAAACACGTTGCCGATGATCGAGGCGGTGAGGTTGGCGATGGAGCCGGGCTCGAACAGGTCGAGGTCATAGGCAATGTAGGCAAAATACTGCGCTTCGCTCTTGGTGCCCGGGCCGGTATTGGGCACGGGGTCAACGCGGTAGGCTTTGGCGCGATAAAGCTCGCAGGCGGTCAGGCGGTCGGTCCAGACCACGGTCCAGGTGGCCGTGGATGACTCGCCCGCCACCGCAGCCGCGGCCTCGTCTGCATCCACTCCTGGCTGAGGAGTGATGCGGAACATGGCGATGACATCGGTGTCCTTGGGTTTGTAATCTGGCTCCCAATAGCCCATTTTCTTGTACGGAATGACGCCCGACTTGTAACGTTCCTTGGCGTCCTGGATAGTGCCGCCGGCAGCTTGCCCACTCATGGTTCATCTCTCCTCAGGTAATTGGATAATCCCATTCCCGATAATTTCGGAATGTGGATGTAACTCTAACCGGATCAACCATAAATGAAAGTCAATTTTTTCGATCATTATGATAGAGTACTATCTATATCTAAATCACCGGACGCGCGGCCATGCGGCACACCACCTTTCGCCAATTCGAGGTTTTCGAGGCCATCGCGAGCCTTGGCAGTTTCACGCGTGCGGCCGAGGAATTGCACCTGACCCAGCCCACCGTCTCGATGCAGATCAAGAAACTCACCGACGCGGTGGGCCTGCCCTTGTTCGAGCAATTGGGCAAACGCATCCACCTGACCGACGCCGGGCACGCGCTGTTCGCCACCTGCCGTGAAATCTCGGAACAGCTGGCGCGTTTTGAAATGACCATCTCGGACATGAAGGGAATGAAGAAAGGGCGGCTGAGACTCGCCGTGGTGACAACCGCCAAGTACGTTGCTCCGCGCCTGCTGGGCTCCTTCTGTCAACACTATCCGGGCATCGAAGTGGCATTGAAGGTCACCAACCGCGAACGCGTGCTCGAACGCTTTCTGGACAACCAGGACGACCTCTACATTACGGGCCAGCCGCCTGAGGAGTTGGATGTTGAATGCCATCCGTTTCTGGAGAATCCACTGGTCGTGCTCGCGCCGATCGGCCACCCCCTCGCGGGCAAGACACACATTCCGCTCAAACGCCTGGCCCAGGAACCGTTTTTAATGCGCGAACCGGGCTCTGGCACGCGCCAAGCGCTGGAGCGGCTGCTCGCCAAGCACCGGCTTAAGGTCAATATCAGAATGGAACTCGGCAGCAACGAAGCGATCAAGCAGGCCATCGCCGGCGGACTAGGCGTATCGGTTCTCTCACGTCATACGCTCGCGCTGGATGCCGCCATGAGTCAAATTGCGGTACTCGACGTGGAACACTTCCCAATCCGGGGCAACTGGTATGTCTCCTGGCCCAAGGGGAAACAGCTGTCGGTCGTGGCACGCACGTTCCTTGGCCATTTGCAGAACGCCGGTACCAACATTACGGAGTTTCCCCGCGATCCGCGCAAATCGGCCAGCGCCCGTCCATCGCGCGCAAAGTCCGCCAAGGCTGTCCGATAGCCTTGCGGGTGTCCTTGATCCGCCTCGCCCCTCACGCCTTTCAAACGAGATCCGGACCGATCACGGCACGCAGCACCACTTCCTGTTCCCGGTTGCGCTGACGCAATTCAAACCACATCAGGCCTCCCTTGCGCAAGCTCAGGCCTTCAGGCGCTCCCAGCAGCTTTGCTGCCACTTCACCGAGAGTGGGCTGATGGCCGACGATCAGCACCCACTCGGGCCCCTGGGGCCATCCCGCCGCGGTCAGCAGGGTTTCGGCATCTGCCCCTGGGGCCAGGTCGTCCCGAGTATCCATTTTTCGCCCCAGCGTTCGGGCTGTCTCCTGGCAACGCGCCGCCGGACTGACCAGCACCAGCGCTTCATTCGGCAGACAGGCAGTTAGCCAGGCCGCGACGCGTTGGGCTTGCTTTTTCCCGCGTGCAGTCAGTCGGCGGGCAAGATCATCGGCCCCGTCTTCCGCTTCCGCATGTCGCCACAACAACAGGTGCATAAGGTCTCCTCTTCAGATGTTCCAATGCGCTGGATGGCACAATATTCAGGAATGATTAATGTTCGATTACAGGCTTGTGTCCGCCAGCGGGAGAACTGCTGAGCTTGCTTGACGCAGGACGACGGCATGCTCCGGAGAAATTCTGCCGCAAGGTTCTACCAGAATCGCTTCACGGCTGAAAGCCTTTCCAGGCAACCGGCAAGCCGGCGATCAAACCGCAACCCGATCGCAGCCAGCCAGCCATGCACGGCGGCATCCGCCTGATCGAAGCCGGGTGATTTGTCGTCAATGGTCTTAATCAGACGGTGTGCGACAACGTGATCATTCATGTGCCCCAGCGCATCCTGCAAATCCGCCAGCGCTTTGCTCATCACGGCAACCGGGCGGCGCGAATACAGGCTGGCAAAACAGTCGAGCACATAACGCAAGCGCTTGACGCTGATTCGAAATCGGTGCCGCTGCTCTGCGCTCACGAGCGGATTTTTCGCCAACGACATGACCTGCCAGTAGCGCTTCTTGAGTTGGCGGCCGGCAAAGGCATCCAGCCGCGTATCCCGCAGCTCGGCGACAAAATGCCTGGGTGACGCCGACAACCGGCGTGCCAAGCCCAGCAAGAGCCGTCCGCAAGCGGGCGATTGCAGGTCATGCGCCAGTTGCTCATGAGCCTGCCGGCGAGCCTGGTCTGCCAGTTCTGCGAGATGCTGAAGCGGTCCCTTGTTTGGAACGGCGGCCAGGATCGGCGGCAGCGTCTGCGTACAGAACACGTCCCAGTCGCGCGCCGGGCCTAGACTGGCACTGAGATTCCTAAGCTCTGCCAGCAAGGACTGTGACAGGGGCAAGCCGCGTTTGAACAAGGCATAGGCTGAACGGAACCGCCGCAGGGTGACACGCGCCTGGTGCAGGTATTCCGCGTCCTGGTCATCGGCGATGCCCGGCAGGTTCGCGGAAAACTGGCGCAGGCACTGAGTGGCGATCATCCGCCACGCCTCAGCCGGCTGCAATTGCCGCTCCAGGTCGGGTAGCGTCGCCTTGATTGGGTGTGCGGCGATGTCCCTTGCCAGGCACGCGCCGCGATCGGCCTTGCTGCGGTCGCACGGCCACAACGGTACGCTCCGGGCCAACTCAAGCGCCAGCGCGAACAACGCATCCGGCCGACCACTCTTGAGTTCCAGTTCCAGTTCTCGGATCGGCTCGGCCTTGGCGCCGGCGCGAATTTCCCCTTCATCCAGGGCGATTTCGATCTGACTTCCCCAGATGCCCGTCACGCGCCAAAGTCGGCGCGCGAATCGCGTCTCAAAGACCGGTGCCAATTTGCTTTGCAGCGATTCCGGGACGTAATCCCATGCATCGGCCGGGAAACGGTCGAACTCGATTGCGGGTCCGGACACGGGAGCCTCCAGTTCGACCCTGGCGCTCAAGCCCCCGCTGGAATCTGATCCAGTCTTGAGGGTCTGTATCCAGCGCCGCCCGGTACGTCTCATCCGCAGGGCCACTCCGCGTTTTGCCAGTTCAAAATCCCGCGTATCGAAATACACCGTGTGCAGCTTCTGGCGCAAGGGTGGCGTGCCACTCAGCCGCGGATGGATCAGCAACGCTGCGGTGCCGGCCGGCAGCAGCAGCTTGAGTTCGATTTCACGACCCAGGGAGGTCATTTTGGCGCGATAGATGGGGATTGCATAAGTTTGTTAGCATCTGCTTGGAGCTCTTCCATTAGATACCAACTCTCCCGATGAAACTACCTCAGCCCGAACAGCTCCTCAACCGGGAACTGGGCATTCTTGCCTTCCAGCGTCGCGTGCTGGCGCAGGCCGAAGACCCCGCGACCCCCCTGCTGGAACGGCTGCGTTACCTGTGTATTGTCAGCAGCAATCTGGACGAGTTCTTTGAAGTCCGGGTGGCGGGGCTCAAGGAGCAGATGATTGCGGGAGTCACCACGTTGTCACCGGATGGCCTCAGCCCGCGCCAGGTATTTCGCGAGGTAGAGCGCCAGGCACATGACCTGGTCGACCACCAGTATGACTTGCTTAACCAAAACGTGTTGCCTGCACTGGCGGAAGCCGGCATCCGGTTTATTCGGCGAACCCACTGGAATGAGATCCAAGCCGCCTGGATCAAGGACTATTTCTTCCGCGAACTGATGCCTGTCCTCACGCCCCTCGGTTTGGATCCCGCCCATCCCTTTCCGCGCGTGCTAAACAAGAGCCTCAATTTCATCGTCGAACTGACTGGCAAGGACGCGTTCGGGCGCAGCACCGGCGTGGCCGTAGTGCAGGCGCCGAGGGCCCTGCCCCGGGTCATCCACATGCCGGCCGAAATCGCCGGCTGCGAGTATGGCTTCGTGTTTCTTTCTTCCATACTGCACGCCCACGTGGGCGAGCTGTTTACCGGCATGAGCGTTCAAGGCTGTTATCAGTTTCGCGTGACACGCAACTCGGACCTGTTTGTCGATGAGGAAGAAACCAAGAATTTGCGCCAGGCCCTGCAGGGTGAATTGCCGCAGCGCAATTACGGCGCCGCGGTGCGGCTGGAGGTGGCGGACAATTGCTCCGATTCCATGGCGCGGTTTCTTCTCGAGCAGTTCGGTCTGGGCGCCGAGGACCTCTACCAGGAGCGCGGCCCGGTCAACCTGGTCCGCTTGATGCAGGTTCCGGACTGGGTGGACCGGCCCGATCTGAAATTCAACCCGTTCACGCCGCTGTTGCCGGCCAGGCTGGCCAAGGTGGACAGCATCTTCGATGTGATCCGTAAGGGTGACATACTGCTGCATCACCCATTCGAATCGTTCCAGCCGGTCATCGATTTCATCGAGCAGGCCAGCCGCGATCCCCAGGTGGTGGCTATCCGCCAGACCGTCTATCGCACCGGGCCCGATTCCCAACTGATGAACGCGCTGATGGCCGCGGCCAGTCAGGGCAAGGAAGTCAGCGTGGTGGTGGAATTGATGGCGCGCTTCGACGAAGAAGCCAACATCAACTGGGCTTCGCGCCTGGAAGAAGCCGGCGCCCACGTGGTATATGGCGTAGTAGGGCATAAGACACACGCCAAGATGGCCCTGGCCGTGCGCCGCGAGGAAGGCCAGCTCAGACGCTACGCGCACTTGGGTACCGGCAACTACAATGCCCGCACGGCCAGACTCTACACCGACTTCGGCCTGCTCACCTGCAACGAGGCGGTCACTGCCGACGTGCATCATGTCTTCGTCCAGCTCACCGGCCTGGGCCGGGCGGGCAAACTTAATCAGCTGTGGCAGTCCCCCTTCACCCTGCACAGCGAGATCCTCGCCGCGATCGAAAAGGAAACCGTCCTGGCCCAAGCCGGCCAGCCGGCAGCCATAATCGCCAAGATGAATGCCTTGTTGGAGCCGCGCGTGATCGCCGCGCTCTATGCCGCGTCCCAGGCCGGGGTGAAAATTGACCTCATTGTGCGCGGCGTGTGTGCGCTCAAACCGGGCGTGACAGGCCTGTCGGACAATATCCGCGTGCGCTCCATCATCGGCAGATTTCTCGAACACAGCCGGGTATTCTATTTCCGCCAGGGTGGCGAAGACCGGATTTATCTGTCCAGCGCCGACTGGATGGATCGCAATTTCTTCCGCCGCATCGAAACCTGCTTCCCGGTCCTTGAACCCAAACTCAAAAAGCGCGTAATCCAGGAAGGCCTGCGGCCTTACCTGAGGGACAATCAGCAGGCCTGGGTGATGGATGCGCAAGGCCAATACCGCCACAAAGCGGGTGGCCGCGGCAAACCCTTTTCGGCACAACAGTATCTGCTGGATCTGCATGGGCAGAGATAGCCCGGCCTTTTCGCGGGCGCACGACGAAAAGAACGTGTGAATGTGTTTAATGGCGGCCAAATGAACTTATGGGAGATATCCGATGTCCGGGTATATGCATTCGTGGCCTTTGGCCGTGGACACCCTTGCGACTCGATATGCCAATGACTGCATGGTGCGTTCCGTTTTTGATTTCTGTAAGCAAGCGCGAGCCACATGATTCCCGGATGAAATGGATTTATGCGCACAGGGTGCAATGAATTGCACAAGCAAATGGGCCTGTTCTTCCAATTCGAGGATGGGCAAACGCGCAGCGCACGGCCGAATTCTTCTGGCCGATCTTGAGTCTTGCACTAAACTTGGCCGGTCAGCACCGCACGCTCCGGTGCCGTATGCGCGAAACGAGTCTTGATACGCTACAAATGCAAAGTGAAATCGATGGATCCGTCTTCAGCGGGTTCAAGCGGCTGCTCCACAAGGGCACGCTAATCTTCGCAATAATCATCACGGCTCTGGTCGCGATGCTCTTCTACCAGCACCAGCGCTCGGCAGGGGCGGTTCGTTCTGTGGACCACACGCGGCAGGTCATCGCGTATATCGACGCGTTGCGAATTTACCTGCTCAACCTGGACACGGCGGTTCGCAAGTATGCCGAGTCGCCAAATCCCGCCTATCTTGACGCCCGCCTGATATGTCGCCGATCACCCTGTCCCAGTGCAGAGGAACTGATTTCCTTAATTCGTGCTGATGGCGTCCAGGCCGCTCGTCTGGCACCATTGCCGGCGCTGCAATCGGCGCTGGAGACAGGATTCAGCGCGCTCCAGCAACGCGCAGAGGCGGGTGGCGAAACTGCGCCTACTGGACAGGAACTGGCGGATTTCGACAAGTCCGCCATCGAACAGATTCACCGCATTCTCATCGAGACCGAGCGGGAAGAGCTGAACCAACTGGAAACCCGGGAGAAGGCGCGAAATCACGGCCAGACCGTGTCGTCTGCTCTGCTGGGCCTGGCTGGACTGTGGATGGCATTGGCGCTTGTCGGTTTGTATCGGGAAACCGTTCGCCTGATTAGGGCCGGTATCAGTGCCGAGCAGACAATCTGGCAACTAAGCCTTCGCGACCCGCTGACGGGCCTGGCCAATCGGCGCTTCCTGCACGAAAACGAAAAGCGTCTGCTCGCAGGTGCGAAGCGCTCGCCGGCCCAGCTTGCCGTACTGGTCGTCGATCTGGACGATTTCAAGATGGTCAACGACCGGCATGGTCATGCGGCTGGCGACGAGGTGCTCAAGACGTCGGCGGAACGGATGAAGCGGCTGGTCCGCGAAGCGGATGTGATCGCCCGTTTCGGCGGAGACGAGTTCGTCATCGTGCTCGAACAGGTGGAAAATGCGGCCTCTGCGCGTGAGGTCGCAAGCCGCGTGGTGGAAAGTCTGAGCCAGCCCGTACCGCTTGCCGGCGGAGGGACGGCAAGTGTCGGGGCGTCGGTGGGACTCGCAATGTGCTGCTCTGGCGGGGAAACGCTGGATGACCTGGTCAGGAAGGCGGATGCGGCGCTGTACGATGCAAAACGTGACGGCAAAAGCACCTACCGCGAGGCGGGCGCTACCTGCGCCTAAAGCCGCTTGGGCGGCCATGCCGCGAGACCGGCGAGTCCGCCGCCTCCCGGCTCCTTATCTGGTTTTCAAGAGACTCGGAGATTAACGCACCTTCCGGCAACAGTGGAACTGCGGTCCCCCATGTTGTTGGATGTTGCATGCAGCTCCCCATGATCGCGTTGGGCCTGATGTCCGATTGCATGCTTACCGCCTCTGCTGAGGGGCTCCGAAACATCCAAGACTGTATAAGCCTGCGGCTTGTTTGACCGATCTATGCAAGCTGCCGCCTGCGCGCAGGCAGCTCCGCCCAAGGAGACGCATGGGTAGCCGGTTCCAGCGAGACTGGGGGCCTGACCGCACGCAATCCCGCGATAGGAGAAACATTGGTGACGTCTTCCAGCAACATTGGTTTGCTGACACCATACCCTTGTGCATAACCCACGCCAATCTTGCGCAGCTTTTCCAGGATTTCGACATTTTCAACGTACTCCGCCACCGTCTGGATGCCCATCACGCCCGCCACCCGCGTGATCGCCTCGGTCATCGCCAGGCTGACCTTTTCGTCGAGGATGTTCTTTACAAACTCGCCGTCGATCTTCACATAGTCCACCGGCAGGCTCTTGAGATAGGAAAACGAACTCATGCCTATGCCAAAATCGTCCAACGCAAACCGGAACCCATCCATACGCAGGCCCCATAAGAAATTGCCGGCGCGCTCAATGTCGGCAATCGCGGCCGTCTCGGTAAGCTCAAAGCAAATGGATTGCGGTTCGATCTCATAGCGTGCCGCCTGCTCACGGATGAATTCGACGATGCTGTCACTGGAAAGCGAAGTTCCGGAAATATTTACCGACCACTGATGCGCGCTCTGGAGCTCGCGCGTCGGATAGCGTTTGTGAAAAAGTTCAAACGTACGCGTAATGATCCAGCGGTCCAGCGCAGGCATCAGGTTATAGCGCTCTGCCGCAGGAATAAACTGCGCAGGTTGCACCAGCGTGCCATCGGTACTGATCATGCGCACCAATATTTCGCAATGCTGCCTCCCCTCATCACTGGCACATATTGGAATGATTGGCTGGTAGTAAAGCACGAAGCGGTTCTCGTCCAGTGCCGTGGTAATGCGCGACAAGACTCGCATTTCCTGCTGGCGCTGATCCAGTTCGATATCGTCCGGGTTGAATACCTGTATGCGGTTGCGGCCCTTTTCCTTTGCCGCGTAACAGGCAGAATCCGCGATGCTTACTACCGAGTTCACATCGCCGGACTTGCGCGTTATTAGAGTCACTCCGATACTGACGCCGATGGTGTAGGCCTTGCCTTCCCAATAGAAACGGAAGGTTTTGATGGCAGACAGCATGTTTTCGGCAATGCGCACCGCATCATCCAGCTCAGCATTCTGAATCAGCAAGCCAAATTCATCGCCGCCCAGTCGCGCCAAGGTTTCATTCGGGTGCAGCAGCATATTGAGGTGCTCAGTCAAGTTGCACAGCAGGCGGTCCCCTGCAGTATGGCCGCAGCTATCGTTTATCACCTTGAACTGATCCAGATCCAGATATAACAACCCGTGGACCTCGTTTCGACTGAGCGATCCGGCAAAGGCCGTTTCCAGTCGTGACTGAAACTCGCGCCGGTTCACCAATCCGGTCAGCGGATCGTGGCATGCCTCACGGGCCAGGCTTTCGGTAATCTTGCGTCGAAGGGTTACGTCCTCCAGCAACACCAAGGCGCCTGCGATGCGCCCATCCCTGCCTTGTACCGGGGCTACACTGCCTTCCACGGCGACCTGGCTTCCATTCGCCCGGATCAACACCGCATTGAGGCCCAATGGCGTTGCCATCGCTTTTGCCAATGCTTGGGCCACATGGCTTTCCATGTGCCTGCCGTTTACGCCCTCGGCCAAATTCACTACGGTATTTATGGGCTTGCCTACCGCCTCGGCTTCCAACCAGGCGGTGAGTTTTGCGGCGGGCTCATTCAAGTACTGAACCGTGCCGGCGGTATCGGTCACGATGCAGGCCCGATCCAGGTTCGCCAAGAAAGAGGGAGCGGTATGTTGCACATAGCCCATGTCCACCTTGACATGTTTTTCCGGATGGTTTTTCTTGAAGAAGGTCCCGAACATTTGGATGCTCCAGTGGCTTGGCTAAGCATCAACGAGCAATATGCGTGCCTCCGACGCGAGCGCTAAATTCAGCCACCTTGTCAATCCGGGATAGGGAGCACCTGTCGCTTTCTCAACGCCGGCGCTCATTTTCGTCGTAAATTCAGCGTCATCGGGCAGTCATCACCGCGCGGCGACAGACTTTGACGGGCGCTCGCAATAGCGGCGCACATTGCGCCGAATGATATCGCGGCAGGTATCCGCAATTCAGTCACCTCACCCTGGCAGCCTCGCTGCAAGCGGGCCGAGGCAATATTAGCGAAGTCGTCTGCTATGCGGCCTGCCTGAAACGGAACACCAGGCCCGTGCCTTTCCAGTCGTTTTCCTCTGCCACAAGCTCGGCATGCGCCAGCAGGTTTTGCTCCAGCCAGGCCGCCGGCAGCTCCAGCTTGCAGCCCTTGTCCTGGCACTGCAGGCTCATCGGCGGCTGTACGATGTCCTGCCGGCTGCGATTAAAGAGGACTGCCAGGCGCAGAATCTGGATCAGCCGCAGATCGTCCGGACCAACGGGGTCGGGCGCATCCGGCATCAACGCATTCACCTTGGCCAGGCCACCGCGCTGGGCTCGCACCAGCAGGGCGAGACGGGCTTGGTCGCGCCTGGAAAATCCCGGCATGTCGGCATTTTGCAGAATGTAGGCGCCGTGCTTGTGGTAACCGGAATGGGCGATGGAAATGCCGATTTCGTGCAACCGCGCCGCCCACTCGAGAAACTGGCGCGCGGCCTCGACGTCACTGCCGATCAAGTGGACGACCTGATCGAACAAGGCGAGCGAGAGGCGCTGGACCCGTTCCGCCTGACCCGCATCCACGTGGTAGCGGCGCACAAATTCGTCCACCGTGGATAGGCGCATGTCGGCGTGCTGAAAACGGCCAAGCTGGTCGTAAAGGATGCCTTCGCGCAGGGCGCCGGTGGCGGGAGACATGCGCGCTATGCCCAGTTCGGTGAACACGCCGGCCATGATGGCGAAGCCGCCCGCAATGACCGGCAGCCGGTCGCCCTTGAGCCCCGCCAGTTGCAGGGCCTGCACCTGTCCCGCCCGCACCATCAAGTCCCGCAGACGCTCCAGCCCGTCGAGCGTGATGCCGCCACCCGACAGTCCGTTGAGCTCCAATATTTCGGCCAGCGCCCGGGCGGTGCCGGACGAGCCGACCGCCTCGGTCCATTGGCCCTGATAGGCGGCGGCAATGCCTTGGGCTTCGGTGCGCGCGGCCAGGATGGCCTGCTTCATGGAGGCCTTGTCGATGCGCCCCCGAGGGAAATAGCGCTGGGAAAAATTGACGCAGCCCATGTTGAGGCTTTCCATGATGACGGGGTCCATGCCCATGCCGACGATGCATTCGGTGGAGCCGCCGCCGATGTCCACCACCAGGCGACGTTCCCCGGACGAGGGCAGACTGTGGGCCACGCCGACGTAGATCAGCCGGGCCTCTTCCCGTCCTGCGATGATTTCGATCGGGAAGCCCAAGGCAACTTCGGCGGCGTCGAGAAAGCTGGGTGCATCCTTGGCCTGGCGCAGCGCGCTGGTTCCGACGCAGCGAACCGCTCCTTTCGCGAAGCCCTTGAGACGCTCGCCAAAGCGCGTCAGGCAATCAAGAGAACGGCGGCGCGATGCGTCATCCAGGTGCTTGGCCGGTGTAAGGCCCGCCGCCAGGCGCACCGGCTCCTTGAGCGCATCCAGCATGTAGAGCTGGTGTTCGACAACTCGCGCGACTTGCAGCTTGAAGCTGTTTGATCCCAGGTCAACGGCTGCAAGAAGTTCGTATTTGGTATCCGCCATCAGGCAAAAAACCAGTAGGCAACAGCAATGGCAACAGCAAATCCGCCCACGTCCGCAATCAGGCCACAAGTTACGGCATGACGCGCGCGTTTGACACCTGCAGCGCCAAAATAGACCGCCAGCACATAGAACGTGGTCTCAGTGCTGCCCTGCAGGATGGAGGCCAGGCGACCGGCAAAGGAATCCGCGCCCAATGCCTTCATGGTATCGATAGTCATGGCCCGCGCGCCGCTGCCGGAGAACGGTTTCATCAAGGCAGTAGGCAGGGCGTCGATGAATCGGGTGTCGAAGCCGGCCTGGGCGACCAGATGGCGCACCGCGTCCATCAGCATTTCCAGCGCGCCGCTGGCTCGAAACAGGCCGATGGCCACCAGCATCGCGACAAGATAGGGAATGATGGTGACCGCCGTTTGAAAGCCTTCCTTGGCGCCCTCGACGAAGGCCTCGTAGGCATTGACCCGGCGCCAGGCCGCGCCGCCGACAAACAGCGTCACCACGGACAGCAGGATGAAATGGCCCAAAAGCGCCGACTGTTGCTGCATCGCTGCGGCCGGCAATCCGTAGAAATACCAGGCCAGCCCGCCAATGGCCGCGCTCATCCCTCCCAGATAAACCAGGGTTACCGGATCGAACAGCCGGATGCGCTGATACATCGCGGTGGCCAGCAGCCCGATCAAGGTGCCGCCGAAACTGGTCAGCAGCAGCGGGATGAACACGTCGGTGGGATTGGCGGCGCCAAGCTGGGCGCGGTAGGTGAAGATGGTGACCGGCAGCAGGGTGACCGATGCGGTGTTGATGACCAGAAAAAGAATCTGCGCGTCGCTGGCCGTGTCGGGCGTCCGGTTCAGGCTTTGCAGCTCCTTCATTGCCTTGATCCCCAGCGGCGTGGCGGCATTGTCCAGCCCCAGCATGTTGGCCGCCATATTGAGCGTAATTGCTCCCAGGGCCGGGTGGCCGTCGGGCACATCCGGAAACAGCCGGCGGAACAGCGGCGCCAGCAGGCGCGCCAGCAGGTCAATGAACCCCGCCTTCTCACCCACTTTCATGATGCCGAGCCACAAGGCCATTACGCCGGTCAGTCCCAGGGAGATCTCGAACGCGGTTTTGGCATTGTCAAACAGGGCAGCCATCAGCCGGGCGAAGATTTCGCCGTCGCCCAGAAACAGGAACTTGGCGCAGGCCAGGACAAAGCTCAGGACGATGAAGCCTATCCAGAGAGCATTAAGCATGGGGCTCCGAGCGCATCAAAAGATGCCGTCTTAACTCGCCCAGCCCGCGACAAACAACAGCAGTCCGACAACCATCCAGACCACCAGTCCGCGCCAGATCAGATTGACTGCGCTGTCGATGTGATCAGGATCCGGATCCTGGTTCATTCCCAACTCCGGCCGCTGTACCCAGACGCCGCGGATGGAAACGGGCATCCCCAGACGCACGCCCATCGCCCCCGCGCCGGCCGCGAGAATCATGCCTTCCAGAGGATCCTCCCAGTCCTCGCCTTGGCTGCGCCAGCAGTACATCGCGTCCTCGAAATTGCCGGCCACCGCGTAGGTACCCGCGGTGAGGCGGGCCGGCAACCAATTGAGCAGGTTGAATAGTCTTTGCGCAACGTGGCCAAAGGCGGCGCCTTCGCTTCCCCAGCGCCGAGCCAGGATGGACGAGCAACGGAACAGCACGGCGCCCACCGGACCCAACGGCGAGAGCACGGCGAACCAGAAGAACACGCCGAACATCTGCCGGTGGCTCCGGCTGAACAGTTCCTCCAGCGTCAGCCTGCTGACGTCTTGCGCAAGCAGCGTCCCCGGTTCGTCACCGCGCCAGTTCTCCAGACGCCGACACGCCTGTTCCGCTTCTCCGGCCTTGAGCAGCGCCGCGATTTCCTCCGCCGCCTGGCTGTAATACTTGAGTCCGGCGGTGAAATACAGCACCACCACGTTGAGCGCCCAGCCCAGCACGCTGCTGAAGTGACTAAGCCAGGCATACGCCAGTCCGGTGACCAGCAAGAGGGGGACCACGCCGGCGATCCACGCAATTGCGCCCTGCATGGGCTCGCCGCCATCCATCTTGTCCTGCAAGAATCGGGCATAGCGGGCATAGGCCTGGTAAGGGCGCAGAGGCTGGGTCAGGGGGCGATAATACTCAAGCGCGACAGCAGCGAGGAGCGATGCAAAAACCATTAGCGTTCCATCTCTACCGTGAGTTCTCCCACCTGCGCGACGCTTTGGCCGGCGCGGTAGATTTCCAGCGTCGGCATGCGGATGTCCTGGCCGGCAGGTTTGAGATAATCATGCAGAGCCTGGTAGGCCTTGCTCGGCGCAATCAATATTCCCGCCCTTACCCGGGCCATCAGCACCGGACGGCGGAAAATGACTTCCTCTTTGAGGCCCTTCGGAACTGTGCCTCTCGGCCCTACAGTGTAGCCCGCTTTGGCGCGCTGCTGCGTCTTGGGTGTGGTTCGGGGATCGGTAAGCAGCATCAGCATATTGTCGCCGGGTTCGAGGTCTGCCTGTTTCAGAGCGTCAAACACTTTCTTCTGGGTCTTGCGGGCATCAGCGATATCGCCTTGATGTTCCAGGTAGACGAATCGGTAAGGGCCCGCCTCACCTGAGGAAATGTCCACCTTGCTGAACCCGCCCCACCACCAGAATACTGCGACCAGCGGCACCACAAATGCCAGCAGGAACGCCGGCCACTGCTTCCTGAACACGCATGCTCCTTAATTTCTCATGCGGCGAAGATAGCATAGGTGGTGTCCGTGACCCAGTCATCCACTCGCCTATGATCACGGACAACTGCCGGGCCAAGGCGAAAAACTGATCGGGCTGTTGGGCTACTGATGCGAGCACGCCTGATTCATAAACCATACCGGTGGGCGAACAGCGATGAGACCGCTTCTTCAGGCAAGGATTTATTGATGAAACTCTCATCGCATCCCGGCGCTTTGGGACGGGCGACCTGCTCCGGACCGTTTCCACGGGTCAGGTGGGAAAGGACTTTCGGGGAAATTCCTTGGGTCTGTGACAAGCGTGACAAGCGAGCATCCGGTATTGACAGCGACCAGGTCACCGCCCTCGGCCAGCAAGCGCCACCGACCCTACCAGGAAATTATGATTCCCCGCCAGGCATTAGACCCCTTTTATGGCCGCGAGGTGGTGATCGATTTCCGCCTTTACCGATTCCAGCGCTTCCTTGAGAGTCTCTTCCGGGAGTTCATTAAGCCGCTCAGCCAGAACCTCTGCCGCATCTATTGTGTCTATGTCGTCGGGCAGCGCATCCGTATCCAGATTGGCAACGAATACGGCGGAAGCGCCCACAACTTGCAGAAGCTTGGCCCGTTCTCCCATTAGCAGCTCGAGTTCCTTGCGCAGAAGCTGGACCTCCTCATCCTTCAAAGCGTGTACCGTCATGGTGCCCCCATCCAATTTAGCTGGTTGTCGATCTAGTGTAACCGCAAAGCCCGCGGAAGAAACTTTGCCCTGATTGCCTAACGTCGATCTGTCTATTCTATCTATAAGTGCGGCGTATTTGCCGATCTCCAAAGCCTTAACCTGCGCCATGCCAAGTCTCCCCGCAGCCCTATCAATGGGTAGTTGATGGGCAGCAAGCTCCACTTGCAGGAACAAAAACCGGCTTGCGGATAGAATAGCGGAGCAATCTCTCCACCCGCGGCGATCATGCTTCACTCTATCGGGCTCTTTCCCCTCATTGAGCCTCATTCTCAGGGCTTCCTGCAACCCGATGCGCTGCATCGCATTTACTGGGAAGAATCCGGCAACCCTGGCGGCATGCCCGTGCTCTTCATCCACGGTGGCCCGGGTTCCGGTACATCGCCGCAGCAGCGCAGATTCTTTGACCCCACCCATTACCGCATCGTACTTTTTGACCAGCGTGGATCAGGCCATTCGACGCCCTATGGCGAATTGAGGGATAACACCACCTTGCATCTGATCGCCGACATCGAGTCGCTGCGGGAAACCCTGGGCATTGATCGCTGGCTCGTGTTTGGCGGCTCCTGGGGCTCCACCCTCGCGCTGGCCTACGGCGAAGCCCATCCGGCCCACTGCCTGGGTTTTGTGCTGCGCGGCATTTTTCTTTGCCGCCGACAGGAAATCGAATGGTTTCTTTACGGGCTTCGCACTTTGTTTCCGGAAGCATGGCGTGAATTCGTTGCGCCCATTCCCGCAGCGGAACAGGCAAATCTCCTGGAGGCCTATTACCGGCGCCTCATCGATCCAGATCCCGCCATCCATATGCCCGCTGCGCACGCCTGGGCTGGCTATGAGGCGCGCTGCTCCACCTTGCTTCCCAATGAGCAGCTCGTCGAGAGCTTTGAATCGGATCAAATCGCCTTGTCGCTGGCGCGTATCGAGGCACACTATTTCATGCACGATATCTTTCTTCCGGAAGACAGCCTGCTGGAAAACCTTGAACGCATTCGCCATCTGCCCGCCGTGGTTGTCCAGGGCCGCTATGACGCGGTCTGTCCCATCGTCACGGCCGATGAACTGGCTCGCGCATGGCCGGAAGCCTCTTATGAAATTGTCGATGATGCGGGGCACTCCGCATTCGAACCGGGAATCACTCGCGCTCTGGTGCAGGCAACGGAGGCTTTCAAGGACCTGCTTGCCTGAGCAAGGGCGGGGACCAAGAATAGGTTTATAAAGCGCAATTCCGCATCCCCGATATAGGCCAAAGAAACGGGCGCCTCAGCGCCCGTTCTTCTCGTTTGCCTTTGCCTTAGCAAACATCACAATCTGCAGGGCCTCCCATGGTGGGTACCGCGCCGCCGGACGCTTGCAGTTCAGCCGGTGGTTTGTACAGCCACATTTGATACATGGAAGTAACCCACTGCACTACGAAGGACAGGCCCATCAGGGCGCCGCTGATGATCACCGTCACTGCGAGCCCGGGCCAGAACTTGGTCAGATACCATGAACCGATGTCCATGATAATGGCCAAGAAGGGCAGCACGATCACCGTGCACTTGAACCACAAGGGTTTGACGTAGGCGTGAGTAAATACGCTGCTGACAATAAAGAAGATGAAAGTCAGGCCGAACAGGTGAATGTGTGACACCCTGACCAAAGTAGCAATGCTCATGCCCGTATCCTTGCTCACCATCTGCGACACGCCGTCCCAGGTGGTAAGGTTCGGCCGGTGCGGATCGGAGCCGTTGTGACAGCTGATACAACGATTGTCCATGATGGGCTTGACATTTTGTTCCCAGCCTTCCTTGCTTGCGTCGCTCGCTGCCCAGCTCAAAATGACTTTGCGCTCGTCCGCCGGAAGCATGCTCTGCATGGGGCCCATTAGGGCGGTCTCCAATCGAGTGGAACCTTGTTTGCCGCTGTAGGCAATGCGCAAGTCGGCGACGGTGAGCCCCGACTTGCCATCCAGTCCAGTGTGGGTTACGAATACCTGAATCATTGCAAACATATAGCCCACCCCGAGAGTCAACAGGGCCATGGTGTAAACCATCCGTTGGGACATCGGCAGATGGCTAAAATGTAATGCGTAGCTACTTCTTGCAGTCATGGTCGGCGCCTTTCGATTCAAATTTTGCCTAAGGGATTAGTTGTTCTTGGCGCCTTGATCAATCCAGTTCTTGATCAATTCCACACTCTCACTCGGCAGCGGCTCCCGATTGTGGGGCATACGAATGGAGGGATCGGCCTTGCCTGCCACCAACAAATAGAGCGAGCTGGAGATGGCGGAGCCCGGCTTTACCACGGGGCCAAATTTGGTCCCCGCCATCAACGATTCATAGCTGTCCAGGCGCAGGCCGGACTTGCTGTATCCCTGTCCTGCTGCCTTGTGGCACTCCACGCAATACTGGTTGAGAATGGGTCTCACCTGTGTGGCAAAGCTGACTGGGATTACCTTTTCCTTCTGACCGCATCCGCCCAGAATGACTACGGACGCGGCGACCGCCACGTACAAAGCTTTCATGGTTTGACTCCGGATTCCTAATTATTGACAAGACCAGCAGATGCTAATGTTTAATGAGTGGTTTCGCAAGCTTCCTTGCTTACGCGGAATCATTGCCGTGCGGCAAAATGGGAATATGCAACGGCGCCGCTTCCTTGGCGAGGTGCGTTCCCGTCAGCGGTTCACTTTCGGAGCGGAAATGAGTTTGTCACCCTATGTACTGGACGCCACCGCCGACAATTTTCCCACCCTGGTTCTGGAAAACTCACGCCGCGGCCTGGTCCTGGTGCACTTCTGGACGCCCAAGGCCGGGCCGTGTCTGATTCTGATGCCAAGATTGGTCAAGCTGGCCGCCGAATACGCCGGGAAGTTTCTGCTGGTCATGTTGAACACTGATGAACTGAGTGCGCTGGCGCGCCGGATCGGGGTAGCCAGCGTCCCCACCGTGAAGTTCTTTCGCCATGGCGAGGTCGTTCATACAATCCATGGCGCGGAACCAGACAGCACCTTTCATCAGGCTTTAAAGCGGTTCATCGCTGACGATGCCGAGCGCACATACAATCAAGGCCTGGCCGCCTGGCACGCTGGCAAGCTGGAACAGGCCCGCCAGCTTCTCGCCCAGGCCGCCCTGGACAACCCGGACAATTCTGCCATTCCACGCGATTTGGCAAAGATTTTGTGGGCCGCGGGCGAACAGGAGCAGGCGCTGAATCTGCTGCGCAGTTTGCCTGGACCGCTCAAGGAGCAACCAGAGATTGAAAGGCTGTCAAGCCATCTTCTCCTTGCCCAAACGGCGCAGACCGCGCCCGAGATGGCCAACCTGGAAAACCTGCTGGAAAACGAACCGGGCAACCTTGCGGCACGATATCAATTAGCGGCCCGCCTGCTGGGCGCGGACGAAGTGGAACGCGCGCTAGACGAGTTGCTAGATATCGTGAGGCGGGACGACGCCTGGCAGGGCGGCCGGGCTCGCAAGTCCCTGCTCCATCTGCTGGACTGGCTCGGCCCTGACCATGCGCTGGTTCCCCGTTACCGTCAGGCTTTGGCCGGCGCGCTCGAGTAGGCCTGCCATGGACTTCAGCCATCCTGCCTTTGTTCCCTACCGACCCCTGCTGGCCCGCTTGCCGCAGCATCGGCTGGCCAGTCCCGCCGAACTTACCAGGCTGGCCCGGGAAACCGGTTGCACGCAGCGGTTTGTGGAAACCACCAATCGGCTTTCAGCCTGCGACTATGAGCAGGGCATACTGGAATCCGGCGCGATTCCCACCCGGCCAGACAATCTTCACGATTTCATGAACGCGCTGGTATGGCTGACCTTCCCCCGGGCCAAAGCAAACCTTAACCGGATCCATTGCCGTGCGCTGGCAGACAACCCGGCCGAGGCGAAACACCGCAGCCCGCAACGGGACGCCCTCACCATGTTGGATGAAAGCGGTGTACTGGTATTCACCGAGGATGAGGAGTTTCTTCCACTGCTTGTCACGCGGCGCTGGCATGAACTCTTTATTCACAGACGCCAAAGCCTGGTCAATGACAGCGATTTTCTTCTGCTGGGTCACGCAGTTATGGAGAAACTGATCAAGCCTCGCTTGTCAATCACGTCCAAGTGTCTTGTCATTTCCTTCCGACCTGCGAGCATCGAAGACGCAGACAGGCTCGCCGCCGCTGCGCTTGCAGGCGTTAGCACGCCCAAGCAACTGCCGCCCTTGCCCGTTGCTGGAATTCCGGGGTGGCATCCGCATAACCACCTGCCCGCGTTCTTTGACAGCCCAAGTATCTTCCGGCCTCTTGCTCCCTGAACAGGGAATCCATTAGACGAGTCGGAAAGTTCGGGAGAAAATGCGAACTGCGCCGCAATTGCATGGCAGAATTCTGACGCCATCAAACCTTTGCCAACGCCGTATCGGCAAGCCAGGCCTGGGCCGTCTCCAGATCGTCGAACAAGCGGATTTCTGACTTCACAAACAGCCGGTTTATCCACGTGCTCCAGGCCACCCATTCGTCAACCGTGAGTATGGCAATGCGGCCAAAATCATTCGAATGCCGGTGCGAAAACTTCAGTTCTTCCCAGGCCACGTCCACGCTGAAGGACAACATGTCGCGCAAGTCAAACAACACGTTCACTACGCCCTGGAATTTGATGCCGTATTGCACCGCCTCTTCAAATTCCTTGTAGTCCTCCAGACTGAACACGCCCATGACCGTGACCGAAACAAGATTGCCTTTGACCGATAAACTGATCATGCTGAGCTCCACTTGGTCTGGTTAATGACTTTAATATAGGCTTGGCCCTTCGGGCTTGCCACTCGCACCTGTGACCACCGGAACGGAGGTCAATCGGATGGCGAGTAGACCTGCCGCCACGATCAGTCCCACCCCTCCCCAGGATTGCACACTGAGCCTGTCATGAAACAGCAAGCGGCCGTAGAGCGCGGAAAACCCCACCGTCGCGTAGGCAAGGCTGCCCACCACCAGTGTATTGCCCAGACGGTAGGCCCGGGTCATGGCCAGTTGCGCCAGCGTGGCTGTGACGCCGATCGCCAGCAACAGCGGCAACTGCATGGGCGATGGCCAACGGGTACCCTGCCACGCCATCCATACCGCCGCGCCAAGGGTAGAGATCAGGGCAAAATAAAACACCACCCGCCACTCCGGCTCGCCCAATCGTCCCAGCGCCCGGACATTGAGGTAAGCGACCGCTGCCAGCAAGCCAGAGGCCAGCCCCATCCACATCGCCCAGCCATCCTGGTCTGGCATGCCGGGCGCGAGTAGGACGACTACGCCGATAAACCCCAGGACAATCGCCAGTCCCAGTGTCCGAGCATGGCGTTCCCCAAGCCAGAGGGTGGTGATTACGGCCAGAAACAAGGGGGCCGTGTAATTCAGGGTCACGGCGGTCGGCAGGGGTAGATGCGCGACGGCGTAAAAGAATAGGGCGAGGGCGGCAAAACCCGCCAGCGCGCGATGGAGATGTGCACGCCAGTGAATAGTGGCGAGGGCTGACGTCCAGCTTCGGGTGCGCAACAGGATAATGAAATAGATTGCGACCAACCCGAACACCGAACGGTAGAACACCAAGTCGGCACTGGAAAAATCGGCGGCGGCAATCTTGACGAGAGCACCCATCACTCCGAACAAAGCCGCGGCCACCAGCATCCACGCGGATTTCATGGCTTGGCGATAGCGAAAAGGGGGGGCCGCACAAAGGCAAGAAAGCGATCGGCAAAAAGACGGGGGGCACAGGATAAACGAGCGCACTTCAGTGCTGTGCTCTCGTCGTCCTGTCTGCGCCCGGTCTGGCTGGATTTAACCCAGTTGCGGCTCAATCTGCCTGCGCAAGAATTCATGAAAATGCACCATGCCGTCTTCATATGGAGACTGATAGGGACCCGCCTCATTAATCCCCTGCCGGTACAGAGCGCGTCGCCCGTCGTGCATGCGCTGGGCGATGTCGTGGTCCTCTTCCGCGGTCTCAACGTAGGCCGCCTGTTCCGCCTCGATGAATTCGCGTTCGAACAGAACTATGTCTTCCGGGTAATAGAACTCCACGATATTCGCGCACGATTCCACTCCGGTTGGAACAACGGTGGAGATCACCAGTACGTGCGGATACCACTCCACCATGATGTTGGGGTAATAGGTGAGCCAGATTGCCCCCTGGGCAGGCACATCGCCATTGCGGTAATTGAGCACTGCTTCCTGCCACTTTCTGTATGCCGGCGAGCCAGAATTGGCTAGCTTGCTATTCACCCCCACGGTCTGGACCGAATACCACTTGCCAAATTCCCAGCGCAGGTCATTACAGGTCACGAAGTTTCCCAGACCCGGATGGAAAGGCTCGACATGGTAGTCCTCCAAATAGACTTCAATGAAGGTCTTCCAGTTGTAGGGCACGTTCTCTAGCCATACCCGATCGAGTTTGAAGCCGGTGAAATCCAGATCCCGGATCACTCCCAGTCTGGCCAGGTCCCGGGCAACATTGCGCGGGCCGGCAAATAGCAGCCCATTCCAATTTTGCAGAGGTGTCGCGGCAAGGTTGAGGCAGGGCCTCTCGGCGAAATGCGGGGCGCCAATCAACTCTCCGCGCAGATTGTAAGTCCAGCGATGGACGGGGCAGACAATGCTGCCGCCCGGTACCTGGCCGCGCCCCTTGAGCATCACCGCCTGTCGATGGCGGCATATGTTGGAGAGCAGTCCTATACCTTCCTGGTCGCGTACCAGGACCTTGCTCCCGTCATACCCGTCCAGCACATGGTAATCGCCGGTTTCGGGAACCATGAGCACATGGCCGACATAGCCAGGGCCCGCTGCAAACAGCAGTTTTTGTTCGAGCGCGTAGATTTCAGGGTCCAAATACCAGGACACCGGAATCTGGGGTTTTGCTTTGGACAGCGCAGAAACAGAATCAGCGAGATTAGACATCCCCACCCACCCTATTCCAGTACCGAAAACGGACTTGAAAATGAAAACCCCCCACAAACGTGAGGGAGCTTGCAAGAACTATATCACGCGCATCTCGTGCGGAGACCAGCATTTCTATATTAATTTTGCAGGCATGCCCCTGTTGCACTCTTTTTGCTAAAGTAACGGGCTTCCCCTGCCCGTTCGTGCACATGAGCAAAGTCAAGTCCACACCGCCCAAGGATTATGAATCTGCTGTCGCGGAGCTGGAAAAAATCGTCACCTCCATGGAGTCCGGCAAACTCGGCCTGGAGGATTCCCTGGCAGTCTTTCAACGCGGTGCTGAACTGCTTGCCTATTGCCGTGATCAGCTTTCCCAGGCCGAACAGAAAGTCCAGATCCTTGAAAATGGCGTCTTGAAACCCTTCCTCAATACAAGCAGTGATGAATAGCGAGTTCACCGCCTGGATGAATGCCCGCCAGGCGCGCATGGAAACGGTTCTGGCCGAAGCATTGCCTGGCACCGGTCATGGTCCCAAGCGTTTGCATGATGCGATGCGCTATGCCGTTCTGGGCGGCGGCAAACGGGTGCGCCCGCTATTGGCCTTCGCTGCGGGTGAAGCGGCAGGTGCCACTGCAGATCGGGTGGAAAAAGCCGCCGCCGCCGTGGAGCTGATTCATGCCTACTCGTTGGTACACGATGACATGCCCCCGATGGACAATGACGTGCTGCGCAGAGGCAAGGCCACGGTCCACGTGGAATTTGACGAGGCCAGCGCGCTGCTCGTGGGTGATGCCCTGCAAAGCCTCGCCTTTGAGGTATTGGCAGAGGCCGGCTCTGATCAGGATCCGGCCATTCAGTTGCAGATGGTCAAACAACTCGCCCAGGCGGCCGGCTCGCGAGGAATGGCGGGCGGGCAGGCAGTTGACCTCGAAAGCGTGGGCCACGCCCTGTCCTTGCCTGAGTTGGAGTTCATGCATATCCTCAAGACCGGCGCCCTGATCCGTGCCTCGGTCCAGCTCGGCACGCTGTGCGGCAAACCTGAATCCGAGGCCAAAAAGCGTGCGTTGGACCACTATGCCAAGTGTGTGGGGCTGGCCTATCAGGTGGTGGATGATGTACTTGATGCCGATTCCTCCACCGCAACCCTGGGCAAGACCGCAGGAAAGGATGCCAGCCAGCTGAAGCCGACCTATGTCAGCCTGCTGGGTCTGGCCCCCGCAAGAGCGCTGGCCGAGACTCTGCACCAGGACGCCTTGCAAGCGCTTACCCCGTTTGGAGATCAAGCTACGCGCCTGCGGGACTTGGCTGATTACATCATTCAACGGACCCACTGATTTGCCGTATCCCATCCTGCAGTCCATCCAGAACCCGGCGGAATTGCGCCGTTTGCCGCGCTCTGACCTACCCGAACTGGCCCAGGAGCTTAGGGACTTTCTGCTGGAAAGCGTGGCACAGACAGGCGGCCATCTGGCATCCAACCTGGGTGCGGTGGAACTCACCATCGCGCTGCATTATGTGTATGACACGCCCGCGGACCGGTTAATCTGGGACGTCGGCCACCAGACTTATTCGCACAAAATTCTCACCGGCCGGCGTGAGGCCATGGCCAGCCTACGCCAGATGAATGGCATCGCCGGCTTCCCCAGACGAGCCGAAAGCGAATACGACGCTTTTGGCACTGGCCATTCCTCGACCTCGATTTCCGCGGCACTGGGTATGGCCGAGGCCTTCCGCCAGACGGACTCGGCGCAGCGGGCGGTGGCAGTAATCGGCGACGGAGCCATGAGCGCCGGTATGGCATTCGAAGCCCTAAACAACGCCGGCGCCACCAACTTGCCATTGCTGGTGGTGCTGAATGACAATGACATGTCCATCTCTCCGCCGGTGGGTGCCCTAAATAATTACCTGGCCAGGCTCATGTCCGGCCGCTTTTACGCTGCCGCCCGCAAGGCCGGCGAACGGGTCCTGTCACATGTGCCGCCAATCAAAGAGTTGGCGAGGAAGGCGGAAGAGCACATGAAGGGAATGGTCACCCCAGGCACCCTGTTTGAGGAGTTTGGCTTCAATTACATCGGCCCCATCGATGGCCATGACCTGGATGTGCTGATTGAGACACTGTCCAATATCCGCCAGTTGGACGGTCCGCAATTTCTGCATGTCGTGACCCAGAAGGGCAAGGGTTACGCGCCGGCAGAAACCAACCCCTGCCTGTACCATGGCGTCTCGCGCTTTGATCCCGCCACCGGCATGGCAGAGAAATTCGGCAGCACACCGACTTACACGCAGATTTTTGGCGAATGGATCTGCGACATGGCTGCGCAGGATTCTCGCCTGATCGGCATTACCCCGGCAATGCGGGAAGGTTCCGGTCTGGTCAGGTTTTCCCGCGAATACCCCAAGCGCTATTTTGACGTTGGTATCGCCGAACAGCATGCACTCACTTACGCGGCCGGATTGGCCTGCGAGGGTTTCAAACCCGTAGTCGCTATCTATTCCACTTTCCTGCAGCGCGCTTATGATCAGCTCATTCACGACATCGCCCTGCAAAATCTGGACGTCACGCTGGCCATAGACCGGGCCGGACTCGTGGGGGCAGATGGCCCGACCCACGCGGGGAGTTATGACTTGAACTACCTGCGCTGCATTCCCAATCTCATCATCGCCGCCCCCTCTGACGAGAATGAATGCCGGCAACTGCTGACCGCCTGTTATCAATACCCCGGCCCCGCTGCCGTTCGTTATCCGCGGGGCGCAGGTCCGGGCGCGACTCTGGATTCAGGCATGGAGCCGGTCCAAGTCGGCAAAGGGCGCGTCCTCCGGGAAGGCGCGCAAATCGCCATACTGGCTTTCGGCAGCATGGTCGCGCCTGCTCTGGAAGCGGCAAAGAGCCTGAATGCCACCGTGGCCGACATGCGTTGGGTTAAACCTCTGGACACCGGGCTTCTTGAAGCCTTGGCTTCTGGTCACGAGTTGCTGGTGAGCGTGGAAGAGAATGCAGAGGCTGGCGGTGCCGGCTCTGCTGTAGCTGAATGGCTGGCCCGGGTGCCAGGCATGGTAAGTCTGCTGCAACTCGGCTTGCCGGACCGCTTCATCGAACATGGCGATCATGCCAGACAACTGGCCGCCTGTGGCCTGGACGCGGCAGGTATCGAAGCCGCCATCCGGCGCAAGCTTGGCGACTAAATATTATCCGACTTATTTGCTCGGGTATTTTGAGCGGTTATACTGGGACTGTTCGGCCGGCCAGCTAAGCCGCTTGCAGACAATAGGATCTCTCCAAATGAATGACTGCTGTGACGTTCAAACCCCGGCGATGCCGGATGTCCAGAACTTTGAGGATACACGGCAGATCGCCATCAACAAGGTCGGCATCAAGTCCATTCGCCACCCAGTGCGGGTTGCAGATAAGAGCGGCGGGGTGCAGCACACCGTGGCTACGTTCAACATGAATGTGTATCTCCCGCATCAGTTCAAGGGTACCCACATGTCGCGATTCGTGGAAATCCTGAACAGCCGGGAGGGGGAAATTTCCGTGGAAAACTTTGAGGCCATGCTGCGCGACATGGTGAGCCGGCTGGAGGCGGAATCCGGCCATATGGAGATGACCTTCCCCTACTTCATCAACAAATCCGCCCCGGTTTCAGGAGTTCACAGCCTGATGGATTATGAGGTGACTTTCATTGGTGAAATCAGCCAAGGGCAATTCACCCACACCACCAGGATTGTGGTGCCGGTTGCCTCCCTGTGCCCTTGCTCCAAAGAGATTTCGGACTATGGTGCCCACAACCAACGATCCCATGTCACGGTCACGTGCAAGACCAATGATTTTCTCTGGATCGAGGATATTGTTCGGATGGTGGAGGAAGAGGCCTCTTGCGAACTCTATGGCCTGCTCAAGCGTCCGGATGAGAAGTTTGTCACCGAGCGCGCCTACGACAACCCCAAATTCGTCGAGGATATCGTGCGGGACGTGGCTGCGGCGCTAAATCGGGAAAAGCGGGTCGACTGGTATGTTGCCGAAGCAGAGAACTTCGAGTCCATCCATAATCATTCGGCTTACGCGCTGATTGAACGGGACAAGCGCAAGCGTTTGTAACGCATACACGCGTGCCGGGACGAACGAAGGTCGGGGATGATGGGATACACCCAACCTGTCGCGATGCTCGGATCGCGACAGGTTGATGTGTAGGCGCCTAGCAGGCTTGTTTCAACAGGTCACAACCGCGTCGGAGTACTTGGACAACAGCACGGCCTTGACGTTGGCATCAGTGGGCTTCTTATACTCCCCCCGGCCAAATTCTTCCATCAGGTCGGATTTGTACGATTTGATGAAGTCATCAAACAGGGTACCGCCATACACGCCCGTGGCATACAGGCTGTCGTCGGAGGGGTCATATTCCAACTTGATCGCCGCAAGCGGCTGGGTCGCCGGACCATAGGTCACCTCTCCGCCCTTGGCAGGATCGAACACGCTGTTGTGCGCACAGCACGTGATCACGCCTTTTCTACCGGCAAGTTCGCTCTGGTCGGCCGAATACGCCACCACAGTCGCGGCTTTCATGGGATAGGCCAGTTGGTGGGAGCAGATGGCGGAATAGGCAACAACGTCCTTTGCCGGGCCCACGCCACCCTGCCACGAATATTTTTCGCCAGCCTGGGTTTTCAGGTCCGTCGGACTTGCCGCACTGCCCAGCTTGATCAGCAGGCATGGGGCGCTCTTCATGGGATAATTGAAGAAGTAGGCTTCGGCGGTGGTAAGCGTCGACGCCTTGAGTGGTTTTCCGTCCGCATCGACCAGATGGGACTTGGTATAGGTCATCAGGTCGCCGGCGTTCGCCAGGCGCTCGACCAGATTTCCCGCCACCATCGCACCGGCAACCGTTCCCGTACAAGTGCGAATGAAACTCCGTCTGTCCATCGACATAGCTTCCTCCTAAAGTGTTAATCAAGAGGGGGACGCCTGTCCCCCTGTTCCGATCGTAACTCCTATCAGTTGAAGGTATCGCGATAGATGCCCTTGGCCCACTCAAGATAGGTCTTGCCACGGGCTTCGTTCCGATCCTCGAAGGTCTTCGTATCGGGTGAGAAGCCGGTGATGGCATCCTTGGCGGGGTCATAGACGTAGTGCGCGATCACCCCAATGGCCTCCGGCGGATAGGCCTCCACCATCGAGTAGCACACGGTTTCCGGCGTATGCCACGGAATTTCCTTACCCTGCACGCGTGCCGCAAGCACCTCAGCAACGAAATGGCCCTCGGTATTGGAGGTATTGGCGCTCTTGGAGTAAGGCTGGAAGCGAGCGTCGCCAGAACAGTAAACACGGTCGTCACCGATCAGGTTATAGAAGCGAGTATCAATGTTGGCTTCCTTCTGCGTCGTCTTCTTCGTGTCGCCCATCAGGCCGCATTGCTCGATCAAGGTGTTGCCACGCACGTGGGGATAAATGCACGCATCGTCGAAGGGATAGGAATCAAACTCGGTCGTAATGATCTTCTTGTCGACGTCCACGCCCTTGATGTCACTTGATGGCTTCCATTCGATGATGTCCTTGTACAACTCATCGAATGCCGCGTGGAAGCCTTTGGCCTTGATGGTGATTTCCGGGTTGCCGTCCAGCACCAACACTTTGGCCTTGACATTGTTCTTCTTGAAATAGTCCGCCATTAGGCAGGCGCGCTCATAGGGCCCAGGCAGGCAACGATAGTTGCCGGCTGGCACGTTCTGCACAAAGACACCACCTTCAAACTCCTGGACCTTTCGTTTAATGGTGACATGCTCCATCGGTGAAATGAATCCGCCCGGGTACTTTTGCTTGAGCATGTTCCTAGTATAGGAGTCTGTAACGCCGCTCCGTTCATAGTCATACGAAATACCGGGCGCGAACAGCACATAGTCGTAATCGATCTCGCCATCGCTGGTGATGACCTTGCGGGAAGTGCGATCCAGTCCAATGACGGTGGAGTTGAAATAGATGTAGTTGTTGTTGACTGCCGCATCCAGGAAACTGTGATCGGCCAGGAATTCCAGGTCGACAATGCCTACAAACCACAGGCTGCTGTTGAAGCAGGACGAATACATGTCCCGCTTGTCAACCACTACCACGTCAAACTTCGGATAGTTCTTCTTCGCGTATTTGGCAATGGTCAGCCCCGAAGTTCCGGCGCCCACTACCACGAGGCGGGGGCCTTTCGCAGCAGGCAAATCCGCCTTTACGCCCATTCCAATCATGGGCGCCTTGGCCATCTTGGTGTCACTTGCCATTACCTGTGCAGTCTGCGCGCAGCCCACACTACCGATTGCACCCAAGCCCGCAGCAAGCCCGCTGATTTTCACAAAATCACGGCGCGTCATTTTTTCACTCATCGTCCCCTCCATTCGCACATGAAAACAAGGCTACCGTAGGCAGCCACAATAAAGCAGCACAAGAATGCGCCACAAGAATTCCCAACAAGTCCGGCTGAAGATCGTGCAGACAGGCGACTCAAATTCCGGCCATATGCGATACGCAAATTACGACCACGTCATTCGAACGTCGACTGTCTTAAATCCGATACCTATTAAAAGAGTTTTTATAGACCAGAACGGCGAATTTGTCGCTAGCAATCAATAAGTTTTATTGACCTTCATCATCTTTTCCCTGAAAACCCGATCCGTAGCCTTCACTACAAAGCGCCTAGTTGTGGAAAACTTGCCCGGAACTGATCGGCAACTCGCCTCAGTTAGCGCGCCCGTGAATCCGCGTTAGCGCGGTTAATGACCATCAGTAACGCCGAATCAAGGTCATAGTCTGGCCTTCCCGCCTCATGTCAGTGCGATTCAGGAAACTCATTCCCAAGAGTGCCGGATTGATGTTGGCGTCCACCACGAAGCCATCAACCTGGTTAAGCGTAATGCTTCCCACTTTCACGGTGTTAAAGCTTACTTTCCAGGCCTTCTGCAAACCGGCGGCCGTACCGACCGAGACCGCTGGATTTCGCTGGAAATCCAGATTCATGCGCTTGGCGTCGTGGGCGCCAATCGCAACCGCGGTTGCCCCGGTATCAAGCAGGAATAGAACGGGCACCCCGTTGATCGCGCCCTGGGTGATGAAGTGCCCGCTGGGGTCCGCGGGCAGGATCACTGTGGGTTTCTGGTCTGGGTTCGCCGCACTGGCAAAGGATTGCCCCATCATGAGCGTGCGGCGTTTTCCATCCACTTCGATGAGCGCGGATTCCGATGTGGCCCTTAAGAGCCGTGCGCCCGCGAGGCTCTGGCCTGTCGACAGCATTTTTGGTGGACCCCCATCCACGCTGACGATCGCCTTGTCCTTGAACAGGCCGATGATTCCCACCGATGTCGCCTGGCATGACCCCGCAACACCCGCCAGCAGAATAACTGCCATACAATAGCGCTGAATCTTCATTTGAAATTCCCTTGCTTAATGAAACCCGTTGTCATTTTCCGCTTCTCCCAGACCGAGGGCCCCGGTTACCTAGGTGAATTTCTTGCGACGCACGGTATTCCCCAGGACCATATCAATGTGGACGCGGAAGAGGTGATCCCTGCGGGCATTAACGGCTATGCCGGCCTCATATTGATGGGTGGGCCCATGAGTGTAAACGATGAGCTGCCCTGGATCGAACCGGTGCTGAACTTGGTTCGTGATGCAGTTAAGAGCAATGTCCCGGTACTTGGTCATTGTCTGGGCGGACAATTGATGAGCAAAGCCTTGGGCGGCATCATCTCGCGCAACCCGATAAAGGAAATAGGCTGGGGGAGCGTAAACAAAGTCAGGGGCGCGGAAGCATCTGCATGGCTGGATGGCCTGCCTGACTCTTTCGAGGTTTTCCAGTGGCATGGTGAAACATTCAGCATCCCACCCGGCGCCCAGCATTTGTTAAGCAACGAGCATTGTGCCAATCAGGCTTACGTGATCAACCACCGTCATCTGGGCCTGCAATGCCATGTGGAAATGACGGCTCCCATGATCCGGGCCTGGTGCGAGATCGGTGCCAACGAGATTGTTGAGGCCCGGGCCAGCCCGGCCGTTCAACCCGCCGACACGATGCAGGAGAACATGGCGCCGCGCCTGCGCCGCCTCAATCGCGTGGCCGACCTTCTCTACACCCAATGGATAAAGGGCCTGGCTCCGTCATGAACAGTCAGGTGCCCAGTGCCGCAGCGTTGCGCCGGCTATTGGGGAAGACGGTATTGTTCAAGAACCATCGTTTTCGCGTGATCGAGGTATTGGATCATGAACTTTCCCTGGTACTGGGAAGCCTGGACCAGACGGAGATCCAGTCCGATCTTCATGGCCGGGCCAAGCGACAGTCCATTCCGCACCTGATCATCGGCGCACTGGATGAACTGCAAAATGGCCCAAGCTTGGAGTTGATGTCAGTGCGGATCCTCGACTAAGTTGCCGATAAAGCTCAGGATAGAACAATTTGCCCGCGCCAGAGGCGCCCTGCGCGGCGCCTGTTTCTGCTCCGACAATTCAAGATTTGAGACTGCCTCGACAACCCGTGGGCAATTCGGCAAAAGTGAATCAAGGAGTTGGCGGCGGCGGGCGGAAAGGTCAAACCCAGACGGGTAGACGGCATCAGGACCCGAGCGGCCTTCATGCGGCAGTCCTTGAAACCTGATTTGACCTCAGCCAGATCGCCCACGACCTTGATTTTGCGGGATTCCCTTCTTTTCCATCTCCAATTGAAAAATCCTTTATCCAAGAATAAAAACAAACGATTTACCGGGCGACTAGCCGCTTGTTATGCTCTCACGCTCTTAATCAGGCCATTTCCGTTCTAGGAGCAAGCATGCCCAATTTGGTTCGTCCGCATGGCGGCGGTGATCTCAAGCCCCTATTGTTGACCGGCGAAGGTCAAAAGGCCGAATTGTCCCGGGCTCAAAGTCTGCCCAAAGTCAAGATGACCTCGCGCGAAACCGGCGATCTCATCATGCTGGGCATCGGCGGGTTCACCCCGCTCGCGGGGTTCATGACCCGCGCCGATTGGCAGGGCGTGTGTGATGGGTACAAGATGGCCAACGGCCTCTTCTGGCCCATACCCATCACGCTTTCCACCGACGAAGTCACCGCCCAGAGCACCAAGGAAGGCTCCGATGTAGCGCTGGTGGACAGTGAGACCGGTGAAATCATGGGTACCATGAAAATCACCGAGAAGTACGCCATCGACAAGGCGCATGAGTGCATGATGGTGTACAAGACCACGGATCTCGCGCACCCAGGTGTCAAGATGGTGATGGAGCAGGGCTCCATGAATCTGGCCGGCCCGGTCAAGGTGCTCTCCACCGGCAGCTTTAAGGAGGAGTATGGCGATCAGTTCATGACCCCGACCGAAACCCGCGCGCTGTTCGAATCCAAGGGCTGGTCTACCGTTGCGGCCTTCCAGACCCGCAACCCCATGCACCGTAGCCACGAGTACCTGGCCAAGGTGGCGGTGGAGATTTGCGACGGCGTCATGATCCACTCATTGCTGGGCAAGCTGAAGCCGGGCGACATTCCGGCCGACGTGCGCAGCAACGCGATCGGCACCCTGATTGAAAACTACTTCGTTCCCAATACTGTCGTCCAAGCCGGATATCCGCTGGACATGCGCTACGCCGGTCCGCGCGAAGCGCTGTTGCATGCGCTGTTCCGCCAGAACTACGGCTGTTCCCACCTGATTGTCGGGCGCGACCATGCGGGCGTCGGTGATTACTACGGCCCCTTCGATGCACACAAGATTTTTGATGAAATCCCCAGAGACGCGCTGGAAACGAAGCCGCTTAAGATCGACTGGACATTCTGGTGCTACAAGTGCGGTGGCATGGCCTCCGCCCGCACCTGCCCGCACGGCAAGGATGACCGCCTGCTGCTGTCCGGCACCAAGTTGCGCAAGATGCTGTCCGAGGGCGAACAGCCTCCGGCGGAATTCTCGCGCCCCGAAGTGGTGACCATCCTGCAGAAATATTACGCTGGCCTGGACGAGAGCCAGAAAGTAAAAGTGGAGATGAAGGGCCATTCGGCCGCGTAGAGCAATTAAGGGCCTTGACCCTGCCGGAAGCGGATTCGCGATACGCCCCGGCCAAGACAGGTTCAAGGTTCTGATCGGACCGCGACGATCGCGGATAGTTAGCTAACTAATTAACCAAGGAGAGTTGTAATGCCAACCTACGTTCGTACCGACAAGTGCGACGGCTGCAAGGGTCAGGACAAGACTGCCTGTATGTACATCTGCCCGCACGACCTGATGAAGCTGGACAAAGACGGTTCAGAAACCGGTCATGCCATGCGTGCCTTCAACCAGGAGCCCGAGCAGTGCTGGGAGTGTTATTCTTGCGTGAAGATCTGTCCGCAACAAGCCATCGAATGCCGCCACTACGCGGACATCGTGCCCCTGGGCGGTTCCGTACAGCCCCTGCGTGGCACCGATTCCATCATGTGGACCATCAAGTTCCGCAACGGCACCCTGAAGCGTTTCAAGTTTCCGATCCGGACCACTCCGGAAGGTTCCATCGACCCCTACGGCGGCAAGCCCAACGCCTCTATGGCCAACATCACAAAGCCTGGCTTCTTCGTTGAAGTGGGTGGCTACCGCGCAGGCAATCCTGCCGAGCTGATCCGCAAGTAAGCAGGCAATACGAAACAAGTTATTATGGAGTAATGTAAATGGCTGGTGAATTTGGAAATCCGGAAGTAATCGAAGAGGACCTTGATATTTTGTTGATCGGTGGCGGCATGGCATGTTGCGGCGCCGGTTACGAAATCATGCGCTGGGCGGAAGCTGCCAAGGTGGAAGCCGGCATCGACCTTAAAATCAAGCTTGTGGACAAAGCTGCCATGGACCGTTCCGGCGCCGTGGCCCAAGGTCTGTCCGCAATCAACACCTATATCGGCAGCGAGTTGGATCCGGCGGATTACGCGCGCATGGTCTCCAACGACCTGATGGGCATCACTCGAGACGACTTGGCATACGACCTTGGCCGTCACGTAGATGAGTCCGTGCACCTGTTCGAAGAGTGGGGCCTGCCGATTTGGAAAACCGACGAAAACGGTGAGCGCCACGATGGTTCCAAAGGCCTGCCAGCGCTGAAGGACGGCGGCAAGCCGGTGCGGTCCGGCAAGTGGCAGATCATGATAAACGGCGAATCCTACAAGTGGATCGTGGCCGAGGCCGCCAAAAAGGCTCTGGGCATGGACCGTATTGAAGAGCGCATCTTCATTGTCAAGCTGGTCAACGACAAGAATGACCCCAACCGCATCGCCGGTGCCGTAGGCTTCTCCACGCGTGACCACAAAGTGATCGTGTACAAAGCCAAGGCCATCCTGCTGGCTGCCGGTGGCTGCGTGAACCTTTTCCGCCCCCGCTCCGTGGGCGAAGGTACGGGCCGCGCCTGGTACCCGGTGTGGAATGCCGGTTCCACCTACGCCATGGCTGCCGAAGCCGGCGCCGAGCTGACCATGATGGAAAACCGCTTCGTGCCCGCCCGCTTCAAGGACGGCTACGGCCCGGTTGGCGCCTGGTTCCTTCTGTTCAAGGCCCAAGCCACCAATGGCAACGGCGAAGTGTACATGGTCAAGAACAAGGAACTGCTGAATGACTATCCCCCTTACGGGCAAGCCGCTGTTCCCGCTTCCTGCCTGCGCAATCACCTGATGCTCAAGGAGATGAAGGAAGGCCGTGGTCCCATATACATGGACACGGTGACCGCGCTGGCCAAACTGCGCGAAACCCTGTCCCCGCGTGAAGTGAAGCACCTCGAAGCCGAAGCTTGGGAAGACTTTCTCGACATGTGCGTCGGACAGTGCGGTATCTGGGTGGGCGAGAATATCGAGCCGGAGAAGAAGAACTCCGAGCTGATGCCCACCGAGCCCTATCTGCTCGGTTCCCACTCCGGCTGCTGCGGCATCTGGGTGTCCGGTCCCGAAGATCTGGGCGCGCCCACTTCCGAAGACCACGCCGAGGCGGGCAAGATCCCGGCTCACCTGCCCAAGGGCTGGAACTGGGGCTACCGCTCCATGACCACGGTCAAGGGTCTGTTCACCGCTGGTGACGGCGTAGGCGCCTCCGGGCACAAGTTCTCCTCCGGCTCCCACGCTGAAGGCCGCATGTGCGCCAAGTCCATGGTCAAGTACTGCATCGACAACAAGGACATGAAGCCCGAGCTGGACACCTCCATCGAGCAGCTGGTGGAAGACATCTACCGTCCGGTGCGGACCTACATGGAGTTCAAGGACTACACCACCGCGATCGATATCAACCCCAACTACATCACGCCCAAGATGCTGCAGTTCCGTCTGCAGAAGATCATGGACGAGTACGTAGCCGGCGTGGCAACCTATTACACCACCAACGACAAGATGCTGGCCCTGGCGGAAGAGAAGCTGGAAATGCTCAAGGAAGATGCCCTGAAGATGCGCGCCAAGGACCTGCACGAACTGCTTCGGGCATGGGAGAACTACCATCGCATCCTCACTGCGGAAGCCCACATGAAACACATCCAGTTCCGCGAAGAAAGCCGTTATCCAGGCTTCTACTACCGCATGGACAAGAACTTTGTCGATGAGGAAAACTGGAAATGCTTCGTCAATTCCGTGTATGACAAGTCCACCCACAAGTGGAGCCTGTTCAAGCGCCAGCATTACGACCTGGTGGACAAGTCCAAGCTGTTCAAGCCGGCCGCGCATTAATCGACGTTAAGGCTTAAAATGGAACCGGGCGTCGCAAGGCGCCCGGTTTTTCTTTGTATTTCCAGACGCTACGTCGGGGTAATGGTCATGAGTGAGTTCAAGGTTGAAATCGGCGATGCGCCGTTTGCGAAAAGTCCGGTCACGCCGGAAATGGTCGAGGGCGACAAGGTCATCCAGTTCCAGTGCCGTAAGGGCATAGCGTGCTGGAACGCCTGTTGCAGCAACATCGACATCATCCTCACTCCTTATGACATCATCCGCCTGAAGCAGCACCTGGGGATCAGTTCCACCGAGTTTCTGCAGAAGTACACCTTCCCGTTCGAGTTCTCTCCCAACGATATTGCCGGGGTCAAACTCAAGCCGGTCGAAGAAGGCACAGCCTGCCAGTTCATGCGCCCGGAAGGTTGCAACGTCTATCAGGACCGCCCGACGGCCTGCCGGTACTACCCTGTCGCCCTGCTATCCATGCGGCGTCAGGATGAAACCACTGACCGAGCCGTCTACGCCATGGTCAAGGAGGAACATTGCAAGGGCCACTTCGAGCCGGTCAGCCAGACTGTCGACGACTACCGCAAGGATCAGGGCATCGAGGAATATGACGAATACGGCCGTGCCTGGCGGCAGCTGGTGCTGAAAAAGAAATCTGCCGGCCCCACCGTGGGCAACGCCTCCCAGCGCAGCCTGCAACTATTTTTCATGGCCTGTTACGACGTCGATCAGTTCCGCGCATTCGTCAATTCGGCTTCATTCGATGACGTGTACGACGTTGCCGAAGAAGACAGGGCCAATTGGGATGACGATCTGGAACTGATGACTTTCGGCTTCCGCCTGGTGCGTCAAGTCCTGTTCAACGAACTCACCATTCCATTCCGGCCAGACGCCATGGAACGACGCCTGGCGCGCAAGAAGGAACGGGAGGAGCTCCTGGACAAGATCGTTGAAAAACTACCCACTGAGGACTTTGTCAAGCCGCTGCCGGAAGACGCCATCTACGACAAGTACAAGATGGGCGATTCGTGAGTAATCACATGTTGCGGAATCTACTCCTGCTTTTTTTCCTGACCGCCTTGCCCGCACGGGCGGAGCAACTCTATAAGTGCCTTGATGCCGGCAAGCACGTTACCTACTCCAATCTGCCGTGCAGCAAGTTTCCGGGTTTGAAGGAAGCCAAAATCATCGAGGCCGAGCCAGCGCCGCCGGCTTCTGAGCAGGCGCGCGCCTTGGCCAGGGAAGCGGCGCCCGCCCCAAAACTCAAGGCCGGGAAGAAAATCGCGAGCGAACGCGCAGAGACCAAGCGTGTGTTGAAAGCCGAACGGGCCGAAAAGAGCAAGTGCGACAAGCTTTCTGATCAAATCGGTGAAGTCATGGACAAAATGGACGCCGCCCGCCACAGGGGCTATACCGCCAAACAGGAAACCGAATGGAAGCAGAAGATCCAGGAATTGACCGCCAAGAAGACCCGGCTGAACTGCTTCTGAACCGTTCTGCCTGATAAGAACAAACATGAACGCGCAGCTTGACACCAATTTCTATCTCGTAAAGGACGAGCCCTATTACGAGCTGGTCGCCAACGAGGTCCGTTTGTTCGAAGCCGCCTACTTCAGCAAGGTCCCCGTCCTGCTCAAAGGCCCCACCGGTTGCGGCAAGACCCGCTTCATGGAGTACATGGCCTGGCGGCTCAAGCGGCCGCTTATCACCGTGTCCTGCCATGACGACCTGACCGCCTCCGACCTGGTGGGCCGCTATCTGGTCAAGGGCGGCGAAACCACCTGGGTGGACGGCCCCCTCGCACGGGCAGTGCGCATGGGTGCAATCTGCTACCTGGACGAAATCGTCGAGGCGCGAAAGGACACCATGGTGGTCATTCATCCTTTGGCCGACGACCGTCGCCTGCTGCCGATGGAAAAGCTCGGCACCACGTTGACTGCGGGACCGGAATTCTGCCTCGCAATTTCCTACAACCCCGGTTACCAGAGCGTGCTCAAGGAACTCAAACAGTCCACCCGGCAACGCTTCATCGCCATTGAGTTCCGCTATCCGCAGCCCGAGCTGGAACGCCGAATCGTCATCAAGGAAACCGGCATTGAGCAAGGCATCGCTGACAAGCTCATCAAGCTGGCGGAAATGACCCGCAACCTCAAGGGCAACGGTCTGGAAGAAGGCGCCTCCACCCGCCTGCTGGTCCATGCCGGCAAGCTCATCGCCCAGGGCGTGGAACACCGGGCCGCCTGCCAGGGTGCCATCTCGCAGGCCCTGACTGACGACAGCGACATGGTGCATGCGGTGAACGAACTGATCGCTGCAATGTTCTGATATTGCCGTTCAAATCCTGGTCTACACTTTGTCACCCTGCATGGTCTGTGCATTCCCGTCAGCCATGTCTACAACGATGGCGCTTCGGCGGCAATTTTGGCGTAGGCATCTCGGGGCATGTAACATCGGCCCGGATCGCGGCAGAGCGATGATTGCTGTTTTAGGGCGCAGCGCGGCCGCCCAACCACATCCTGCCGGGCGCGGAATTCGTTGGCTGGGTCAATGCGAAGTTGCGCCCACGGAAAATGCCTGGCTCACGGTGGACGCCGCCGCCGGTATATCCGACCCAGCCGTAACCTGAAGCGTCGTGGCAGCCGTTCCCCTAACCGCCGAACAAATTACCCAGTTGCTGGAGGCTTGGCTGGACGTGGAGTTCAGCTTTCACAAGGTCGATGGTCTGGCTGCGACCATTTCCCGGGAAGACCGGGAGGTGCAGGATTTCGTCCTCGGCTGGGTGCGGCGAATTGCCACTACCAACATCCAGGTCAGTTATGAATTCGCCCAGCGTGCAGTCGCCGCGCTGGACCAGTTCGACCGCAGGGTGATCGAGTCCTGGGCACTCCACGCGACCGACAGTTTCGACCGGAGCGGGCTGGCGGCGGCGCTCAAAGTCATCCGCGAAGTGGAGAACTTTGAGGCCTTGCGCCACCAGCGGGTCGACGGCGTCCATCTGGAAGAGCATCAGACCGTGCTGGTCAATTTCCTCCACGGCCTCTCCGGCCGCCGCCTCAAGGTGGAACCCGGCGACGGGGCCTTTACAGACAGCGAGACCGTGTTTCTACCCGCGGTGCTGGCCCAGCTTGAGAGCGCGCAGGACAACTTCACACTGGCAAAATCCCTGGTCGCCCTGATGTGGGCGCAAACCCGTTTCGGCAGCTTCCGCCCGGACTTTTCCGTGTTTGACCGGTACGCCGACCCGGTTCAGGCGTGTGCTGCTTTTCACACCCTTGACGGCCTGCGGCTGGAAGCCCGCCTGGCGAATGAGTTGCCGGGTCTCTACCGCGACCTGCAAGCCTTGAAGCAGAAATACCACGCCGCCAACCTTCCCCCCCCTTGGCAAATGCTGAGTCACAGCCTGGCCCGCCCTCACGCTACTGTTGACGACACCTTGGCTTTGCTCGATCAGGCTTACAAATTGGCTCCTGTCCCCGCGTCCCCGTTCCACCCGGAGTTGCGGATCAATGCCGTGAATACGCGTCTAGCCGCACGCAAGGAGCGGGAAAAGATATTGTTGCGGGTCAAGCTGGCGGAGCTCGCCGATGAAGTCCGCAAGCATCATCCGGTCGCGGAGGATGCCGAACATCCCCAATTTGAACTGAAAGCGCCGGAAGAGGATAAGCCTTTCGCCCAGGACATGGAGCTTTCCCTCGATGGCTTGCCCATCACGCCGCCGGATGAGGTGAGACTACTGCTCACCTCCATCCAGCTCGACTGGGGCGAAATTCCCTCCGAGTTTCTGGTGCCGGCCGGAGACGGCGAATACGATCCCGCCCTCTACATCAAGGAAGAAAAGGACCCCGATGAAGTCTGGCAAGGCACCTATCACGAGGAAGGCGCCCACCTGTATCACGAATGGGATCATGGTCGCCAGCATTACCGCAAGAATTGGTGCGTACTGCGCGAGAAACCCGTGCGCCCGCTCTACGATGACTTTGTCGAGCGCACACGGGACAAATACACCGGCCTGCTCAAGCACCTGCGCCGTACCTTTGAGGTAATGCGCGACGAAAACCACCTGGAAAAACGCCAGTCCCAGGGCGACGAAGTCGACATCGACGCCCTGGTGGAAGCCCTGGCAGATGCCCGCGACGGTTCCGAGATGAGCGACCGGCTATTCAGGCACATGCACCGCGCCGAGCGCAACATCGCGGTCATGTTCATGGTGGACATGAGCGGCTCCACCAAAGGCTGGATCAACGAGGCCGAGCGAGAATCGCTGGTACTGCTGTGCGAAACCCTGGAAACTTTGGGCGACCGCTATGCCATTTATGGCTTCTCCGGCACCACACGCAAGCGCTGCGAAATTTTCCGTGTGAAGACCTTCGATGAGCGCTATGACAACGAGGTCCGCGCACGGATCGCCGGCATCAGCCCGCAGGAATACACCCGCATGGGCGTGGCTATCCGCCACCTGAGCAAGCTGCTCAATGAAGTCGACGCCAAGACAAAGTTGCTGATTACCCTGTCAGACGGGAAGCCGGATGACTACTTCGACATCTACCGCGGCCAATATGGCATCGAGGACACCCGGCAGGCACTATTCGAGGCACGCCGCACCGGCATCCACCCGTTCTGCATCACCATCGACCAGGAAGGCAAGGAATACCTGCCCTACATGTACGGCCACGCCAATTTCGTCGAGATCGACGAGGTCAGAAAACTGCCGCTGAAGGTGGCAGATATTTACCGCAGGCTGACCAGCTAGGGCTTGTTAGCCCTCATTTCGGATCAGCAAGCGTATCCAGCGGATCTTCACCCACTGCGCTTGGCCTGGCCACGGCATCCAGATAATCCTGAATCGCGTAGGTCAGCTTGTCGCAGCCCTCGCCGGTCAGGGCGGAAATGACAAATACCGGACCGTCCCAGAGATATTGCTTGAGAAACGCGGCCACGACGCTATCCCGTTCCGCCATGTCCAGCATGTCCACTTTGTTCAGCACCAGCCAGCGCGGCTTCTGATACAGCGCTTCATCGTACTTGCGCAGTTCCGCCACGATGGCGCGCGCGTCCGCGACCGGGTCGGCGCCGTCCCAGACCGGGGAAATATCTACCAGGTGCACTAACAACCGGGTGCGCTGCAGGTGGCGCAGAAACTGATGACCCAACCCTGCCCCCTCTGCCGCGCCTTCGATCAGGCCGGGGACATCGGCAATCACGAAACTCTTGTCTTGGGCCACCCGCACCACGCCCAGATTGGGGTGCAGGGTGGTGAAGGGGTAATCCGCGACCTTGGGACGCGCGGCAGATACTGCGCGGATGAAAGTCGATTTGCCCGCATTGGGCATGCCCAGCAACCCCACGTCCGCGAGGACCTTCAGCTCCAGGTGCAGTTGCCGCTCTTCGCCCGGCTCGCCCAAGGTATGCTGGCGCGGCGCGCGGTTGATGCTGGACTTGAAATGCACATTGCCGAGGCCGCCCTTGCCTCCTTTCGCCAGGGTCACACGGGTGCCGTCGCGGTCCAGGTCGGCGACCAGCTCGCCGGTTTCGGAATCGCTGAACACCGTACCGACGGGCACGCGAATGACGGTATCTTCGCCGCCCTTGCCGTAGCATTGTGCGCCGCGGCCGTTTTCACCACGCTGCGCCTTGAAGGTGCGCATGTAGCGAAACTCGATCAGGGTGTTGAGGTTGCGGTCCGCCTGCGCGTACACGCTGCCGCCGTGGCCACCGTCGCCGCCATCCGGGCCGCCTTTGGGAATGAATTTTTCCCTGCGGAAGCTGGCGGACCCATCGCCGCCCTTTCCGGCCAGAACCGTGATGGTGGCCTCGTCAACAAACTTCATGGGATTGAGTCCTCAAACAAAAAAGCCCTGTCCAACGGCCAGGGCTTTTGTCCGGCGGGGAAGGTGCCTCAGGCGGCAACCGGCTCCACGCTGACGGTGCGACGTTTTGCAGCACCCTTAATCTCGTACTTCACCACGCCGTGCGCCGTGGCAAACAGGGTGTGATCCTTGCCCATACCCACGTTGTCGCCGGCATGATACTGGGTGCCGCGCTGACGCACCAGGATATTGCCGGCCAGCACTTCCTGACCGCCATAACGCTTGACGCCAAGGCGCTTGGCTTGGGAGTCGCGGCCGTTACGTGAACTGCCGCCTGCTTTCTTGTGTGCCATGCTCGAATCTCCTGCTTAGGCCGAAATGCCAGAAATCTGCACTTCGGTATAGCTCTGACGGTGGCCCTGGCTCTTGCGATAATGCTTGCGCCGCCGCATCTTGAAAATGTGGATCTTGTCGCCGCGACCTTGGGCCAGCACCGTGGCCTTTACGCTGGCACCGGGCAGCATGGGAGCGCCCAGCTTCATCTCGCCCTCGCCGCCCACCATGAGCACCTGATCAAAGCTCACCTCGCTGCCCACATCGGCAGCCAGCTTTTCGATTTTGAGTTTTTCGCCGGAGCTCACGCGATACTGCTTGCCGCCGGTTTTAATGACCGCATACATCTGAGGGCTCCAATCCGTGTATCGGAAAACCGCAAATTCTAATTAAAACCTGCACCTGGGTCAATCCCGGCCTTTTGCCGGGCAACCGGCCGGCGGTCTGCTAAGATTTGGCCCTGGTCAGGAACCTCCTATCAAACTGTGTCCATACAAACCCTGCAAGCTTTCCTGGCGGATGACATGCTGGCCGTTGACCGGGTGATCCGCACGCGGCTCCATTCCGAAGTGGCGCTGATACGCCAGGTCTCCGAATACATAATCAACAGCGGCGGCAAACGTCTGCGCCCGGTGCTGGTGCTGCTGTCGGCGGGTTGCTTCGGCTATACCGGCCAGGCGCATCATGATCTGGCTGCGGTGGTGGAGTTCATCCATACCGCGACGCTGCTGCATGACGACGTCGTGGACGAATCCGAGTTGCGGCGCGGAAAGCAGACCGCCAATGCCCTGTTCGGCAATGCCGCGAGCGTGCTGGTGGGTGATTTCCTGTATTCCCGAGCCTTCCAGATGATGGTCGCAGTTGACAATATGCGGGTCATGCAGATTCTGTCCGACGCCACCAATGTGATCGCCGAGGGCGAGGTGCTGCAGTTGCTCAACTGCCATGATCCGGACATTGACGAACAGGACTACCTGCGGGTAATCCGCTACAAGACCGCCAAGCTGTTCGAGGCCGGCGCCCGCCTGGGAGCGGTGATCTGCAACGCCACGCCGGAGCGGGAACAGGCCCTGGCCGATTACGGCATGCACCTGGGTACGGCGTTCCAGTTGATTGACGACGTGCTGGATTATTCGGGCGATTTTCTCTCGACCGGTAAGAACATCGGTGATGACTTGGCGGAAGGCAAGCCCACCCTACCGCTGCTGCACGCCATGAAACATGGCACGCCGGACCAGTCCGCAGCCATCCGCAAAGCGATCAAGGAAGGCGGCCTGACCGAATTTCAGGCAGTCCTGGCAGCTATTCGCAGCACCGGTGCCCTTGATTACACCCGAATCCAGGCCCAGCGTGAAACCGAGGTTGCCACCCGGGCGCTCGCGTGCATACCCGATTCAAAACATAAGGATGCTCTGTTAGAATTGGCGGACTTTGCGGTCAGGCGCAGCTTTTGATCGTTGAAACGGGGTGTAGCTTAGCCTGGTAGAGCGCTACGTTCGGGACGTAGAGGCCGGAGGTTCGAATCCTCTCACCCCGACCAATAAGATCAATGTGTTAGAAGATTGTCTGTGCATCATGATAGTTTCGGTGCTACCTGGGGGCTACCGCATTCAATGATCTTGATCGCAAAGAGCCCCACGTGACTTGGAGCCCGGTGCACAGCTACAGGCCTCATTGATGATCTCCCGCTATATGGAAGCTCTTGGCGCCAATGGCCTTTGGTTGGCTTCGCTGATTTCGATGCAAGACAGGGTAGCACTCACAGCGGCGAGGGTCAGTATGGTTTCGTCAATCAAGATCAGGCAGATTGAACGATGAACCCGCTCCGAACGGCTGGTTTTGAGCACGAAAAGGAATGGCCGGAATTGGCCGGGACGAGGCGGCGTAGGTGTCAAATTGCTCGCCGAAAACCGGCCACTCAGCGTGATCGCAGGACGTGAAATTGGAGGGTGACGTCGACCGACCGTTCCTGGCCGACAGCCGCATCCAACATAATTCCCTGAAAGCGGCCGTCCGCGGCTCGGCAACACAATTAGACTCCCATTAACCGCGAAGGACGCCAGATCAGCCGGGATTCGGTTACGCCTCGGGTACGGCCCCATCTCCCCTCGGCAAGTGATGCCTTATTTCAACGGCGCAAAGCGGTAGGTAGCATGGCAGGCATTGCAGCCTTGTATCGCCTCTGCGAGATGCTTATGGGCCCAGGATTCTCCACCGATTTCGTCTCATGGGCGATTTGGTCGAACAGCTGATGCGTGGTCTTGGCCATCTGCACGTACGGTGGCGGGAACTTCTTGCGAATCTGCAGAGGCAATGCGCGCATCATTGCTGTGCCGCTTCGTGAGGCGGCCTCTGACACCGTCTTGGCATCACCGCGTGCAATTCCGCCCGTTACTTGTTCGACGCTGGTCAGCATCTGTCGCATCCGCTCTGCTACCAGAATTCTCTCAGGTTCGGTCAGGGGCACGATCGTGCGCTGATCATGCAGGTTCGTGGGCATTGGACTACCCACGTTGCCGGCCATAGTCGGCATCTTCACTTCAGCATAACTGAATGTGGAACACGAAAGTGCAAGTACTGTGCTCAAGATAAATGGACGCATGACGTTTCTCCTGATCGATCAAAATGAATGATAATAAAGATAACCATTCCTAAGCGCTCGAGCCACCACGGCGCCGCGCGGCGCCAGGCTATTGCGATTGCCCGCGCCTAACACTATCAGTCCTCGGATCGGCGATAGGGCCCAGGTGGCCCACAGTGCAAACAGCACCGGACACTGGCTTGTTGGGCAACGCGTGTCGGCCCAACTCTTTGATTCGGCGCGCCGCCACGAGCCGTCGGTCGGCATCATGAAAAGGGGATGTTCGTGCATCCGCACCAGGGGATCGGCTTAGAAATGATACTTCATCATTCTCATTTGTCAGTCTTAAGCCATTTTAGTGCTGCATCCTTGTCATCGTAGTCGAAGTGCCTTACTTCGGCCTGTACAAAGTGATTGGCAACCTGCGGCATGATCGAGAGAAAACCGCTGTCCGTTACCGCCGCAATCTTCTTGATTTTCTGATAATGGGTTTTGACAAATTTTATATGGGACAGGAAAGCTGCGCAATCATCCCATCCCGGGAAGGATTTGGCGTAAACCATCAAGCCGTTAAGTTTGCCATTTTCTTCGATATAGGGATCCACTTCTTGGGCTAGTTTCTCGAAATCCGCTGATTCCAAGGGGCCGATAGGTTCGATAATCAATATGCTCTCCGCGCGATTTAATTCGTAATCAAGCATTGTCACTCTCCTGTTCTTAGCCGGTCGAGGTAAGGCTGCGGCCCGTCAGCGCCATCAACCTTAAGCAAATCGTTAGATGCCATACATACTCCCCCGTGTAACCAAACAGAGTGCAAGCAATGGCACCAAATTGAGAAGAATAATGCCGATCTTGTATGCCGCAAGACCCGTGTAATGAATGGCGTCAAAGGTCTCAACCGAAAGCTTGAACCAACGGCTATGCATTCCATACATCCAGCTATGGGCAAAGACAAAAACCGCGAACCACGTGAATAGAATCGCGTAGTTCAGACCGACACACCAGAGAAGAACGTCTTTGATCTCATTTGTCGTCACCAAACACCTCCTTGGCATCTAAAGTTATTCACCCGACCGACCGGTCTGGGCTATTGAAATGTTCAGTACTTCCTGATGCGCCGCAACTGATTGATTCATTGTAAGAGCGCCGAGGGTATCTTTCCGCATATGCAGTGATTGTGCGGGCCGAGCGTTCACTATGGCCGCATATTTTGACAGTCTGGACTTGGCTTGGAACAGGCTGTTAGCCTCAGCTTTTCCGCACTCAAACCACTCATCACGTTCCGGAGCAACCCAACCGGATTCTCCATCTCCCTGATGAGTAACTTAATCTGATGGTCATTAGGCTCATCGGCATCAAGCATGGCAAGCGTTTCATTTAAGGGTAGTGGTGGGCATGTCCGACCGCCATCTGCCAGGACCATGCGGACGGAGCGATTGGTGTACGGTGGCTTGTCTGCGACTTACACCACCACAAAGGTTGAATGCGCCAGTTGGCAAAACGTCCCTGAGAAGGTTAATTGCCTCCCGCAACAACGTCCTTGAAGAGCTTCAGGCGTTTAGCGATGTGGCGATTTGCTTAAGTCGGTGAGGCACGGCGGTTTGTTAAGTGGCTGCTATCATCTCGCGGCAGGAGCGGATGTCGACCGCATGCAGTAAGGCAAAATGAGTGAACCGAATATGAAACTGAATGCACGCAATCTGGAAACCGTCACCGCCCGTACGCTAGCTTACTATGATCTGCACGCTGAGGATTATCGGGACGGTACGCGCGATCACGACGTTAGCCAGAACATCTCGGCGCTGCTGCACTACATCGAGTCCGAGCCCCCGTTCACGATACTCGACTTCGGCTGTGGACCGGGGCGTGACCTGAAGCGGTTCGCCGAACTCGGCCATGTCGCCGTTGGACTGGATGGTTCCGCACGATTCATTGCCATGGCCCGCGCCTACAGCGGCTGCGAGGTGTGGCAGCAGGATTTTCTCAGGCTCGAACTGCCCGACGGCCATTTTGATGGCGTGTTCGCCAATGCCGCGCTGTTTCACGTCCCAACCGAGACGTTGCCGCAGACCCTGCGCAAGCTGCACGGTACCCTGAAACCGGGCGGCGTGCTGTTCAGTTCGAACCCCCGCGGCCGTAACGAGGAAGGTTGGAGCGGTGAACGCTACGGCGCGTACCATGATCTGGAATCCTGGCACCGCCATCTGTCAGCTGCGGGATTCGCAGAGCTTACACACTATTACCGCCCCGCTGGTCTCACCTTCGAACAGCAGCCCTGGCTGGCGACCGTGTGGCGTGCAGAGTGGGTCACCCCAGCCCCAGAAGCCACGCGATGACAGGATGCCGACCCATACCTATCGCAGAATGGGCTGCTGAGCGCACCGCTGTCTGAGCATAGAAAGCGAGACAGGTTGTGGCCAGCCTGCCGATCGGAATTGGCGCCTTGGAGGCGCTCATACAACGAATCGCGCAGGTTGCCAGGGAAATATTTCATTTTCTTGCAGAAGCGTTTTCTGTGAGAATCGGCCTTCCTCTTCATCATCGAATACCAACGAGACAAGCATGCACATGACTTTGAGCCTTACCCCAATAGTTTCATTGATCGCTGGCATACTCATTTTGGTTGTGCCGCGTTTGCTGAACTACATCGTCGCGATTTATTTGATCATTATCGGCTTGATCGGGTTGTTCGGTGAGGGTGCTATTCATCTGCTACGGTAAACCCGCAGAGTAAGCCAAGCGTGCAAATGGACCTTCCTGTCGGTCCCTTGCAGCTTTAGGTATCTGATCTTATCAGGAGGTTAGTGATGAAATGGGCAGGCATGTATCTTGTCGGTTTTGCTGTCTTGGTTGGTGGCCTTCTGGCTGCGCTGTGGAAATTGGGTATTCTGGCAAGCATCGGCACAACGTGGACTTTGATCGGAGTCGTGATCGCAATCGGCTTTGGCATCATGATCGCGGTCTCCCACAGCGGCAGCAAAGAAAACATCGAAATCGACGGGAAGTGAGCGGCTCGAGCACGGGAAACGAAGGGCTGCACTTACCCGCGCGCAGGACGATCCAGCCTAGGCCAAACGTCGTGGGGAGAGTTTCCAAAAAACACCCAACGCTGCCTTGATCCCTTTCATCCTGTGAAACCCATGCCCCTCGCGATACTCGTGATTGCAGTTACTCCGAAATAGAAGTGGCTCCGCAAAGTTGAACAGTGCTGTAAGTGGAAACTCCGGGCATGATGCTGGGCCGAGGAAGGCTGGCGAGAACGAGTTTTTGATGGTCAAGAAATCAGGGCGGCCCACGCGCCGTACCCACAATGCGGAGTTCAAGGCTCGTGTCGCCTTGGAGCCTTTGCGCGAGGACAAGATGCTGGCCGAACTGGCTGCGCTGTTTGAGTTGCATTCCAACCAGATCACGGAGTGGAAACGGCAGTTGCTGGACCATGCGGCCGATGCGTTTGGAGGCCACTCTCCCGCCTGATACCAGCCATAGCCGCACGCATGCAGATGAAGGATGATTGCGCATGAGCTACGCTCCCCCCATTCCGCCACCCAGCCCGCGATCCCTTTCCGCGTTTGCAGGTCTGTGGCCCTTCCTGCGGCCCTACCGGGCGCGCATCGCGCTGGCCTTTGTCCTGCTGTGCCTGGGTTCCGCGACCATACTGCTGGTGCCGCTGGCGTTTCGCGACCTGATCGATTTCGGTTTCGGAAATCGAGCGCGGGCCGGAAGCGGCCTGCTCTGCTGCGCTTGAGTCTGAACGGGCATTTCATCGCCTTGTTCGGCATGGCGGCGTTCTGGGCGCTTGCCGTGTCGGCGCGTTACTACACGGTGTCGTGGGTGGGCGAACGGGCGACGGCCGACCTGCGAAGCGCCGTCTATGCGCGTGTGCTTGTCCCAGTCGCCGCAATATTTCGAGACCTTGCAGACGGGCGAAGTGCTGTCGCGGCTGACCGGCGACACGACCCTGATCCAGACCGTGGTCGGCAGCTCCATTTCGATGGGCCTGCGCAGCCTGTTCCAGTTCATCGGCGGCATGATCATGCTGGCCGTCACCAGCCTCTACCTGTTCTCGCTCAATCTAGGCCTGATGGCATTGCTGACTCTGCCCATCCTCGCCATCGGCCGCAAGGTCAAGAAGCTGTCGCGCGAATCCCAGGACCGGATCGCCGACGCCTCGGCACTGGCAGGCGAAATCCTCAACGCCATGCCGACGGTGCAGGCCTACACGCAGGAGGCGCAGGAAGCCAGGCGATTTGCCGAGCGCACCGAAACCAGTTTTGTCACTGCGATCAGGCGCACGCGCGTGCGCTCGGCGCTCACCGCACTGATCATCACCGCGGTGATGGGAACCATCATCTTCGTGCTGTGGGTCGGCGCGCGCCAGGTCCACGATGGCACCATGACCGGCGGCCAGCTGGCATCCTTCGTCCTTTACGCGGCCCTGGTGGCGGGTGGCGTCGGCACCATGTCGGAAGTTTGGGGCGACGTGATGCGCGCCGCCGGGGCGACCGAACGGCTGCTGGACCTGCTGCACGCCGAATCGGCCATCCGCGAGGCACGCCAGCCTGCAAGCGCCGGTGCATCCGGAGCAGGCAGCGATCCGTTTCGATCACGTGAACTTCTGCTATCCCGCGCGCCCGCAAACGCGCGTGCTGGACGACGTCTGCCTGGACATCGCGCCGGGCGAAAGCGTCGCCCTGGTCGGCCCCTCCGGCGCCGGCAAGACCAGCCTGTTCCAGCTTCTGCTGCGCTATTACGACGTGTCCGACGGCAGCATCCGGATCAACGGGCAGGACATCCGCCAACTGAGCCTGCATGATCTTCGCCAAGGCATCGCCATCGTGCCGCAGGACCCGGTGATCTTTTCCGCCAACGCGCTGGATAACATCCGCTACGGCCGCCCCGCGGCGAGCGACGAAGAAGTCATGCAGGCGTCCCAGGCCGCTCTGGCGGATGAGTTCATCGAGCGCTTGCCCGAGGGCTACCAGACCTTCCTCGGCGAACGCGGCACCCGCTTGTCCGGCGGCCAGCGCCAGCGCATTGCGATTGCTCGCGCCATCCTGAAAGGCGCCCCGTTGCTGCTGCTCGATGAAGCCACCAGCGCGCTGGATGCGGAATCTGAAATCCTGGTGCAGAAAGGCCTCAGCGCCGCCATGCAGGGGCGAACCACGCTGATCATCGCGCATCGGCTGGCGACGGTGCAAAAAGTCGACCGATCGTGGTGCTGGACAGAGGGACGGATCGTGGAAACCGGCACCCCGGAGAGTCTGCGCAACCAAGGCGGGCTCTATGCGCGGCTAGCAGCATTGCAACTCAACTATTGACCGGTCGGGCCAGTTGGAATGTTAAGTGCGGTGAGCGACAAGCAGAAGTCGGCCATAGGTCGTCCCTTGTGAAGCAGCAATATCGCACTGACGTGCGTCCGCTCCGTATAAAGTTGAAGACATTTGCGAAAATTGGCGCGGCGGCTGGACCTCGGCCAGAGCTGCCGCGAGAGAATTGGCCCGACTACTTCCGCTCTGGATTTGTTACCGGACGTGGCCCGGGCAATCCCACCGGACGGCAGCTTTCTGATTTCTTCGTCGAGAGGACCCGACCTCTTTTAGTCGGTCGAGGGGTGTTCGCCAAACGTCCGTTCAGCAGCGGACAGTGGCCATCTATAAACTCACGCCTCCCCAACCATCAGACTCTCAACCTCTCCAATGCCTCAAGTGCGTCGTCAATGCGCTGCGATGTGCTCGTGGACTTAGCTCTAGCCCTTTTTGCAGCAGCCAGCTTCTTCGACACACGTTTTCCTGATGGTCGCCTCGCCTCGCCCTTCCCGGCCTGTTCGGGATTGATTTGGGCAAGTTGTTCAACGAACATCAACAAACTTTCCCGCGACCCGCTAATGGAAGGTTCCACTTCCGCACTTTGCACTTTGGCTTTGCGGCCCATTATAGTGGGGAGGCTGATGCTGGCCGGAGTATCCGTGCGCATCATTGGGCTCAATACTTCTGCAATGCTGCGGGACTGCATGGCGCCCGCACTCGCCTGCATGCGCGCCCCCAGCGGTGGCAGGCTCCATTTGTCGCAGAGGTAGCGAAGCAGGCTGGTGTGGTCGAACACGGCCTTGACCACGCTGCGCTTGACCCAGGGCGACACCAGTATGGCAGGCACGCGCACCCCCAACTCGTCAAACGCATATTCGGTGGTGTGGTCGTCTGGCGCGACAGTTGCGGGCGGCGCCACGTGGTCGTAGAAACCGCCGTGCTCATCGTACACAATTACCAGCAGGGTTGAATTCCATAAGTCCTCATTACCGCGCAGTGCGTTGTAGACGTTGGTGATCAGGGCCTCACCCTTGCGCACATCGGCGGGCGGGTGCTGGTCGTTTTCCTCAGCGCCAAAATAGCCAGGTTCTATGAACGCATACTCGGGAAAACTTGCTGCTGGTCCTGCCGCCTGCTCATAGAACTCGTCCATCTTTGCATAACCGCGCCAGGTAAGGTAACGGGTAAGCAGGTTGGTCATGACGATGCTTTGGGGGATGCCATCGTGATAGATGGTCCACTTCACTCCGGCGTCTGACAGGCGGTCGAAGATGGTTTCCTGGTAGTAGAGCCGCATGTTCTGCGGCGCCTCCTTGGACGGCATGAGCACATGACCCAGGCAGGTGGCACTATGAACGAAAAACCGGTTGGGCCAGGTCGGCCCCGGCATGGAAGAGAACCAGTGGTCGCACACGGCGAAATTCCTCGCCAAGGTGTGGAGCGCAGGCAACGTATCACCTGCCGAATCGTCACCGAAATCGAAATAGGCCATCACCTGTTGCAACTCCGCCTGGGTTGCATTGGGGTAGCGCTTGACGAAACGTTCCACAAAGCCTGACATCGGTGAAGCGGCCGAGCCGATTTCTTCCATGGTGCCGTCGTGTTCATGATCCAGATCGCGCTGATTGAGAATGACGTCCTGAGCGCCCGGCTGCTGGAAATACTCCGTGCCCTCGGGGCCGACATTGAAGTACGAATTACCATCCCGCAGGACACCTTCCACGCTTGGGTCAAACCTGGTCATGCCGCCCAGCATGTGATCAAAGGAACGGTTTTCCAGCATCAGGACAACCACGTGCTTGATGGGATCGCTCGGCGAAGTCGCACTGCCGCTTGCGCGAATGACTCCATTTAGCGCCTGCAGGTGCGCGTCCTCGCGATCGCCTACGGCGACCGTGTTCTTGCGTGCGAAGCCACGGCCACTCTTGACCTTGGCTTTAATCTTGAGCCGCTTGGCAGCGACCTTGTCATCCGGTGCAGCGTATTGTTCGTGTTGGCGGGTGACTGGATCATAAAACCCGACATAGCCACCCGCGGCTACGCTAAACGACTGGAGCGCATTGCCTTTCTTGTCGAGCACCCCAAGAAAATCGTTTCGACCGCCCTCCTGCTCGCCGGGCGTGAAATACAGTGGCAGCACGAAATTGGAGACTTCCACGTCATCAATCTTGTAGGTTTGCGATTGCACTGCATCACACATTTCGAACCAGTGAAATACTTCACGGCCCGGATGTGCGGGATGTGGGCCCTGCGCCAGAAGATTATTCTGCGCGTCGCCGACCAGCTCCAGGGCTTCATGCGAGAGGGTAACTGTCCAGTTCTCGCCGAGTTCTTCGGAAAGCTCGGTGAAGACGAAGCCATAGGGAATGCCCTTTGCGTTGGCGTCGTGATAACCCAGCGCATCCTCCACATCAGCCTGATTCCATAAATACAGAATCGCATCGCCACGCAATTCGCTCGGCGATTCCTTGTTCGGAATCTTGCCGGCACTGCCTTCAAGTCGCAGTCTTGCGCCGAAGCTCCAATAAGGTTCGAAATCCTCCGCGATCTGCCGGTTGATCGCGCGAATCACCCTCTGCAAGACCACGTCGCTGATGTCCTCGGTCAGATTGACTATGGAGATAATCATTTGGGGCGTCCTTTGTACGTTGGAGCTGCATGGCTGATTACAGCTACTGTGCTTACTCTAGCTTGATTATCGAGGATAGAGTGGGGCCGTCAGTGAGCCCGTCAACTAGCCGAAGCAATGACCGGCTTAACAATGCCAACAGAATGCTTGTAACGAGGGGCTTATTCTCAGACATGAACCTACGTCCTATTCGGTAACCAAAAATATTGCCCAGCAACATCGTCTCTCCCTAACGGGACATCCTAATGTCACGCTGACTCTTCTTCTCGCGGCCGCACACTCCAGCGCGTCTTTGGCAGGAAAGGAAGTCATCTCTGTTCTCTTGGATCAGGGTGCCTCCCTGTAACCTCGTACGGCCGTCAGTTGCGCAGTGATCTCGTTGCTACCGGGAAAGACATGGTCAATCCAAGTAGTGTATCCCGGGGCGATTACATGCAGAGTTGCTCCGTCTTCCACCTCCGTACCAGGAACTATCAGCTTGAAATAGCCGTCGCCGTTGGTTCTCGCCGCATGCCCAGCGATGCTTACTACCGCGTCGGCTATCGGTCGGAGATTTCCAGCATCACTGACGTAGCCACGAAACTCAGCGGATTTCACGTGCACAGCCAAGCGAACCCCATCTGCGTCTAGCCGGACGCTGTCTTTCGCCGCTTCATACCCCGGTGTCCCCTGAAGTTGGACTCCTACTGTCTGCCCCCGGAAGTTCGTCGGTATACCTATGAAGAAGGCCTCGCCCTTGCTATTGACCTCAGCAGCACGTGGGTCGCCGCCCAGAGCAAGTATCACCCTGCCATGTGTGAAGGGCTCCGAGGGCACATCTTCCCGGTGGACATACACCGTTACCGCGAAACTCATAGGATTGGGAACGAGAACGAAGCCAAATATCACTACAAGCAGGAAGGCCACCACAGGTCCACCTAGTTCCAACGCACCACCCAGGATCTGGCCCTTATAGGTAGCGTAAGACTTGAGAATACCGAACATGAACGTCGCAACCGCCACACCAAGAGGGGCCAGAACCAAGTAATACAGCTTACCGTCCAAGCCTAATCTAACTAGTGCCTGACCGGAAACCAACTCACCCCAGTAAGCGCAGGCCGCCCTGAAGTAATCCGGCGACGAAGAAGCCCGTCCCGGCGTCATTCAGGGACGAATTTCCACGCAGTTACGGGGAAAGGTGGCGAATTTCTTTTGAATCTTCGAGTGCGGAGGTCGTCCAAAGAGCCAATTAAAAATATGGGGTATCCATACAAATGCGGCGAGCTAGCTACGCCAAGGATTGGACGGGGTTGGCACATGTAGCGACGATGGTGCTGTGCGGCGCACGCCAGGCGGTACGGGCCGATCTTGCCCCGCCTTCCTTGGCTTTGGGTTGGCCACGAGATCGCGAAAGGACATCGGGTGCATAGCAACCGACTGTTGAAGAAGCCGGTAGAAGAGCATTCCCCTGGCGCGCGATCCTCTGCGGTTAAAGCGGAAGGCAAATTCATTCAGGTAGGCCTGCAAGTGGTCGGCGCCAATCGACCCTTGATGGGTGCCCATCAGCCACCTTTTTACGAGAGCGGCGACTCGGTGCACTCCTGGGAGCACTTCGTGCGCATCTTTGCCGGAACCCTTGATGGAGGTACTTTGGTGGGCGTAATCGGTTCCGGCTGCTCCTGGATAGGATGTCAGTCCGTCGGTATGGATCGTGGAGCCAAGCTCAACATGAGCCAGGAGAAAGGATCGCAGAGCGCCGGTTTCGGCGCTGGGGATGACTTGAATCCGGCACCGGCCGAATCCTTTGGGCTGCGTCTGTTCAACCGCCACCGCAACGAGAGCCTTGCCAGCAGCCCCGCGGCCGCGCTTCCCAGGCCGAACGCCGCCAATCATGGTCTCATCCACTTCGACATCGCCGGACAGCCGATCATGCTCGGCGTGACCAATGGCGGAGCGGAAGCGGTGAAGCATCGCCCAGGCAGTCTGGTAGGAGCCGAATCCAAGAAGGCGATGGAGTGTCTTGGCGGACACCCCGTTCTTCGGCGCCGTCATGTGCCAGGCAGTCGCGAACCATACCGTAAGGGGTGTTTTCGTGTGATGAAAGATGGTGCCTGCTGTGGCAGACACGCGGCGCCGACATGCCTTGCACCACCATCGGCTATCGCTCATACGCCACCCCGCGTTGCCAGAGCATTCGGGACACGAAAAGCCGTCCGCCCAGCGCAGCCAATCAAGATAGTCGAGGCAAGCGGCATCATCAGGGAACCAGCCGAGAAAGTCTGCGTAATTCTTGGGGTAATCCTTGCCGGCCACTGGCCGACGTTGCAGCTTCTGGCTCTTCACCCAGAAATGTTAGCATCGCCGCATTTGTATGGATACCCCACTTAAAAATACTTTGCTGATTCATCTCGCGTTTGGATGTTATTGGTGTAAAACATCGGCGGAAGAGTCTCACGTCTTTGTGATGGCCTGATCGAGGAACGCACTCATGCGAGTAGTACAAACCCCTCAGATGCACGTAGGCGAAGTTGACATCTCGGCGATCACCTTTGATCCGCGATCCCGTGACGACATCCCGAAGATATTGCGCGGCCTGCAACACATCTACACCGATCTGCCGTTGCGTAGTGCGCTGTTTCAACTGCTCGAAGCGCGGATAGCGCCGGCGGTGAGCAAGGCCAATGGGCGGCCGGGCATGAGCCTGTGGTCGATCTTCGTCTGCGGCGTGATGCGCCTGGATTTGAATATCGACTATGACCGGCTGCATGATCTCGCGAACCAGCACAGCACCCTGCGCGCCATGCTCGGGCACGGCACCTTTGACAACGAGACCTACCACTACCAAACGCTCAAGGACAACGTCAGTCTCTTCACCCCCGAACTGCTCGATGAGATCAATCAACTGATCGTCGCCTCAGGCCACCTCGTCGCTAAAAAAAAGTCCGACGAAGCCCTGCGTGGGCGGTGCGACTCCTTTGTAGTTGAAACCCACGTTCATTACCCCACCGACATCAACCTACTGTACGACGCCCTGCGCAAAGTCATCACACTTACCGCCCGGCTGTGCGAGGCGCACGGGGTCAGCGACTGGCGGCAACACGCCTACAACGTCAGGCAGGTCAAACGCAGCATGCGCAACGCGCAGAACAAGAAACGCAGCAAAGCGCAATCGGCCGAACAACAGACGAAGAATGCCACCCTGATCATCGCCGCCCATCAAGATTACCTTGAGCTGGCCCGGCACACCCTGGACAAGGCCAACAGCACGCTGGTGGGGCTTGAGCAGCACGGCTACAACAGCAAGATGGATGTACTCGCGAGACTGGAAATTGAAGGCTTCATGGCGCATGCCGAGCGCCAGATCGAGCAAACCCGATGCCGCGTCATTCAAGGCGAGGTCATCGCTCATGACGAGAAGGTGTTCTCGATCTTTGAGCCGCATACCGAATGGATCAGCAAAGGCAAGGCTGGCGTTCCGGTGGAACTGGGCGTTAAGGTCTGTCTGCTGGAAGATCAGTACCAGTTCATCCTGCATCATCAGGTGATGGAACAACAAACGGATGATCAGGTGGCGGTGCCGATGGTTGTGGCCGCCCGGAAGCGCTTCCCGCAACTGGCGGTGTGCAGCTTTGACAAAGGGTTCCATTCACCGGCAAACCAGAGTGCCTTGCACGAGCATCTGACACAGGTGGTCTTGCCCCGCAAAGGCAAGCTCTCAAAAAGCGCGCAGGAGGTGGAGCAGTCGGCCGCGTTCGTGAAAGCCCGGCGCGCTCACTCGGCGGTCGAATCGGCAATCAACGCGATCGAAGTCCATGGACTCGATGTTTGTCGCGATCATGGAATCACCGGCTTCAAACGGTATGTGGCGTGGGCGGTGGTAGCACGCAACATTCACCGCATCGGTGCGCTCTTGTGGCAGCAGGAGCAACCGCGCGTCCTCAGAAAGAGGCACAGCGCCGCGCATGCCCCACCATTTCGGCAAGCGGCTTAATCACGCCACGAGCATTTCAACATGCGCCCGATCAACCGGCGCAACGAATACGCTTGTCCAAAAACAGCGGGAAACCCTGCCCTCGACGAGAAACAGACAAAATTTCTGCCGTTTTGCGTGGACAGCCAAATTAATCGGCGCCGGGTCAGGGTGCAGGCAGGGTGTTTTTGAAAAAAACAGGGGTTTCCGGTCAAGCACTAACTAGGGTCTCTGCGTCCCAAATCAACAAAGCCAAGACGCTAAGCGCGGCTAAGAAAGCCGCACCAGAGAGCAGGGCATAGAAATGACTGGTTGGCTTGTAAGACATTACACTCTCTAGGCAACTATGAATTTCTCAGACTACTGTGGCAAACGGTCTAGATTGGCCTTTACCCTCTGTACGTCAGCCTCGTAGCCTTCCGGATCACGCTCGGCAAGCTTCATATATATCTCCAGCGCTTCTCCGTAGGTATGGCGAGCGATGGCAAAGCGGTTTTGGTCACTTTGAAGACTGCCCATATTGTTAAGGGTACCTTTCGCATCGCCCAGTTGCGAGGCCTTAATATTCGGATTAGGGTAGAACTCCTTAGGTGCCAGACCACTCTGCCAGAACGGGTTGTCACTGCTGTCATATGCAGGGAGCCCCCAATCTACCGGAGGGCTCAAATCAGATTCTGAAAGGATGGAGTTTGATTTCACGACCGAGAACATAAGGGGATTCCGGCCGCTATCTGCCGTGTCAAAATCAAACCAGTTGCCTTGGTATTTCCCACGAATAACAGCCTTGTATGTGCATGGCGCTTGAGTGGTGTTTGGTGATACTGCTGTAGGTTCGGTAGCTGCCCCAACGGTCGGTTGCTCCGGAGCGACTGCCGTCGTTGGGGCCGCCTTGGGCTTTCTTTCTTGGACCTGGTTACCTAACAGAAACCCAACTTTCCATTCACTATCCTGTTTCAGCATTTCCCGATGTTCTGAATAAACTGCTCCATTGGACAAGGTTTGGGCTAGCACGACTTCCGCCTTTGTTATCGTAGAAATTGGCTCCAAGGTGTGCGCACTAAGACTCTCGTTAGATGGAAGCAGAGGATGGGTTTTGAGTGATACGGCCTTATTATCACCGGTGTTCCTGATCTCCGGCGAACGTGCCGCCGGAATATCAGTAGATTGTCTTGGTTGATCTTCTTCGTGAATGCCTTGCGTTATTGTTACAGTCGGCGAAAGCGCTTTTGCTGCGTCCGGGCTCTGGTAAAGTGCAGAAGGTTCACTTAGGGAATTTTGGCCTAAAGCGTTCGACACTTTCGGCGTGGACTCTGTGTTGGCAACTTTATTGGGCGTTAATGACTTTCCACAGCCCACACAGAACTTGGCTACTGCGGCATTTTCCTTACCGCAGTTTGCGCACTTAATTGAAAGGGATATTCCACACGAGCGGCAAAACTTCGAGTGTGGTGAATTCTGCGCAGTGCAATTCGGGCAAAGCATCCCCCATCTCCCTTAATCGAGGTATTCGCTCCGCATTTCCTTATAGTTGTATTGACATAATACGCACGCGAACTACTGAGTCAACAATAAAAAGCAAAAATCGTGGCCGGCAAGTGCCTCAGTGATTCGCCAGTTTGTCCGGCTCTTTTGTGAACGCGGCCTAGGCCGTCAGCGTGCTGCCCAGCCCATCGCTTAAGGTCGTTTGTTTGTGTTCGGCGTTTTTTCGTAAGCAGAAATCTAGCTGGATTTCTGGTCTACGGCCGGTGTGCGACACATTGCAGCCCTGATTTGTCCATAACCCAACCGGCGGCTGGCCGAGGAGCGGGCTGAAAAACGGCCGTTTCGAGCGACCGGTTCCGGATTCGTTTCACCCGACTTTGACACCGCCAAGTAACACGCCCCTCGGAAGGCCGCATGGCGCAAAGCATTCGGCGAGGAAGCCGAAATCGGTGTGTATCTAGGCGGGGAAGGCGGTCAATCCAGATTCAGGATTGGTTTTGGCGGCTTTATTTTTAGCAGTTTCAGTCGGTTAGCCGCATCTGGCGAAGGCTCGGTCACCTGCCAGACGCGACCATTGGGGCTGGACAATTGCGCCAACTGGATGCGTTTCAGGTCATCCCGGATATTGCGCCAGGAATCCTGGCAAGCATGCTCAATGGTCCGCTCAAGCAACAGGGACAGGACCGTGATGGCGATGTGGGCATGAATGCGGTGGGGCGCCCAGTGGAACACGGGGCGCATCTTCAACCCGCTCTTCATCGTCCGCCAGGCTTCTTCCACCCGCTGCTGCTGTTTATAGCCCAGCGCCATGTCTTCGGCCGTAAGCGTGTCGTCGTTGCTATGCACGACGAATTTGCCGTCGAAGCGTTCCAGTTCGGTCACCGCCTGACGATCGATCGCCAGACCCCGTTTCGTTTCCTTCAGCAAGCGCCCGTAGCGAGCGCTGGTGCGCAAGGCGCAAACCCGTTTCGTGTGGCTCACTTTGGCCAGATCGGACAGGCCGGCCAGTTCCGCCTCCAACTCGTGCAGCAGTTCCTCACGATGCGACTTCTGGCGCGTGGCTTCCAGTGGATTGAAGCAGACCGCATAGCGTCGCCGTCGCTCTCCCTCTCCGACAATGACTTCCTTGACCTCCAGATTCTCGGCGACGGTGCGGTAGCGTCCCGGACGCGACAGGACCGCCTCGGTGACTTCGTCGCCGCGCCGCATCGGCATCGCCAGCATGTACTTTCCGCCGCCCCGGGACAAGGTCTGCAAGTTGGCCTGCGAGACCATTCCGGCATCGCCCACGAAGAGGCAGCGGGTGAGTTGCCAGCCACGCAGGTCTTCCTTGACCCGGGCGACCGTGGTGACGTCGACCGTGTTGCCAGGAAACACCCAGTGGCGCACCGGGAATCCGTCCCGCGTGACGGCCATCCCCACCACGATCTGCGGCACGTCGCTGCGGCCGTTCTTGCTGTGCCCGCGCTTGCGGGGCGCCGCGTAGGCTTTCTTGCCGGCCGCCTGGCTGCCGTGGACGTTTCCTTCCTGGTCCCCGTCATCCTCGTCGTCGATTTCAAAGTGCAGCGAGGTGGTGTCGTAGAAGATCACCTCCACGTCCAGGTTGAGGAGGTCGGCCACCCGGTGGAAGATGGCTTGCTCGATGGCTTCCTTGTTCGCCTCGAGGAAGTCCATGGCGCGGTAGAGCTGGTGCAGCTTCAGCCCCTGCGTCCCGTCGATATGCGCATCTTCCTTGAGCCACTGCTCATGACAGTAGAGCTTCGAGGCCGGGGCGCAGGCGCGATTGGCGATCAGGGCGAACAGGGCGCGCTCAACATCGAATCCGAGATGCCGCGTGCCGGCCTGCTGCCGCACGATGGCGTCAATGCCGAGTTGCTTCCAGATGGCTTCGAGGACGTAGAGGTCGCCGTAGGGCCAAGCGCAGATCAGGCGCCAGTCGCCGCCGGCGCCGACGATCTCTTCCGGCGAGCATCGGCGCAGGATGCTCTTGGCCAGCCGGCGCAGCCGCTCGACGACTTCTGGGTCGTCGGCGCGCCCGCAGTTATGAACGATCTCCGCTTGCGACCTTCCCTTGGCGGCATCCCAGACGTTCTCCGCCAGTTGCAGGTAGGTCACGACGCTGCCATCCGCTCGCCGTTGTTTGCTCTCGCGTAGGTACATGGCCCCTATCGTAGCGGCCTTCAGGCGTGAAAATCAACAATCCATGTATCTAGGCTTTTTGCAACTTAACGCCCCGAAACCCGCACTGTTGCTGGGTGTCAGTGAAAAATGTGCCTCGAAAGTGTCAAAGTCGGGTTTCACGTCGTTCGCGATCCCCGTTTTCTTGGGGCCGCCACGTCTCTTCCTGACCGGTGGTGACGGTACGGCACATCACCCGATAAGGGACGTTGGCAGAAAACATGTGGCTTGACCTAAGACTGGGCACACCTGGATGACATTCGCATAGTCAGGCGTGAACCTTGGCAGTCAGCTCTATCCCCAGGGCCTTCATCACGGCAAGAGTGGTCTTCAGGGTCGGGTTGCCATTCTCGCTAAAGGAGCGGTAAAGCTGTTCTCGGGATAGGCCGGTTTGTCCAGCAATTTGCGCCATGCCCTTCGCACGGGCGACGACGCCAAGCGCGTGCGCGATGTAACCAGCATCGTTCGTCTCGAACGCTTCGGCCATAAAGCTTGCTATTGCTTCATCAGAAGCCAAATCTTCAGCGGGATCGTAGCTTGTCAATTTTTCAGCCATTTTATTTACTCCATTCAGCCGCCAGGCGCTTTGCCGCCTTGATGTCTTTTGTTTGCGTGCTCTTATCACCGCCGCAAAGCAAGACGATGATCGTCTTGCCTCGTCTTTGAAAGTAGATGCGATATCCGGGTCCGTAGTGGATGCGAAGCTCGCTAATCCCCCGTCCCACGGATTCCATATCACCCGCATGACCAAAGGCAAGGCGGTCTAAACGAGACGCTATCAAGCCGCGTACCCGTTCATCCTTAAGTCGCATTCGCCATTTTCGGAAAGTCTCGGTCTGCTTTACCTCAATCATGGCCAACTGTAGTTTATAAACTACCCATTGTCAAATACTGAACTTCAAATATTGCAGCCACTGCCATGCCTTCGGGGGTGACCGAAGCAAGCCAATAATCGGGCGTTCTCAGCATCTTTCTGAGTGCCCGCTCCTGGCCGGGAGGTGCCGATGACTAGGGCGCCGAAACCAGCGATATTTTGGCAACGGTGAGTTCTCGCACGTGTGCCATTGAATGGCCGATGTCGGCCAGTTAGCTGCTAACTCAATCTCGTCATGACGGCCCCCCCGGACGAGTGTCCTGCGGATCCCGTCAAACAGCCGGATCTACATGCCACAACTCCACTGCACGCGCGAGCGCAGCTCTCACCACACGGTCCAGCAGGAAACCTTCGAGCATATTTCGAAGGTGCTTCAAGGCTGCTCCCCTGCATTGGGCGATATCGGCGGCGCGAAGCGTCAGGTCGTAGGCGGTCAGGATTTCTCCGGTGGTCACATCGTAGGCACGACCCGCACAAATCCAGTAGAGCGCCAACACACCGCAGTTCATTGCGAAGGGCGGCTCCGTTGCGGCGAACTCTTTCGCCGCGCGCATGAGCGTGCGGTGATCCACCGGCGACTTCTGCGCCAGTTTCAGGGCCAGGTCGTATAGCTTCGCTTCTTTGGCCGCAGCAAACCATTTGCCTTCGTCGCCCGGCGTACTGGCGACTAGGTCCCCCAGAATGCTTTCCGGTTTCCTCCGCGGGTACTTGCGGCAGATCGCCCGAAACGTTGCGAGATAGGTGCCTGCCTGGTTGGCCTCGATGGCATACCGTTGGTAGGCCTCGTCCGCCAGACCGGACGACAGGAGGATGGCTTCGCACATTTCCGCAATCTGCCCAAGGGGTGCATTCAAACCGCGCGCCGCTTCGGCGTAGCGCAATGCTTCAGTCTTCCTGCCCATCGCCAGGAGCGCCTTGACGCCCCACTGGCGGTACGACCAGAACGGGTGCGGGTCTTTGTCCAGCAAGGCGAGCAGTTGGTCGTGACGCCCGGCTGCGAGCAGGGCCGACAAGCACATGTGGGTTCCATGAAAGAATCCGTGCTCGTCTCGGCTGCTGCTCCAGACCGAGTCGACGGTCTCTACCAGCCGGTCGGCCCATTCCACTGCGAGGTCCGGGAAGGCGCAAAGCTCGCCCCAGTAATTGCCGAGACTTTCGATGTACGGAATCTGATCGTCGGCGTGGGCTTGATACAGCTGCTCCAGCCACTTGCGGCGTGTTGGCACCTCGGCTGGCGCCTTGGCAATGATCGGCACCAGCGCATCGATGGCCCGATTGACGGCCGTGCCAATGGCGCCGGATGAACTGTCGATGTTCTCAAGCGCTGCGGATAGTTTTTGCAGGAACAACACCGCGCCCTCACCGGCGAGAATCGCATCCTTCTTGCCGGCGGCCTTGATCTCTGCGACGGCCTCCTTGATACGGGCGATGGCCGGATACGAGCGCCAGCCAAAGGCGCCGCGGCGAAAGCGCGGGGAAAACGTCCAGGCGTGCTTGCCTGCGGTCTTACTCATCCCGCTTGGCCGCCCCGGTATCACCGCGGGGGTCGAGGACCTCCAGTTCCAGCGTCTCACCGCTGACTGCGCTGGAATTGACCACACGATGCAGCAGGCCATAAGAAACGCGCCACTGCTGTTGCCCGCAATGCAGCGTGACCGTCTTGTCGTTGAGCCGGACAATCCGGCCGCTGCGCTGTTGATGGTTGCGGTCAACGAACCCGACGACGTCGCCGATCGCCACCTCATTGCGTCCGAGCCCCTGTGCTGGTTGTTCCCGAATCTCGATGTCGGCGCCGTCAAGGTTGATCGCGGCATACGAAATCAACCAGCGCTTTTGGGTAGAGAGATCGAGCACCACCGCCTGCTTGCGCCGCAGTTCGAGAATCTGCCCGGCGTGGCAGCGATTCGCCGGCGGATCGAAATAATCGACGGTCTGGCCGATGCGCAGCCGAGCCTGAACGGCGACCATCCATCCGGGTTGATCGAGGACGCGGTCGATGGCTGCCCTTAGACGGTAGAGATCGAAGGCGGAGGCGCTGTTGAGGGTGGCGATCGTTTCGGAAAAATTCATGGTTTGGTGGCCATCCGCCTTGAACGCAAGGGGTCGCTGAACGTCGAAGCCGAATATTTTACAAGGGATGCCGTGGTCACCAGAACGCCAGACACCAATCGCGGATCACCAGAAGGGCGCGCCGCACAATCAGGCGCCCTTCAACCCGAAAGGAGTCAGCCATGGAAAGCATTCGTTCGCACCAACCGTGGAACAAAGGCAAGCTGGTCGGGCAAAAACCGCCGCTCAAGCCGATAGACATCTGGGCCATTCGCTGGTTCAATCTCGCCATCGACAGCAAGCTTCGTGGCTGCGACTTGGTGAACTTGCGGGTGCGCGACCTTGCCCATGGCAACCAGATCCTGGCCAGAGCGATAGTCATGCAACGGAAGACCCAACGGCCAGTTCAGTTTGAACTGACGGAACCGACACGGGAGGCGGTCGCGGCTTGGATCGCAAAGGCGGGGCTGAAGCCGGATCAGTTTCTGTTTCCGAGCCGGCAGGGCTCATCGCCTCATTTGTCAACGCGTCAATATGCGCGAGTGGTGCATCAATGGGTGGGGTCGATCGGACTCGATCCGACTGCCTATGGCACGCACTCGATGCGCAGAACCAAGGCGACATTGATCTACCGCCGCACTAAGAATCTGCGCGCCGTTCAACTTCTCCTCGGTCATTCCAAGCTGGACTATCTCCCGCGCCGGACTATGTCCCGCAGCACATGCAAACGCCAATGGCCGGGCATGCACATGCACTTCGCGGGACATAGGTGGCTGCGCTACAAGCCCTTGAGGAACGCGAGTAGCGGATCATTGGGCCGGTACCGGCCGGGTTTGCCCTCTGGTGGTTTCATCTTGTCGAGAATGGCCTGCTTCATCGCCAAATCGGCATCCAGATAGATCTGCGTCGTCTCGATCGACTCATGCCCGAGCCACATCGCGATCGTCGATTGCTCAACGCCCTCTTGCAGCAAGTCCATGGCAGTCGTATGGCGCAACACGTGTGGGCTCACACGTTTGCTATTCAGTGACGAGCACTTCACAGCGGCCGTTCTGACGTGCTTGTTGAGCAGGTAGTGCACGCCGTGGGAACTCAGATTGCCACCGCGTGCGTTGGGGAACAGAGGCTGGTCTTCGGTCAGCGGCGGCTCTCGTGCCCACGCGGCCAGTACAGCGCGTGTATTCTTGCTCAGTGGCGTGCACCGCTCCTTGCGTCCCTTGCCGATGACCCGAACGTGGGCACCAACGCCGACGTGCAGATCCTCATGCTGCAGGCTTGTCAGCTCCGACAGCCTCAACCCGGTCTGCACAGCCAGCAGCAGCAATGCGTGATCACGGCGACCCGACCAGCTTCGCTGGTCCGGCGCAGCCAGCAGCGCGTCGACCTCCTGTCGGCTGAGGAATGGCACCAGCGTGCGCGTGAACCGCTTGGCCGGAATGGCCAGAACGCGCTGGATCTGCGCCGAGTGCGTCGGCGGCTCGAAGGCCGCGAAGCGGAAGAACGAGTGCACAGCCGTCAACCGCAGGTTGCGCGTGCGGGCAGTGATGCCGCGTGCCCGCTCCATCTCGTCAAGGAAGGCCATCACCAGCGGCGCGTCAATGTCGTCCAGCGCCAGTGTCGAGGGCGCCTTGCGCAGGCGCTTCTGCACGAATTGCAGCAGCATCTTGAAGGTGTCGCGGTACGAGGCAATCGTGTGCGCACTGGCCCGGCGCTGCTGCATCAGGCGTTGGGTGAAGAACCGCTCCAGGAGAACACCGAAGCTGGGTTGGCCACTCATGACGACTCTCCCCAGCGCCGCTCCAGACGGGCCATCGCTTGGGCCATCAACTCGGGGTTGGCGCTCAGGTACCAGTAGGTGCCGGATATGCAGACGTGCCCGAGGTAAGTCGACAGCAGCGGCATCTCGCGCCCAGGTTCCTTGTCCGCCTGGTACCAGCGTATCAACGTCTGAAGGGCGAAGCGATGCCTGTAATTCCGCATGCGGAATTAGCGCCATAATTCCGAGTCCCGGATTATTCCGCATACCGATCTCCGGGGGCTGAAATCCCCGTAGAATACGCAGCCAAGGCCACCACCAATGCGGAATAATCAGAGGCTCTTCAAGAAGGCCAGTAGGCGATCATTGGGACGGAAACGCGGTGCGCGCACGTTGGTGGTCGCGGCCTTGGCCAACGCCTGTTCTTTGAGTTGCATGTCCGCCTGGAAATAAATGGCAGTCGTTTCAAGCCTATGTCCCGCAGTACATAGACTGGAAAGCACAGTGAGATATTGTGGGAAGTAAGTTCTTATGTGCAGTTGCGCTTCCCGCCGGTTGATCAGGAAGGCGTTTTTAAGCGGGCACTCAACATAATTTCTAGGCAGGACACGGAGGTCTTCGACTCCGAACACGCAGCCGTGACCTCCGCCTTACTACAGGGAGTGCAGCCACTCAAGCAGCGTTTTGTTCTGCGTCCAGGACGGCATCTTGGGCAGCGGTGTGGCGTCGTCGATTTTCTCGAGGGCCTTTCGTTTCATCTCGAGATTTGCCCGCGCATAGATCTGCGTCGTTTTCGCATCCACGTGCCCCAAGAAGTCGCGGATGATTTCGAGCGAGACACCGCTCTGCAGCAGATGCATGCCCTTGGTGTGGCGCAGGCTGTGGGGACTCACCGGCTGCGTGAAGCCCGGATGATCGCGCCGTACTGCTGCTACGTAATGCAGTAGAACATATCGCACGCCTGAGCGGGAGAATCGACCGCCTTGTCGGTTTTGGAATAGCGGGCAGTCGGCGCGCTCCGGACGGTCCAGGCCGTTTTCGCAAAGGTGATCGCGCAGGAGTTGAACTGTGGCGTCCATCAACGGCACTGCGCGCATCTTTCGCCCTTTGCCCATGAGTCTGACCTGCGCGGGTGACTCCAAGCGCACGTCGCCGGCGGTCAGATCGATGAGTTCCTGGACTCGGGCGCCGGTGTCGTAGAGCACGCTCAACAGGACCGCGTCTCTGCGGCCGCCGCGCGAACGCAAGTCGGGTTGCGCGAGGATCTGCGCAAGGTTGTCTTGGGAGAGGTAGCCAACATTCGCGCGTGCATGGCGCTGCAGTGGAATGGCCAGGATCTGCTGGCACTGAAGCATGCGTTCGGGCACTTCCGCTTGCACGTAACGGAAGAACGCATGCACCGCCGCCAGGCGATGGTTTTGCGTACTGATCGAGGCGTGCCTGTCTTGGCCAAGGTGATCGAGGAATGCTTCGACGAGGGAGGCATCGAGTTGTGCGAGGGATAATCGCTCAAGGGCGATGCCGCGGCTGTCGCGGCAGAACCGAAGCAGCAGGGTGAATACGTCGCGGTAGGCTTTGATGGTATTGGGACTCAGATTGCGCTGCGCGGCCAGGTGGTGCGTCAAGAAGTTGGTCACGTGCACGGAGAAGTCAGGCGGTTTCATCACGCAATCCTCCGCGGAATGACATCGCCAAACGCGGCGTTGGCGCGCACCGTGATCTCCGGAAACAGCTCGGCGGTCAGGTGCAGATAGCGCTGAGTTCCCGCCAAAGACTGATGACCCAAATAGGCCGCCAATACCGGCAGCTTGGCGTCGAGGTCTGCGCCCTCTCGATACCAGCGCAGCAGGGCATGGGCGGCCATTGTGTGACGAAGATCGTGAACCCGCGGCCCCTTGCCACGGCCGGCATGCGGAATTTCACACCGCAGTAGTAGCTCTCGGTAGAGGTGATAAACCGTTGTGATACTCCAAGGCCTGCCGTCTCGGGATGGGAAGAAGTACGCATCGGCTGAACGTGTCCCTAAATCGGCGGCGTAGCGTTTGAGGCGCTGTACCAACGGCAAGGCGGGAGGAACAAGGCGATCCTTCCCAAACTTGGCCTCGCGTACCGTCAAGATACCGCGGTCGAGGTCGACATCGGCGACGCGCAGACGCAGCACCTCGCTGAGACGAAAGCCACAGCCGTACAGCAGGCGGAAGACTTCCGGCATGATGAGGTGACGTAGCGGGGCACGTGCGGTCGGCGTCAGGTGATCGACTGCGTGAAGAAGCTGCTGAATCTCGGTATGTCTCAGGATGCGCGGGGAGAATCCGGCGCTGGCCTTAGCCGAAAGCGATGGGTCTGGGACATAGGCTGGATAGCCGAGACGGCACATGAACTTGGCGAACTGGCTAACAGTGCTAATACGATGCTGCTGCGTCACGGCACTTTCATGAGGGTGCTTGGCAAGCCACTGCTGCGTGATGGGTCTGGGCAACTCACAGCGCAGCAGCCCTTCGGCGCTGAGATAGCGATCGAAACACCCGAGTATGCGAATGCCTTCGCGGAATCGGTACCCGCACGCCTGTTTCGTCTGGACGAACTGTTCCATGAGCGGAGCGAGAGGGCTTCGAAACCGAGGTGAGAGTTCGCTAATCGCCATCACGCACCTCCTCCTCGGTATTCAACGCGGCACTACGCAGCGACTCAACGTCGGCTTTCGCGTAAATCATCGTCGATGCCGTCGTCGCGTGCCCGAGGATCTCCGAGATGACGTGGATCGGTGTTTCCTCGCGCAGCAGTTTCGTCGCCAAGGTATGGCGCAGCGAGTGCAGGCCGCAGTGCTGTTTGCTCCGGAACCGAATTCCAGCGAGTTCCCGCCAGTACTTGACGATGTGATGTAAACGCGTGTTCTCCGCGAATGGCGTGAAGGGTGGTTGGGCTTTGAGGAACAATTCGCGATAAGCCGTCTGGGGGCGGCCGGACTTCAGATAGTCGATCAGTGCCTCGCCAAGTTCCTCCGTCATTGGCAAGCACAACGGGGTACGGGTCTTCGATTGCGTGATCTCAATGGCGGCCGTATCCCACTTGAGGTCATCGAGCCGCAGCGTTCGGATATCGCCCAATCGCAATCCCAAGCGACATGCGAGCAGGAGGATCGCGTAGTCTCGCTTTCCTCTGGGGGAGCTGCGATCGACGACTTCCAGAAGCCTCACAACGAGTTCCGGGTCCCAGACCGACGGGATCGTGGAATCCCGCGGAACCCGGACCTTGGGCAGGACTTCGCTGAGGTCCCGCTGCAATATCCCACGCAGGAGAAGAAACTGCAGAAAGCACCGAACATCGGACACGATTCTCGAAACAGTCTTGGCTTTCAGATGGTGCCAGGAAGTTATGAATGCGGTGATATCGGCCGGCTGCAGTTGATCCAAGGTCGTAACATTTATCGAGCCTAGGAAATCCATGAATTTCGCGATCTCTCGAGTCCGCTCGCGAAGCGTCGACAGCCGAAGATGAAGCCGCTCGCGGCCGTACTGTTCGTAGTCGCGCAGCACCTTCTTCATGGCCGCTGGAACCTGAAGCTGTTGAACATCAACGACCGTGCGCTCAATGCGCCCGTCTCGCGCAAAGTCTCCCAGTACCTTGACTAGAAACGCGACATGCCGTCGCCATTCCTCATTCGCTTGGGCGCGCTCACCATCCCGGACTCGGAACGCGGCCACGAAACGCGCCACCAAGTCCTCCGAGTAGTCATCTCCCATATTCAACTCGTGAGCGAACGTCACGAGGTGCCCCCAAACCGTGCGATACCGCCTCAGCGATCGTCCGCCGTAGCGAAGCTTCTCCAGCTCCCCCAAGGCGTGTGCAACAAGCTGATCAAGCGTTCGGTTGGATGCGGCCCGAAACCCGGATGAATCCATGATCGATCTCCTCGAAGAGGGCGGCGCCGATGGCCGCCGGGAGATCGATCATGAAACTTTATGTACAGCGATCCAACGCTGACGCCTTGTACGTACGGTACATACCCGCAACGGTGCACATAACAATCTACTGCCCACAATATCTGACGGTGCTCTCAAGCCTATGCCCAAGCAGTAGCTGAACGGCGCGCAAATTCTTGGTTCGCTTATAGATCAGCGTCGCCTTGGTCCGTCGCATGGTGTGCGTGCCATAGGCCGTCGAGTCGAGGCCGATGGCTGCAACCCACTGATGCACGATCCGGGCATACTGGCGGGTAGAAACATGAGGCGATTTCGCCAGGCGGCTGGGGAACAGATACTGTTCTGGCCTCAAATTCGCCATTTCGATCCATGCCGAGACGGCAGACCGGGTCGGATCGGTCAATTCGAACTGCACCGGACGTTGGGTCTTTCGCTGCACGACCATGGCTCGGGGCAATATCTGGTTGCCGTGCGTCACATCCCGAACATGTAGATTGACAAGATCGCAGCCACGCAGCTTGCTGTCGATCGCCAGGTTGAACATGGCCAGGTCGCGAACCTGGTGTTCGTTTTGGAGGTGGATCCGGATGGCCCAGATGTCCTTCGGCTTGAGTGGTGGTTTTTGGCCGACCAGCTTGCCTTTGTTCCACGGTTCCTGAGTTTGATTGGATTCCATGTCAGACTCCCATGGCACTACCTTAAGTTATTGCGCCGCGCAGTGCAGGATCTTCGCGCGTGCGGCGTCGCGAGGAATGGTAAGGAGTTTGTGGTTTTTGGGTCGTCGCTTGATGGCGTGGGGTTCGACTCGTCCGGGGCGGATCGGTAGTTTGAGCATGCTGATTGCGCCGAGCAGATGAGCCGTCATGCTTCGGACGCCTGCGCCTGCGCCAAAGCGCAGTTGTTGTTCGAAGGCGAGAAACAATTGCACGGTTCCCTTGAAACTCAGCGAGCGGGCCGTGATGCCCGCGCCTGCTGCTGCGCGCGTCATCAGCGCACACACCAGGTTGTAGGCCAGCAAGTAAACGGCGATTTCCTTGTCTATCATCGAAGGCGACTTGGCGCGCAGAATGTCCATGCCCATGTGTGCCTTGATCGAACGCAGATCCACCTCAACCTGCCAGCGCCGGTTGTAGAGCTCATCGATCTCCGCCGCGCTGACGAGCTTGGGTCGGTCAAGGTCGTGACCAGGACGCGACCGGCGATCTCGGTCTCGCGCAGCGTCAGGCGCTCCGGCATGCGGCATAGGTATCGGCGTCCATCCAGGCCGGACGCTGGGGGCGCATCCAGTCAACCAAATGTCGCGCCGCCCCAGACGCTTACCCCGCCGAAAGTCGGTGATGCGGCGCTGATGCTGGCGGGTGACCAGATCGACACCGCGTTCCACCAGCAGTGCGGCGGTAAGTAGTTGCAGTGATAACGGTCGGCCAAGATGACGTCTGCGCGGTCAAGCTGCGGCATCAGCGTGCGAAACAAGGCTTGCTCGCCGGTGTGTTTGCCGCGGCAGGGCCCCAGCGCCCAACCCAGCACTGCCCCGCTGGAGAGCGAGATCAGCCCGACCAGCATCGCCAGCGGGAAGCCCAGCCCCGGTTTTTGCACGCCGCTTTGCGGATAGGCCGACTGATTTCCTTCGGTGTCGGGCATCGAGATCGTGGTGCCATCCATGAGCTTGATCGAGCGGCCTCGCCATTTCCAATCCGGTGGGCTCGCTCCGCTCCAGCGCTTCGCCCACGCTCACGGCGAGCCGTGAAATCAACCCCAGCGGCAAGCGCTGCCGCGCCTTGCAGTAGGGTCCGCTGTTCAGGCTGCACGCCGTCTGACCCCGTGCGGTTCGCTCGCTCAAACGTCGGGCACTGCATCCTGGCATGCCCCATCGGGGCTCAGCGCCTGCCCGATAAAGAGCCCCAGCGTCGTCTAGCGGCGGATAGATGCGCTCACGAACAGCGCCGACCTCCTCTTCAACCAGCGTTCGCAGGACACTACTTGGCAACACCGCGCCCAAAGCGCGGGTCGGCTGATCGCCAAACTGCCGCCGGAATTGTTCCACCCCTCGTTGCAGGCGTTTTTTTGGTAGCATCCACCATAGCTGATCCTCCTCTTATCGAACGTGACATCAGACACCACGATCTTAGCAAGCGCGGCTCTCAGCCATCATTTCTTTGCGATGCCAGCACACGCTGCGGCTTAAGGTAGTGCCATCCTCGCGGTTGATGGGAGTCTGATTGTGCTGCGGGCTGATAAGGGTAGGCCGATTACGACAGAACTAAAGCCGCGTGCATTTCACTTGCTCCAGCGCTGCCGCGTCAATAAGTCGCTGCAAGGTTCTTGATGGCGTCCAGCGACCTCCTTGGGCAACAAAGCGAATGGCCGCATCGACGACTATCCCTGCGCCTTTAGGCTCCTTGGTCGGCAACGCCCACGCCAACTCTGCACGGGCACGTTGATGGAGGTCAAAGGTGCTGGCGTCAAAGTATCCTTCGTCATCAAAGGTGAGAAAACCGAACGTGATCCAAACGACGCGAATCGGCCGACGGTCAAGAAGCTCTACGGCGACGTCTGTCATACGTACCCGAGCCCCAGAAAAACGGGTGAAGCGATAGCTCGTCGGCTCTCGGAGCATCTGGTCGAACTTGGCACTGGGCAGGCGATACAGACTGTCGTCCGTGTCGAGCAGAAACATGCGGCACGATATTCCCATAGGTTGTCACGCTCTCACATCAAGTCCGGCACCTGCGTCGCAACAAGCGGCTAATTCCCATAGTTTCAACGAAAAACCTCTCGGCTGCCACGATGTCTCTGACGACCCAGGCAACTTGGTAGAACGCAGGAGCAAGTACCGGCTTTGTCATGTCTGGACTCCTTGCAGTTTGTATGTGCCGATGCGGTCTGATGTAGGCGTCAGCCGCCAGCGAGCGCAGCGAAGCTGGTCTGCTGCACGCGATGTTAGCCCGTGCCTATGTTCATGGAAGTTCTATGCGCAAGGCTGAAGGGAATCCTTATGCAATGATGATGCAGATGTCACGGATCGGTCAAAAAGCGCATTCGCGGAACAGCACAACTCTCTTCTCAGTTCCCTTAGCCTTAAGCATTGCCGTATCGGCATTTTTGAAAAGGATGTCAGCCGTTTCTCCATCGGCGGGATAGATGGCAATACCGATACTGGCGCTTGTCGAAAGAACAATCCCATCAAACTCGCAGGCCGCGGCAATCTGATTAACGATCTTCTCCGCAAGGCGAGTCACATCGGCTTCTTGCTTGACTTCCATTAATAGGCACACAAACTCGTCCCCTCCCCAGCGGCTGACCGTGTCTTCGCCGCGGACAAACGACCGTAAACGGTTGGCCACCATGAGCAACACCTTGTCTCCCAGACCATGACCATAAGAGTCGTTAATGCTCTTGAATTTGTCGATGTCAATAAACAGGACGGCAAGTCCCCAACCATGCCGTTTTGCCTGACTCAACCCCTGGTCCAGATGCTGTTCAAATGACACACGATTCGGAAGGCCTGTGAGTGCATCCTGAAGCGAAATCTTTCGTGTTTCTTCCTCTTTGGCCCGGGATTTCGATAAATCGTCGCGCACTTCGGCCAGATCGGTCTTCGTGTCGACGAGTTCGGATTCGATGACTACTCGTTCAGCCAACTCCTGGGCGAGTGCGATGTTAACCTGATGCAAATCGTTTGCGGCTCCCGCCACTTCGTGCGCGACACCTTCGATCTGAATGATAGCCTCTTCGACGGCCCGAACAGGGATATTGGCTTTTACCCCCTGCTGTAGAACTTCATTTATCGAAGTGAATTCGCTTGCAGCCTGTTTGACAGTTTTTTCGATTTTCTTGTTTTTGTTAAGCGTACGCCTGAGCGAAACTCTCTTGGCGGGCGCGGTTTTTTTCAAATCTTTTGATTTCATAAATATTGTCTCTTGCATAGAGAGCTTGTCGGTTTTTCCTTCGGGGCCGACTGACTTGCCATCGCAGCGGCGATGAAGGCAACTGCCGCTAGGATCTGTTTGGAGTTCATTTCTGCCCAATGTTTTATCTTGTGTAATTTAAGATGCATTAGTCATGCCATAAAGATATCTGCGAATGGGCTTGACATCGTTTTGCTGCCAAGTCAAAGCCGACCCTAAACTGCGCCCGAGAGAACGCCAAAAACCATGATGCGGCCGTGACTGAGCACACCTACGCGCACCGGTGCGGGATGGGGGAGGTAATCCGATTCGAGCGGGCATGGACCGCCGCGCCGAGAAGTATGGTTGGAATCTGGACGAAGAAATTAGCGACTCGTTGAGAAGCCAACATCTGCTCCATATTCCGGATTGACAAAGTGGCCGAATCGAGCGGTGGCCATAGGAGGCATGCATGTTGCATATCAGGACTTAATCAAGATATTTGAGCGTCGAAATGTTCGGGAACTTCTCAATGAAAAGCCCTGTGGACGAGCATGCCGCTTCCTTGTTCTTGCAGAACCTGGATCGGGCCGGCAAGCGAAATGAGCAAGTTGATCAAGCAAGCGCATCGCCTGACAAAGGCCGATGGGCTACCCAACGTGCCACCGAAAAGCCGGAAGACCGGGTTCTGGATCTAAAGGCGCAGGCTTGGTTTGATTCTCTTCCCCAAGGGGTCCGACCTCCATGGCACTACCTTAAGCCCGCAGCGTGTTGCTGGCATCGCAAAGAAATGCTGGCTGAGAGCCTCGCTGCTAAGATCGTGGTATCTGAAGTCACGTTCGATAACAGGAGGATCAGCCATGGTGGATGCTACCAAAAAAACGCCTGCAACGAGGGGTGGAACAATTCCGGCGGCAGTTTGGCGATCAGCCGACCCGCGCTTTGGGCGCGGTGTTGCCAAGCAGTGTCCTGCGAACGCTGGTTGAAGAGGAGGTCGGCGCTGTTCGTGAGCGCATCTATCCGCCGCTGACTACCCTGGGGCTCTTTATCGGGCAGGCGCTGAGCCCCGATGGGGCATGCCAGGATGCAGTCGCCCGGCACTTGAGCGAGCGAACCGCACGGGGTCAGACGGCGTGCAGCCTGAACAGCGGACCCTACTGCAAGGCGCGGCAGCGCTTGCCGCTGGGGCTGATTTCACGGCTCGCCATGAGCGTGGGCGAAACGCTGGAGCGGACGAGCCCAGCAGAATGGAAATGGCGAGGCCGCTCGATCAAGCTCATGGATGGCACCACCATCTCGATGCCCGACACCGAAGGTAATCAGTCGGCGTATCCGCAAAGCGGTGTACAAACAGGGTGAATTCGTCCTCCCGAGAATCATTCTCGAAACCAACGGGTTAACCGATCAAGCTGGACATAGTCAAACATTCCCTGTATAAAACGTGGAATGGAATCGGACGAATTCTCAAACGAAGTGCTCTGTGAGCTCCAAGTACGTCCTGTGGAGCGAAGCGAGGAGGCGCGCTACCAAGAGCAGATGGCGCGCCACCATTATCTTGGCGATCTACCGAAGATTGGCGAGACGGTGTGGTACGTTGCGACCTGGCACGAGCAATGGGTGGCGCAACTGAGCATGTCGGCGGCGGCGCTGAAATGCGGCGTTCGTGATCGCTGGATCGGATGGAACTTTCGCTTGCAGTATGGGCGACTCAAGCTGATCGCCAACAACAGTCGCTTCTTGATTCTGCCCGACTGGCACCGGCCGAACGTCGGTTCACGCGTCCTGTCGCTGACCGAACGCCGGGTTGTCTGTGATTGGCAGGCACGCTTTGGTCATCCGTTGCTGCTACTGGAGACGTTTGTCGACCCCCGCCGGTTCCATGGTGGCGTCTATCGTGCCTCCAACTGGCTTGAACTGGGATTGACCCAAGGGTATCGACGGACCCGGGACGGCTATAGCGCGGACGCTGACGCTCCCAAGCGAGTCTTTGTTCGTCCGCTATGTCGCAATCCTCAGGCGCACTTGACTCACCCCGACCGAACGCAGCTTCAACTCACAGGAGCCTCCAAGATCATGCTCACCGCTGAACAGATGCGCAGCCTGCCGAATTTCTTCAACGACATCCCCGATCCCCGCCGCGCCCAAGGCCGGCGTCATCGACTCCCTGTGGTGCTTGGAATCGCCGCTGGGGCAATCTTGTGCGGGATGCGCGGCTACAAGGCCATCGCTGGATGGGCTGACGACCTTGGCGCCAAGGCCCGTGAACGCTTTGGCTGTCGCCGCGAACAGGGCCGTTACCTCGTCCCCAGCGAGACCATCATTCGTGATGTACTGGTCCGTGTCGATCCGGCCCTGCTCGACCGTGCGCTCCAACACTGGAATGCGGCCTTCGGCCAGGAAGACCAAAGCCTCGCTATCGATGGCAAGACCATGTGCAATGCCATCGACGAACAGGGACAGCAAACCCACATCATGAGCGTCGTCGGGCATGAAACCGCCTTGTGCTACACCCAAAAAAAGTCGGCACTTTGCCCGTAGCGGGTGGGGAAGAAACCAAGCAAACCAATGAAATCGGGATGTTCATTTCGCTGCTGGATGGAATCGACATCGCCGGCAAGGACATCACCGCCGATGCCCTGCTGACGCAACGCAAACTGGCGACCTATCTGGTGCAGCGTCAGGCGCATTACCACTTCACGGTCAAAGGCAATCAAGCGACGCTCCAGACGGACATCGCGCTTCTGTTCCATGATCGGCAGGCACCGGATTTCGTCGATGTCTCGCCACCCGACCACGGCCGAATCGAAACCCGGCGCATCTGGTGCAGTGCGGCGCTCAATGCCCACCTCGACTTCCCTCATGTCGGCCAAGTCTTCTTGATTGAGCGGGAGGTTCTTCACAAAAAGACCGGCAAGCTGACCTCGGAATCTGCTTTGGGAATCACCAGCCGCCCTCCAGAACAAGCCAATCCACAGCGCGTCCTCGCTACCAATCGCGGCCATTGGGCCATCGAAAACCGCTGCCACTATGTCATCGACTGGAACTACGATGAGGATCGCTGCCGTATCCGCACAGGCTACGGCCCCGAAAACGTGTCCCGATTGCGTCGCTTCGCCGTCGGTGCCATTCAGTTCATCTCCGATCGGAAATCCAGCATCGCAGAAAAAATGCGCCAGTTGCACCGTAACACTCGACTGGTCTTCGACTACCTCCGCATGACCAAAAACTCGACTCGCCCACAATCTCTATGATCACGCGGGGAGAACAAATTTACCGTGGGTGTACAAAGCCGGGGCTGGGCTTCCCCCTGGCGATGCTGGTCGGGCTGATCTCGCTTTCCAGCGGCGCAGTGCTGGGGGGGCGCTGGGGCCATGCCGCGGCAAACACACCGGCGAGCAAGCCTTGTTTCGCACGCTGATGCCGCAGCTTGACCGCGCAGACGTCATCTTGGCCGACCGTTATCACTGCAACTACTTTACCGCCGCACTGCTGGTGGAACGCGGTGTCGATCTGGTCACCCGCCAGCATCAGCGCCGCATCACCGACTTTCGGCGGGGTAAGCGTCTGGGGCGGCGCGACCATTTGGTCGACTGGATGCGCCCCCAGCGTCCGGCCTGGATGGACGCCGATACCTATGCACGCATGCCGGAACGCCTGACGCTGCGCGAGACCGAGATCGCCGGTCGCGTCCTGGTCACGACCTTCACCGACCCCAAGCTCGTCAGCGCGGTGGAGATCGATGAGCTCTACAACCGGCGCTGGCAGGTCGAGGTGGATCTGCGTTCGATCAAGGCACACATGGGCATGGACATTCTGCGCGCCAAATCGCCTTCGATGATAGACAAGGAAATCGCCGTTTACTTGCTGGCCTACAACCTGGTGTGTGCGCTGATGACGCGCGCAGCAGCAGGCGCGGGCATCACGGCCCGCTCGCTGAGTTTCAAGGGAGCCCTGCAATTGTTTCTCGCCTTCGAACAACAACTGCGCTTTGGCGCAGGCGCAGGCGTCCGAAGCATGACGGCTCATCTTCCGGCGCAATCAGCATGCTCAAACTACCGATCCGCCCCGGACGAGTCGAACCCCACGCCATCAAGCGACGACCCAAAAACCACAAACTCCTTACCATTCCTCGCGACGCCGCACGCGCGAAGATCCTGCACTCGCGCGGCGCAATGGCTTAAGGTCGTGCCATGGG
>CAVVDR010000016.1:0-23194 GCA_963746955.1 uncultured beta proteobacterium | reverse complement strand
CGCATGTCGACTTTGCCCGATTCGAACGCCCCCTGTCCCCTGAAGAAATGCCCTTTGTTGCACCCTGCCGGATGCTCGGTGCGGCCGCGCCGCTTCGCTGGCTGCGCTTGGGTTGGGCCGATTTTGTCCGGGCGCCGACCCAGAGTCTGGCCTATGGCCTGGCGCTCATGCTGCTCAGCATGGCTATCGGAGTCTTTACCTGGCGCTTCGGCACCCTGGCCTTGTATATCGGATTTGCCACCGGCTTCGTGTTCATCGGCCCGGTACTGGCCGTTGGGCTGTATTCCATCAGCCGCCAACTCGAAGCGGGACAGCAGCCGCTTCTTGGCTACTGCATGAGCGAGGGTTGGGACCATATCCGCGACCTGATGGTGTTGGGCCTGGTGCTGCTCGTCGTACTGCTGGTCTGGGCGCGCGCCGCAACCACGATATATATCTTCTTCCCCGACCAGGCCCACCCGGACTGGCGGCAGTTGTTGCCTTTCCTCGGCATCGGCAGTGCAGTGGGCGCGGTATTCGCCGGTATCGTGTTCGCCGCCAGCGCGTTTTCCTTGCCCATGATTCTCGACCGCAAGGTGGATGCCATCTCTGCAGTGGTGACCAGCGTGAACGCCGTGTTGCGCAACAAGAAGCCCATGATCGTCTGGGCTGCCCTGATCGGCCTGTTCGTCGTGCTGGGCTTTGCCTCCGCGTTTCTAGGCTTCGCCGTATTGCTGCCTGTGATTGGTCATGCCACCTGGCATGGCTATCGGGAAACCATAGATGCATCGGCGTGGCCCCGCAATGAGCCGGTGCAAAGCGGCGCCATCGCAGGCTGATTGCTACCGGTACATTCCAGGACGACTGATGCGTGTGACCTGTGCCCCTTTCCCGCTCCATGAGAAAGAGGAAGCGCTATTTCCTCAGGGCGCCGCGCTGTCCTCCACGGCATCACTGTTTATGATCAGCTTGACGTCATCGGGAATGACCGGCAAAAAGGTGTTCATCCCGAAATCGGACCGTTTGATTTCGGCCCAGGCATCAAAGCCGCACGCCGGCTTCTTGAGAAGGGGGTGAATGGCGCAAGAGATGCGCGTAACGTGCAGCGTCACTGGCTTGGTCACCCCGCGCAGGGTCAAGTTGCCTTCCACCATCGCCTTGTCTTTCCCCAGATACCTCACCTTGGTGGACTTGTAGCTCATGGTCGGAAATTGGGCCGCATCGAAGAACGGCGCGGCCAGCAGGTCCTCGTCGCGCTTGCGAAAACCGGTATTCAGGGAGCCAACCTGGATGGTGGCCACCACCGAGCCCAGGTTCTTTTCTCTGTCCATGATGATCTTGCCGGCGGTCTGATTGAACTGGCCATGCAGGGTGGAAAACACCAGATGGCGAATTTCAAACTGGGGAAAGGTATGTGCGGGGTCCAAGGTGTAGGTCGCGGCCTGGGCAGATGCAGCCAGGACGAGGGATACCAGCAGAGGGGCGGCAGGCATGCGCATTGGATTCTCCTTTGATCAGTCGATTGTGCGGCGCCAGTTGCATGCACGGGACGAATGGGCCGGCCGGGCCTGCTGGTCAGCCAGCTTGGTTGAACGACTTGTTCAAAGCTTTTGAACCCGGGCCCGATTAAAGGTTCCGGGTGCTTTGCCAAGCTGCCGCGTCCACGAATGACCGCTAATGCTGGTTTTCGAAATACTTGAGCGATTTGCTTGGCTAAACAATAGCGGCTATGCAAATCGCTGGAAAATCTCGTATAGTTAAAAATTGCTGAGGGCTTTTTGACCGGGCCAGACAAGGCATGCGGACAGTTTCACTTGCAAGTTTCATCTCCTCTCCAGCGCGCTGATGCTGTCAGCCTGCTCATCCCAATCGCGCGCGCCCGCCATCACGGTGTCATCCGGGGCAGTTCAGTTGTGCGATTCATGTCAATGCGTTCATGGGACCAACGCCAGTCCGCAGCAGGAAATACGCTTGCCGTCATCGATCTCGATTTCCTGGTTGAATGCCCATGAAGCCTGACGCCATGAAGGGGATGATTCTGATCACCAGATACCTGACCAAGCCTTATTGGGACTTCGCTGACCCGAGCCGGGGGAATCGGGTGAACAATTTCCACCATTACGTCAAGATTTCCGAACGCGAGGTTGATACAGTGAACGACGCGAAACACGGGGCCAAATTCTGGATCGGCAATGCCCTGCTGACCGTGGCTTTTGCCTGTCTTTTCTTCATGGCCAGTTTGTCAAGCTACATGGGCGCGTGGGCCATGGTACTTTGGGTGGCGCTTGCCGCGGCCGGTTTTTACCTTCTGACTGCGGACAAGGGCAACTCCACCAATTCGACCGATTAAGACGGGGCACCATGACCCGCCAGGGGCATGGTCACGCGTGTCTTCCAGTCCTCCCGCATCGCGCCCCACTGTACCCGGCTTGACCTGGCTTGCAAGGACGATAGTCGCGGGCAGCTTTCAGCCTCCCGTCATCTGCGCCTTCTTGCGCACCAGATGCCCGGCCTGATAGTCGCGGAAAGCCTGTTCTATCTCTGCCTGCGTATTCATCACAAACGGACCGTACTGCACCACCGGCTCTCCGATGGGTTTGCCGGCCACCAGAATGAAGCGCGCACCGGCTTCGCCGCCGACGATCTCCACCTGATCGCCCTCACCCAGTACGGCCAGACTGTGTTGCGGCAAGGTGGCGGCGCCCGTTGTGGCGCTGCCTTCATAGACGTAAACGAAGGCGTTGTATGAATTCGCCAGGTCCCGCGCAAAAACGGCTTCGGGATCCAGCGTAATGTCCAGATACTGAACATCGGTTCCCGGATCGTCGATCACGCCGCGCTTCCCGCCGTAATTCCCCGCCAGCAGGCGGACTCGAACAGCGCCCTGACGAATTTCAGGAATCGCCTCGGGAGAAAATTCCTGGTAGACGGGATCGGCCATTTTTTCCGCTGCGGGCAGGTTGATCCAGAGCTGGAAGCCGCGCATCAGGCCGTTGCTCTGTTGCGGCATTTCGGAATGAATCACGCCGCTGGCGGCCTTCATCCACTGCGCGCCGCCGGAGCGCAGGTCGCCCTTGTTGCCCATGCTGTCCTGATGCCGCATGTGGCCATCGATCATGTAGGTGAAGGTGATGAAGCCCCGATGGGGATGGTCTGGAAATCCGGCGATGTAGTCGTCCGGATCGTCGCTGCCGAAGTGGTCCAGCATCAGGAACGGATCAAGTCTGCGCAGGGCCGGGGTGCCAAGGGTGCGATGCACGGTCACGCCGGCGCCCTCGGTAACGGCGGCGGCCTGAATCAACTGGCGTACGGTTCGAATCATGATTTCCTCCTTCTCGATGCGAACTATAGGACCGAATGGGCCAACTTTCGTTCGTGACTCTCCGGGTATCATTAAAGCCGATTCCATCAAGGAGAACCATCATGCGCATGCCCGTTCTTGTTAGCTGTTTCATAGCCGTGGCGCTGGCCATTCCGACTCCAGGCCGTGCCGACGAATTCGACCTCCAGCCTGAGAAGGTGATCGGGGTGGAGAAGCACAAGAATATCAGGGTCGTGTATGACGACAAGGATGATGTCTGGGATGCAGGCATCGGCAAGGGTCTGTACTACCTGCGTGGCCTGCTCGAATCCTACAAGGCGCTCAAGGTTGACCCAAAACAGTTGAAGATCAGCATCGTCCTGCATGGCGACACAGCCTATTGGCTGTTGAACGACCAGGCCTACCAGCAATACAAGAACGATCCGTTTACTTACAACCCCAATGCCAAGGTGGTGGAAGAACTGCTTGGCCACGGCGTCAGTGTGGAAATCTGCCGGGTCACAATGCACGCCCACGGCTTTGTGCCGGAGGACTTGCTGCCCGGCGTGGTCATCGTGCACGATGCCTACACCCGCCTGATCGACCTTCAGCAGCGGGGCTACGCCTATATCCGGTTCTGAATCACGGCCAGATTGAAGCATTGAAAGACGCCTCGCCACCATCCCGCGATCCGACAAAATTTCCGGGCTAGCCGCCTGTCGTTTCGATCAGCCGCCGGCCAGGCGGCGGATCTCGCCGGCGCCATTTTCGCAAGGGAACAGGATTTGAACAATTGGCCTGCCACCCCCCTGGATGACAAGGCCGAGGCGCTGGACGCCTACCGCTATCACATCGCCGTCGAGAACTTCGTCGGCACACATCACTGGACGGAAAAACTGGCTGACCCCTTTCTGGGCCTGACACTGCCGTTCTACTGCGGCTGCCCCAATGCCGCGGACTACTTCCCGCCCGAGAGCTTCATCGCCGTCGATATCAATGATCCCCAATCGGCACTCCGCGCCATCACTCAGGCCATCGCAAACAACGAATACGAAAAGCGCCTGCCCTACCTGCACGAGGCCCGCCGACGGGTGATGTATGAGTACAACTTCTTCGCCGTGGTGGCGCGCGAAATCCGCAAGCGGCACGACCCGCAGCTCCGGCCATTGGAGCCGCATACCGTCTATTCGCGCCATGCCCTGCGCAACAGAGGCCCCATGAGTGCAATGAGAGACCTTTACGAGAAGGCTCGCGCCCGGGTTGTCCGTGTGACCATGAAAAGATGAACTGATGAGAAGGCATGTGTACAAGGCCACGGACCATCACGAATGACGAGCGTGCGCATTGAAACAATTGCCCACAGATGGTATCTTACAAATCGTCTATCTGAATGGATAATGTAAGAATGTATACCGCCACGCTGACCTCCAAATTCCAATTGAGCATCCCCAAAGCCATTCGTGACAAGCTGAAGCTCGAAGCCGGGCAACAGTTTATCTTTGTCGCCAAGGGCGAAACCATCACCATGGTGCCCAAGCGGGGCATAGGCGAAATCAAGGGATTGCTCAAGGGCGCCAACCCCGGGAATTATCGCGATCGTCAGGATCGCGTTTGATGGTGCTGGTCGACACCTGCGGCTGGATCGAGTGGTTGACTTCTGGTTCCTTGGCGAAGCGTTATGAGCCTCTGTTGGGCCAAACCCAGGAGTTGCTTGTCCCAACGCTGGTTCAGTTTGAACTCTACAAATGGGTATGCCGCGAGCGCGATGAACCCACCGCGCTGGAGATCATCGGCGTGACCGAGCAGGGCCGGGTAATCCCCCTGGATACCTCGCTGGCCCTCCACGCCGCCGACCTGGCTGCCGCCCACAAGCTGGCGATGGCCGATGCCATTATTTACGCTACCGCCCGGCAACATGGTGCCGAACTGGCCACGTCCGACAGCCATTTCCAGGAGCTGTCGGGGGTAAACTTTTTCGGCAAGAGACAGGGGGCAAGGTGATTGCCGCAGAAATAATCCCAATAGCCTCGTGAAGATCCCATCATTCCAAGCCTGCGATCCTTGACTGCAACTATGGTGACCCTCCATTCTTCCTCGTATGTGACCGTAAGAACTATCCCGGGGTTCGAACCCGGCCTCACAGTGAACGTGAAACCGTCCATCACCCGATAGGCGCAAGGGACTGACGAATGAAAGCCGTAATACTGGCGGGTGGCCTGGGCACCCGAATCTCCGAGGAAACCCACCTGAAGCCCAAGCCCATGATCGAAATCGGCGGCAAGCCGATCCTTTGGCACATCATGAAGCTCTATTCAGCTCACGGCGTCAACGACTTCGTGATCTGCTGCGGCTACAAGGGCTATGTCATCAAGGAGTATTTCGCCAACTATTTTCTCCACATGTCGGATGTCACTTTCGACATGGAGCACAACCGCATGGAAGTCCATCAGCATAAGGCCGAGCCCTGGCAGGTGACACTGGTCGATACCGGCGATGAGACCTACACAGGCGGACGCTTGAAGCGGGTCGCCGAATACATCAAGCATGAGGAAGCATTCTGCCTTACCTATGGCGACGGGGTGGCAGACCTCGACATCTCGAAGGAGATTGCATTTCACAAACAGCACGGCAAGTGGGCCACCGTTACTGCCGTACAACCGCCCGGACGCTATGGCGCGCTGCAACTGAACGGCGCCGCAGTGGACGGCTTTGCCGAAAAGCCCCTTGGTGACGGGGGCTTCATTAACGGCGGCTTCTTCGTCCTTTCACCCAGATGCCTTGAAGTGATCGACGGCGATCAGTCAAGTTGGGAAGGTACGTCGCTCGTCCGTCTAGTTCAGCAAGGGCAGCTCATGGCCTTTGAGCACAAGGGCTTCTGGCAGCCCATGGATACCCTGCGCGACAAGAACATGCTCGAAGACCTTTGGGCAAGCGGCAAGGCGCCCTGGAAAGTGTGGCAATGAATCGGGAATTCTGGCGCGGCAAGCGGGTATTCCTGACCGGTCACACGGGTTTCAAAGGCGGCTGGCTTGGATTATGGCTGACCGACATGGGCGCCGAAGTCCATGGCTATTCACTCAGTCCCCCCACCGAGCCCAACTTCTTCACCGTTTGCAAGCTTGAAACGGCGCTCTCCAGCAGCACGATCGCTGACATCCGCGATGCGACCAAGCTCAGCCGAGCCATGCAAGCTGCGCAGCCCCATGTGGTCTTCCACCTCGCCGCGCAGTCGCTGGTTCGCTATTCCTACCTTGAGCCCGTCGAGACCTATGAGGTCAACATCATGGGCGTCGTCAACCTGCTGGAGGCGGTGCGCCACTCCCCTGGCGTAAAGGCGGTCGTCAATGTCACCAGCGACAAGTGCTACGACAATCGCGAATGGGTGTGGCCGTACCGCGAGAGCGAAGCCATGGGCGGCTTCGACCCCTACTCCAGCAGCAAGGGCTGTTCGGAACTGGTTACCGCGGCTTATCGAAATTCATTTCTTGACCACGTTGGTATCCACTTGGCCAGCGCACGTGCCGGCAACGTCATCGGCGGCGGCGACTGGTCCGCCGACCGCCTGGTGCCCGACTTCCTGCGCGCCCTGGATGCAGGGCAGACATTGATGATCCGCTCGCCCCAGTCCATCCGCCCCTGGCAACATGTTCTAGAACCCCTGTCCGGCTATCTGATGCTTGCCGAAAGGCTCTACACGCATGGTCCAGGTTTTGCGGAGGCCTGGAACTTTGGCCCGGAAGACGCGGATGCCCGTCCGGTCCAGTGGATCGTCGAATTCCTGGGCAGGCAGACGCCCAGCGCAACCTGGCAATGCGACACCGCACCCCGGCCGCACGAGGCCCACTCGCTTAAATTGGATAGCTCAAAGGCCAAGGCACGGCTTGGTTGGCGGCCGCGCTGGACTCTGCAGACCGCATTCGGCCATACCCTGGACTGGCATCAGGCCTGGCGGCGAGGCTCAGACATGGCCGAGGTCAGCCTGGAACAGATTCACGCTTACGAGGCTGCTGCGGCGTCAGCATGAGCGTCCGCTTCGAGATTGTCGCGACGCCCATCGCTGGCCTGCAGATCCTGCAGCGCAAGCCCATCGGCGACAGCCGGGGTTACCTGGAACGCCTGTTCTGCGACGAGGAATTAGGCGCGCTCGTTCCCGGAAAGCGGATTGCCCAGATCAACCGCAGCTACACGGCAAGCCGCGGCACGGTGCGCGGACTGCACTTTCAGCGACCACCCCATGCAGAAATCAAATTCGTGAGTTGTCTGCGCGGCCAGATCTTCGATGTCGCGGTGGATGTGCGCCACGGTTCGCCGACCTTTCTCCACTGGCACGCCGAACTGCTCAGCGCCGACAACCTCAGGACATTCGTCTTGCCGGAAGGCTTCGCCCACGGGTTTCAGACTCTGACCGGCGACTGCGAATTGCTGTACTTTCACACCGCCGCCTATCAGCCTGCCGCCGAAGCCGGCCTGAATCCGCAGGACCCCCGGCTTGCCATCGAGTGGCCGCTGCCTGTTGCTGACCTTTCGCCGCGCGATGCCGCGCACCCGCTGCTGGACGATGCCTTCGCCGGAGTAGCGCCATGAAGTGCCGCCACTGCGGATCCGAACTTGCCCTGACCCTGGTGGACCTGGGCAGCGCACCCCCCTCCAACGCCTACCTTACCGAGCAGACCCTGCACGCTCCGGAAAAATGGTTTCCCCTGCGCGTGCTGGTTTGCGAACACTGCTGGCTGGCCCAAACCGAGGATTTTGCCCAGGTCGATGAGCTGTTCGATGCGGACTATGCTTACTTCAGCAGCTTCTCCGCCAGTTGGCTCGCGCACGCGAAGCGCTATGTCGCCGACATGGTGGCACGCTTCGATCTGACTTCCGACAGCCATGTGGTGGAAATCGCCGCCAATGACGGCTACCTTCTGCAATACGTCAAGGCGCGGAACATTCCCTGCACCGGCGTGGAACCCACCGCAAGCACCGCCGCCGCGGCCCGCGCCAAGGGCATCACGATCGTGGAAGACTTCTTCGGCGTCCGCTTGGCCCGGGAGTTTGTTCGCCAGTGCAAGCGTGCCGACCTCGCCGTAGCCAACAATGTGCTGGCGCACGTGCCCGACATCAATGACTTCGTGGCCGGCTTTTCCGAGCTTCTGAAGCCGCAAGGCGTAGCCACGTTTGAGTTTCCGCACTTGCTGAAGCTGATCGCGGGAAACCAGTTCGACACCATTTATCACGAGCACTTCTCCTACCTCTCGCTCACGGCAGCCAAGCGCATTTTTGAAGCCAACGGCCTCACGCTATTTGATGTGGAGGAGTTCCCAACCCACGGCGGCAGCCTGCGAGTGTTCGCCCAGCGCAGCGACACCGGCACCCAACCAATCAGCGAACATGTGGACCGGTTACTGGCTGAAGAAGCGCGAGCCGGAATGCTTAGTGCGGCCTTCTACGGCGGCTTTCAGGCAAGCGCCAACAAGGTAAAGAACGACTTTCTCGCCTTCCTGCTGGATGCCAATCGTAGCGGACAATCCGTGGCTGCCTATGGCGCTGCGGCAAAGGGCAACACGCTAATTAACTACGCCGGCGTGCGACCCGACCTCATCTCATTTGTAGCGGATCGCAACCCGGCCAAGCAGGGCAAGTATCATGCCTGGAAGCCGCATCCCAATCGTGGACGAAGATCGCCTGCGGCAGGATCAACCCGATTACGTCGTCATCCTGCCGTGGAATTTGAAAGCAGAAGTCATGGAGCAGCTTGGTTACATTCGAAACTGGAATGGGAAATTCATCACGGCCGTGCCGCAACTGGAAGTAATATGAACTCCCGTATCTATTACACCAAACCGTCGATTACGGAAAAGGAAGTCGAATACGCGACGGACGCCGCCCGCAATGGCTGGGGCGAACACTGCTATGAGTACATCAACCGCTTCGAGGAATTATTCAAGCAACACCTTGGGGTGAAATACGCCATTGCCACATCCAGTTGCACCGGCGCGCTCCACATGGGCTTGGCCGCCCTGGGCATTGGGCCGGGAGACGAAGTCATACTGGCCGACACAAACTGGATTGCAAGTGCCGCGCCCATCACCTATCTCGGCGCCAAGCCGGTGTTTCGTCGACATCCTGCCCGATACGTGGTGTCTTGATCCCAAGCGCGTTCGGGAAGCGATCACACCGAGAACAAGAGCCATCATCGCAGTCCATCTGTATGGAAATCTGTGCGAGATGAACGAATTGATGGCCATTGGGGAACAGCACGGCATCCCGGTTATTGAAGATGCGGCGGAAGCCATCGGCTCGATTTACCACGGCAGGCGCGCTGGTTCCATGGGCAAGTTCGGGACCTTTTCATTCCACGGAAGCAAGACTATCACCACCGGCGAAGGCGGCATGTTTGTTACCGACGATGCGGATCTATATGAGCACGTGCTGACATTGAGTAATCACGGCCGCGCCAGAGGGCAGCCGAAGCAGTTCTGGCCGGACATGGTGGGGTTCAAGTACAAGATGTCGAACATCCAGGCGGCGATTGGATATGGGCAGATGGAGCGAATAGAAGAATTAATTGCGCGCAAGCGAGACATACTTGCAATTTATCGAACGTCCCTTGCTGGCCTTAAAGGCTTGAACTTGAACCCCGAGCGCCCAGAAACACAGATAGGCGCGTGGATGCCGACCGTGGTGTTTGCGAGAGAGACCGGCATTATCCGGGAACACCTGCAGAAGGCATTCCTGGCAGAGAATATTGATGCCAGGGTGTTCTTTTGGCCCTTGAGTACTCTGCCACCGTTTTCGGTGCCGGGTGTGCGCACCGGCGAAGTTGCGCAGGACATCTGCACTCGAGCAATCAATCTACCTTCCTACCACGCTTTGACAGAGAGCGAGCAGTCGAGGGTTGTTGCCGTGATTGAAGACATCCTGGACTGATAGTCCAACGGTTATGCGATTCAAACACGCCTGCAATATATGTGGAGGTGCGGTTACGCCCCTTCTTCAATTGGACGCGGTGCCACCGTTGCAGAACAGGTTCTTTGCGACTCGTGAAGACGCTCAAGGCTTTGCGACGACAGAAGTGGGCTTTCTGTGGTGCGCGGCATGCCAGCACGTCAGTATCAGGAAGGCACACGAAGTTGAGTTTGATCACCACTATGACAACAGGCAGACTGCGTCGCCATTTGTGCTTGCCCTGTATCAATCCATTTTGAGCGACATCGAGCAACAGATTCCTTCTCGTCAGGCGCGTGTAGTCGAAATTGGGTGCGGGCGCGGCGAGCTTCTCGAAATGCTGCGACGTTCCGGCTACAAGGATCTGCGAGGATTTGACCCCGCCGCGCCGATGGCAACAGATCTGGTTTCCAACGTCCATTGGGATGGCGACACCCACGGACGTGGGGCAGACCTGATCCTTGCCCGGCATACGCTTGAAGAAATCCCCGAACCCCACGCCTTTGTCGGACTCATGGCGAGCGCGCTCAACCCGGGGGGTAGCGTTTATTGTGAAATCACGAATGCGCCACACCTGTTAGGCGACGCAGATATCTTTGCGCTGTATCCAGAGTATTCCAATCTATTCTCTGCGCTCTCTCTAGCCAGACTATATGCCGCCAACGGTCTCTCAGTCGAAAAAGTGACCCGCATCAATGATGGCGAATGGCTCGGTGTATGGGGCCGCAAGAACCAAGCTCTTGGTGTCGAGAGTGCGGCCGGCCATATCGCTGCACTTCACAAACAACTACTGGCGCTCCCCGGGCCTGTCGTACTCTGGGGAGCGGCCGGGCGAGGCGGAAATATCCTGGCTTTCTTGCAGCTTGGATTGAACGCAATCGAGTTCGTCGTGGACCTCAACGCGGACAAGCACGGCCTGTATATCCCACCTTATGGCCAGAAGGTCATTTCCCCAGACCAACTTGCAGGCGTCGGAGCCAAAACGATCCTTGTAGCAAGTCGAAAGTATAAGGATGAAGTATCAAGAATGACGCCGGCGGGGTGCGCGGTGGTGGCAATTGGCGATCTGTAATACCTAATCTCTATTCATCTGTAATACCTAATCTCTATTCATCTGTAATACCTAATCTCTATTCAGTGGACTCTTGATATGAACGATGACCCAGTAGCAGAATTCCATAGGCTGCGTGATTCTCGAATCGCTGGCTATGCCGGTGAATTGGCACGATTTCGGGACGCCATGGTTGATCTTACGCGTCTGGATTACGAGTACAATTTTGACATGATGGGGCGCCCCATCATCCAAATGCCGCAGGACATCGTCGCCATGCAAGAAATAGTCTGGCAGGTAAAACCAGATTTGATTATCGAGACGGGCATCGCGCATGGAGGTTCGCTGATTCTAAGCGCCGCCATGCTGGCGCTTCTGGAGTACGCAGACGCCGTTTGCAACGGTTCGGTTGTCGACCCCAAGTCACCCAAACGCAAGGTGATAGGAATAGATATCGACATCCGAGCGCATACCAAAGCAGCGATGGAAGCGCATCCGATGGCATCCAGGATACAAATGATCCAGGGAAGCAGCGTTGCGCAGGAACTAGTCGACCAGGTTGGGGAAATCGCATCGAACTACAATCGCATCCTCGTTTGCCTCGACTCAAATCACACCCACGAACATGTCCTGGCCGAATTGGAAGCCTATGCACCTTTGGTGTCGGTCGGGAGCTATTGCGTTGTGTTTGATACCAACATTGAGGATCTGCCCGCAGAATTGATTGGGGACAGGCCTTGGGGGGTGGGCAACAATCCGAAGACTGCCGTGCGGGAGTATTTGAAGTCCCATACCGAATTTGAGATCGACAAACGCACGGAGCAAAAGCTGTTAATCACCGTCGCGCCCGACGGCTATTTGAAAAGAATACTGTAGGAGAATACGGCTTGAATCCCATTCAATTCCTCAAAGGCTTGGTGCCCAGGAACTCATTGCTCCGCACGGTATATAGGGCTGGCCGCGCCGCCTATACAGAAGATGGCATGATCGTGGATCGAAACGTTTCGTGGATGAATGAGCCAAAATTTAATGAGGCCTACTCCGAGTCTTGGGGTTCCGGACCGCTTAAAGCCATGGGCAATCCGCACATCAGGTGGCGCGCCCATGTGGCGTGCTGGGCTGCACAGCAGGCAATTGCCTTGGACGGCGATTTCGTTGAGTGCGGGGTGAATGAAGGCTTCCTTTCGAAAATGATTATCCAATACACCAACTTTGAGTCGTACAAGAAGACGTTCTGGCTGCTGGACACCTATGAGGGGTTCGATCCGCGCTATTTAAGTGCAGCAGAACAAGCGACACAAAAGAAAGCGCATAAAGCCTTGGGTAAGTCCGGGCCATGGTACCGCGGTATGTACGAGCCGGTGTGGGAAATCGTCCAGCAGAAATTTGGCCGCTATCCATTTGTAAAGCTGGTCAAGGGAGCCGTACCGGACACCTTGCCTGAGGTTACAGCACCTAAAGTGGCCTTCCTATCCCTAGACATGAATTGTGCCGCGCCGGAAGTGGAGGCCCTGGAATATTTCTGGGACAAGCTTACGCCCGGCGGCATCGTCTTGTTCGATGACTATGGATTTGTCGGCCATGAAGAGCAGCATGAGCGCGAAAACGAATTCGCCCGCGCAAAAGGCGTCGCTATCTGTGCGCTTCCGACCGGCCAAGGCCTGCTGATCAAGCCGATCAACCCGCCGCCGCATTGATCTGGCGGCTGCTGAATGAGCGGCCGAAAAGGCGCATCCCTACGAACCCTTAATGTCGCTCAAGAAGAACACCCTCGCCAACTACCTGGGGCGGGGTTGGGAAGCCCTCATCGGCTTTGCCTTAATACCTATCTACATCCGCTATCTCGGCGTGGAAGCCTGGGGCTTGGTGGGCTTCATGAGCATGCTACAAGCCTGGCTCACCTTGCTGGACATGGGCCTCACACCGACCTTGAACCGGGAGATGGCGCGGTTCAGGGCGGGAACCCACAGCGCCCAATCGATTCGCGATCTATTGCGCTCGCTGGAAGTGATCTACGGCGGCGTGGCGGCAGCCATCGTGCTGCTGATCTGGCTCGGTGCGCCCTGGGTGGCCGAACACTGGCTCAAAGACCCGCGCCTCATGCCCGATACCGTCTCGCAGGCGATCGCCATCATGGGTCTGGTATTGGCAGGTCGCATGTTGGAGCAGGTGTATCGCGGGGCAATTCAGGGGCTGCAGCACATGGTGTGGCTCAGTGCCGCGCAAGCGGCACTCGCCACGTTGCGCTGGGCAGGCGTGGTGGGCGTGTTGGTCTGGGTGGAGGCCAGCATCCGTGCGTTCTTCCTGTGGCAGGGTCTGGTGTCGTTAATATCCGTGATTGTCCTTGCCCGCCAGACCTATCGTTATCTGCCGGCCGGCGGCCGCACGGCGCGCTTCGATCTAGAAGCGCTGCGTGCCATTCGTCAATTTGCCGGAGGCATGGCCATCATTACCTTGCTTGGTCTGCTGCTCACGCAGGTGGACAAACTCCTGTTGAGCAAGCTGGTAAGCCTGCGCGAATTCGGCTACTACGCGTTGGCAACGACGGTCGCGAGTGGGCTGTTTGCCGTGACAGCGCCTATGTCACATGCCGTGCTACCCAGATTGACTGAACTCGTTGCGCGCGCTGATCAGGCCTCCCTGATTGGAGTCTATCACCGCGCAAGTCAATGGATGGGGGCCATTCTGATCCCCCCCGCGCTGGTCATGGCGGTGTTTCCAGAATCGATCCTATGGGCTTGGACGAACGACAAGGCATTGACGCAGCACACCGCGCCGCTGCTTTCACTCCTGGCCCTGGGTACGATGTTGAACGGGTTCATGCATGTGCCTTACCGGGCTCAGCTTGCCCATGGCTGGACAGGCCTTGCCGTGCGTATAAACATCGTCGCGGTCGCCTGCGTCATCCCGGTAATCCTCTGGACCGTTCCACGTTTTGGCGCCATCGCTGCAGCCTGGACATGGGTGGCACTCAATGCCGGGCATGTACTGATCGACATCCACTTCATGCACCGCAAAATCCTGATGGACGAAAAATGGCGCTGGTATGGCCGAGCATTGGCAGCACCCATTGGCGCGGCAACTGCCATCGTGTTCTTGCTTAAACCCTTGCAGCCGGAAAATGCAGGGCGGGTCGACACTGCCCTCTTTGTTATCCTGGCTGCGCTGCTCACGGCGGCAGGCACGTTGATCGCCATTCCAGATGGCAGGAATTTCTTTCGTAAACAGTTTGGCATATGAGCAAGGCGTCACACATGTCCGGCCCTCTCGTGAGCATCATCATCCCGGCTTACAACCAGCAGCCCCATTTTCTGCGCGAGGCCGTGGAAAGCGCGCTGACCAGCGCTACAGGAATGTCGAGGTCCTTGTCTCCGACAATCATTCGACGAACGATTCGCTCGCCGCCCTGGACGAAATCCGCGATCCACGCCTGAGGATCATCCGCCCGCCGCGGCACATGACAATGATCGAGCATTTCATTTATGCGGGAGAGCAGGCCCAGGGGGAACTGTTGAGTTTCCTGGCTTCCGACGATTGGGTATACCCAAACTGGCTGGACCGCCTGGTGCCGATGTTCCTGGACTGTCCCGAAGCGAGCTTCGGCTTCGGTGAAATGGAAAGCGTCCCCCAGGACGATCCAGAGCATGTCAATTATTATTATCGCGACAACAAGCAAGTTACCGGAATCTATCCGCTTGAAGGGATCCTGCTGCTGTTCATGCGTCTTAGTCGCGCTTCCGGATGGTTTGTCGGGGATGTGATCCGCGCTAGCGCCTATCGTCAGGCCGGCGGTCTCGGTCGCGACCCAATCAATTATTCCGGCGACTATTCCCTGGCGCTGCGTTTATTGGAGCTGGGCGGAAAAGTGGCCTACGTCAACGAACCGGTCGGGAAGCACAGAGTCTGGAAGAGCGGAGATGGCAAAGTGGATGCGAGCAGGACCCTGGCCTCCATCGAAGATACCCGAACGCTGATCAAGATACTCGAGGACAGCGCCTTCCCAGCCGGGTTGGGCCATGGTTCCTGCCGGAGCTGGAAAAAGTCAGGAAGCACAAGGCCATGCTGCACGCGCTCGTGCTACTGCAGGCGATCGCGAATGGCGAAGTAACGCCGGATCAGGTAAAGTCGGCACGCGCAAGCATTCAGGAATTGAGCCGCTCGCCGGTCACGATGTTGTTGCTGTCCTTGTGCAACCCGAAGCTTAATTTGCTCTTAAGGCTTGTCCATCCTTATGCACTGCGCTTAATCAGAACGCGCTCGGGCAGAAGACTACTCGATTGATTACCATGCGAGCGCATTGACCATCGAATCATGACCACGCTCGTCGACGTAATCACCAAGCATCACGATGCAACTGGCACATCTTCTCGGATTTCGAGCATCGTATGATGTATCTGGATACGGTGACCCATCTGCCCGATGACATCCTGGCCAAGGTTGACCGGGCGGCGATGGGGGTGAGCCTGGAGACACGGGTTCAATTGCTGGATCACCGCGTGCTGGAGTTTGCCTGGCAGTTGCCCTTGTCCATGAAGATCCGCAACGGCCAAGGTAAATCGCTGCCCAGGCAACTGTTGTATGCATACATCCCCAGGAACCTGATTGAGCGACCCAAGATGGGCTTTGGCATTCCGATCGAACAGTGGCTGCGCGGCCCGCTGCGGGAGTGGGCGGAGAATTTGCTTGCCGAAGAGCGTCTCAATCGGGAGGGTTTCTTCCATCCGGCTCCGATTCAGCAAAGATGGGCCGAGCATCTGGACGGCCGGCGCAACTGGTCCTACTACCTCCGGGATGTGTTGATGTTCCAGGCCTGGCGGGAGACTCAGTGAGCGGGCCCAAGCTGCTATTCTTTGTCACCGAGGATTGGTACTTCTGCTCGCACCGGTTTCCATTGGCAATGGCAGCCCGGATGGCCGGATTTGAGGTGACAGTGCTCACGCGCGTGCGCAATCACGGCAGCAAGATTCGCGATGCCGGGATTCGGCTGATCCCCTTTGAGATCCAGCGCAGCGGAATGAATCCGCTTCGTGAACTTCATACGCTGTGGCGACTGGTGCAGGTATATCACCGGGAGCGACCTGACCTCGTGCATCACGTCGCGATGAAACCGGTTCTATACGGCAGCCTGGCGGCACGCCTTGCCGGCATTCGGCACGTTGTGAATGCCCTGGCAGGCATGGGTTGGTTGTTTACTTCCAAAGGCACGCAGGCAAACGCGATCCAGCGGCTGCTGCGCCGCGCCTCTCATTTTCTGCTCGCCCGTGGGTTCATCCTGGTTCAGAATCCGGACGATGCTGAACTGATCTCGCAGATGCGCATCGATCGATCACGCATTCGACGCATCGCCGGTTCAGGCGTGAATCTGGATCATTTCCATCCAGTGCCAGAGCCGGCGGGTGTGCCCGTTGTGGTGCTTCCGGCGCGCTTGTTGTGGGACAAGGGCGTGGGTGAATTTGTTGACGCCGCGCGAAAGCTGCGCGCAAAGGGTATCAAGGCCCGTTTTGTCTTGGCGGGGGAACCCGATCCGGCCAACCCGGCCTCTATATCGGATGAACAACTTGCCACATGGATAAGCGAAGGAGCAATCGAATACGCCGGTTGGCAGGATGACATGCCGAACATGCTCGCCCAATCTCATATCGTTTGCCTGCCATCTTACCGGGAAGGTCTGCCCAAGTCCCTGATCGAGGCGGCTGCCGCTGGACGCCCTATCGTCTCCACTGATGTGCCGGGTTGCCGGGAGGTGGTGGGAAACGGTGACAATGGCTTGCTGGTTCCGGCGCGCGACCCCCAGGCATTATCGGAGGCTCTCGGAAAACTCATTGCGGACCCGTCACTGCGCCGGCGGATGGGCGAGCGCGGTCGGCTTCGTGCGGAGGCAGAATTCGGACTTGATGCCGTCATCGCCCAGACACTGGCCTTGTACCGCGAGGCCTTGTCCACTTGAAAATTCTCGTCACCGGCGCCACGGGATTTGTCGGCCGCGCAGTGCTTGCCCGATTGGCCGCCTCCGGTTACGCAACCATGCCTGCTGTGCGCAGCAGTGCCGGACTGCCTGGAGAACAACTCATCGGTGAACTCGACTCTGATACCAACTGGACCGTAGCATTGAATGGCGTCGATGCCGTCGTCCATCTGGCGGCGCGCGTGCATGTAATGCATGACGGAGAAGATGTTCCTCAAAAGGCGTTTCATCGGGTGAACGCGCTCGGCACAGTTCGACTGGCTGAGCAGGCCGCTGCCGCAGGGGTCAAGCGGCTTGTTTTTCTCAGTTCCATCAAGGTGAATGGCGAGGGCTCACCTATCCCTTATTGTGAAACCGACCCGCCTGCCCCCCTGGATCCCTACGCCATATCAAAATGGGAAGCTGAGCAGGGCTTGCACAACGTCACAGCCCGAACGGGGCTGGAGGTGGTGATTCTGCGCCCGCCTCTGGTGTATGGGCCCGGCGTAAAAGCCAATTTCCGCCGCTTGATGGATGCCGTGAGAAAAGGCATCCCGCTGCCGTTTGGCAGCATAGATAATCGGCGCAGCATGCTCTATCTGGAGAATCTCGTGGACGCAATCCGCGTGTGCATCGAACATCCGGCTGCTGCGAACAAGACCTATCTGATATCCGACGGCGAGGATGTCTCCACGCCCGATCTGGTGCGCCGGCTGGCCAGGGCAATGAACCGACCGGCCCGGCTGCTGCCGGTTTCACCGGCCCTGTTGAGCGCATCGGCAACGCTGTTGGGCAAACGCGATCAAGTTGCGCGGCTGCTCGGCTCGCTGACGCTGGACAGCAGCGCGATTCGCCGCGATCTGGGCTGGACGCCGCCTTACACGCTGGATGACGGATTGCGCATGACGGTGTCGGAGCCGGCATGATATTCGGATTGTCCGGTCTGGCAATTTCATTGCTTGCCTGCGTGGCGCTCCTGTCTGTGCTTATCAGGCGCACGTCGAGGCTGCCGGTTGATCTGCCCAACGACCGCTCGCTGCACGCGACTCCCACGCCACGCATAGGCGGATTGGGCATTCTGTTCGGGATCATCACCTGGTTTGCCCTGTTTGGCCCGCGAGGCATGCTTGCGATCACTTTACCTACGCTGGGTTTGGCCGTTATATCCCTGATGGACGACTATTTCGGGCTTCCGGCCAGGGTGCGGCTGCCGATTCATATGATCGCGGCCGTTGCATTCATATGGCTCATGGGGATTTCAGACTGGCCGACCATTCTGATCGTGTTTCTTGCAATTGTCTGGATGACCAATCTCTACAACTTCATGGACGGCGCAGACGGGCTCGCCGGGGGAATGGCCCTATTCGGCTTCGGCGCCTACGGCTTCGCCGCCTGGCACGCCGGCATGATGGGCATGGTGTGGGTCAATTGGGCAATCGCGGCGGCGGCGCTGGGGTTTCTGGTGTTTAATTTCCCGCCTGCCCGCGTTTTCATGGGCGACGCGGGATCGATCCCCCTGGGCTTCCTGGCCGGAGCCCTTGGCGTATCCGGCTGGGAACAGAATATCTGGCCAGCCTGGTTTCCCGTGCTGGTGTTTTCGCCCTTTCTCGTCGATGCGACCGTCACCCTGATGCGGCGTGGCCTGCGCGGCGAGAGAATCTGGCAGGCCCACAAGTCCCACTATTATCAGCGGCTGGTTCGCCTGGGTTACTCCCACCGCCAGCTTGCGCTGCGCGAATACGGCCTGATGGCAGCGGTCGGCGCCAGCGCGCTTGGCGTGTTATTGAGCGGCTTGGAACTCGGCGGGTTGCTGCTCATGCTGTGGGCGATCGTGTATCTCCTGATCGGTGTGAAGGTGGACGCGCGCTGGCGCAGGAAATACGGCAATGAACTCTAATCCGCGCATCTTTGCCGCCATCGTTCATGACGCGATCGCCACAGCGGTCGCGTGGCTTGCCGCCTATTGGCTGCGCTTCAATCTGGAGGTGCCGGAAGACTTTCAGCGCTTCGCCTTCACCCACCTGATCTGGGTCATGCCGCTGCAAATGCTCTCGTTCTGGCGCTTTGGCCTGTACCGGGGCATCTGGCGCTTTGCCAGCCTGACCGACCTCAGGCGCATGGTGCTGGCGACCATGACGACCACGCTGTTCATTGCCCTGGTCCTGGTTCTGGTGAAGCCGTCTGCCATCGTGCCGCGCTCGGTGATCGTGATCTACCCCGTGCTGCTCGTCTTTGTCATGGGCGGAAGCCGGCTCGCATACCGCGGCTGGAAGGAACATCGCATGAGCCTGTCGCTTCTGTCCAAGCGCGAGCCGCTGCTGGTGCTGGGCGCCGGCGAAGCGGGCGAGGGGCTGGTTCGAGAACTGGCCAGGAGTCGGGAATGGCGGGTCGTCGGCTTGCTCGATGATGCGCCGGAGAAGCAGGGCCATGACATCCATGGCTTCCCCATACTGGGGCCGATCGAATCGGTAGTGCGGCATGCGCAGGCCCTGGGTGTGACCCACGTCGTGATCGCCATGCCGGGTGCGGCCCATACCGTACGCAAACGCGCGGTCGAATACTGCAGCGCGGCCGGCCTGAGTGTTCTGACGGTGCCGGCCATCGCCGACTTGGTGAGCGGCCGGGTCAGCGTGTCCAGCCTGCGCAAGATCGAGCTGGATGACCTGCTGGGCCGCGACCCGGTGAAGCTCGACGAATCGGGCCTGACCCAGATGATCCGCGGCCAGACGGTTCTGGTTACCGGCGCGGGGGGTTCCATCGGCTCCGAGCTTGCGCGCCAGCTCGCCCGCTTTGCGCCCGCCCGCCTGGTACTGCTGGATCACAGCGAGTTTGCGTTGTACCAGAGCGAGCAGGAGTTCTCGCGCAGCCACCCGGAAATCGATTGCCGCTTCGTCATCGTCGATGTGAAGGAAGCCCGGCTGGTCGAGCAAATCATGCAGACCTACCGGCCAACGATGGTTTTTCATGCGGCCGCCTACAAACATGTTCCGCTCATGGAGCGCGACAACGCCTGGCAGGCCGCGCGTAACAACATCATGGGAACGCTGACCACCGCGCGCGCCGCGCAGGCGCAAGGTGTGCGCAAGTTTGTCATGGTCTCGACCGACAAGGCGGTCAACCCGACCAATGTCATGGGCGCGACCAAGAGGGTCGCCGAGCAGGTGTGTCAGGCGCTGCAGAACGGCGCCACGCAATTCGTCTCGGTGCGATTCGGCAACGTGCTGGGATCATCCGGTAGCGTGATTCCCAAATTCCAGCAGCAGATCGCCGCAGGCGGGCCGGTGACCATCACCCACCCCGATATCACGCGCTTCTTCATGTCGATACCCGAAGCCTGCCAACTGGTGCTGCAAGCCGGGTTGATGGGAAAGGGCGGCGAAATCTTTGTGCTCGATATGGGCGAGCCGGTGAAGATTTCCGATCTCGCCCGTCAGATGATCAGGCTCTCGGGCCATGCCGAAGGCGACATTCAGATCGAGTACACCGGCCTGCGACCGGGCGAGAAGCTGTATGAGGAACTGCTGACAAACGAGGAATCGACACTGCCCACGCCACACCCGAAGTTGCGTGTGGCGCAGGCGCGGGAAGCCAGTAACAAGTTGATGGATGAACTGGAAGCCTGGTTCGGCACCGGCGAGCCCGAACCGGAGCAAGCCGTCAAGGCAGCGCTCAAGCGCTGGGTGCCGGAATATCAGTCGCCGGTGTAGAATTGTCGCAGCGTGGCTGCAAGCAACGCGGCCCACACCACCATTAATCGCCACAGGTCGTTCTGACTAACTCCATGAGCCAACCCTGCGTGATTGCGCGGCTCGCCGGCGGCCTGGGCAACCAGTTGTTCATGTATGCCTTCAACAAGGCGATGGCCCAGAGGAATAAGGTCCCGCTCAAGCTGGATGTCATGGGCGGATTCATCCGCGACAAGACCTACCAGCGCACTCACCTTCTGGACCATATTCTCCCGCCGGAGCTGGCCCCAAGTCGCTGGGAAAGCCGTCTGTTTCCACTAGGGAGAACGGTCAGGCGATTTGACCGCAAGTTCAATGCCATGCTGTCGCTCGAGCGGCGCTACTACGTTCATGAGCGGACCATGAGTTTCGATCCGGAAATCAGGAACCTGAAGATCGTCCGCCCGACGATTTTCATCGGCTATTGGCAGTCGCCACACTACTTCGATGACCTGAATCCCGGCATGCCCGCGTTGATTCATTTCCCCGAACCGTTAACAGCCCCACTAAAGGAAGAGCTTGCCGCAATCCGCGGGGCGGATGCAGTCTGCCTGGCCATCCGGCGCTATGAGGAGGTCCCCCGGCCCAAACACCACATTCTGCAACTGGACTACTTCGAGAAAGCCATGGCGCACATCGGGCAGTTGGTCGGCAACCCGCATTACTTCGTCTTTGCCCAGAACATGGAGTGGGCGCGTGCAAACATCAAGAGCCGTTACCCCGTCACCTTTGCAAGTGAAAAGGACCTTCACACCGGCGCAATCCAGGACTTGTACCTGATGACTCAGTGCCGGCATTACATCCTGTCCAACAGCTCGCTGCACTGGTGGGCGGCATGGCTCAATCCATCATCTGATAAAATTGTGATTACCCCGGAAAAGGGGTGGCCGAATTCGGATATGCTGTCCAGCGATTGGATTAAATTGTCATGAATTATCGGACGGAAGCCATCCAATCCGGCGCCACCAGGCACAGACCTTCTCCCCCAACCCATGAAACCTAAGAAATTCTTCCGTTTTCTGCGTCATGCCCCAACGATGCTTTCAGAGTTGCGTCAACTGAAGCAGCAGGCCCGTCACTCCTCGCATCACTTTGTGTTTGCCTCCTTGAATCCCTATCCGCATGAAAAGAAACTACAGAGCGGAACAGCGAAGGGCCACTACTTTCACCAGGACCTGCTTGTCGCGCGGCGCATTCATGAGCGCAAGCCCGAAAAGCATGTTGACATCGGTTCGCGGGTGGATGGGTTTGTGGCCCATGTCGCTTCGTTCCGCAACATCGAGGTGCTGGACATAAGGCCGCTCGACTCCACAATTCAGAATATCGAATTCAGGCAGGCCGACCTGATGGCGCTGCCGCCCGACCTGAAGGACTATTGCGATTCCTTGTCGTGTCTTCATGCCATTGAGCATTTTGGACTTGGCCGCTACGGTGATCCAATTGATTTTGAAGGTCATGTCAAAGGCCTTAACAACCTTTACGCAATACTGAAGCCGGGTGGGACTCTATATCTTTCTTGTCCGATCGGCCCCCAAAGAATCGAGTTCAATGCACATCGCGTTTTCTCCCTGAAGTATCTGTTGTCCCTGTTCGAAGGCAAGTTCATTATTCGCTCCATTTCCTTTGTGGACGATCGAGGCGACCTACATGAAGATGTACCCCTAACCGACGATACGCTAGCCACTAACTTCGGCTGTAATTACGGGTGCGGCATTTTTGAAATGGAAAGAGAATGAACCGAATCAGCGAATACATCAAACTTGCCAAATGGATATTGAAGGGCAAACCAGTTTCGCCGCCACATTTGATCAAGCAAAGACTGGTTCTAGATAGTGCCAAGCGTAACGGCGTCAATATCTTGGTTGAAACTGGCACTCTCCATGGGGACATGGTTCAGGCCATGAAGCATCATTTCAGGAAGATATATTCAATTGAAATTAGCCATGAACTCGCTGAGAAAGCTCAGACGCTATTCAAGAACGATCATAATGTGGAAATCATTGAGAATGACAGTGCGATTGCACTTAAGACCTTAGTGCCGCAGCTTCATGAACCAGCAGTCTTTTGGCTTGATGGCCACTATTCCGGTGGGAACACAGGTAGAGGCGGGACGGATACGCCAATCATGCAGGAATTGGCGACCATCCTTTCATCCCAAGTTCCCCATGTTGTATTAATCGACGATGCCAGATGCTTCGGGTCGGAGAAGGATTATCCGACGATAGATCAGCTTGAATCACATATCAGAACACAACGGC
>CAVVDR010000015.1:0-45404 GCA_963746955.1 uncultured beta proteobacterium | reverse complement strand
ACAGCAGCAACTGGCCCATGGGCATCCCCCGCCTCAGGATGCCGCGTCAGGCGCCCTCGCGCTCGACCCTGAAACTGGCGGAAGCCATCAGCGAATTACTCACCACTGCGGAACAGGGAAACTCCGCGCCGGGCAACGGCTGTCGATCTGGCGCAGCGCCGGGGGCTGGACCTGGCAACTGGCCAGCCTCGGTATCCGGGATCTTCGGTGGACAACGGGGCCATGGCGCAATCTGTGCTGGACACCGGCTTTGTCGAGCACGTTCGGGCAGATGCTTTCACCTTCCGCCCGCGCCGCCCGGTGGACTGGCTGGTGTGTGACGTGGTCGACAAACCGGCCCGGATTGCTGATCTCGTCGGCCGCTGGTTTGAGCGCGGCGATTGCCGCAATGCGATCTTCAACCTGAAACTTCCCATGAAACGGCGCTACGAAGAAACCCGCGCGTGCATCGAGCACCTGTCCACCAGACTCGAGCGCCTCGAGCGCACCACCCGACTCGGGGCGCGGCAATTGTTCCATGACCGGGAGGAAATTAGCTGTGTGATCATCAGCGAGTGATGATTCCAGATGCGCCGGCCGCCTGTTGTCCGAAAACAACAACCAGGCGCCCCACCACCATGAAATAAGGGGAGACTGGCTTTCTTTTGCAGTTTTGCTAGAATCCGCCCGTCGGTTGGATTTGAGTCATTGGCCGATCTTGGTGTGGGTGAGTCCATTATTTTGTTAAGGGAAAATAGATGAAATACTCCGTTCTGCTGGCCGCTCTGCTGGCCATTTCGTTGACTGCTTGCGGCAAAAAAGAAGAAGCTGCTCCTGCGCCGGCACCCGAAGCTGCTGCTCCGGCTCCGGCTCCTGAAGCTGCTCCTGCTCCTGCTCCTGAGGGTGGAATGGCCCCTGCCGCTCCTGCTGAGGGTGCCGCTCCGGCTGCTCCCGCTCCCGAAGGCGGCATGGCCCCCGCTGCTCCTGCTGAAGAAAAGAAGAACTAAGTCTTCCGGCAAGCTGAAAGCCGGCCCTGGCCGGCTTTTTTTGTTTCCGTTTCTCGATTCAAGCGCGCAGAAACGTTGCGATTCGCCCAATTGCCTGTTCCAGTCTGTCCCGCGAAGTCGTGTAGGCAAAGCGCACGAATCGTTCCGCCTGGTAGCTGCCGAAATCAAGCCCGGGCGTGACCGCAACGCCCGCCTCATCGAGCAGCCGCGCGGAAAAATCATAGCTGTCCCAGATCCCTGACTGTGCAATCCGGCTGATATCCGCATACAGGTAAAATGCCCCTTGCGCCATCACCGGCAGGCCGAAACCCAAAGCCTGCAGGGCAGGCGCCAGATAATCGCGCCGCGCCTTCAGTTCCAGCCGACGCGCTTCCAGGATTGCCAAGGTTTCCGGTCCAAATGCTGCCAGGGCCGCATGCTGGGCCGGAGTTGACGCAGCCAGAAACAGATTCTGCGCCAGCCGCTCAATCGCTTCCATCGCCTCGTCAGGCGCCACGAGCCAGCCTAACCGCCAGCCGGTCATGTGAAAGTATTTGGAAAAGCTGTTCAGCACCCAGACCTTGCCGGAACAGGCGAGCGCAGTCTGGGGCGAGCATTCATAAACGAGACCGTGGTATATCTCATCCACAATCAGCGTGGCATCACGATCTGCGCACAGTTGGGCAATTGCTCGCACTTCGCCATCCTGTGCCAGCGTGCCGGTGGGATTGGAGGGGGAGGCCAGCAGCACGGCCCGCGTCTTATCCGTCCAATGCTCCTTTACCAGGCGGCCAGTGAGTTGAAAAGCGCTATCCGGCCCGACCGGAATTGACACCGGGTCGGCATTTACAAACCGTGCGAAGTGCCGGTTGCAGGGATAGCCCGGATCGGCCATCAGGATTGCATCCCCGGGGTTAAGCAAAGCACCCGCAGCCAGAAGCAGGGCGCCGGATGCGCCCGGCGTGACCGCAATCCGGGAGGCAGATATGCTCACCGCAAAGCGCTCACGGTAGTAATCGGCGATCGCGTTGCGCAGTGCGGGCAAGCCAAGGGCCGGCGTGTAGTGCACGTCGCCATCTCGCAGGGCAGTCATTGCCGCCCGCAGGATGGGCTCAGGCGTTGGGAAATCGGGCTCGCCAATTTCCAGGTGGATGATATCCCTGCCTTGCGCCTCAAGCTCTTTGGCTCGGGCCAGGATGGCCATCACATGGAAGGGCGCAATGCCTTCCAGGCGATCGGCAAGCTTCATTCCGTTACGCCGTGCCCGGCCAGAAAGTGACGCACGAAGTGCTCCGGCTTGGCGCTGTGCCAGCGGCCCTTCTCCTCGCCATCCTTGAACAACAGGACGGTAGGAAATCCGCGCATGCCGAATTTGCCGGCCAGCTTCATGTTATGGCCTTCGTCCACCTCCACCTTGGCCAGCAGAAACTTCCCTTTGTATGAATGCGCCACTCGCTCGAGTATGGGCGTAAGCATGGTGCAGGGCGGACACCAGTCAGCCCAGAAATCCACCAGGATCGGGGTGCTCTTGGAGGCTTCGATGACTTTGCTTTCAAAATGCTCGTAGTCGGTATCGAAGATGAGGGTGTCATGATGTTTCATGGCGCGCGCATGGGCTAAAGGCGGCTCTCCTGATCTGGTGGCAGCCGGCGCAGGGGATCTTGGCGGTAATAGGCTTTCATCTGGGCATAGACCGCCGGGTAAACGGTCGCCAGTATAGCGGGGCCCTCGAAAAATACCTCAGTCAGCACCGCAAAGAACTCTGCCGGGGAAGTCGCTGCGTAAGGGTCGATTACCGTTGGAATCCCCTGTGCCACCTGACGGCGAAGATCTTCGTAGGCCGGCTTGAAGGCGTCCGCCCAATCCTTCACCCTCATCTCTCTATGCAAAGGTGGCAGCCCATCGGCGTGTCCATCCTGCATATCGAGTTTATGCGCCAGCTCGTGTATGACCACGTTGGACCCATCCGGCCGCAGCGAGCTGTCCACGTCCGCAGCCGAGAGAATCAGCGGCCCGCCCTGCCAGGCCTCCCCCAGGAGCGGGTAACGAAGCTCATGCACCACGCCGCTCTCATCCCTGTATTCGCGCCGCGGCACAAACTCATTGGGATAGACGATGATCTCCTTCCAGCCCGCATAGCTATCGAGGTCCAGATTCATCAGCAGCAGCGCCGCCTGTGCAGCGATGCGAAGCCGGGTGATTTCGTCCATCGCAAACCCGGCCGCGCCGCTAAAGATTTTTTCCGCAATGAACAAGCGGGCAAGGTCATGCAGACGGGCGCGTTCCGCCGTATTGAGCCCGGCATACAGCGGTGCCGCCAGGGCGGCGCGCCAGACATCCGCATCGAAACTGACCCGCTTGAGAATGCGACGTCGATGCCAGTCTCCCCACCCTGTCATTCATCATCCGGCAGGACGGGCTGCGCGCTTTTCATGTGCTCCAAATCCACGGACTCGATTCGCTTGAAGTGCTGGGACAGCTTTTGGCCGCTGATCTGGATCTTTTCAGTGTCTTCGTGGGCCTGGCGGATATGGGTGGCCAGCTTTTGCAGCCGGTCGTCAAACAGATTGAAATCCCGGCCCAGTTTGGACAAGGCGTCCTTGATGATGTGAACCTGACGGCGGGTTTCCACATCCTTGATCACCGCCCGCGCCGTGTTCAGCACTGCCATCATGGTGGTCGGCGATACGATCCAGACCCGGCGGGAGAGAGCGTATTCCACCAGATCCTGATGATAGGCATGAATTTCCGCAAACACCGCCTCGGCCGGGACGAACATCACCGCGCCATCGCTGGTTTCATGTTCGATGATGTACTTGGACGCAATGTCATCCACATGCCTTTTCACGTCCGCCTTGAATGCCCTGGCGGACTGGTTGCGCTCCAGCTCGGCCAATTCGCGGTCAAACATGCGGCCGAAATTTTCCAGAGGAAATTTGGAGTCCACTGCGACCTTGCCGGTAGGCTCCGGCAGCGTCAGCAGGCAATCCACCCGGCTGCCGTTCGACAGGGTTTGCTGGAACGCGTAGGCGGTGGGCGGCAGGATGTTGCGCACCAGAGCTTCCAGTTGAACTTCGCCAAATGCGCCGCGCGAACGTTTGTCGCCGAGTATCTCCTGCAGGCTCACGACATTGGTGGTAAGCCCGTCGATCTTCTTCTGCGCCTCGTCGATGGTGGCAAGCCGCTCCATGACCTTGGCGAAGGTTTCGTTGGTATTCTTGAATCCCGCGTCGAGACGCTCCGCCACCTTGCCGGAGATTTCGCCCAGCCGCCCATCCACCGTTTTGGCCAGCGCTTCGATGGTGGCGGTCAATTGCAGGGCGGCATTCTTCATCGTGTTCTGCATCAATTCCTGCTGCTGCTTGCCCTGCTCGGCAAAGGTCTTGAGCGTGGCATCGAGAAACTGGGTCTGCGACTTGGCCTGTTCCTGCTGCAAGGCCTGCAGCCCGGACTGGGTGCGGCTTCCTTCCCGGCTCAGTCCCTCATGCAGATCTTTCAGCATGTCGCGGTGGCGGGCTTCCAGGCCAGCATTGAGCAGCTCTGGCAAGCCCTGCTGCTGGCGCTGCATCTCAGCGAGCCTGATCGCTAGCCAGATCATGACCAGCAGGAAAAGGACGAGGCTCGCCAGCAACACAATGTCGATCAAGCTCATGGAGGAATTATATCCCCGGCTTGACGGCCGGCCGGCCGGCCCGCAGAATCCCCATATGAATTCGCCGATCCGTTCCTGCAAGTTTCCGATTCGCCTGATGTGGCGAGTGACGCCTGCGCTGCGTGGAACCGGCTAGACGACAACGTTGTCCATCGACGGAGCCACGCTGCCGCAAGCACCGTGGCTTTTTTGTTGCCCTTATTAGACGTACCCCATGCAAGTACAAACAACCCGTTCACCTTCCGTCGGCAGCGCCTATCTGGGCGTCGTGGCGATCTGGTCCACCACCCCGCTGGGCATAGTCTGGAGTGGCCAGGGCGTGCATTTCACCGTGCCCTTGTTTGTGCGCATGGCCATAGGCCTGGCGGTGTGCGGACAGTGGCTGCTGGTGAAGCGCATGCGGCTGCCCCTCGACCTGAATGCGCGCAAATCCTATGTCTATGCGGGGGTCAGCATCTGGGCCTCGATGCTGTGCACTTACTGGGGCGCGCAGTTCATTCCTTCCGGACTCATCTCCGTGGTGTTTGGACTAAGCCCGATACTGACCGGGCTCTTCGCCTGGCTGTGGCTGCGTGAAGACGCATTCACCCTGCTCAAGCTCCTGGGCATGGCGCTCGGGCTGGCCGGATTGGTCGTCATCTTCGGCGGCAGTATCAGATCGGGATCGGCCGGACATTGGGGTATCGGTGCCGTTTTGCTGGCAGTCACGCTTCAAGCCTGGGGCCTCGTTGCGGTCAAACGCCTGCAAGCGGAAATTCCTGCCATGGCCCAAACTACGGGCGCACTGGCCGTCACCGTTCCCCTGTCTGGCCTGAGCCTGTTGTTACTTGGCACGTGGCCTGCGCAGGTGCAGGTCCGCGCCGCCCTGGCCATGCTGTACCTGGGAGTGTTCGGTTCGGCGATCGGGTTTTCGCTTTACTACTACCTGATCAGGCAACTGGACGCCGGGCGCGTGGCGCTCATCACGCTGATCACGCCAGTGACTGCGCTGTTCCTGGGCATGGCCCTGAACGCCGAGCACCTGACGCTGAATATTGCCGCCGGGGCGGGGCTGATCCTGCTGGGGCTGGGGCTGTACGAATGGAAACTGTTAGTGAATAATGGACGCCGAATGCCCGCCGTTTACTAAGCCGATTCTCCACTGAATCTCCGCCCCTGAGGCACACAAGAAGCTTGCACTGCTGGCCTCTTCAGAAGCAAACCGGGTTTGATCCATGTAACCCCAATAACCAAACTCCATCCAATCTAAACTCACCATGCCAAACATGAAGGAATCGGACTATGCCTAATCTGGACGTCAAGGACGGCACCTTGACCACAAAGGTCAGGGACACCCGAGCGGCGTTTCCCTTCCGCCTGTTCTTCGTCTTGTTTGTCTCTGCAGCCCTGCTGATCCTTGCCTGTGCCTGGTATGTGGCGCATGACCGGATTGAGGGGGAACTGGGCCTGATTCAGGCTGACGAGATCAACAACATCGTATTGGGTGTCCGGCGCCTGGATGGTGAATTGCAGGTACCGCTGCAACATCTGCGCGCACTTGCCAACGAGGATGCGGTGCGTCAGGCCATCAACAGTCCCGGCAGCACTGCCACGGAATCAATGGAGAAGGCTTTCGCGTCCCTGGTCTCATATAACCCGATGTATGACCAGGTCCGATGGATCGATGAAACGGGCGCTGAACGGGTGCGTGTGAACAATGTGGCCGGACATCCCGTACGGGTACCGAAGGAACAGCTCCAGAACAAAGCTGATCGGGACTACTTCAAGGACACCACGCGGCTCACGCCCGGGCAAGTTTATATCTCCCCACTCGACCTCAACGTCGAGCACGGGCAAGTTGAAGTTCCCTACAAGCCCATGCTGCGGCTCGCCACCCCCGTCCGGGACGCCAAGGGTCAGCCGCGGGGCATCCTGATCATCAATGTCGCCGCAAATCACCTGCTTGATGATTTCACCGAGAGCATGAGCAACAAGCGCGATCACGTCATGCTGGTAAACAAGGCGGGATACTGGCTGAGGAGCCCAATCACAGCCGATGAATGGGGTTTCATGTTCCATCGTTCCGAAACGCTGGGTACGCGTTTCCCCGCGGCCTGGAAGATCATTTCCAGCCGACCCACGGATCAGATCGAATTGGATGATGGACTTTGGACCTGGAGCAGCGTCTATCCCCTCAAAGTAGAAGACAACCGCGACATCAAGGATATGCCACGGTGGCTGATCATCTCCCATCTCCCTGCCAACCAGCTGGCGCTGATTCGTGACAACGTCTGGAAACCGATCACCACCGTCTCGCTGATCGTAATCGCGATTATCGCCTTCCTTGCCGCCTGGCTCGCGTTTGCCGTGTCCGGCCGCAACCAGGCCAAGGTAACGGCAGCCAAAGCGCAGGCCGAAGCGGTAGCCGCCCAACGCGTGAGCGAAGCGCAGGAACGCTATCGCATGGTGGTGACCGCGGATGTCAACGGCCTGCTGGTGGCTGATACCTTGGGTCATATCGTGCTGGCCAATCCCGCGCTCGAGGGCATGTTTGGCTATGACGCCCATGAACTGCTGGGCCAGCCGGTGGAAGTCCTGTTGCCCACGGCCGCAATTGACCATCACGCCGAACTGCGTTCAGCCTACATGCGTGAACCGGTCGCACGGCCCATGAGCATGCGGCGCGAGTTGAGTGCACGGCGCAAGAACGGCAGCACATTTCGCGTGCAGATCAGCCTGACTCCCTTCAGCGACAAAGACAGACAGTATGTCCTTGCCGTCGTCGCCGATATTTCCACCCCCATGCTGGCCAATTCACCGCAATAACCAGTCGGGTTATGCCCGTAGCTGCTGCCGCAGGCTACCGGGCCGCGAATTTCTGCAGCCCCCGCAAGAAAGACGGTTCAGGCGCTTTCCCGCACCGCCCGCCGGCGCTCGTGATCCTGCAGATGGCGCTTGCGAAGACGGATGGACTTCGGGGTGATTTCGACCAGTTCATCGTCGTCGATGAACTCGACCGCCGACTCCAGCGTGAGCCGGATGGGCGGCGTCAGACGCACCGCCTCATCGGTGCCGGATGCGCGCACGTTGGTGAGCTTCTTGCCCTTGATCGGGTTGACCACCAGATCGTTGTCGCGGCTGTGGATGCCGATGATCATGCCTTCGTAGAGCTTGTCTCCCGGGCTGACGAACATGCGGCCGCGGTCTTCCAGGTTCCACAATGCATAGGCCACCGCCTCGCCATGCTCCTGCGAGATCAGCACGCCGTTGTGGCGGCCCGGCAGATCGGCTTTGAGAGAACCGTATTCATCGAACACGTGGGACATCATGCCGGTGCCCCGGGTCATGGTCATGAAGTCGCCCTGAAATCCGATCAGGCCACGCGCGGGAATTCGATATTCGATGCGCACCCGGCCGTGACCGTCCGGCTGCATGTCCTGCAGATCGCCGCGGCGGCGGCCCAGTTCTTCCATCACCGTACCCTGGTTTGCCTCGTCCACATCGACGGTGAGAACTTCGTAGGGTTCGTGCCTCTCGCCGTTGATTTCCTTGAACACCACGCGCGGTTTGGACACCGCCAGCTCGAAACCTTCGCGCCGCATGTTTTCCAGCAGGATGGTGAGGTGCAATTCACCGCGGCCGGCCACGACGAACACATCGGCATCGCCGGTCTCTTCCACCTTCAGCGCCACATTGGTCAGCAACTCCTTGTTGAGCCGGTCGCGGATCTGGCGGCTGGTGACGAACTTGCCCTCGGTGCCCGCGAGCGGAGAAGTGTTGACCTGGAAGTTCATGGTGAGTGTCGGCTCGTCCACCTTGAGCATCGGCAGCGGGTGGGGATTTTCCCGGTCTGTCAGCGTCACCCCGATGCCGATTTCTTCCAGCCCGTTGACCAGCACGATGTCGCCGGCTTCGGCGCTGTCCACCAGGATGCGCTCGAGACCCTGAAAACCCAGCACCTGGTTGATGCGGCCGGTCTTGACCTCGCCATCGGGTCCGGCTGCAATCGCTACCACCTGGCCAGGTTTGATGCGGCCGTTGCGGATGCGGCCCACGCCGATGCGGCCCACATAGCTGGAATAGTCGAGCGCGGCAATCTGCAATTGCAGCGGCGCGTTGGGATCTCCGACGGGTGCCGGCACATGCGACAACACGGTTTGAAACAGAGGCTCCATGTCTGCCGCCGAACCCCCGGACGACGGCGCGTCCTTGATGTCCATGCAGGCCCAGCCATTGAGGCCCGAGGCATAGACAATGGGAAAATCAAGCTGGTCGTCGGTCGCGCCCAGTTTGTCGAACAGATCGAAGGTGGAGTTGATCGCATAATCGGGCCGCGCGCCGGGGCGGTCCACCTTGTTGACCACTACGATCGGACGCAGGCCGAGGGCTAATGCCTTCTTGGTGACGAAGCGGGTCTGCGGCATCGGGCCTTCGACCGCGTCGACCAACAACAGCACGCCGTCCACCATACCCAACACCCGTTCCACCTCGCCGCCGAAGTCGGCATGGCCCGGCGTGTCAACGATGTTGATGTGGTATTCGCCGTAGTTGATGGCGGTGTTCTTGGCCAGGATGGTGATGCCGCGCTCCCTCTCCAGGTCATTGCTGTCCATCACCCGCTCGTCCACCTGCTGGTTGTCGCGGAACGTGCCGGACTGCCTGAGAAGCTGGTCCACCAGCGTGGTCTTGCCGTGGTCCACATGGGCGATGATAGCGATGTTGCGAAGTTTGCGGGACATGGGGCCTACCCGGAGCGGGAAAACCGGGCATTTTAGCAGATTCTTATGTTTCTACTTGCTGAGCCCCAGCAGGGGGTGGCGGGCCAACCGGCGGTCAATTTCCGCGATGACCTTCCTGTAGGCAGGGCTGCCAACCTTGCCGAACCGCTGGGTGAATTCCTCCTCCCCGAGGAATTCGGGCAGGTCGGCAACGGGTGGACACAAGGCGGCATCCGTGTCGGCCGCTGCGAGCAGGGCCTGAATCCGCGCGGCCTCGTTTCCTTGCGAAAGTTCTCCCAGCCGTGCGCCTGCCTTGTCCACAGCCAGATCGGTAAAGCTGAAACCCGAGCCGGATTTGGTATCGTCCTCTTCCTTGGCCAAGCCGATGATGTTGGCAAGGCGGCTGCCGGCGGATACCGACAGCGCGGCGGCAATCAGATAATGCTGGGGCCAGTCCTGCCGCTTGTACAGGGTCAATGCGACATCCGGCGCGCGCCGCGTGGTGCGCCCGGAATCGGTCAACAGTTTTCTCATGCTGATGCCGCTGACATAGGCACCCAAGGCCATGAGGGCGGCGCGGTTCTCCGCTGACGCGTTGCCGCCACGCTCGCGAACCCGTTCGAATACAGGGCGCATCAGTTGCGGCAGGTCAAGCCTGCTGCCCGTCTTGCGCCTTCGGATCTGCCTGCTGATCAGGTCCGCGTAATCGAGTAATCGTTCGCGGTCGGCTTCGGATACCAGCAGGTTGACACTCCTGCGTTCCAGACGGGTAAGCAGTTCCGGCTGCCAGCGATAATCCAGGATCAGCTGGTTTTCACCCAGGTTGACGCTTTCCACCGCATCGGCCAGGGACGCATAGACATCATCGCGCTTGAGCAGGTTCTGGACCAACCAGGCCGCGCCCGCCGCCAGCCAGGAAGGAAACGGCACGTCGCCGACCCGCATGCTGGTCAACTTGAGCTTCCCGTCTTCTTCCCTGATCTCGGCCAGGATATTCAGATAACGTCCGAATGCGTTGGGGCGAAACTTCAGAGTGGCCTGTATCTGTGCGCTTTGCGGCGACAGGTCAACGCTCATGCCGGAAAGTGGCTTGAGCACCACCACGTAGTTCAGCAAACGGTTGACCTCTTCCTCCGACAGCGTCAGGGTCTGCACAGTGTCGGGCGACCCTTTGCGCGGATCGTGGCGCTGGAACAATTCCTTGGCCCATACCATGTCATCCCGGGTAATGCGGGAAACCGGCTCCACCAGCGGTCTGTCGTCCATTACCAGCCAGACGGAGGCAAGCGCCCCGGCAAACACCAACAGCAGGAAGACGATCAGTCGCTTCAACACTGGGAGTCCCCGGTCACGGAGAACAAAGAGAATGCCATTGACTCACTGCTTTTCGCGTGTTCGTCGCAATGATGTCTGCAGCATGAAATTGCGAGCGGAAGGGGATAAGGGGGTGACGATTGTCAGGGTCTGCATTCCAGGACAGGGGTGCGCAGAATTGTAAGCCGAGTTGGCCCCCCCACTGGGTTGGAATGCGGTGCCGCACCTTCGCCCTCTGCCTAAACCAGAGTAAAATTGTCGACTAATACACGCTCACCTTCATCCCCAGCTTTATGAGACCGGCGCAACTTATTGCCATCATGGAACGCGAATTCCTCAGCACCGAGGAAGGCCACCACACACCGGTCATGCTCTGGGGCCCGCCCGGGGTAGGCAAGTCGCAGATGGTGGCGCAAACCGCGGCCCGTCACGGCGCACCCGTAATCGATATCCGCCTGTCGCAGATGGAGCCCTCGGATTTGCGCGGCATTCCGTTCCGCACCGGGGAATCGGTGGACTGGGCCGTGCCTTCCATCCTGCCGGACGCCAACCGCCATGGCCCGAAAGGGATCCTGTTTCTGGACGAAATCACCTCGGCCCCGCCCTCCGTCTCTGCCGCCGCCTACCAGTTGATTCTGGACCGGCGTCTGGGCAATTACCAGGTGCCCGGGGGTTGGGCGATCTTCGCCGCCGGCAACCGGCAGGGCGACCGCGGCGTCACCTATGCCATGCCGGCCCCGCTGGCCAACCGCTTCTCCCACTTTGAAGTGGAAGCCAACCTGGAAGACTGGGCCCAGTGGGCCTATGACAACGGCATTGATGACCGGCTGATCGGCTTCCTGCGCTTTCGTCCCGAATTGCTGTTCGAGTTTGACCCGGCGCGCAATCCGGCCGCCTTCCCCACCCCGAGGTCATGGGAATTCGCCCACCGGGCGCTGCAAAAATTCGCTGATATCCCGGATCTGCTGGGCCCTTGCCTGTCTGCCTGTGTCGGCCAGGCCGCCGGCATCGAGTTGATGGCCTATCTGCACAACCTGGCCCGCATGCCGGACCTGGACGCCATAGTCGAAGGACGCGGCGTGGAGGTCCCCAAGGATATCGACCTGCAATATGCGGTGGCTTCCGCTCTGGTCACGCGTGCCATCCGGTCCAAGGGCCAACCCGACGCGTCGGCCAAGCTGGGCAATATTCTGGAATTCGCCGGCAAGTTTCCGTTGCGCGAGATGGGCGTGATGCTCGTGTCCGACATGCACCGCAATGTTGGTCAACAGTTGTTCACCATTCCCCAGTTTGCGCAATGGGCGAACCAGGTCGCCGATATTGTGCTGTACGAGTAATCGAACAGAAATTGAACCGGAAGGGCATGAGTACCCGAGACCTCTTTAGTGTTCTCCTCTTGCCCTCCCGGTAGAAGTTAATGGCCATGATAGCGAAAGACGCCGCCACCAAGCTCGCCGCCGCCCGCACCCGGCTGATCCTGGACAAGCCCTTCCTCGGTGCGCTGGTGTTGCGGCTGCCGATGCAGGAAGCTGGTTCCGGCTGGTGCCGCACCACCGCCACTGACATGCGCACCCTGTATTACAACCCCGCCTATATCGACCGGCTGACCCTGTCGCAAACGGAATTCGTCCTCGCCCATGAGGCCCTGCATTGCGCGCTGAGCCATTTTGTCCGGCGCGGCCATCGGGTGCAGAGTCGATGGGATCTGGCTTGCGATTTCGCCATCAATCCCCTGCTGGTTAACGATGGGCTGATGCCGCCAGCGGAAGCGGTAGTCCTCAAGCAATTCGACAACATGACGGCAGAGGAAATCTACCCCTGTCTGGATGACAGCCTGGATAACGAAACCCTCGATCAGCACCTGTATGACAGTCAGAGCGAGGGCGGCCAGGGCGGCGATGCGCAGGAGCCTCCGCCGGACGACGCGCCGCCGCAGGAGTCTTCCGGCAGCGGCGGCGGCGAGCCTCAGCAGAACGACCAGGGCGGTGGCGGCAGCCAAAACCAGCCGGCCAAACAGAGCGATGGCGGGCAGGGAGTCGAGCCTCGCGATGGCCCGCCCCAGCCGCTCACGGCCCAGGAGCGCGAGCAACTCGCGCAGAAATGGCAGCAGTATGTTGCGTCCGCCGCCCAGCAGGCCGCTGCTGCCGGCAAACTGGGCGGCGTCATGGCAAGGCTGGTGGAATCATGGCTACAGCCCAAGCTGCCCTGGCGCGCCCTGCTGGCCCACTACTTTTTTGAGTCGGCGCGCTCGGATTACAACTTTATGCGCCCCTCCAGACGCGAGGGCGACATGATCATGCCCAGCCTGAAAAGTCCGCATAGCGACATGGTGGTGGCGCTCGACACTTCGGGCTCGATCGGCAACGCGGAAATTGCCGAATTCATTTCCGAAATCAATGCCATCAAGGGCGCCCTGCCAGTGCGCATCACGCTATTGGCCTGCGACGCCAAGCTGACCGAAGGCGGACCGTGGACCTATGAGCCATGGGAAGACTTCATCCTGCCCCGGCAGTTCACCGGCGGCGGCGGCACCCGCTTCGGACCGGTATTCGAATGGGTCGACCGGCAAGGCCTGCGTCCCGACGTGCTGGTGTATTTCACCGATGCCCTGGGCGACTTTCCCTCTCAGGCGCCGGGCTATCCGGTGCTGTGGCTGGTGAAAGGCAAGGGTCCCGTGCCCTGGGGCAGGCGAGTACAGTTGAACTGACTATGGTTTGAACAAGGAGGACAAGAGGACAGGAGTCAATTAACTTTTCTTTGCTTTCTTCGTGTCCTCCTGCCCTCTTTGTAAAGAAATTTCTCGCATGACCCTCGGCCTGACCGAACTCTCCCCCGAAGACCAACTGCGCCTGAATGTGTTGATGATGGCCAACCAGGTGCAGGCGGTGCGCCTCGATGAAGGCGCCATGACGCTTTACGCCCTAACCGACAAGGGCGAAGCCAAGGTGACGCTGCACGCCAATTGTCGGGTGGACCAGTACGTGCATCGGGTGAAGGAGTTTCTCGGCGGCCACGCCCTGGGCTCGCCCGGCGGCTACCCCGTCTATCTGCAACGCTGGACCCGCATGGGCCAGACCAGCGACAAGCATCTCGACACCCTGCTGTTGCTCGGCGAGCCGGAAGCGGTGGTGGCGGTGGCTCATGCGCCGGGACTCACCGACGAACTGGCACGGCGCGCCTGGTGGTGCCAGCCGACCATGGAAATGGCGCGCTGGATGCTTGAAAAGGATGCCGTCATCGAAGGGCGGATGGGCAAGGAACTGGCGGATTTTCTCATCGAGCATCTTCCCTTCGAAGAAAATCCCGACGCCCGCATGCACACCATCCGACTCGTGCTCTACGGCAAGCTCACCGATGCGGCCACCACGGCCAAGCTGTGGCGTCAGGCCCGCGGCGTGCCCTATTACTACATCGGCTTTCTCGAATTCATGCCGGAGAACCTGCCCGAGGACCAGCCGGCACGCGCCGATTTCGCTGAAGCCGCGGCCATGCTCAGGCCCCTGACCGAAGCCGGCAATCCTTATGCCGAGCGCCTGCTCGCGCTGTTGTCCGCCAACGGCCAGACCTGGCTCAAGGCAGTGACCGAAGTGCTGGCCAGGCCTTCCACTTCGCTGGTGGCCTATGCCTTGCTGGATGCCATCGGCCGTTACTTCTACACGATGGGCTATCCGCTTCAGGCCACGGCGCTGGAAGAGGTGTTCCCCCGTGCCGAAGCGATGGCGAAGGGCGAAATCGAGTGCCCGGAGAGTCTGAAGCTGCTCTGCGAAGCGGCCCCGGAATACGCCCGCTCGATTCAGGCCATGCTGGCCCTGTCCGCCCTAAGCAGCAAGCTGGCCGACCCATGGCTGTTGCGCAACACCGCGGTGGGCGCCCTGATGCGGCGTAAAATCGACCCCATGATCAAACCCATCCAGCTAGAGGTGGATGCGTTGCGCAGCGCGGGGCAATGAAGCTGTATCTCGACCCCAGCCAGGTCAAGGAAATACCGGCCCTCATCAACAGCCCATCCACCAAGCGCAAGCGCTATCCGGAGGGCGTAGTCACGCCCATGGCCAGCGAGGCGGAAGCGCGCGATCAGGCCAACCCGGAAAAGCATCTGCATGCGGCCGTCGTCATCGGCCCGTCGCGGTCCTCGGAAGGATTTCGGGTTTACTATTTGGTCAGATGGTTAGGAACCTCTGATCAAGTCCCCCAGGAGCAATGAAAATGGACTATCCGAAAAAACCCATCGACATCCCCATCGTCACCAAACCGGCGGACGGCAGTACTGCGCCTCCCCTGAACGGCACAGGCTGCTCCGGCGCCGACCCGGTTGCCCTGATGGTGCTGGGAGACAGCATGGAACCCGAGTTCACGGAAGGCGAAATCATCGTGATCGAGATGGACGGCCACGTCACCGACGGCAGCTACGTGCTTGCCTGGCACAACGAGGAATACATCTTCCGCCAGGTGATCAAACGCGAGGTCGGCTGGGCGCTGCATGCCCTCAATCCGAAGTATCCGGACTCGCCCATTGCCAGCCTAGACGAGGTCAAGGGTGTCATCACCCTGAAGAAGAAACCCGGCTCCCGCAAATCGGTCAAATATTACATTCCCACCAAAACCAACGCCTGAACACATTTTTGGACGAGGACCCTCATGCCTTATTTCATCTACAAGCTGATGCCCTTCAACATGCTTGAAAAGCTCAATCAGTTCGACAAATTCAAGGACGCCTCCAACCATGCCAAAGAACTGCGCAAGGACGTGCCGGCCGATGCGGACTACAGCATCAAGGTCATCTTTGCGGAAAACGAATTGCAGGCGGAGGACATGTTGAACACGCCGCGAGGTCCCGGGGTCATGACCGGCGAGGATTACTGACCGGCACCGGCGGCCATGTCCAGCGAGTACAACGAAGACGCTTACCGCGATGCGCGCAAGAGCATCAACCCCTCGCCCTGCGCCTTCGAAAAAGCCGTTCTGGCTCGCTGCGTGGCATGCAATCTGGCGGAAAAACACCTGCTGGCCGAACGGGAAACCATCAACTGCCACGACCCCGAGGCGCAGAAGACCTGCGCCGAACTGCGCAAGGCCCTGCGCGCCCATGCCGCTTTCAGCCTGAAGATCACCCACCTCAACGCACCGGCGCCGCACGGCAAGGAAATCAAGGCCCAGTGCGGCGGCTTAAAGGGTCTGCAGCAGGCCCTGAGCGGCACGGAAGAGGTGACAGACGCGCGCAAGCTGGTGCTGGATGCCCTGGCGCAATACGGCGATCTGGAATCCCTGCCCTACACAGAGATCGTGCAGAGCGTCGCCCACTTCAACATCCGGCGCCGACGCTAGCCCGCCCACCAGCCAAAGCCCTCCAATGGCCCAATCAGGCGCTAGAATGAAACCAGACCCACCGCACCAGGTAAAACATGCGTAATTTCCACGAAACCATCGAGACCATACAGCGCAACTGCCACATCGCAGACGCCAATCATGCGCGCGAGATGACCATGTGCAATTACCTGCTGGGCATGCGCGAATATTTTCGCTGGGAAAACGAACTGCCGCTGACCCAGCCGCCGCCCAGGCAGGAAATCGGCGAGTGGCTGACCGCCCGCGAGGCGCTGTGGGACAGCCTCGAACAGAATGACTTCCAGCCGGTGCCGGTGGAAAACCGGCGCTACGACCCTTTCGCCATCGACGCCATCAATCAGGCCATTGGAGATTACGGCCTGGTCTACGGCGCCGGCATCGGCCGCTTTCACCAGCCACATTTCTTCCTCGGCGAACTGATCCGCAAAGAAGAACGAGATGGCCTGACCATCTATGTTACGGGCTGTGAATACGCCCGCGACATCACCTCTTTCCCTGCCGCCTTCCAGGACGGCGCCATCATCCTGCGCATGGATGCGTTGAAGCGCGTACTGTGGGAAAAGGTTGAAATGTGGGGGCTGAAGCAGCAGGAAGGCGCGCTTAAATCCGCTCTCGACTGCTATGGTTTCGACCACGATCCAGACCATGCGCTGGCCCATATGGCGGAGATGGAAAGCGAGACCGTCATCCTGCACGAAGTGGGCGAGGCGCGTGCCGGTCGGCTGTTGGGTCCGGACTGGCGCGACATGCTGGCCGGCTTCAACAGCAAGCGCACCGAAGTGTTTGCGCGCGCCATCAAGGACAACCTGGCCGACTGCCTTTCCACTCTCCCCGCCCTGCTGGACATGCAGGCCAAGTGTTCACTGCACTTCTACTTCGCCGAGTTCGAGGGCCTGCGCAGAAGCCTTTTTCCTGCGCTGGTCGAGGGCTATCGGGCATGGCGCGAGACTGGCAATGACCAAGCCTTGCGCAGCGCGGTGCACAGCGGCCAGCAGCACTGGCTGGAGGCGGCGCAGCAACTGATCAAGCAATACCGGCGGGATCCGCAGGAGGCGGAGAAGAACATCCTCGCGCAAATTCCGGCAGATTTGGCGCATAGCTTCTGTACGCTTTGAGAATTCACTCCCCTCTCCCCCTGGAGGGGGAGAGGGGCTGGGGTGAGGGGGTTGAATACAGAGGGGAGAGGGGCAAGCGCTTCAATCATCCCAAACGCTTCCACATTTCAAACGTCCTTTGGCCGGGGGTGGCCCGGCGGCTAGTGACAGTCTCTTGTTTGGCCAAGAGAAAAGTCACCAAAGAGAAGGCCACCCCCTTCGCTGGGCTTTGAATCGCCCCGGATTTCCCGGAGACCGTTTAGTTTGAGTCAACCCAGCTCGGCTGACTTCTTCCGGCCGATTGTGTTGAAAAACTCATTCCGGGCTGCTGTCGGAAGGCCGAGTTGAAAATCTACCCTCTCAGACTTGCCGACATTCAATGATCGTCAACCGGCTGATGGTTCGAAGACCCCTGAAAGCCTGCCAGATATCACGTTCAAGGAGTTTTTCAACAGAATCGGCCACTAGCTAACAGTGGGGGCTTCAATGGTTCTCTTCACCCAGACCACTCATGACATTCCCAAGTAGTCCAACAATGATCTCCATGCCGTCCCTGAGTATTGCCGTTCGTTCATCGTTAGGTTCGGTTGCGAACCCAACTACGTCAAGAAGACATCCCGAAAATCTCCTCAAAACCAACCGATTGCATAAGGCAGTTGCTCAAGTAGCATCTGTCGCCCTCGTTCAGTTCCCCATTGCCAGCAATGCCGCGACTGCATCTCGATCTTGATGTGCTCAAAAAGGCGAAGGTCCGGCGTCGCGGGAAACAACTGCTTTGCCGCACTGAAGGAAGCTTCGTCCAGGTCGTCGAAGTAGGTTGGCTGCGCTTGCCGATTGTCAAAGCTTCTGATGATCTCCCCGATAACGGTCAGGGCCGCGACCACATGGGCACAGTCTAGGATAGAAAACTCGTAGCTCTCCAAAGAAAGATGCGCGGCTGCGCGGTTGGCATACTGCTTTAGCAACCCAATACGACGCCCGAGAGGGGCCGAGGAAGTAAGGAGTTGCGTGTCTGTTTTTGCACAGTCCTGAAAAATCGTCCTGAGTAGGACAAGGGCTGCAAGTGAATCGTGAATCGGTCGCCTCGAATTCGTGGACCAATACTGAGCAACCTTCTCCAAGGTCTCATCAGTGCACTTGGCAAAGTATCCGCCACTGAGGCCTCCTGCCTTGTGGTCGAATACCTTTCTGCAAGAAAGAGAAACAGTGCCAATTGAAGAGAACTCCATCACATGCCTGAGGACTACTCCTGGATACCCCTCAATAGAACAGATTTTGTCGCCTTCGGCCCTTGCACCAAGGAATAGATAAAATGCCGGCAAAGCAAGTGTGGCTCGCGATTTGACTCCACGAAGGAATTGCACTGCCTGTTCCACTGGTTTCAGTTGTACAGGCTGGCCACGTGACTTCAATCGTTCCGCTCGATCTGCCAATTCACGCTCTGCGCTTTTATCCAATGCAAGAGTAATTCTTGGTGGCATGTTCGTATGGTACGGCTACCTTGGGTGAGGAGAAAAAGGTTTTGTAGCACACATCCTAGAGCCCATGCGTACTTTTGAAGGCAAGCCATCATAGGCAATAGGGGGCGCAAGGGCACGGCATCCTATAACGTTATAAACGGTGCATTTGATCGCACACCACCTGACCCGCCGGATAATATGTCGCTTTATGCCGTTGAACTGTGGCGGAAGATCACGAAAGAACTCCATACCGATTACTTTCGCGAATCCGACTTGGCTCCACTGAGAAGTTTCGTTTGGGCAGGCTGGCGGGCGCTGGCCGCGCAGGAACTTATGCTAAGTGAAGGCATCCATGCGGACAAATCCGTGTTTGAACTGCATCGCAGTGCGGTCCGCGACATGGCCCCACGATCCAGCGCGCGACAAATGGAACCATGGAAAGCCAGAATAGAAGGTTCGCGTCCATTCTTTTCATCCGCCCGCGTCCAACACGTTTTTCGACATCTTGCGTCTTGCCGTTTAATGGTGGCATGCAGCACCTCTTGTCACTGTATAATCCAGCGACGTGCAACTTCGCAGTATCGCGAAGGCCAGTCGTGTCAGCGGAATTGAAAGATTCCCAATGCGCTCACCATTCGATTCCCGGCTAGGGCATCGATTGATGGGACGTCGGAAAACCCAGAAATCATCTTGAACAGGAATCAATCGTGCGTATAACCTTATCCATTTATGGCGCCTTGGGCGCGGTCTTCTTCACCGCCGGTGTGGCGAACCTCCAGGCAGCGGAAACGCCCTACTACAACCCGAGCAATGCCGCGAGTCCAACCGGAATGACGATTGGTCATGAACTCTACAAAACGATCGGCTGCCCGGGGCGCGGTCTTCTCGACAAACCTTGTGCCGGGGAGGTGGTGATCCAGCCCACGGCAGTTGCGGAACCTGTCCCAGTGCCCGTCGCGCAACCCGTCCCGGCACCGGTCGCAGCACCTGTCCCGGTGCCGGTCGCGGTACCGGTTGCGGTAGTGCTCGATGGCGATGGCGATGGCGTGGCTGATAGTCTCGACCAGTGCCCAAACACCCCGGCGGGTGACCGCGTCGATGCCATGGGCTGCTCGCTGCCCACGGTCATGAACCTCAAGGGTGTGAACTTCGACGACGACCAGGCGACTCTGCGCCCCGACGCCCTCGCCATCCTTGACGAAGCGGTGGCCAACCTGCAGCGCTATCCCGGCATGAAGATTGAAGTCGCCGGTTATACCGACAGCAACAACACGCCGCAGCATAACCTGGACCTGTCCGAGCGTCGTGCCAAGGCGGTGATGGACTACTTCCTCTCCAAAGGCGTCGCTGCCGATCGCCTGACCTTCAAGGGCTTCGGCGAGACTCAGCCCATTGCTGACAATCAAACCGAGAATGGCCGTGCCGAAAATCGGCGAGTCGAACTGCGCATGCTGAACTGAGCACGCAGTTAGTTAGTGTGACTCCCTGGCCGTCCGTTGATTGCAAAGATCACCGGACGGCCAGGGTGATAGGCGCGGCTGGCTGTTCCTGGCCGATTGTGTTGAAAAACTCGCTTTTATTTTTGTGCTGCCACGCGGCTAATTGTTGATGTCTGATCATCGATTCGTTTTGGGCAGAGATTTCGGATGGAATTGATTGGTCTTATTGTTCCGAACTGCCCTTATGCAAGTATTGGCACTGCTTCCGGTGCTACCGGGGTGAGCCATTTGGCCATTCGCCTCAAATTCTGTGCCGTTGCGGCCAGCAGAAACTCATCCTGCACACCGCTTGGACCTCGTAGTCGAAGCTTATCGAATTTCAGGATGCGCTTGAGGTGGGCAAACAACATCTCAACCTTTTTGCGATCGTTGCGAGACTGTCTGTAGGCATCGGTCTTCGCGATTGCGCGTGCCACGTCGCGTGCAGGCTCATGGATGCTGCGAGGGACGTTGCGCCTTGGGGTAGTCGGACAACAATCGGCTTTCATCGCACAGGCTTCGCAGTCTGACTGGCTTGAGCGATAGATAATGGTGTCGGCCTTCGTAACATGCGTGCGCGGATTCGTGAATGGACGCCAGTTGCTGCGTAGCACGTGGCCCGCAGGACACCGGTATTCATTGGCCGTTTCATCCCACTGAAAGTCACTGCGCGAGAAGGTGCCGTCATCACGTTCCGACTTGTCGACCACAGGCACATGCGGTTCGATCTGTTTCTCTTCAACCAGCCAGCCCACCATGGCAGCCGACCCATAGTTGGTGTCCCCCACCAGGCGGTTGGGCTTGAGGTCGAATCGCTCCTCGACCCGATCGATCATGATCCGGGTTGCCTCGGCTTCCGCCATCTTGTTCACCGCAGAGGCTTCGACGTCAACAATAATGCCGGCGTTCAGATCAATCAGATAATTGGTGCAGTAAGCGAAATAAGCCGGCCCGTGCGCGGCCGTCCAACTCGACGCGGGGTCGGTCAGCGAAATCGACTTCGGCGGGTCATCGGATGGATTCGCTTCTTCCAGTGCGGCCAGGTACTCCCTGACAGGGCGTGTCGCTTCATCGGGATTGCCCCAGTCAATCGTTTCTTTACCTGGGACCGCACGCTGACGCTGTGCATCGGCCTTGATGACGCTGGCGTCCGTGGCGAATCCCTCGCCTCGCACCAGGCCTTCTTCCATACAGCGTCGCAATACCGTCTCGAACAGGTGCCGAAACGCACCGCTGTCACGAAACCGGCCATGTCGGTTCTTGGAGAAGGTGGAATGATCCGCCACCTTGTCTTCCAGTCCCAGGCGGCAGAACCAGCGATAGGCCAGATTCAGATGGACCTCTTCGCACAACCGTCGCTCGGAACGGATGCCAAAGCTGTAGCCAATGACCAGCATCCGAATCATCAGCTCCGGATCAATGGAGGGGCGGCCGGTGTGACTGTAGTGATCGGTGAGATGCTCGCGGAGGCTGCTTAGATCAAGATACCGATCAATGCCACGGAGAAGGTGATTCTGGGGAATGTGGTCTTCGAGCTTGAAGGAGTAGAAAAGGCGTTCTTGGCTATCGGTCTGAAACCCCATCATATCAAGGCTCTCCACTCATTCGACAGGTGCAATTTTACCATCCTCTAATTCGAAATAGATGGGAGTATTTCAACAGAATCGGCCGGTAGCGCCAACTGGGCGGTATTTCCGAACACCCAAACAGTGCAAACTTGACCCCGCCATCGCCGCGTATGGCGGAGGCATACTCTCGCGCCGTTGCCAGTCGGACTGCCTCAGCGGCCAGATCATCAACCTGACTGGTATGCAGGACCTGAACCTGCGCTAGTCCGCCAGGATGCGTTCTATCCTGCGGTCAGGAATCAGCCACATGAACGCGACGAAAATATACAGCCCGAATGCCGCCCAGCGGTTGAGGAAAGAAATCGCGATTGCAACCGCGTAGATCAGCACCGATACCTTGCCCTTGAAATCCTTGCCCACCGCCCTGGCCAGCGCGGAGTCGCGACCGTGATGATTGATCAGTGCGCGACTGAGAATGAAATAGGCGACTGCGGCCATGATCAGGACCGCGCCGTAAAGCGCAACCGGCCGCGCAGCGAATTGATTTTCGCCCATCCAGCCGGTGACGAACGGAACCAGCGAAAGCCAGAACAACAGATGCAGGTTGGCCCACAGGATCGGGCCGTTGACCTTGCTCACCGCATGCAGCATGTGGTGATGGTTGTTCCAGTAGATGCCCAGATAAACAAAGCTGAGCACATAACTGATGAACACCGGGATCAGGGGGCCCAGCGCCGACAGGTCCTCGCCATGCGGCACCCTCAGCTCCAGCACCATGATGGTGATGATGATGGCGAGCACGCCATCGCTGAAGGCCTCCAGCCGTCCTTTGCCCATGACCGTTTCTCCCTAGGCGTTGGCCCGCCGCGTCATTCCAGACGCCCATCATGAAACACCAGCCGGGGGCTGGCGCCGGCATCGAATATCAAACGGCTCAATGCCGCGCTTGCGACTTCGATCCGGTAGGCATGGATCAAGGGGATTTCGAGCACGTGGGCAAGGACCATGCGCATGACGCCGGCATGGCAGATGATCAGCAGGTGTTCGTGCCGGTGGCGGGCGATGATTTCATCCAGCGCCGCGACCACCCGGCGGTAAAATTGCTCCAGCGGCTCGGCACCTGCGGGCCGGGCGTTGACCGGGTCGGCCCTGAAGCGCGGCAGTTGTTGCGGATCTTCATCATTGAGCTGGGCTCGGGTCTTGCCTTCCCACACGCCAAAGCAGACTTCCTTCAATCGCTCATCGACATGCAAAGGTAGACCCTTCCCGAGCGTGAGCTCTTCGGCAAAGGCCCGACAGCGCGACAGGGGAGATGAGATCACCCGGTGCCAGGGAGCAAGGCCTGTCACCTTGGCGCGCATCTCGGCCCAGCCTTTTTCCGACAAGGGGTCGTCCCGCTGTCCACGGTATTTCCGCCCGCCAACCGGTTCGCCGTGACGCATCAGGTCGATGATGGTTTGGCTCATGACGGATAGGGGGTAATTCTGGCTGCGCCAAGTCGGCGCCTTGCTGGCATTCGCGGCCATGCGGATCCCCGCAAGCGGGGCCCCTCCTTGCTGCTCATGCCAGCGTCTCTGACAGCTATGGGGTCGTTCTCGCCGCGCCACGGCGCTCTGCTGGCGTTCCCGGGCGCGCCGATCCCCACTGCGTGGGGCCCCTCTCTGCTGCTCACGCCAGCACCAGATTATCCCGATGGATCAACTCGACCTCTTCCACATAGCCCAGCACTGCTTCGATCTTCTGGCTGGCGATGCCGGCGATGCGACGCGTCTCCTGGGCGCTGTAATTGACCAGTCCGCGCGCGATTTCCCGGCCCTCAACATCAACGCAGGCCACCACCTCGCCCCTCTCGAAATCTCCGCTGACTTCATGCACGCCGACCGGCAGCAGGCTCTTGCCTTCTTCCAGCAGCGCCTTGACCGCACCCGAGTCGAGTTGCAATTTGCCACGCACTTGCAGGTGATCGGCAAGCCATTGCTTGCGCGCAGTCATCGGCGCCGTGCGCGCTACCAGTTGGGTGCCGATGAGTTCGCCCGCAGCCAGCCGCAACAGCACTTTTTCTTCGCGGCCGGAAGCGATGATGGTGTGGGCGCCACTCTTGGCCGCGCGTTTGGCCGCCAGGATCTTGGTCAGCATGCCGCCGGTGCCGACATGGGTGCCGGCGCCGCCCGCCATCCGCTCCAGATCCAGATCGCCGGCATGCGCTTCTTCGACCAGTTTGGCCTGCGGGTCCCGGCGCGGGTCGGCGGTATGGAGGCCCTGCTGGTCAGTGAGTATCACCAGGCAATCGGCTTCGATCAGATTGGTGACCAGCGCCGCCAGGGTATCGTTGTCCCCCAGCCTGATTTCGTCGGTCGAGACCGTATCATTCTCGTTGATGATGGGCACGCCCTTCAGGTCCAGCAGGGTGCGCAGTGTGGTACGCGCATTGAGGTAGCGGGTGCGGTCGGCCAGGTCTTCATGCGTCAGCAGCACCTGGGCGGCATGCAGCTTGTGGCTGCGGAAGATCGATTCGTAGGCCTGCACCAGGCCTGTCTGGCCCACGGCGGCGGCAGCCTGCAGCTCGTTGATGGCCTTGGGCCGCCGGGTCCAGCCCAGGCGCTGCATGCCTTCGGCGATGGCGCCGCTGGAAACCAGCACCACCTGCTTGCCCTGTCCGACCAGGCACGCGATCTGCTCCGCCCAGCGCGCAAGCGCGGCGTGATCCAGTCCACGTCCATCGTTGGTGACCAGGGCGCTGCCCACTTTCACCACCACGCGCCGTGCCTGGACCAGCACCGACTGACGTTTGATAGTCATCGCCAATGGGCCTGCTTCAGGTTGTGAACCGCTTCGGCTGCATTTCTCACCTGGAGGCCATTGGGGCAGAAGTGATCCTCAAACAGGGCCTTGTGATAGGACAGCAGGGAGCGCAACTGGTATGGCTCCCATTTGGCAAAGCGGTTCTTCGACCATGTGTTGTCCGGGTGGCCGAAGGCGTAGATCTTGTACTCGCTCGGATCGCAACGCATGCCCTCGTAATTGACCGTGCGCGCGCCGCGCGGGGAGTCGATGACCACCGTATAGCGCACCACGTCATCCTTACCCACGCTGATCGATGCGGCGTCGATCGCATAGCTGTTGGCCGTGGCTGACGACACGGTGAAGGCCAGAAGATTCTCCTGCCTGGGGTAGGACGGCAGCAGGGCCTGCACCTCCTGCCAGGGTCTGGAGTCGTCCTCGAACTTGTTTTCCGGCGAGTCGCCAAAAATGAGCGGATCGCTGGCGACCCCCCAGGCGGGCAGGACAACCAAACTCAAGAGCAGAAGCAGGCATTTCTCCATGCTGCAATTCTAACCCGACGCCGGACTTTCCAGGCCGGAGCGAAATCTCCGAGCCGGTGTCGTGCACAGCAGCCAAGCGCACAAAGAAAGCGCAGTGCTGGCCAGGAATGCGCTATCCCTGTGCATCGTCCCATCCCGCACCACGCGCAAAGCCTTTAATTCACAGCATGATATATCTGGCATGGCGCTTGCTCAGCCTGGTACATGAGTTCAATCGGAGCAGCAGCATGAGCAAACCCAAACTTGTTCTGGTGGGCAACGGCATGGCTGGGGTTCGTGCCCTGGAAGAACTTCTCAGCCTCGCGCCGGAACGCTATGACATCACCGTGTTCGGTGACGAGCCTCATCCGAATTACAACCGGATTCTGCTGTCCCCGGTCTTGTCCGGCGAGCAGAAGTTCGAGGAGATCATCCTCAACAGCGCGGAATGGTATGAACACCACCACATCAACCTGCAAGTGGGCAAGCGCGTCACCGCCATCAACCGGGCGGCGCGCAAGGTGGTGACGGAGGACTCCAGCGAAACTTCGTATGACCGGCTGATTCTGGCCACCGGCTCCCGGCCTTTCATTCCGCCTGTCGCGGGAGCTGACCTGCCCGGTGTGCTCGCCTATCGCGACATCGCCGACACCGAGGCCATGATTGATGCGGCGGACAAATACCGCAGTGCACTGATCATCGGCGGCGGCCTGCTTGGCCTGGAAGCGGCCAACGGCCTGAAGATGCGCGGTATGGACGTAACCGTGGTGCATCTGAACGACTGGCTGATGGAGCGGCAACTGGACCCCACCGCCGGGGCTCTGCTGCAAAAGTCCCTGGAGGCGCGCGGCATCCAGTTCAAGCTCGCCACTCAGACCGAAGCACTGGTGCAAGGTGAATCGGGCCGCGTGTGTGCCGTGCGCTTCAAGGACGGCGCAAGCCTTCCCGCCGAGTTGGTGGTGTTCGCGGTGGGCATCCGCCCCAACACCGCTCTGGCCGAATCGGCCGGCATCTACTGCAACCGCGGCGTCGTGGTGAATGACACCATGCAGACTGTCACCGATCCGCGCATCTATGCGGTGGGCGAGTGCGTCAGCCATCGCGGCGTGGCTTACGGCTTGGTCGCGCCCCTGTTCGAACAGGGCAAGGTGCTGGCCAACCATCTGGCCGAGTTTGGCATTGCCCGCTACCAGGGCTCGGTCACGTCGACCAAACTCAAGGTCACTGGCATCGACCTGTTTTCCGCCGGCGATTTCATGGGCGGCGAGGGCACTGAGTCCCTGGTGTTCTCCGACCCCGCGGACGGCACCTACAAGAAGCTGGTGCTCAAGCGCAACAAGCTGGTGGGGGCCTGCATCTACGGCGACACCCTGGACGGCGCCTGGTACTTCAACCTGCTGCGCGAAGGCACCGACATCAGCCAGTTCCGCAAGACCCTTCTGTTTGGTCAGCACAACCTGGGCGACTCCGGCCACGGCCCCACCGAGCGCGTGGCTGCCCTGCCCGACTCCGCCGAGATCTGCGGCTGCAATGGCGTGTGCAAGGGCCAGATCATCAAGACAATCCGCGCCAACAAGCTGTTCACCCTGGACGAGGTGCGCAGCTACACCAAGGCGTCCTCTTCGTGCGGATCCTGCACCGGGCTGGTGGAGGCCGTGCTGGCTCACACCGTTGGCGGCGACTACTCGGCGGCACCAAGCAAGAAGCCGCTGTGCGCCTGCACCGACCACAGCCACGACGAAGTCATTGCCACCCTCCGCGACAACGAACTCAAGTCCATGGGCGCGGTGTTTAACTTCATGGAATGGAAGACCCCGGATGGCTGCGCCACCTGCCGGCCCGCACTCAATTACTACCTGCTGGCGCGCTGGCCGGCGGAATACAAGGACGACGTCCAGTCACGCTTCATCAACGAGCGTGCTCACGGCAACATCCAGAAAGACGGCAGCTTTTCGGTCGTGCCGCGCATGTGGGGCGGACTCACCAACCCCGGTGAACTGCGCGCCATCGCCGACGTAGCCGAAAAGTTCAAGGTCCCGGAGGTGAAGGTCACCGGGGGTCAGCGCATCGACCTGTTCGGGATCAGGAAGGAAGATCTGCCCGCCGTGTGGAAAGACCTTTCCGACGCCGGCTTTGTCTCCGGCCATGCCTACGGCAAGGCACTGCGGACGGTGAAGACCTGCGTCGGCAGCCAGTGGTGCCGGTTCGGCACGCAGGATTCGACCGGCCTAGGTGTCAAGCTGGAACGGCTCACCTGGGGTTCCTGGATGCCGCACAAGTTCAAGCTGGCGGTTTCCGGCTGCCCGAGGAACTGTGCCGAGGCCACCATCAAGGATTTCGGCGTGGTCTGCGTAGACTCCGGGCTACGAGCTGCATGTGGGCGGCAACGGCGGCATCAAGGTGCGCGTTACCGACCTGCTGTGCAAGGTGGAGACCGAGGCCCAGGTCCTGGAATATTGCGGCGCCTTCATCCAGCTCTACCGCGAAGAAGGCCACTACCTGGAGCGCACCGCGCCCTGGGTCGAGCGGGTTGGCCTCAGCCATATCAAACAACATGTCGTCGATGACGCGGCGAGCCGTACCGAACTGTTTGGCCGATTCAAGTTCAGCCAGCAATTCGTCCAGACCGATCCCTGGAAGGAAAGGGCCGAGGGCATGGCGGCGCACGAGTACCAACCCATAAGAATTGCGGTCGGGACTTCAGAGCGCAGCGTCCAGAGACAAGACTCTGTGCCCGCTCACCCTGCCCAACTCTGCACCGCCACTGAATAAAGGAAATGAACATGTCCGACTGGACCGAAATCGTTAAGTTCGAGGACATTCCGCGCCAGGGCTCACGCGTGATCGAGGTCGATGCCACACAGGTTGCCGTGTTCCGCACCGCAGCGGATGAAATCTTCGCGGTCAGGGACCAATGCCCGCATCGCGGCGGTCCGCTGTCGCAAGGCATCGTGCACGGCGGCAAGGTCACCTGCCCGTTGCATAGCTGGAAGATCGACCTCGCCACTGGCGAGGCGACGCTGCCGGACAAAGGCTGCGTGCGCACTTATGCGACCAAGGTCGAAGCCGGTCGCGTCTTCCTGAAGCTGGCCTGAGGAATCGGCCCATGCTGTTCGGACGCCGCAAGAAGAATGCGATCAAGATCGTTGACAAGGGCGTGGTGGAATGGAAATATGCCGCCTGCGGCTACTGTTCCACGGGCTGCTCCATTGAGGTCGGCTTGAACGCAGACGGCAAGCCGGTCGCCTCGCGCGGCGTGGCCGATGCTGATGTCAATCGGGGCAAGCTGTGCCTGAAGGGGATCTTCGAACATGAACTGTTCACGTCGGCAGGACGCGGTATCCAGCCGCTGCTGCGTGAGCACTGGCACGACGAATGGGCTTCCGCGACCTGGGATCACGCGCTGGACAAGCTGCACGATGAAATCAAGCGTATCCAGGCCAAGTACGGCCGCGATTCCTTCGCCATCATCTCCACCGGCCAGTTGCTCAGCGAGGAGTTCTACACCCTGGGCAAGCTGAACCGCGGCCTGATCGGCACCAACAACTACGACGGCAACACCACCCTGTGCATGTCGTCCGCCGTATCCGGCTACAAGCGCAGCTTCGGCTCCGATGGCCCGCCCGGCTGCTATGACGATTTCGAACACACAGATTGTTTGATCGCATGGGGCTCCAATCTGCCGGAGCAGCACCCCATCATCTATTGGCGGATGAAGGAGGCGCAGGAGAAACGCGGCTTCCCGCTCATCGTGGTGGACCCGCGCGTCACCATGCTGGCGCAGAACGCCCACCTGCACCTGGCGATTACGCCGGGTACGGACGTGGTGCTGATGAACGCCATGATGCACGTCATCTTCAAGGAGGGCCTGGACGACAAGCGCTATATCGAGGCCAATACCACGGGGCAGGAAGCCCTGCGCGCCGAGGTGGAAAAGTTCGACCCGGTGACCGCGTCCAAAATCTGCGGCATCGACGAGGACACCATACGCGTAGTGGCGCGCACCTTTGCCAAGGCACACGCCGCGATGCAGATCTGGACCATGGGCATCAACCAGTCCACCCACGGCTCCGACGGCGTGGTGGGCATCAACAATCTGGCGCTCATCACCGGCAACATCGGCAAGCCCGGCGGCACGTCGCTCTCCATTACCGGCCAGTGCAATGCCATGGGCACGCGCGAATGGTCATCCTGTTCCGGCCTTCCCAACTACCGTGCACTGGAAAACCCCGAGCACCGGGAAGATGTGGCGAAATTCTGGAACGTCGACCCGGAGTTCTTCCCCAAACAGCGGGGCATGTACCAGACCGACATCTATCCGGCGATGGAAGCCGGCCAGATCAAGGGCCTGTGGCTGATCGCCACCAACCCCATGTCGTCGCTGCCCAACACCGCGCGTATCCGCAAGGCCATGGAGCAGCTCGAGTTCTGCTGCGTGCAGGACTGCTACCAGGACACCGAGAGCGCCCAGTACGCGCATGTCTATCTGCCGGCCGGTACTTGGGCGGAAAAGGAAGGCGTGATGACCAACACCGAGCGACGTGTCAACCTGGTCAAGCCGGTGACGCCGCCGCCCGGCAACGCCAAGTCCGACCTGTGGATATTCAACCGGGTGGCGGAACGGTTCAACGAAGAAGCCAAGTTGAGGTTCCCCGAAACGGCCGCCGACATCTTCCTTGAAATGGGCGAGTTGTCGAAAGGCAGGCTGGCTGACATCTCCGGCATGAGCCACGCGTTGCTGGAAACATGCCGCGGCGTGCAATGGCCCTACACCGCGGACCAGGCCTCACGCGCCGAGGCGCCGCCCAAGGGAGGGAAACGCCTGTATTCGGTGGACGGCACGTTTAGCCACCCGGACGGCCGCGCCAGGCTGATCCCTCTGCCCTTCATCGACAACAACGAAGTCCCGGACGAGATGTTTCCGATCTGGCTCAACACCGGCCGCCTGATCGAGCACTGGCACGGACGGACCAAGACCGGAAAGATCGGCAACAACAACAAGTTCAGCCCCATCCCGTTCATCGAGATCAATCCCGATCTGGCGGCGGAACTGGGCATCCGGCGCGGCGAGTACGTACGCATGGTGTCGCGCCGCGGAGATGCGGTGGCGATGGCCACGCCGACCCAGCGGGTACCGATGAATATGGTGTTCCTGCCCTTCCACTTCTACGACTGCGCCAACCGGCTGACCCTGGGCCTGCTCGACCCCCACTCGCGCCAGCCCGCGTACAAACAGTCCGCCATCCGCATCGAGCGCATCGCCGATCAAATGGCGGCGGCGAAGCTGTCCATGGAAATGAGAAGATTCTGATGAAACTGCTCAACAACGCGTCGTTCTCTCCCTTGACCAAAGGCAGGCAGAAGGGGTTCCTGCAACCCTGGTCAGAGTCGTCGGAAGCCTCAGACACCCCTGCTTTGTCCGCCAAACCCGCGATTTTCCCCGTCCGCCCCGACGAGCCCGCTTATGCGCTGCTGCATGATCCGGGCAGCCGGTCGCACAACCGCTATGGCACGCCGATCGAGACCGTGCCGGAAGGCCATGCATTGCGCGGTCTAAGCCTGAATATCAATGGCGATGCGGCTATTGGTCCCAACCCCAACCGCTATAAGCAGCATGGATTCTTCTTCAACGCCGACAACTGCATCGCCTGCCACGCCTGCGAGGCGGCCTGCTCGGAGAAGAATGACAACCCGGCCCACATCGCGTTCAGGTCGGTCGGCTTCGTCGAGGGCGGCAGCTACCCCAACTACCAGCGCATCAACATTTCCATGGCCTGCAACCACTGCGATGACCCGGTGTGCCTGAAAGGCTGCCCGACGCGCGCCTACACCAAGTTCGCCGAATACGGCGCGGTGTTGCAGGACCCCGACATCTGTTTCGGCTGCGGGTATTGCACTTGGGTCTGCCCCTACAACGCGCCCCAGTTGGACCCCGTACAAGGCCAGGTGTCGAAGTGCAACATGTGCGTGGACCGGCTCGAGGTCGGCCTCAAGCCTGCCTGCGTCGCCGCCTGTCTGGGTCGGGCATTGGATTTCGGTGTGATCGAGAACATCCCGGATGGACAAAGCCAGGCCAAGACTGAGATCCCCGGCTTTCCGCGCGCCGACATCACGCGTCCCAACATTCGCTTCCAGCAGACGCGCAGCCCGCAACGCGACATGGTGCGGGTGGACAGCCAGCCGCTGAAATATCACCGCGACGAGGCCACCAATCAGTTCCGTCCTGCGCTCGACCCCAAGCAGGGCTACGCGCGTCAGTGGAATTTGCCCAAACTGCTCGGCTCGCACGAGAACGCGCACATCGCCTTTACCCTTTCGGTTCAAGCCGTCATGGGTGCCTTCCTGTTGCTGTCCATCGGCGCCTGGCTAAACGTGTCGGCCATTGCCGAGTTCGTCGGCAGCGCGGCCCACCTGCCAGCGCTGGGTGTCATGCTGGCCTTGACGATATTCGGCCTGATCAGGCTCAACCTGCACCTGGGCAAGCCGCTGCGTTTCTACCGCGGTTTCAACAACTGGAGGTTGTCGCCGGTCAGCCGCGAAATCGCCGGCGTGACGTTGTTCTTCGGCGGCTTGAGCGGCTACGCCTTGTTCAGCCTGTTTCCCGGCCTGCCGCTTGGCGCTGCGCTTAAGCTGGCCGGCGCCATCGCAGGCATTGTCGGCGTGGCGCTCGGCGGCTATTACATGATCAAGCTCTACCGCATCCCGGCGCGCCCGTTCTGGGACCATTGGCATACCGGCGCCGCCTTCACCGGCACTGCCTTCGCGCTCGGTAGCCTGCTGCTGGCATTGTCGGCGCTGACCCTGGGCAGCATGACCACCGACCTGGCTCGCCTGCTGGCCATGGCCGGAGCAGCCGGGCTGAGCCTTGAAGCGGCCGGACTTCTGGCGCACGCCCGGGACATGAAGATGCGCGGCGACGAAGGCGCGGCGTCCCACTATGAGCAAACCACCCGCTACGGTTACCCCTATCTGGCCCGCAACGCCTTGCTTGCGTTAAGTCTGGCGCTGGCCGCAGCCATCGTCATTGACGGGGCAGCCGCACTGTTTCTTCCGCTGGCCCTGACCGCCGTCGCCGCTGCAATTCTCGGCCGCGCTCTGTTCTATGTGCTGGTGATTCCAACCACGATGCCGGGGGCCTTCTTCTGGCGCAACAAGGGTTTCGTCGAACACGCCCGTGAAGTGGGACTGGCTGAAATGCCGCAACTCGGCGTTGTCCCTGATACGCACTGATTTACATTTTTACTTGGAGGAATTTATGAACAAGGGTTTCTGGAAGGCAGGACACGCGCCCACGCTATTTGCTGCATTTTTCTATTTCGACATTTCATTCATGGTTTGGGTCATGTTGGGCCCGCTGGCCGTGCAGATTGCCAAGGACTTGGCCTTGAGCCACGCACAGAAAGGCCTGATGGTCGCCACGCCCGTCCTGGCCGGCGCGATCCTGCGTCCGGTGATGGGCGTGCTGGTGGACCACTTCAAACCCAGACTGGCGGGTCTCATTGGCCAGCTTATCGTCATTGCTTCCCTGCTCTGGGCCTGGCTGGGCGGTATCTCCAGCTATCAGCAGGTTCTGTTGCTCGGCTTGGGGCTGGGCTTCGCCGGGGCCTCCTTCGCAGTGGCCCTGCCGCTCGCGTCGCGCTGGTATCCGCCGGAACATCAGGGCACCGCTCTGGGCATTGCCGGCGCAGGCAATTCGGGCACGGTTTTCGCCGCGCTGCTGGCGCCATCGTTGGCAGTGGCCTTCGGCTGGGCCAACGTGTTCGGCCTGGCGCTGATTCCGGTGGGCGCGGCGTTTGCTGTTTATGTGCTGCTGGCCAAGGACGCGCCGAATTGCCCGCCCGCCAAGTCGCTGGCGGATTACCTGAATGTGCTCAGGGATCGCGATGCCTGGTGGTTCATGTTCTTCTACTTCGTCACCTTCGGCGGTTTCGTCGGTCTGGCATCCTCACTCACCATCTATTTCAATGACCAGTACGGCATGAGTCCGGTCCATGCCGGATATTTCACCGCCGCCTGCGTGTTTGCCGGATCTATGGTGCGTCCCATCGGCGGCTCGCTGGCGGATCGAATCGGCGGCATACGCACCCTGCTGGCCGTCTATCTGGTCGCCGCGCTGGCCTTGATGATCGCCAGCGTTGGCATGCCGACCGCCTGGCTTGCGCTGACTATCTTTATCCTGGCCATGTCCACGCTGGGCATCGGCAACGGTGCGGTATTCCAACTGGTGCCGCAGCGCTTCCGCAAGGAGATTGGGGTCATGACCGGAATGGTCGGCATGGCCGGGGGGATAGGCGGCTTCTACCTCGCCTCAAGTCTGGGTTACATCAAGCAGCGTACCGGCGACTATCAGATCGGACTGATGATCTTCGCCAGCCTTGCGCTGCTGGCCCTAATCGGACTGTATAGCGTCAAGACCCGCTGGCGCACTACTTGGGGCGCAGCACAGATCGCCGGCGCGCGGGTTTGAGGCAGCGGGCTTACAATCGCCCGACTCCACTCCGCTTAATTCAACGTGCCGCTCAAGGTCAGCCTGGGCCAGGCCACCCGCGTGGGCGGCCGCGCCAGCAACGAAGACTATGCCGTCTATGCGCTGCCGGAAGGCGAACCGCTGAGTTCGCGCGGCATCATGGCAGTGCTGGCCGACGGCCTGGGCGGCCTTTCCTATGGGCGCGAAGCCGCTGAGTACGCGGCGCGCGGCCTGCTGGCGGATTACTATGCGACGCCGGAAACCTGGAACGTTCCCAATTCCCTGGACCGGGTGATCCAGCCCATTAACCAGTGGTTGGTATCCCAGGCTGCAAGACGACGGGTGGAGGGCATGGCATGCGCGCTTTCCGCTTTGGTGCTGTGCGGCGCGCGGGCATTCATCGCGCATGTGGGCGACACCCGGATCTATCGCCTGCGCGGGGGCACGCTGACGCGGCTCACCCAGGATCACGCGTGGGACGCGCCGGAGCTCAGACACGTACTCAAGCGCGCGGTGGGACTCGACGCTCGCCTGAGCGTGGACTATAGCGAGGAGGCGCTGCAAGCCGGTGATGTGTTCATGCTGGTCAGCGACGGTGTGTGGGATCCTTTGCCGCAGGTGGAACTGCATCGCCTGCTGAGTCTTTATCAGGATCCCAGGCTTGCTGCAGAAGCCCTGGTGGACGCGGCCCTGCGCGCCGGTGGCCAGGACAACGCCACCTGTCTCGTGGTCCGAGTACTGGAAGCGCCGCCACCCGATGCGCGGGAATGGGCGCGTGCCGCGCTGAGCCTGCCTCTGCCTCCGATCCTCAAACCAGGGCATCTACTTGATGACTGCACGGTGGAGTCGCTGCTGCACGAATCACGCATGACCCGGCTCTACAAAGTCAGGCTGACGAGCGGCCAGCCGGCCGTGCTGAAAACCCTGAATCCGCTGCACGACAGCGACCCCCAGGCCAAGGAAAACCTGCTGACCGAGGAATGGCTGGGGAAGCGTGTGCAGTCGCACTATTTCGCCCAGGTGCTGCCCGCATCCGGTCGCAGCGCCCTCTACGTCCTGTTCAGTTGGCATGACGGCGCGACGCTGGCGCAACTGCTGGACAACGGCCGCCACTTTCCCATTTCCGACGCGGTGCGTACCGGCGTGCGGCTGCTCAAGGGGCTGTCCGCCCTGCACCGGCTCAACATCCTGCATCGCGATATCAAGCCCGAGAATCTGCACCTCGATTCTGAAGGTAAGTTGCGCATCCTTGATCTGGGCGTGGCGGCCTGCGGCAAGGCCGGACTGGAGTACCGCGCTGGCACACCGAGTTATATGGCGCCGGAACTTTTTTCCGCTGCCGAGGCGTCAGCGGCCAGCGATCTTTACTCTGTCGGCGTCACGCTCTATCACCTCCTGACACGCAAATATCCTTATGGCGAAATTGAGCCGTTTCAGAACCCGCGCTTCACCGAGCCAGTCCCGCCCTCACGTTATCGCCCCGACATTCCGCCCTGGCTGGATGCCGTGCTGCTCAAAGCCTGCTGCAGGGACCCTGTGCGGCGCTATGAAACGGCGGAAGAATTTCTCCTCGCGCTGCAGCGCGGTGAGCAGGCGGCGCCGCGTTATCGTCGTCCGCCACTCGCTGAGCGGGACCCGCTACGGCTTTGGCAGGCTGTTTCACTGACCCTGTTCATCATCAACCTGCTGTTGGTCTTCTTGCTGCTCGTGTCCTGAGCATCTCCTCCGTCAGAGAGCAACGATGCACAGGAACAGCCCAGCATGCCCTATGGCTGGGCGCATTTCACTGTACGCATGTCCGGTAGCCTTGGGAAAAAGTACCCAATATCATTGGCTTGCAGTAAACCCCGCACCTGGCATGGGGCGTGCTTGATAAGGTTTGAGCGGCACCTCGCTGCTCGTAAGTTCTCCTCCGAACCTTTGCGTGGCCCCTCGGGGCCACTTTTTTTGCGGGCCGTCATCGCAACATGTCGCTAAGCGTTTTGCTGGTGGACGATCAACCCGGGAGGATCGGGCTCACCCAGCCGGCGCTGGAGGCGGCAGGCTGCCAGGTTCACATCAGCCGGTCGGCGCTGCAGATCAGCGCCCAGGTCGCGTCCATCGAACCCGATGCCGTGATCATTTCGATTGACTCACCGGACCGGGACACGCCGGAACACATCTGCGTGATGAGCAGCAACTGCCCCCGTCCGGCGGCGATGTTCACGGACGGCGCCGACCCGCAGACCATCCGCGCCGCGAATCACGCCGGAGTCGGGTCTTATGTGGTGGCGGGGCTCGATCCGCCCAGGCTGCGGCCCATACTGGATGTCGCCATTTCCCGCTTCCCGGCATTTCAGGCGACGAGCGATCAGCTCACGCAGGCCCGGCATGAGCCGCGGGAAAAGAAGCGGGTGGAGCAGGCCAATCGCAGGTTGATCCGCCCACTCGGCGTGAGCGAAGAAGACGCTATCGGCGCCTGCGCAAGCCGGCCATGGACTGCGGCGCCCATTTGTCGGATGCCGCGCGCAAGGTCATGGGCCTGAGTCGCCTGCCCGGCGGTAACGCGTCGTGACCTGGCTGCAGCCCGCGATCCGTGAACGTCGGGCCCTGCTGGTAGCCCGCTTCACCGAGCGACTGGAACGTGTCGCCGGTATGCTGGAAGAACATATCAAAAACCCCGACCGGCTGGATGCCCTGCTGGCGCAATCCCTGCCGGATCTCTCCCCCGCCAATCTGCTGTATGTAGTCAGCCGCAAGGGCCGCCAGCTCTCATCCAGCATTTCGCCCGTGGGATGCGACCCAGGCAAGCGCGGGCAGGATCTATCCGGGCGCCCCTACCTGCGCGCGGCGTCGGCCGCCAAAACGCTGCTGTCTCCCGTGTACGTTTCGCGCAATACCGAACTGCCCTGCATTACCGCGGTGCAGTGCATTCAGGACGGTCCCCGCACCCTGGGTTTTCTCGCCGCCGACTTTTCCCTCGGAGATCTCTCGCTGCCGGGTGAAGCGGCGGAGCAGCCGCGCACCTGGCTGCAGATCAAGGGCGATCCGGCGATCCGGCAGGGCTTGTTCAGCCAGTGCCGGGTCGAATCGGCCATGGACCAGAGCATCGATGACGTTATCGCGATCGTGGACGTGCTCATGCGCGACCGCGGCATTTTCCACGCCAAACTGCATTTTTCCAGCAGCCGGGCCACCCTGTGGCTGACCAGTGACCCGATGCGTTATCGGGTTCATGTACTGGAAGACATCCTCTCGCCGGAGGTCTGCCTGGCCTACCCAAGCGTGCCTTTTCAGACCGGCGCCTGCATCCCGCCCGAGCGGATACGGGACGTGCTGATACGCCTGAAAGAGCTGCGCCAGGTCGACAAGAATATCTATCTGCGCGCCGGCTCGCTCAATGTGGTGAACGGCCTGGTCGGCCTCAACTTTTCCTGCGACGGATCGCACTATCTGCCGGCAGAGGAATTCCTTTCGCGCGACACCCGCCTCTGGTTTTAGGCGGCATCGTGCTCTGGAACAAGACTGAAATTCTCAAGTCCGCCGGCCGCGTTCCTGCACCGCGCCTTGTTTGTCTGCGCGCAAGGCCGGGCTGATAATCATGCTCGACGCTTCACGTAAAGGTCATGGTCATGCACACGGAGGGGATCGCGGCAAGGAGCCTGGACCGGCGCGAACTCGACGCGGCACTGCTCGAGGCTCACGGTCAAACCTGGGCAATCCTTGCCGATCTGAAGTCTGCACAGTGGCAAGTACCTTACGATCCCGGCATCAATCCACCTTTGTGGGAATACGGCCACATTGCCTGGTTCACCGAATGGTGGGCGCTGCGCGAAGCGCGCCGGAACGAACACGGCGAAGTGGTGTCCGCCTGCCCCTCGCTCCTACCCGGCGCAGACGCCTGGTTCGACTCCAGCCGCATCGCCCATCACGCGCGTTGGAATCTGGAATTGCCTCCGCTTGCTGCGCTGCGCGACTACGCGGCCGCCGTGCTGGACAGCGTGCGTAGAAAGCTCGCGGGCAGCAGCGATGACGATGAGGGTCTCTACTTCTTCCGCCTCGCCCTGTTTCACGAGGACATGCACGCAGAGGCGCTGAGCTATATGCGCCAGACACTCAACTACCCCTCGCCCTGGCCGCTTGATCTGCCCACGCGGGTGCAGGACGGCGAAGCCGACGTCCCGGCGGGCGCCTTCCATCTTGGCTCACCCGCCGATGCCGGGTTCGTGTTCGACAATGAGAAGTGGGCGCACGAAGTATGGCTCCCCGCTTTCCGGATAGATCGAGGGTGCGTCAGCAACGCCACCTTTACCGAATTCGTCATGGGGGGTGGCTACCACGATCCCCGCTGGTGGTCCGGCGAGGGCAGTGCCTGGCTGCGCCAATCGGCTCTGGCGCAGCCGCGGCGCTGGCGCCGCGCGCCAGACGGCGACTGGCAACAGCTCTGGTTTGGCCGATGGCAGCGGCTGCCACCGGACCCGCCGGTCTGCCACGTGAATGCCTTTGAGGCAGAAGCCTACTGTCGCTGGGCCGGACGACGCCTGCCGAGCGAAGCCGAATGGGAATGTGCCGCACAACTGGGCTTGATCGACTGGGGAGGATCGGTGTGGGAATGGACGGCTGATGCCTTTGCCCCGTATCCCGGCTTTTCCCCGGACCCGTATCGTGATTACTCCGAGCCGTGGTTCCATACCCACCGCAGTGCGCGCGGCGGTTCCCTCGTCACGCGCACCCGCATGCATCACCCGCGCTATCGCAATTTCTATCTTCCTCATCGCAACGATATTTTCATCGGCTTTCGCACTTGTGCGCTGGCGTGACACCCCGACATCGCCCTATACTCCGCCTAGCCAGCGGGCGCACTCGTAGCCGGGACGGCAGAATTGTTTGTGCGGGCGGTTCAGCAGAACAGGCCGTTTTCCGCCGCCCTTGTTACAAATTGCCAAAACGCTGGTAGCATCACGTTTCCTCACTCAACCAAAGGGGTATCCATGAACAAGTCAGAATTGATTGAAGTCGCTGCACAGGAAGCTGATATCAGCAAGGCCGCCGCCGGCAAGGCGCTGGACGGAATCATCGACGCCGTAGTCAAGACTGTGGCCAAGGGCGATACCGTTACTCTCGTCGGATTCGGGACGTTCAAGTCGTCCAAGCGCGCTGCCCGCACCGGCCGCAACCCCCAGACCGGCAAGGAACTCAAGATTCCCGCCACAACCGTGCCGCGTTTCACCGCGGGCGCCGGTTTCAAGGCCGCCGTTGCCGGCAAGAAAGCTGCCAAGAAGAAATGATGCTTCCAGTCGCAGGCGTAGCGCCGTCAGTGCGGCCACGCCTGCGATCGAACCAGCCAACTCGACAAACTTCTGTTCGGCCCTGCCTGAAAGGCTGGCGCCGGCGCGGCGAAGCAGGCGCTATCGCGCTTGCGTTTGGAAGATGGACAGGACGACTTGGCACGGTTCCGGCCCTTCGTCCGTTGCCTGGCGGGCATGCATCTCCTTTTCGCCCCTGCCCGGATTCCTGTGATTGATGAGACCGCTTCAAGACTGAGAACATGATGGGGGAGGCAAATGCGGATGCCGCAAATGACTCAGGCCGGACTACGGATGAACATGGGGACGAAGCGCCCCAGAGTGACCAACGCACTCAAGTGATGCCCGAAGACCAGACTCTTAGTTCAATCACTTTGGCCTGGCTTGAGGGCCTGCCGGACACTCTGTACCCCGCCCATCTGGTCGAGCGATATCCGCGGGTGTGCAACTGTATCGCCGCACTGTGGCAAGAGCCCAAGTTGATGATCTCGTATTTCGAGGATCTGTTAATGGATCAACGGAACATGAGTCATGGCTTTCCCCATGCCATCGCCTCCGAGATCTCTCGCCTGAAAGAGCATTTCCACTTGAATCTCGGACTCGCGTAAGCGCCCTTCTATCCCGCGGCGTGAGCCGTTTTGAATTCAGCGCCCATATCAAAACATGCCGACACCGGCGTGGGGCACGTCGGGTGCCGCACACGGCAGGCGTTTGAAGTGTCGGCCTAAATTCGCGCGAAAACCAGAAAGCCGTTGGCCGGAATGCGCACCTGTATGCGGCCACCTGCCGCGTACAGACTGGCGCCGAAGTTGCCTATGTTGTTCCCGCCATAGATCGCGGCGTCACTGTTGAAAAGTTCGCTCCACGCGCCATCCGGCAGGCGCCACGCCTCGGTCTGAATGGCGTACGCCTCAAGAACCTGATTATTCAGACTCGCCACGATCAGCAGTTCATCGCTGCCTGCCGAGCGCCTGAACGCAAGCGTCCTGGCGTCATCGTTGACATGGACGATATCGATGCCTTGCACGCGAACTGCGGGGTGGCGCCGGCTGAACCGGATGACGTCCTGGTAGAAGCGAAACAGGTTTGCCCCCTTCCCTGCGCGCTCGGATGCGATGTCTTCACGATTCGCCATGAAGCTGTCGTACCGATAGGGCTTTTGCGCGCCGATTTCCTCCGCCATGAAGAACATGGGCGTGCCAGCCGAGAGGAGCGACAGGCCGAAGGCCACCCGGGCGCGCGCCTCGGCGTAGGCGCGGGTCAGGCCGACCAGCGCTGCGCCATTTGCTCCGCACACCAGGGTTCGAACCGAGCCGCCTGAGTTGCCGGCCTCGTCGTGGGATTCGTGATAAACGATCTTGTTGTACTTGCTCTGATAGAGCACGTCCGCGAACTGAGCCATATCCAGCCCGCGCTCGTCACCCAGGCCGGCCATTTTCACCAGCCTCGCCCGACCTCCTGACGAGTCGGAATCGCCGATCAGGTTGTGGTAAAACGCGGCATACCAGGTGGCGTCGAAACCAAGCCCGCCCGCTTCCGGAAGCTGGGTTACCTTGTCCCATCCGGTGTGGTCCTCGGCGATCAGCATAGCCGTGGGTTTGATCAGGCGCAGCGTGCGGCTCCATTCGCGCAGCATCTTCGCGCCAAACTGGTTGGCGCTGCCAACGCTTCTGCCATCTGCATGCAACACGTTGTCGCGGTGCATTGCCTGGGTCAGGTCCACGCGCAGTCCGTCGACATGAAATTCCTCGATGAAGGCCGCCGCACTGCTGACGAACAAGTGCCTGACCATCTCTTCCCAGTAGCGCGGCGCGTAGCCGGTCGAGCCGTTGTCCAGATAGCCTCCGTCCGGTGCGGCGTAATCGGAGCGTTGGCCCTCATACCAGTAATAGATGTTCTGTTCCGGCGCGTCGGAGTCGTAGGCCCACTCGGCGCGCTCGGCATCGGGGTCGAAATGGTTGTAAACAACGTCCTGCAACACCGCGATGCCGCGCCGATGACATTCGCGTATGAAGTGCTTGTATTGGTCACGTGTGCCGGCGCTCGATTCAACCACGAAGTGATGGGTATCGCCGTATCCCCAGCCGATGCCGGAGAATTCCGACATCGGCAACAGTTCGACGGCATTGATCCCGAGGTCCCCCAGATGCGGCAGCAGCGCCATCGCGTCCTCCAGATTGCCGGGCCGCTCGGTGCCGAATCCCAGGGCGCCGATGTGCAGTTCGTAAATGACGAGATCCTCGATCCGGCTGGGGACGGGAAGGCCCGGCGTGAACTCATGCGCCCAAAAATCATCCTCGCTGATGCGGACTGGCGCCTGTCCGGATAGCGGGATGAAATCCTGCGCGACAGTGTCCAGGCCGGCGACTACGCTGCAACTTTTGGTGCCATCCAGTTCCGCCGGGCCACCGTTCCAATGGCCGCCTGCTGGATTCCGGGTTCCTCTTCCGATTTGCTGGCGCGAGAAGAGATCGGTCCGGTAAACCGTGCGTCCCTGCGCATTCCTGATGCGATACATGTAGGGCAGCCCCTCGTGGGCGGCAAAATCCCGGATCACTTCCGTCTGCCAGGTCCCGTCGGCGCCCTTCGTCAAGGGCAGCGGGGGACGCGACGGATCGATTCCGTCGCCATCATCGGCGATGTAGCCGTTGGCCGGGTCGCCAAACACGACCTCGACTTGCTGGGCATTGGGTGCCCAAACCGCAAACCGCAGACCCGACCCGCCGGAACGCCCATGGACGAAAACCTTGCGCGCGCCCAACCGGCGCGCCTGGGTAAAGTGGTATTCCTCCAACTGGGCCGGGGTGCCGGCAGGTGCAAGCTGAAACATGCGCACGCGCTCGGTACGGTTGGCATCGTTTACTTCCGTGGGTATTCCCGAGACATCTGCTGCCGCGGGCGTGCTGAGCCTGACCGCCCACTGGAAGCGCTTGCCGACTTCACCTGCGTCAAACTTGACGATCAGTCCAAAACCCGGACATCCATCTTCTGCCACGATTTCCATCATCGGCGTTTCCGTCCAGCCTTGTGACCAGCGCCCGTTATCATCCCAGGTACCCAGCAGCCGGGCGTCACGGAAAATCTTGCGTTTGAGACCGGTCAGGAATCGGAAATGCACCGCTATGGTCGCCATCGTTTGTTCATCCTCCATAAGCTGACTGTTTGCGCCTTGCATCCCGCCACGCGGCGAGCGCGGCTCATGCAAGTCGACGTGTACGCAGTTATATCATCCATAGACCATCGAACGTCATCCGCCAATCGCGCATCGGCGGGCGCGCCTCAATACGCCTCTTTCATCGTTGCACGTCGGCTCGCAAATGCGGCGCGAATGTTCGACAATGCATCGTTACCGAAAGCATGAGGCGCAACCGTGGACTCGACCATGCGCAGAACGATGGACCGTCAGGAAAGCGAGCGTCCTTAAATGCAAATCCATGAATTACTCAAATTCACCCTGACCCTGTTCGCCATTGTTGACCCGGTAGGCATCATTCCGGTATTTCTCGCCGCTACCGAGGGTTTCTCCGCTGCCCAGCGCAAGGCGGCGGCCTGGGTCGCTTCCTTCACGGTGTTGAGCGTGCTGGTTGTGTTCACGTTCGGCGGCACTATCCTGCTGGACATCTTCGGGATTCGCCTGGCCTCGTTTTCCGTCGGCGGCGGCATGATCTTACTGATGCTCGCCGTTTCCATGGCCCAGGCGCGCATCAGTCCGATACGCCAGACACCCGAAGAAGCGCAGGAGGCCATGGAAAAGGAAGCGGTGGGCGCCGTTCCCCTCGGTGTTCCGCTCCTTGCCGGGCCGGGAGCGATCACCCATGTAATCGTCGCCAGCAGCGGAGCTGGCGCGACGGAGTGGGTGCGCCACCTGAGCCTCATCCCTTCCATCGTGCTGGTCGCCTTGAGCGTATGGCTGAGTTTCCGTCTCTCCCCGGTCATTGCCCGCAGGCTGGGCACCACCGGCATCCACGTGGTAACGCGGTTGATGGGCCTCATCATCGCCGGCATTGCCGTGGAAATGATCGCGCGCGGTCTTGGCCAGCTGTTTCCCGGCCTGCTGGGGTAACAAGCCGTCGCACAACCCGCCTGAGGAATTACGCCGTCACACAGGCGCCGGCCCAGCCCGGGCGCCTTGCGCTGGCGCGGCATTACTTCTTCGCCGGCGCTTCTTTCGGCTCGATGCCCTCGACCTGCGTTATGCCCCGTTGCGGGTGTTGCCTGACGATGCGTTTCAACGCGTCATCGCGTCTGAACCCATGGACTCCGCTCTGCTGCGCCTCGAATTCCTGCGACTCGGCGGATTGGGCCGCTTGCTGGGCGTTCATTCCGTCAAGCTCCGCTTCGGCAGCAAGCCAGTCTTCAAGATCGTGCCCGTTGGCAAAACCCCGCTGCACGTAGCGGTAGTAGGCCGCTTCCTGAATCATGCGCTGCCGATCCTCAGTGCTGACCGTCGGTCCTGCTGCAGAATGTGAATGATTTACGCGGGCAACCAGTGCGCTTGCCTTTCTAGCCATTTGAGCCTCCGATTGATTGATTGAGGAAGTTTGATTCCATTCCCTCTCCTGATGATAGCCGATTGCCTTCAGGCCAAAATCGCTGCTTCAGGTGCCGGGCGACGGTCTTGGACACCGGCCAATTGGCCGGGCATCTCATGCTTCAGGAGGGGCGGGTCGACTTGCTCGCAGGGTCGCCGCCGCCGCCTCGAATTCGAATTGTCCGAGTTGCCGGGCCAGGGCTTCGTACGGTTGTCCCAGGACGGCGCGCAGCAGGGCGGCGTGTTCCTCGAGGAGGGCAATGGCGCGGGTGTCGTTCTCCCCAAGCAGGCCTTCCAGTTCGCTTAAGACGGCGCGCGCCTCTTCCGGTTTGAACTCCGCCGGCGCAGCAGCGAGGGGCGCAGCAGGCGGGATTCCCAGAACGGCAGTCAGCGCACTGAAGGCCGTGGCGAATTCGCCGGTCAGGGCGCTGACCCGGAGTTCATCATAGACGCCGGATTCGTCCTGCAATTCGGCTTCCAGTGCCTTCGCCGCTTCGGCCAACGACAACGCACCCAGAGTGGCAGCCACGCCCTTGAGCGCGTGAAGGAGAAACCGGGCTCCGGGCAGATCATGTTGCGCCAGGCAGCCAGCCACCCGGTTCATGTCATCCTGGTGCAGTTCGACAAACTGGCGCAGCAAACTCACATACAGATCAGGCATGCCGGGCAATGCGTCGAGGCCGCGCCGCACATCCAGGCCAGGCACGTTGGCGAGATGCGCCAGGATGTTTGTGGTTGCCGGATCCGCCGAGCCCTTGCTCACGGTGGCCGGCGCGGCTGCCGGTCCCTGCGGCCCTTGGGCCCCGGTCGCCGGCAGCCACTTGAGCAACGTGGCGTAGAGCGCCTGCGGGTCCACCGGCTTGGCGACAAAGTCGTTCATGCCCGCATCCAGGCATGCGCGCTGGTCTTCGGCGAAGACGTTGGCGGTCATCGCCAGGATGGGCTTGCTCTCCCAGTCGGGCAGGGCACGGATGGCACGGGTGGCTGCCATGCCGTCCATGCGCGGCATCTGTATGTCCATCAGGATCAGGTCGGGGGCGCTGGAAGCAGCCTTCTCCACGGCCTCGAACCCATCCTCGGCGGTGTCCACCACCATGTTCACCGCGTGCAACAGTTCCAGGGCCACCTGGCGGTTGATGGCATTGTCTTCCACCAGCAGCAGAGACGCACCGGCATGGCGCCGGCGCAGTTCGTCCTCGGCGTTGATCTCGGGGGCGGCGGCGCCCGGCATGAGCCCATGGCCGCGTGCCAAATGCACCGTGAACCAGAAGGTGCTGCCCCGGCCCGGTACGCTCTCGACTCCGGTTTCGCCGCCCATCATTTGCGCCAGATGGCGAGTGATCGCCAGGCCCAGGCCGGTGCCGCCGAACCTGCGGGTGATGGACGCATCGGCCTGCTCGAAGGCGGCAAACAATTTGGGCACTACATCCGGGGCGATGCCGACGCCGGTGTCCTGCACTTCGAAACGAATCAGCAGCCCGGCATCGTCTTCCGCCAGCAATTGTGCGCGCAGGACGATGGAACCCTGCTCGGTGAACTTGACCGCATTGCCGGCATAGTTCAGCAGGGCCTGGCGCAGCCGGGTTGCGTCGCCGCATAGCCACGTGGGCACCCCGTCACCATCCACCTCCACGCTCAGCCCCTTGGCTTGCGCCGCATCGAGAATGATGGAGCGAACGTGATCCAGCACGGCGCTCAGGGCGAAGTCACCCTGCTCCAGTTGCAGTTTGCCGGCCTCGATCTTGGACAGGTCGAGAATGTCATTGATGATGGACAGCAGATGGCGGGCGGAGCTGTTGATCTTGGATAGCCGGTCGCTCTGTAGCGGCGTGATCTCGTCGCGTGTCATCAGGTAGATGAGGCCCAGGATGGCGTTCATCGGGGTGCGGATTTCGTGGCTCATATTGGCCAGGAAAGCGCTCTTGGCCTGGTTGGCCGATTCCGCCTGGGCCATGGCAATTTGCAGTTCGGCGGTGCGGAGATCCACCAGTTCTTCCAAATGTTGGCGATGCCGGTCCAGTTCCGCGCCGATGCGTTTCTTTTCGGTGATGTCCTCCTTCACCGCGACATAGTGTGTAATGCGGCCGTCCGGCTGACGCAGGGGGGTGACGATGGCGAACTCCACGTATTCGCCGCCGTCCTTGCGTCTATTGATGAATTCGCCTTTCCATGGGAGTCCCTGAGTCAGGGCGGCCCACATCGCGTTATAGGTCTCTCTGGGGGTCTTGCCGGAATGCAGGATGCG
>CAVVDR010000014.1:0-11427 GCA_963746955.1 uncultured beta proteobacterium | reverse complement strand
AGCCGGTTGCGGCAGATCAGAGGACAGGAAACCAATCCCGACCCTTTGAGGGGATGTCTTTCTACTGGCCCATTGGTCGAAGAGTCGCAACCACAGCTTCGTTGGGAAGAACGATCTTCATGTCTTGGATTGTCTGAAGTCCTTCTACCGACGCATCTGCAGCTGCACCCGAGACACCTTCCGCTAAGGCTCCGACGAGACCAAACATCTGCCCCACTCCAGTTCCCATATCGAATGCCACAAACAGATTGTGGTCTGGCGCAATGGTGAATGTTCTTGGACTAGCTGTAACTGGTGAGGATGACACACGCTCTTGCCACGCAAAATTATAGCTTCCTGCTGGAAGCTCAATAAACATGCACTCGTTCTTGTTGATTCCTCCAACATTCACGCCATTTACAAAGAAATTGGATGGCGATCCAACTTTGATGTCTGCTCCCAAGCGGTGCCATGTTCCCAGAAACGCATAGACATGTGCCTTGCCGTCCTTAATCATTCCAGTTTTCGCTGCCGCAGCGACCGTATCTGGTGCCACCAACTGAATACCTGGTGTGGTGCAAGCGGACTCAATTAGAGTCATAACAGCTAGGGCAAGTACAATGTTCCAGGTTATAGATTTCACTACATGCCTCCTAAGCTGCTCATTGAACCGCCCCGGGTTTCGTAGAGGCCGATTGGTCTAAGTAATGCTGGCACGCCGGTATGTGCAGTGAGTTGCCGGTAGTAGTTTGCCTCAGCTTCTGCGGGCGTGCTATACGCGATCAACTTCCGGTTCGACACGGAGCATCGCCTTCACTTCTGCAATCGTGTACGGCGGCTTCTTGGAGTGAATAACGGCACGGCAATTCGGACACACAGGCTTCAAGTCAATAACGGGATCGACCTCACGCGCCCCGGCCTTGGTCGCTAAAGGTTCTTCGTGGTGGACTTGAATTAGTTCCTTGTCTATGCGCTGGTAATGGCGACGCAGGTTCACGCCACAAACAAAGCAGTCGAAACCATGATAGGAAAGGCAAGCTTGGCGTGCTTTCGACGACCGTTCGATCTCCCGCATCACGACGTCGCGCACCGCACCTTCGATGAACTTCTGTTCAGATTGGGTGATATGGACGTCCTTGTCTAGCGACATCCCCGCGTCTTGGAGCAGTACCCGTAAAGCCACTGTCGGCGAATTGATGATAAGAAATGTGCGTCCCCTATTAGCCCCGGAACCATGTTGGACAGTAAGGTCACTTGAATCGCAATGGTAGCGCTCGCAGAACTCCGGCACTAGTCGATCCGCCAACTCTGGCGGGCAGGCATTGTTCGTATAGCCCCAACGAGCAAAGTGATATCCAAGCGCGCCCTTGAGTCTTAGGACATTGTGGTTTATATAGCCGCAGCGATCGCCGTCGCGCAGCACGTTTATTGTCTTTCCAGCGCGTTTTGCGGTCGCTTCGGCGATAAATCCGTAATGCTCCAGAATGGCCATCAAACTGGTCGCCGCGTCCGAAAGGTGCCTGCCTCTGTAGCCTTCTGGCGTATTAGTTGGCATGGTTCATTTGAGAAGAATTAGAGCAGCCACTTGTTTTTCCGTCCCCTCTGAGTTGCCGCAGACAACGGCCTCAAGCCGGTTAACAGAAATGCGGATGTTTGAGCTTCGCTTCCTTCGAAATTAGAGGCGAAGCGAGTTTCCGCATTGCCCGGCTTGAGGCAGTTGGCCAAGGGAAGCCGAAGGCCAGCGAAGGGGGTTCGCCTTCTTTTGGTTACTTTTCTTGGCGAAGCAAGAAAAGTGACTAGCCGCCGGGCTACCCCCGGCGAAGTTTTGCGTCGGGCTACCCCCGACCAACCCACCCCTCACACATTCCCCGTCCGCATCGCTCCCCCCAAGGCCGGAAGGCCGCCCCCATGGGCGAACACGGTGTCGAGATATTCCGGCACGGGCTGGCCGATCATGCGGTACAGGCGGGCAAGCTGAAGCCGGTAGAGTCGTTCGAAATCGGCCACGGTGTCAGCGGAGTTGTATTCCCCCAGCCACCAGAACCAGTCTGAGCTTTCGCAGATGGCAAGCTGGTGCAGAGCCGCTTCGCGGGCGGCCGCGTCGAGTGCGGGCAGGGCCAGGTCCAGCGCCTGCTTGGCCGCTACCAGCATGTCCCAGGCGCGGTTCTTGTCCTTGTCGCCTATCCAGGTGGAAAAGCTGCCGTAGACCCAACTGCCGGAAACCAGAAGGGGCAAGGTGTCGGCGCGCGGATACTTTTTCATCAGGGCGCCAAAGGTGGTCAGGTTCAGGCGCGGGTGGCTGGACAGCCGCTCATACAGGGCGTTAAGAAAGTGGTAGCCGTTGTTTGGGTAATGTTCCCAGGCATTCTCCCCATCCAGGATGATGGAGACGACGCTATGGGCATCCGGGCATTGGATCGCGATCTGTTCGAGGTGGCTGATCAGGTTGGCGACGGCGTCGTCTGCATGCCAGTCTTTGTATTGAAAGCCGACCAGATCGGACAGGCCGTCGTCCCGGAAAAAACAATGCAGCGGCAGATCACCCAACTTCCAGGCGCTGTGCAGGCAGGCCGGGTCGGTCTGCATCGAGCGCAGGCTGTTTTTCAGCACGTTGCCGCCGGTGGCGATCCAGCCGAAGCCGCCGTCCGCGATGCACTTGAGGGCCGCGCTGCTGACCCCGCCCTCGGATGGCCAGCAACCCTTGGGCGCCTGGCCGAAGTAGTGTTCGAACACCCGGCGCCCATGTTCCAGATGCCAGCGTACGCGCTCCTGGCCGCCGGGATAGCTGCCTTGCGGCAGAGGCGCTTCCGGCATGGCTTCGCGCGCGGCATCAAAATCCAGCAGCAGCGGCAGTATGGGGTGGGCATAGGGAGTCATGGACAGTTCCACCCGGCCGGTTTCGGCCAGGGCGCGGTAGCGTGGGATCAGGCCTTCGATCTGGCTGGCGATGATGGAGAGCAGGAGCCGACGCTGGGTGGCGCTGTAACCATGGCCATGGGCCTTCAATTCGGCCAGGCGGAGGTCGGAGCGACAAACCGTTTCCCCCATCCAGGCGAGCTGATACCAGACCGCAAGGTCGAAATAATAATTCTCGCCCAGGTAGGCGATGGCGCCGGGATTGTCCAGGGCGCAACGAGCCAGCTCAGCCAACTGTGCGTAAGGAGGGTTGGGGATGATGAGCCGGGCGGCGTTTGCTCGCAGGCACTTGCGCATCAGATCGGCCCGCCCGCCGGTGCCCGACGGGACCGCCACCAGCGCCGCCAGCAGCGGGTCTTTGAGCGGCGTGCCGTGCTCGAGGTAGGCGCGCAGATTTTGCCCGTAATCATCGATCTGCTCCAGGAGCAGGGGCACGAAGTTGACCACCGCGCGGGCCTTGGGGTTGGCTTCCAGATGCGCGGCCATGTCGGTGTAGTCCTTGATGGCGTGGAGATAGGTCCAGGGCTGGATGTACTCCCCCGACAGCGGGTCGCGGTATTCCGGCTGGTGCATGTGCCAGCACAGCACCACGTTGAGTGGCGCAATGTGCTTCTTAGCGGACATAGTGGAAGGCCTCGCCCAGCATTTCCGGGGTGACCAGGATGACCCCCCCCGGGCTGACTTCAAAGCGCTTGCGGTCTTCTTTCGGGTCCTCGCCGATCACCAGTCCCGGCGCGATATCGCAGTTCTTGTCGATGATCGCGTGGCGGATGCGCGCGCCGGCGCCGATGTTCACATTGGGGAGCACCACCGAATCCTGGACTTCTGCTCCCTCCTTCACCACGACATTGGAGAACAGCAGGGAATGACGCACGGTGGAGCCGGAGATGATGCAGCCGCCTGACACCATGGAATCGATGGCCATGCCGCGCATGCCATCCTGGTCGAACACAAACTTGGCCGGCGGCAGTTGTTCCTGATAAGTCCAGATGGGCCAGTCCATGTCGTACAGGTTGAGCTCGGGGGTTACACCGATCAGCTCCATATTGGCCTCCCAGTACGAATCCAGGGTACCCACGTCGCGCCAGTACATCTGCGCATTGCTCTCCGGGTCGATGAAGGGGTAGGCAAAGACCCGGTAATGATTGATCAGCGAAGGGATGATGTTGCGGCCGAAATCGTGCTCTGATTTGGAATCGTCCGCATCCTTGATCAGTTGTTCGAAGAGAAAATCCCGGTTGAACACGTAGATTCCCATCGAGGCCAAAGCCACGTTCGCGTCGCCGGGCATGGAAGGAGGATGGTCGGCCTTTTCGACAAACTCCGTGATGCGGGCATCGATATCGACCCCCATGACGCCAAAGCCTCTGGCATCTTCCAGGGAGACCTGGATGCAGCCCACAGTCAGATCGGCGCCCTTCTCGACGTGATAGGCAAGCATCGGGCCGTAGTCCATCTTGTACACGTGGTCGCCGGCCAGTATCAGCACATGGGTGGGGTTGTGCATGCGGATGATGTCGAGGTTCTGGAACACCGCGTCCGCGGTGCCCACATACCAGGACAGTTCATCGATGCGCTGCTGGGCGGGCAGCAGTTCGACGAATTCGCCCATCGCCACCCGCGAGTGGCCCCAGCCGAGCTGTATGTGGCGGATCAGGGAATGGGCCTTGTACTGGGTAAGCACACCCATGCGCCGGATGCCTGAGTTGAGGCAGTTGGAGAGCGGAAAATCGACAATGCGAAATTTGCCGCCAAACGGAATGGCTGGCTTGGCCCGCCAGTCAGTGAGCTGCTTTAAACGCGACCCGCGGCCGCCTGCAAGGATGAGGGCCAGCGTGTCCCGGGTCAGTCGGCTGACAAGTCGCTGCGGATGCTCTAGACGCATTTTTCACATTTCCAGGATCGATTGAAGAAAATTACTGACTTATATCCGGTGCAATCGGATAATCATACCTCTAATCATTTTACGGGTACGACCCTTGCAGACTTTGGTAAATACCCTTCCCCATTACCAGCAAATTTGATTCCACCTTATGATCGCACGCTCCAACCTGCGGGCTCTGACTGACGCCCGACACCACGATCCGTTCAGCCTGCTAGGCCTTCACGAGGACGAGAATGGTTCACTCATCGCGCGGACCTATCAGCCCCATGCCCGGCTGGTGGAGATTTTACTGCACCAGAACTGGACACCTATGCACAGTCTCGGGGAGGGCTTGTTCGAATGGGCGGACGCGGAAATTTCACGGCCCTACCAGTTGCGCATCCATCCCGTCACGGGCGACGGCTATGTGCAGTGGGATCCCTACTGTCTTGCGCCGCAGCTCTCCGACCATGACCTTTACCTGTTCTCCCAGGGCAAACTCAATCAGGCCTGGCGCATGCTGGGCGCTGTCGCCTCCACGGTCGACGAGGTCGAGGGAGTGCGCTTTGCCGTGTGGGCGCCCAACGCCGAGCGCGTCAGCGTGGTGGGCGATTTCAATGCGTGGGACGGGCGCCGCCATCCCATGCGTTCGCGCGGCTCGACCGGTGTGTGGGAGCTGTTCATTCCCGGCCTGAAGGCGGGCGATCTGTACAAGTACGAAATTCGCCAGCGCGACACCGGTTATATCTACGTCAAGACCGATCCCTATGCCCAGGAATTCGAACTGCGGCCAAGCACCGCTGCCCGCGTAACCCAGCCCAACCAGCATGTCTGGCAGGATGCGGCCTGGATCGAGCAGCGCACCCGCAGCGACTGGCTGGTCGGGCCGATGACGGTGTATGAAGTCCATCTCGGCTCCTGGCGCAGAACGGACGACGGAGGCTTTCTCAACTACCGCGATCTGGCGCATCAGCTGGTGGACTACCTGAAGCCGCTGGGCTTCACCCACATCGAGTTGCTGCCGGTCACCGAGCATCCGTTGGACGATTCGTGGGGCTACCAATGCACCGGATTTTTTGCCGCGACCTCGCGCTTCGGAAGCCCGGAAGATTTCCGCTACTTTGTCGATCACTGCCACCAGAATGGCCTCGGCGTTCTGCTCGACTGGGTGCCGGGGCATTTCCCGCGCGACGAGTTTGCCCTGGCCCGCTTTGACGGTACGCCGCTATACGAGCACGAAGACCCGCGCCGCGGCGAGCACAAGGAATGGGGCACCCTGATTTTCAATTACGGTCGCAACGAGGTGCGCAATTTCCTCGTGGCCTCGGCCCTGTATTGGCTGGAAGAGTTCCACATCGACGGCCTGCGGGTCGATGCGGTGGCCTCGATGCTGTATCTGGATTACTCGCGCAAGGAAGGCGAGTGGCTGCCCAACCAGTTCGGCGGGCGCGAGAATCTGGAGGCGATCGATTTTCTGCGCGATCTCAACAGCCTGGTTCACGGCCTGCATCCAGGGGTGGTGGTGGTCGCGGAAGAATCGACCGCCTGGCCGCAGGTGACCCGTCCGGCTTATGTCGGCGGGCTGGGGTTCTCGATGAAATGGAATATGGGCTGGATGCACGACACCCTGGAGTACATCAGCAAGGATCCGATCCATCGGCCCTATCATCATGACCACCTCACCTTCGGAATGCTCTACGCCTTTACCGAAAACTTCGTCCTGCCGTTTTCCCATGATGAAGTAGTGCATGGCAAGGGTTCCCTGATGGCACGCATGCCCGGTGACATGTGGCAACAGTTTGCCAACCTGCGCCTGCTGCTGCTGTTCCAGTTCACTTATCCGGGCAAGAAACTGTTGTTCATGGGTATTGAGTTCGCGCAGTGGAACGAGTGGAATTTTTCCGCGAGCCTGGACTGGGTGCTGATGGATTTTCCCAGCCATCGCGGCATGCAGCACCTGATCGGGGATTTGAACCGGCTCTATCGCAGCGACCCCACCCTGCACCTGCATGATTTCGATGGCGCCGGATTTGAATGGATAGACTGCCACGATGTGAGCCAGTCGGTGATCAGCTATCAGCGCAAGGCGCTGGACCAGTCCAGCATTGCGGTCCTCAACTTCACTCCGGTGGTGCGCCACGGTTACCGCCTGGGCGTGCCGACGGCGGGCCGCTACCATGTGCTGCTCAATTCCGATTCCGATCATTACGGCGGCAGCAATGTCGGGCCGATGGACGTCGATGCCGAAGCCGTACCCTGGATGGGGCAGGGCTACTCGATCCTGATCACCCTGCCACCCCTGGGCGGACTGGTGTTGAAGAGAACCGCTTAGCGAAAGAGCCGGCACGTGAAGGTTCTGTTTGCCGCCAGCGAAGCTTTCCCGCTGATCAAGACCGGCGGCCTGGGCGATGTGGCTGGCAGCCTGCCGCCGGCCCTGGCCCGGTTGCGCGTGGATGTCCGCCTGGTGCTGCCCGCCTATGGAGAACTTCTGTCGCGCCTGGATGCAGTGCGCTTCGGCGCCGCACTGGATGTCGATGGCGAGTGGGTGCGGGTGTTCCATACCCGGCTGCCCGCGTCGCGCACCCAGGTCTGGCTGGTGGACCATCCCTCGTTCAGCGCCCGCATGGGCAACCCTTATCTGGATGCCGACGGCGAGCCCTGGCCGGACAATGGCGACCGCTATCTGCTGTTCTGCCAGACCGCGGCGCGCATCGCGCAAAATGAGGCGGGCCTGGACTGGCAAGCCGATCTGGTGCACGCCAATGACTGGCAAACCGGTCTGATTCCTGCCCTGCTGCGAGCGCGGGGCAGCGCTATCCCCAGCTTGTTCACCATTCACAACCTGGCCTACCAGGGAAATTTTGGCTATGAGCTGTTTGTGAAGAGCGGGTTGCCCGCGTCGTATTGGTCGCCCGAAGGGGTGGAGTTCTACGACCAATTTTCCTTCATGAAAGCAGCCCTCTTTTATGCGCGGCTCATCAGCACGGTGAGCCCCACTTACGCCGAGGAAATTCAGACCGTTGAATTCGGCAGTGGCTTTGATGGCTTGCTCTCTTATCGGCGGCAGGATTTGCACGGGGTCTTGAACGGCATCGACCGGCATGAATGGAATCCGGCTTCCGACCCGCATTTGCCGGCAAACTACCGGCGCGACCGGCTGGCGGGCAAGGCCCGCGACAAGGCGGCCCTGCAAAAGGAAATGAAGCTCAAGCAGATTCCCGACGCCTTGCTCATCGGCATGGTGGGGAGGCTGGTGGAGCAGAAAGGGGTGGACGTTCTGCTCGAGGCACTGCCGCAACTGTTGCAGCGCAATGTGCAGCTGGCCATGCTGGGCAACGGTGCGGCGGAGTTTGAAGCCGCGTTCGCGCAGGCGACGTCAGATCATCGAGGGCGGGTGGCGTTCCATCACGGCTACAACGAGGGGCTGGCTCACCGCATCGAGGCGGGCGCCGATGTGTTTCTCATGCCTTCCCGGTTCGAGCCGTGCGGTCTCAACCAGCTCTACAGCCTGCGCTACGGCACCCTGCCGATCGTGCATGGCGTTGGCGGGCTTGCGGATACCGTGGTTCATGCCAGCGCGACCAATCTGGCGGACGGCACCGCCACCGGCATCGTGATGGATGAACTCGAACCAGCGGCCATCCTTGCGGCGATTGATGCAACTCTCGATCTGTATGCGGACAAGTCCCGCTGGCGCCAACTCATGCAAACCGCCATGGCGCAGGACTACAGCTGGGCACGCAGCGCTGAGGAATACCGGGCCTTGTATCAGCAGGCACTCAAAGTCGTGCCGCCTTGAAGGTGTTGCACTGCGCCATATCGCCGGATCTTTCGCCGGCGGAGAACCAGCGCATGCGTTGTTCCGACGAACCGTGGGTGAAGGATTCCGGCACCACATAGCCTCGCGATTGCTGCTGCAATCGATCATCGCCCACGGCGCTGGCGGCGGCCAGGGCCTCCTCGACATCGCCGGTTTCCAGGATGTGTTTGCTCTGATCGGCGCGCTTGGCCCACACGCCCGCCAGGCAGTCGGCTTGCAACTCCACCCTGACCTGGATTGCGTTGGCTGTTTCTTTAGACGCGCGCTCCTGCTCAGCGTGCGCCTGCTCGAGGATGCCTAGCAGGTTCTGCACATGGTGGCCCACCTCATGGGCGATTACATAGGCCTGGGCAAAATCGCCCGAAGCGCCGTAGCGGGTGTGCAGATCGTCGAAGAAGGAAAGGTCGAGGTAGAGTTTCTGGTCGTTCGGGCAATAGAAAGGCCCCATGGCAGCCTGGGCGAAGCCGCAGGCGGACTGCACCTCGCCCGTGTACAAAACCATCCTGGGCATGGGATAGGCGCTGCCTTTCTGCTTGAACACCTGGGTCCAGACGTCCTCGGTATCGGCCAGCACCACGGCGGAAAACTCTGCCAGCTTGTTCTCCTCCGGGCTGCGAGCGGTGGCCTGCCGCTGTTCAGCAGTGGGCGGCGAGCTGGCCACCTGGTTCAGGATCACGCTCGGATCCACGCCGAAGTAGAGCGCGATCAGGGTGACGACGACGGTCCCAATCCCTCCCAGCGCGAATCCGCGGCCACCGATGGACAATCCGCGGCGGTCTTCCACGTTGTCGCTTTGCCTCTCGCCTTCCCAACGCATGATGTTTGGTCCTTTACTGTTACGGCGCTAGCGGGAAGCTTTGCATTCAGGCGAACAGCCAGGCCATGCCACCTCAGGCCTTCTGCGCAAACATCAAGAACACCGGGAAAGTGCGAGTCCCGCTTTCGCTTTCCTTGGTGATCTCGAACACCGTCTCAAAGCGCGGCTTCCCAAAGCCGGCCTGTTGTGCCGTGGCCGCCAGCTCTGTCCTGTCGAAGCCGTGGTGCACGTCTACTTCAGGTCCGTGGAAGGAGCCATCCTCCTGATCCAGATCTGCGACACATAAATAGCCGCCCTCATTAAGCAGGATGTGAAAGGAACGCATGACGGCGCTCGTATCCGGGATGTGGTGCAGGGTCATGGAAGTGTATATGAGATCGTAGCGCTCCATGGGCAGGGCGTCTGCGCTCAGATTGACTTGGCGCACGCTCATGTTGGACACCCCCTGGGCGAGGATCTTCTCGTTCAGGACTTCCAGCATTCCGGCCGAGTAGTCATACAGCGTGATGTGTCCCAGCTCATCCTTCAACTCGAAGCTCTGCATCCCGGTGCCGCAGCCATAGTCCAGCGCCCGCATGTTGCGGTTCAGGGGAACGCTGCGGCGGATGGCCTCTGCGATGCGCCTGGACCGCTCGATGAAAAGGGGGTTGCTGTCCCACTCGCGCGCCCTGCTGTCGAAATGGCTCGCGCCCAGGATCACCTTGCTCACCGTTTGCCGCCAAAAATCGAACCCAGTACGCCCCGAATTATCTGCCGCCCCACCTGGCTGCCGATCGCGCGTGCCGCGGACTTGGTCATCGCCTCAACGGCGCCCTCGCGTCTGCCGCCACCCAGCATCGTGCCCAGTATACCGCCCGAACCGAACAGGCCGCCGCCCGCTTGCGCCTGCTCGCCTTGCGGGGCAGGCCGGCTCTGCGCCGCCGTCTGTTCGGCGCGGGCCTTGAGCTTTTCATATGCAGATTCCCGGTCCACGGCTTTTTCATACACCCCGGCCACCAGGGATGACTGGATCACCAGCCTGCGCTGCTCCGCCGTGATCGGGCCGATCTGGCCCTGCGGCGGCAGGATGAAGGCCCGCTCCACCACGGTGGGCCGGCCTTTTTCATCGAGGAAGGAAACCAGCGCCTCGCCGACGCCCAGTTCGGTGATGGCGGCCTGCTCATCCAGAACGGGGTTGTCCCGCATGGTGTCGGCCGCAGCTTTCACTGCCTTCTGGTCGCGCGGACTGAAGGCGCGCAGCGCATGCTGAACCCGGTTGCCCAGTTGCGACAACACCTTGTCCGGCACATCGGCCGGGTTCTGGGTGACGAAATACACGCCGACGCCCTTGGAGCGAATGAGCCGCACCACCTGTTCGATCTTTTCCACCAGCGCATCGGGCGCATCGGTAAACAACAGGTGCGCCTCGTCAAAGAAGAACACCAGCCTGGGCTTGTCTACGTCGCCCACTTCGGGCAGATGCTCGAACAGTTCGGACAGCAGCCAGAGCAGAATCGTCGCGTACAACTTGGGCGACTGCATCAGCTTGTCGGCCGAAAGCACGTTGACGATGCCCTTGCCCGAAACTGTCTGCATCAGGTCGGCGATATTGAGCATGGGTTCGCCAAAGATCTTCTCGCCGCCCTGCGAGTCCAGGGTCAGCAATCCGCGCTGGATGGCACCGATGGAGGCGGCGGAAACGTTGCCATATTCGGTGGTGAAGTCCTTGCTGTTGTCGCCGACGAATTGCAGCATGGCGCGCAGGTCCTTCAGATCCAGGAGCAGCAGGCCGTTGTCGTCCGCCACCCTGAACACCAGACTCAGCACACCGGCCTGGGTCTCGTTGAGGTCCAGCATGCGCGACAGGAGCAAGGGTCCCATGTCGGAAACCGTGGCACGCACCGGGTGGCCCAGTTCGCCGAACGGATCCCAGAAGGTGATCGGGCAACCCTTGTATTCAAAGCCTTCGAGTTTCAGCTTCTCCACTCGCTCGGCCACTTTGGGGTTGCCGCCGCCCGGCTGGGAAATGCCGGACAGATCGCCCTTCACATC